>JBBRON010000003.1:0-285926 GCA_038229375.1 Cytophagales bacterium | reverse complement strand
GGCAACTTCAAATCGCAAAATCTAAGTCACCTATCAACTAACAAGAAAAGAATTATGAAAACAAAATATTTTTCAATTGCTGCGCTTGGTCTTCTATTGGCGATCAGCGCGTGTAGCAGCAAAAATGATCCTTCACCCGTAGTTACTTACAATCAGGAAGATCAAATGGCAAGACCCGCGATCAATACGGTGTTCGTGGTATCGGCAAATAAGGACCAGTTCAATACAACGATTCCTTCAGCACAAGGCGCCGCTTTTGCTTCAGCATTTAAAACACAATTGCTAGCCTTAAACGCAGGGTATACAACAAATTTGTTGGGTCTTGATGCAACGGCTTTTACAGGTGTTCTTGCGACAGACGTATTAACAGTATCACTTAATGGTCCAACCACGTTTTATGATGGTACTAATGTATTGACAGGCCGGAAGCTTGACGATGACGTTATCACCGTAGAACTGATTTTGATCTTTGGTGGTCCAACCAATTCTCAAAATCCTGCATTGACTGATGATCACGTAAATGCTAACGATAAAGCGTTTCTCACAACGTTTCCATACCTGGCAGTTGCCAACTAAGTCTTGAATTAACCCGGAGGTATTCCTCCGGGTTTTTACTTATTAAAACTACCAAATCCATGAAACCAGTTTCTGCCATCTGCACACTGCTTATCCTGTCATTTGTTATTGGTTGTTCCAAACAAAAAAGTGAGGAGAAAATAATCAATCCCGCTGACTATGAGATTTACCTCAATAGAAGCGCCAATGAAGGTCTTAAAAAGTGTAATGAAGAAATGAGTTTCTGGCTAAAGAAATTGGAAGAAGTTCCCGACGGAGAGGCGTATCGAATGAAGTTGGCGGGCCTTCTTTCTTCTCGATTCATGATGAATGGAGAAATTGAAGATATTGAGGCTTCGGACAGTATCTACAGATTGATACTCTCAAATAAATTGCCGTACGCATCTGTCCACCGAGCCCTTGCAGCAAATGCGATCACTCAACATAAGTTTCGTGAAGCAAGAGCGGAAATCGATACGGCACTTAAAATCGGGGAAGGAAAAGCGGCGTCTTTATACATGCTGGTAGATGTTAATCTTGAACTGGGAGATTATGCTGGTGCTGAGTATGCCATGAGCCAGTTTACGAACAAGAATTTTTTCCCTTATGTGATCCGCGAAGCAAAATTAAAAGATCATGAAGGCAAGTTGGATTCTGCCATTGTGCTGATGGAGAAAATCATTGAGCAAACAAAAGATAGTCCGGCTTTATTCTTATGGACACAATCTAATCTTGGTGATATGTACGGTCACGGAGGCCGGGTAAAAGATTCCTACAACGCTTATCTTGCCGTATTAAAAGAGAACCCAGATTATGATTATGCATTGAAGGGCATAGCCTGGATCGCGTTTTCTCATGATGGAAATTATGCAGAAGCAAAAAGAATTATAACTCTGATCGCACCAAAACGCGCAACACCTGACATGCATCTATTGCTTGCGCAGATCGCGGGGGCAGAGAATGACAATGATGAAAAAAAGAAACAACTGGATTTGTTCACAAATTCTGCCAGATCTGAGAAGTATGGCGACATGTACAATAAATACCTGGCAATACTGGAAGCAGAGGAATTTTCGAATCCATCCGCCACCATTGCGATAGCCGAAAAAGAAATTAAAAACAGACCTACCCCACAATCTTATGACCTCCTTGCCTGGGGATATTTTCAAAAAGGAGACGTTAGTCAAGCGTTGGCAATTGCACAGGAGCGTATAGAAAATCAAACCCACGAGCCTGATGCTTTGTATCACCTTGGAATGATCTATCAGGCTAACGGGATGAAGAAAGAAGCACGACGTTGTTTTGAGAAGGCTGAAGAAAGTTCATTCGAGCTCGGGCCGGCCATTGCAAAGAAAATAAAATTTCAAATCGAAGGTTAACACCTGATTTGTGAAAACATTTTCGATTCAATCTATTTTGTTTTTTCTAAGTATCACAGCTTTTTCACAAGGGACTTTGCAGGGAACAGTGGTGGATGATAACAACGAACCATTGATTGGTGCTAACATTGTTTTTCACGGAACAGGGAAGGGAACCATTGCTGATAAGTCGGGAAATTTCAGACTTGTAAATATTCCTGTTGGAGCGTATCAATTGGATATTTCATTTATCGGATATGTGACACAAACAATTTCCATTGAGATAAAGGATAAAAAAACCACAATCATATCACCAAAGCTCATAAGTGGAGGAGTTCAACTGGGAGATGTACTCGTCACTGCATCTCAGGATCGCCCCGTTAATACTCTTTCGCAGGTTGATATAAAATTTCGCCCGATCAATACTTCGCAAGATATATTAAGAATGGTTCCGGGATTATTCATCGCCCAGCACGCTGGCGGAGGGAAAGCTGAACAGATATTTCTTAGAGGTTTTGATGCCGATCATGGAACGGACATAAATGTTGAGGTGGATGGAATGCCAGTAAATATGGTATCACATGCTCACGGACAAGGCTATGCGGATTTGCATTTTCTTATCCCAGAGGTTGTGGGCTACGTTGACTTTGACAAAGGTCCATATTTCGCTGACAAAGGCGATCTTAATACAGCAGGTTATGTTGCGTTTCAAACAAAAAATAAACTTGATAGAAACTTTTTCAAAGTTGAGGGAGGGTCCTTTGGATCGGGGAGAGCCGTTGCTGGTGTTAATATTCCAATGAAGGGGGAGAAGTCGTCTGCGTACGTTGCATCTGAATTTTATAGATCAGATGGTTTCTTTATTAGTAATCAGCGATTCACGAGATTTAATATTCAAACAAAATTCAATACGCAGATTGGTGAAAAAACAAAGCTTACAGCAAGCCTGTCAGCATTTGATAGTCATTGGGATGCAAGCGGGCAGATTCCGGATCGCGCCGTAGAATCAGGTCTTATCAATCGATACGGCTCATTGGATCCAACAGAAGGTGGAGGAACCGGACGCTTCAACGCATATGTAAAATCGGTACACGATCTTGGAAACGGCTCTTCTCTGGAAAATCAACTTTATGCTATCAAGTATAATTTCAGCCTGTTTTCAAATTTCACATTTTATTTGAAAGACTCCGTCAATGGTGATCAGATTCATCAACAGGAAGATCGTTGGGTCTATGGATACAAAAGCAGGTACACACATTCTTCGACGTTGCTTGGAAGAAATTTGAAGAGTGAAATAGGGGCGGGGCTTCGTTATGACGTAATAAGCAACATCGCACTGTCACACACGGTAAAAAGAGATTTTCTGAACGATATCAAGCGTGGAGATATCAACGAAGCGAATGTGAATGGATTCTGGAGTGAAACACTTTCCGTGACAGATAAGCTTTCGATTAATGGTGCTGTACGGTTTGATTATTTTCATTTCGCTTACAACGACAAACTTTCTTTGGCGCAGCCCGCCGCGGTTGACAAGTCTATAGTCAGTCCCAAACTTAATGTCAGTTATCAGGCATCCAGGAACGTTAACTTATTTTTTCGATCGGGTACAGGATTTCATTCAAATGATGCTCGTGTTGTGGTGGCTCAGTCAGGGAAAGAAACGTTGCCAAGGGCTTACAGCATGGATGTAGGCGCCGACATAAAGATTACTCGTCAACTGCTCGTTCATACCGCGCTTTGGCGTCTCGACCTCGATCAGGAATTTGTTTACGTTGGTGATGATGGCATCGTTGAACCAAGCGGAAAATCCCAGCGCGAGGGAATTGATTTTTCAGTTCGATACCAACTAACATCGTGGTTATTTCTGGATGGCGACCTGAATGCGACGAGGCCACGTGCAAAGGGACTTCCTGAAGGTGAAAACTATATTCCACTTGCACCAACGATTACAAGTATTGGTGGTTTTAGCTTTCGCAATGTCAACGGTTTTAACGGAAGTGTTCGTTATCGTTACCTCGGCGACCGTCCAGCAAATGAGAATAATACTGTTGTTGCAAAAGGATATGTTATAGCGGATGCACTTGTTAGCTACTCGCGTCCTGGTTATGATATCGGGGTTTCAGTAGAAAATCTATTCAATCATGAGTGGAAGGAAGCACAATTTGATACAGAATCAAGATTAAAGAATGAGGCATTACCTGTTTCAGAAATACATTTTACGCCAGGTACACCCTTTTCAATCAAAATAAGGTTCACAAAGTATTTTTAGTCATAAAAAAACCCGGAACGTTTGTGCCCCGGGTGTTTTGTCGAGTATCCTTTTGTTAAAGGTGTATCACTTCTCCATACGCAGCAGCAGCTGCCTCCATTATTGCTTCGCTCATCGTTGGATGCGGATGAACAGTCTTGATAACATCATGTCCTGTTGTTTCCAGCTTGCGTGCAGACACAACTTCGGCAATCATCTCCGTTACATTGTGACCAATCATGTGAGCACCCAGCCACTCGCCGTACTTCGCATCGAAAATAACTTTAACAAAGCCATCAGATGCGCCTGCGGCTTTGGCTTTTCCTGATGCGCTGAATGGAAATTTACCAACCTTGATTTCATATCCGGCTTTCTTCGCCTGCTCCTCCGTCATCCCAACAGACGCAATTTCAGGCGAACAATATGTACATCCCGGAAGATTACCGTAATTCAATGGTTCAGGCTTCTTGCCGGCAATATTTTCAACACAAATAATACCCTCGGCGGAAGCTACGTGAGCAAGAGCGGGACCTTTCACAATATCACCGATCGCATATACTCCTGAAACATTTGTTTTATAGAAGTCATCTACTAAAACTCTTCCCTTCTCTGTTTTTACGCCGACTTCTTCAAGCCCGATGTTTTCAAGATTTGTGGCCACTCCGACCGCTGAAAGCACAATATCGGTTTCAATCTTAATTTCCCCGGTAGGTGTCTTTACAGTGGATACGCATCCTTTACCACTTGTATCCACTTTCGTTACTTCTGAGTTGGTATAAATGGTCATACCTGCTTTCTTGAAAGAGCGCTCGAGCTGTTTTGAAACTTCTTCGTCTTCAACCGGTACGATTCTAGGTAGAAACTCAACGATGGTAACTTCTGTTCCGATCGTGCTATAGAAGTATGCGAACTCAACTCCAATCGCTCCTGACCCTACGACAAGTAGCTTCTGCGGACGTTGTGGTAAAACCATCGCCTCACGATATCCAATAATTTTCTTGCCATCTATCTTAAGATTAGGCAGCTCGCGGGAGCGGCCCCCGGTTGCCACAATAATATGTTTGGCTTCATAGTCCGTTTTCTTTCCAGCAGCATCAGTAACTTCTACTTTGCCACCTTTTTTTAATTTGCCAAAGCCTACAATCTGATCGATCTTATTTTTTTTGAAAAGGAACTGAACTCCTTTGCTCATCCCTGCGGCTACGTCGCGACTTCTCTTGACCATTCCAGTCATGTCTGGTGAAGCTTCTTTAACATTGATTCCGTAGTCAGTAGCATGCTGAATATATTCGAAAACATTAGCGCTTTTTAACAACGCCTTCGTGGGGATACATCCCCAGTTTAAACAAATGCCGCCTAGTTCCGCTTTTTCTACCACACCCACCTTCAACCCCAGTTGAGAAGCGCGAATCGCTGCAACATAGCCTCCTGGGCCAGAACCGATAACAATCAAATCATAGTTCGCCATAAATAATGTTTAATAAATTAACGATCAAAGATATTAGAAAAATCTACCCTTACTGCTGTTCTACCAGATTTTGACGCGTAGACTGTCTGCACGAAACATGGGATCACCTGATTTAATTCCGAATGCTTCATAAAAACCGTCTATGTTGACAAATGGTCCGTTAACCCGATATTTTTCCGGCGCGTGAACGTCGGTAAGTAATTGATTTGCAAGATTTTCTTCCCGGGTGCCGCCGGCCCAGGATAATGAATAGCCTAGGAAAAATCTTTGGAGGGGCGTCATTCCAAAAATTTTCTCATTCTTTTTGAACGCGTCTGTTTTTTTAAAGGCTTCCAATCCCAATAGGATACCGCCCAGATCAGCGATATTTTCCCCTAATGTGGCCTCACCGTTTATATGAGCTGTGTCGACAGGTGTAAAGGCATTGAACTGCTCCACCATCACGACAGCCCGTTCCTTGAATTTTTTTTCATCTTCCTTTGTCCACCAGGCTTTAAGATTTCCTTGCGCGTTGTATTGCCTTCCTTCGTCATCAAATCCATGGGTGATTTCGTGGCCGATCGTTGAGGCACCAGCATAGCCATAGACAAGCGCATCATCCAATTCTTCATCACTGTATCCAGGCACAATAAAAATTCCTGCGGGAAGAACAATTTCGTTATTAGAGGGATCATAGTAAGCGTTATAGGTCTGTGGTGTCATATACCATTCATCATGGTCAACAGGTTTGCCAATTTTCGCAACAGAATAACGTTGCCACCATTCGTTGGAACGAATCAAATTGAGAACATATGATCCTTTGTCAATTTCCAGCTCGGAGAAGTCTTTCCATTTATCCGGATAACCGACTTTCTTTTTAATCGACGCCAGTTTTTCGTAGGCTTTTTGTTTTGTTGAGTCGCTCATCCAGGTGAGATTTTGAATGCGATCTTTTAATGCGCCGCGAATTGCTTCTACAAGATCGGAGTATCGTTTTTTTGCATTTTCATTGAAATATTCTTTTACGAAAAGTCTCCCCAATGCTTCACCGATGGCTTCCTCTTCCGCCCTCAGTACCCGTTTCCAGCGAGGTCGCAATTGTTTGGCTCCCCGCAGAATTTTGCCATTGAAATTGAAGTCTTCATCAACCATGGCTTTATGTAAATACGGAGCGTATGAGTCCAGAACATGCCATGTTAAATAATCCCTCCAGCTTTCAATGGATTCTTTTTTCATCATTTTATCTAAGGCCGAGAAAAACTCAGGCTGACCAACAATTACAGAATCAATACTGTTAATTTTTGAATCAACCATCCATTTCTTCCAATCAACTGACGGCGCCATTGATTTTAGATTAGATATCGACATTTTGTTATAGTTGGCATAAGGGTCTCTTAGGTCTTCCAGTTTCCGGGATGCCAACGCCATTGCACTTTCTATTCTGTAAACATTAGCTGTTTGTTTCGATGCTTTCGCAGAATCACTTCCTGCAATTTTAAATATCCTGAACAAGTGGACTTTGTATTCATTACGAATGCGGGTGCTCCGGTCATCTTTATTAAAGTAGTAATCCCGGTTCGGAAGTCCAATTCCACCCTGGGTGATAAAATAGGTTATGACCTCGCTCTGCTTATTATCCTGTCCGGCATAGTCTGTGAAAAAACAACTGACACCTTTTGATTTCAATTCCGCCATTATCTGACTGAGCGATGCAAGATTTTCAATTCTGGAGATTTGATCCAGCAGAGGCTGGATAGGTGTTAATTTATCTTTTTCAATCTGCAACGTGTCCATGCCACTCTTCCAAAAATTTCCGATCTTTTCCTGTATAGGATCGCTTGATTGCGAGCTGGCTGCCGTCTCGTTTATTTTAACAAGACGCAAATAGATTTCATCTCGCACGAGATTGCCTAAGCCCCAATACGTCTCAGCCGGTGGAATTGGATTTTTCTTCAGCCATGCTCCGTTCGCATATTGGAAAAAATCATCGTTTGGCTTCGCAGTCGAATCAATATTTAATGCAAGGATGTCAGTTTTTAGTTCTTTTGGTTTTGTGCTACAGCAGACACAAACAGTAGCAAGCAGCAACAGGCTAATTCGGATCATGAAGAAGAGGTTTGGATTCCCAATTTAAAATTAATTCCTGCTTTTTTGTGAATTCTAAAAATCATTTTGATCTGCTTACTTTGCACTGAAATCGATCGAAATACGCCACATTATGAAATTACTTCAGGGAAAAACCGCACTCGTGACAGGAGCCTCCAAAGGAATTGGAAAATCCATCGCCGTCAGATTTGCGGAGCAAGGTGCAAATGTTGCGTTCACCTATCTCTCCAGCGTCGAGCAAGGTCAGGCTCTTGAGGCTGAACTTCAGGCGAAGGGTGTAAAGGCAAAGGGCTTTCGTTCGGATGCATCCGATTTTGCACAAGCTGACAAGCTGATCAATGATGTAGTGGTAGAGTTTGGTTCCGTTGATATCCTCGTTAACAACGCTGGTATTACCATGGATAATTTATTGTTGCGCATGACAGAAGAAGCGTGGGATAAGATCATAAACGTGAATCTGAAATCATGCTTTAATACGGTGAAAGCAGTTTGTAAACCAATGATGAAGCAAAAAGGAGGATCAATCATAAACATGACCTCAGTAGTAGGCTTGAAAGGTAATGCAGGGCAGGCAAACTATGCTGCTTCGAAAGCCGGTATCATCGGATTCACAAAATCCATTGCGCTTGAATTGGGTTCGAGAGGAATTCGCTCGAATGCTATCGCTCCTGGATTTATCGAAACAGAAATGACAGGAAAGCTTGATGAAAAAACAGTACAGACCTGGCGCGATGCTATTCCGCTCAAGCGTGGAGGTAAACCTGAAGATGTAGCCGATGCATGTATTTTTCTTGCTTCCGACATGTCATCGTATATAACAGGACAAGTGATACAGGTTGATGGAGGAATGTTGACATAAAAAGTTAGGGATGAAAGATGAAAGATGAAAGAATAAAGATGAAAGATTAGAGATTAAAGATGAAAGATGAAAGATTAAAGATGAAAGATTAGAGATTAAAGATTTGCGCAAAATTATCTCTGTTAGAAGTAACGAGTTCACACTTTTTTCATAACTTATATATGTATCAGGCGGGTTGTGATTTTTTCAAGACTCTACGCAAATGCGAGGATAGAAAACCTAATATCCTGCGTAAATTGGGACTTTTTAAGACACCCACCTTAATATTTAGCCCAAAAACAAAGAAAATAACTACATGAGCACGGTCAGAGGACGGTGACCCCCCGGTGACCCCCCGGTCACCCAATTTATCATGCAGGAATAAGGAAGCTAAAACGATGCTCAAGAGAAGCTATTGTCAATATATCGAGTAAACCCACGCAGGCTCGGGGTTATGGTTTAACTGACCATTAGCGACGACTAGCTTAAAAGCCGTTTCAACGCGAAAAGTGCATTCACTTGTACTTGACCCAGCACCGTGCTTGCAGCCATCTCACCAAATGATGCACCGAGTTTGTATCCATGGCCCGAATCCCCACCCATCACCCAAAGATTGGATGCCTGAGGATGCTGATCCAGTATTAGATCTGTATCTGGTGTGAGAGTGTACTGACAAACCCGCTGCTCAATTACCGGCTGGCCAACCAGTTTCGGAAAACGCATCGCAATAACTTTCTGAACGAGGGCCAGCTCTTCCGGTTTGACAACTCGGTCATAGGTATCGAATCTGTCAGTCACATTATTATCAACAGGGGGTGTTAATCCAACCTTAAAACCACGGTAGGAGCTTCCGGGAACACCGAATGACCGGAATGGTCCATCAAGATCCCGATCCATCCACGTAGGCAACCTGTTTTCCATAAGATCTGAAAGGGTAGGCGGCGATGAAAAGAAAATTTCAAGGGCACGGGTGACTTTTAATTTTTTGGTGAGCTCGGGAAAAAGTCGGGTGAGCCAAGGACCGCACGCAAAAATAAAACTGTCAGCCTCGAGCTTGCGTCCATCACCAAGAGTTATAGATGACGCCTTTCCACTGGCAATGGATTCTTTTTCGACTTTTTGCTGAATAAACGTTCCGCCTTCCTTTATAAATAAATCGAACACAGCCATGCATCCTTTCCGTGCCTCCAGATACCCAGCCTGTGGATCAAACATCACGTGGTTTAATCCGTCTGTTCTGATTTGCGGCCATCTTTTGGACGCATCGGCGAGGCTCACCTTTTCGAGAAATAGTTTAGCCTTCTTATACATCGGGATGGCAGTCTCCGTCTCGGCCGTAGATTCCTTGTAATTAAAAAGGATCAATCCGTTTTGATGAAATACTTTCTGACCCATTCGCGCTTCATTCTCTTTCCAATGATCCATGGCACGCAGAGTCATGTCAAAGTAAATCTGCTTATCATAGTAAGCACGAATCAAACGTGTTTCACCGCCGGAACTTGATTGATTGTTTCCTGGTCCGAACTGATCCACCAATGTCACATCTTTTCCTTTGCGCAGCAGATGTAATGCGGTCCATCCTCCAAAGGCTCCGGCACCCACCACTACAATTTTTCCTTCTTTCGGTGTTGGTTTATTAACAGAAACAGCGCTTGCTATTTCGGGTAAAAAGGTTCCAAGGGCCGTGGCGGCCACTCCCTTTATACTATATTTTAAAGCCTGCCGGCGGTTGATATTTTCTTGCTTACCCATTGGCTAACGCTGGTTTGATATCACAATTTATGAAATAGAAAGGCGACTTAGTAAGAATATGTTTTGGTGGTTCCTAACGATAGTAAGGTCATTAAAACAAACGTTGTTGTTAAGTTTGCGATAGCTATTTTCCTTTAAACTCACCTTCAGAAGGGGGCAAATTGTAAATTATTTTGACGGTGCGATGCATTCTATTCCTGGTTAAAAAACTTTTCAGGAAAGTTTTTTAACAAATTTTTAACTCGGTATTTGGAATCTCTACCAATCTAGTATACGTTTGTGTCATCAGATCGATGAAGCACTTCTGCCAAATCGATTTATAAAGAAGCGTGGAGAGATAAGGCTCTTTGAAGCGCTAGCAACCGCCCCGAAAACAAGAGGAAAGGTGCTAAATCCTACCCTAAGATGGTCTTAGGGAACTATAAACCGGTTAAAAAAATGAAAAACCAGTCATCCAGATTCCTCATCAAGGCCCTTTCCGGGACCTTAGCTTCACTCGCTGAAATCTTCAATTTTATTTGCACGTCAATGCAACGATGTATGTGTCCATCTATGGATCACGCTTGTCGTTGCTGTTGTTGCTAAAGGGGAATAATAGTCCTCCTGGCTTCTACAGAGCAGTGGCATTATACGTCACTGTGCTATCAACTTCACTTACGCAATCAAAAAAAATCTATTTAAACAATTACAATTATGTCAACATTACGTTTTGAAACACTTCAACTTCATGCAGGGCAGGAAATTGATCCCACTACTGGCTCACGCGCAGTACCCATTTATCAAACCACTTCTTATGCTTTCAAGAATTCGGAACACGGCGCCAACTTGTTTGCTCTGAAAGAGTTTGGAAACATCTATACACGGATTATGAATCCAACCACCGATGTATTTGAAAAGCGCGTTGCAGCACTCGAAGGTGGCGTTGCAGCCCTGGCGGTTGGTTCTGGTCAAGCAGCACAGTTCATTGCTTTAAACAACATTCTTCAGGCAGGCGACAATTTTGTTTCCACAACATTTTTATACGGAGGAACTTACAATCAATTCAAAGTGGCCTTCAAACGACTTGGTGTTGAAGTGCGATTTGCAGAAGGTGACAAAGTAGAGGCATTTGAAAAGTTGATCGATAAAAAATCAAAGGCTATCTATCTCGAAACGATAGGTAATCCGGGTTTTAATATTCCTGATTTTGAAGCTATCGCGGCGTTGGCTAAAAAGCATGACCTGCCATTGATCGTTGATAATACCTTTGGTGCAGCGGGCTATTTGTTCCGTCCATTGGAGCACGGAGCAAATGTGGTCGTTGAATCCGCAACTAAATGGATCGGCGGTCATGGTACGTCTATTGGTGGCGTTATCGTTGATGGAGGAAATTATAATTGGGGCAATGGTAAATTCAACCAGTTTACTGAACCAAGTGAAGGATATCACGGTTTGAAATTCTGGGATGTATTCGGAGAGGGTAATCCTCTCGGGTTGCCAAACATTGCGTTCATTATTCGCGCCCGGGTCGAAGGCCTGCGCGACTTTGGTCCGGCGATTAGTCCCTTCAATTCTTTCCTGTTGATACAGGGATTGGAAACATTGTCTTTGCGCGTTCAGCGTTCAGTTGACAATGCATTGGCATTGGCACAGTGGCTTGAGCAGCATCCATTAGTTGAAACGGTTAATTATCCTGGCTTAACGAGCAGCACCTATCACAAGCTGGCGAAGAAATATCTAAAGAATGGATTTGGTGCCGTGCTTTCCTTCGTTGTGAAGGGAACAAAAGAAAATGCTGCGAAGCTGGTAGATAATCTCAAACTGATTAGTCACCTGGCAAATGTTGGCGATGCCAAAACGCTGATCATTCAGCCTGCAGCCACCACGCACCAGCAATTGTCGGATGAAGAACAAATTGCATCTGGTGTGTTGCCTACATTGCTAAGAATTTCTGCCGGTATCGAACACATCGATGATATAAAAGCGGATCTGGAACAGGCATTTGCAAAGGTTGGCGAGAAAGAACTCGTCAAGTAACAAATGAAAAGTGAATATCGAACGTCCTTGCTGGTAGGGACGTTCGATAATTCGAAATTATTAAACCATCCTTATGAAAATCGTCATAGCAATACTCTTCGTTGTTTCACCCTTTCTGGCGTCATCGCAAACAACTCCCGCGCCAATTGTTGCTTATGGGCCACCTATTTCACTAGAAAGTGCAAAAAAGATTGTGGCAGCAGGAGAAGCATTTGCCGTGAGTAAACAATATACTGTTGTAATCGCTATCGTTGATACTGGTGGCAATCTTGTGTTGTTGCACAAACAGGACAATACTCAAATTGGATCCATCGAAGTCGCCATTGGAAAGGCAAAAACGGCCAATAATTTTAAACGTCCAACAAAAGCATTGGAAGATGCGTTAGCTGGTGGTGGTGTCGGGCTTCGCGTGCTCGCGTTGCCGGCTTTTCCGATAGAAGGTGGAGAGCCGATTTATTCTTCTGATGGAAAAATAATCGGAGCAATAGGAGTCTCTGGAATGTCGGCAGTTCAGGATGAAGAAGTGGCGAAAGCCGGATTAGCGGCACATAAATGAGTTGACATTTGAAAGCGCGGACAATCATGCCTGAAGCTTTTAACTTTGAGCTTTAGTCTTTTGTAGATAGGAAAAGAATTAAAATCAATGAAGAACGATCACATTTTTCACTACGATCAGGATTTTGAATTGGAAGCTGGCGGAATACTTTCCGGATTCCAGCTTAAATACACAACGCTTGGTCGGCTAAACAAAGATCGCTCGAATGTGATTTGGGTAATTCATGCCCTTACCGGGAATTCGGATGTCACTTCATGGTGGCCTGGATTGTTTGAGACAGGTGGACCATTTGATCCTAATGAGTATTTTATTATTTGTGCAAACACACTCGGCGGATGCTATGGTTCGACTGGCCCTTTGTCAATTGATTCAAAGACTGGACAACCATTTTATCACAATTTTCCGCTGATCACCAATCGTGATATTGTGCGCACTTTTGACCTTCTACGGAACGATTTGAATTTGCAAAAGATTCAAACAGTAATAGGAAGCTCTTTAGGAGGACAACAAGCGTTGGAATGGTCGATCGAACAGCCTGAAATATTTGATCATCTCGTTTTGATTGCGACGAATGCCGTTCATTCGGCCTGGGGAATCGCTTTCAATGAAGCACAACGTCTGGCGATTGAAGCCGATGCAACCTGGAAGGAAGATGATGAACGCTCGGGATTGGAGGGGATGAAAGCCGCCCGTGCCATTGCGATGCTTTCCTATCGCAGTTTCGAGGGATTTGTGGAACGCCAGCGTGAAAAAACGTCTGACAAACTGGATGATTTTCGCGCAGCATCCTATCAGCGTTATCAGGGACAAAAGCTTGCAGGTCGATTCAATGCCTTTACGTATTGGACACTCTCCAAGGCAATGGACAACCATAATCTCGGACGTTCCAGAAAAAGCATTGAAGCAGCACTCAAACAGATAAAGGCACGCACCTTGGTGGTGGGTATTGAAAGTGATATTCTCTTTCCTGTTTCTGAGCAAAAATTTTTAGCAGATACTATTTCCAAAGCAAAACTGGAAATCATTCATTCTTTATATGGTCATGATGGATTCCTGGTGGAGTTTGATCAGTTAAAAGAGATTTTAAATAGGTTTTACAAGCACAAGCATTCAACAAGTATCGCATGAGAAAGAATTTAAAGTTGGGGTTGTTCGGATTTGGTTGTGTCGGACAAGGATTGTATCATGTATTGCACGAGACGAAAGGGCTAAAGGCTGAGATCAAGAAGATCTGTGTCAAAACAAAAAACAAGACACGTCCCCTTAATGAAGAGATTTTCACGTTTGATAAGAATGAAATTCTTCTGGATCCGGAAATTGATGTTGTTGTAGAGCTGATCGACGACGCAACGGCAGCATTTGAAATTGTAAAGACATCACTTGAGAATGGCAAGGCAGTGGTAACGGCTAACAAGAAGATGCTGGCGGAAAATCTTGAAGAAATATATCAGCTTCAGCAAAAATATGGCAAACCTGTCTTGTATGAAGGATCAGTATGCGGCAGCATTCCGATTATCCGCAACCTGGAAGAATATTATGACAACGATCTAATAAAAAGTGTAGAAGGAATTTTCAACGGGTCTACCAATTATATTCTTACCAAAGTCATTGACGAAAGGAAGAGTTATGTGGATGCTCTTAAGCAAGCTCAGGAACTTGGTTTTGCGGAAAGCGATCCAAGCCTCGATGTAAAAGCGTTTGACCCGAAATATAAACTAACGATCCTGATTGCCCATGCATTTGGTGTGTTTGTTAAGCCGGATAGCATCATCAACTTCGGAATTGATCGGATCTCTTCCGTTGATTTGAAATATGCAAAGGATCACGGCCTCGGCATCAAGCTTGTTGCCCGGGCATTCAAATCTGGAGACAAGATCTACGGCCTGGTAGCACCTCAATTTATCGAGAGCAATCATCCGCTCGCTGCTGTGCGAAATGAATTCAATGCCGTTACGGTTGAGGGGGCTTTTGCGGAAAAGCAACTATTTGTTGGCAAAGGCGCGGGTAGTTATCCAACCGGCTCTGCTGTGCTCTCAGATATTTCTGCGTTGACGTATGATTATCAATACGAGTACAAGAAGCTGCACCAAGAAAATCGTCTAACATTTTCAAATGACGCCTCAGTTGACGTCATCGTTAGTTTTTCTGGACAAGAACGTGTCTCCATTGCCGACTTTGAGACCTTTAAGGGCGGGTTTCAGGGAAGCGGTCAGCAGAACATGCAGGGTATAGTGAAACTCGAAAAAATCAGGGAATGGTCGCAACAGGAAGGCATTAATGTCATTTTTGCTCCAGGCGCTGTAATCACGCCAGGAGTGCCTGTTGAGAAGCCGGCTCTCTCGTTCGCATAGGCGGTTTTCGAAAGCGCCGCTGGAGTAATTTTTTGATGAACAAAACCCAGTTATACGGGTTGTGTGGATATATTTGTGGTCTAATTGTTTTAGACATATGCTCCCTATAGTTTCCACGTCCATTATAGCCTTTACTCTGGTCATTTTATTGCTGGTATTCCTGTTACTGTTTGCGCAAAAGCAATTGGTTCAGTCAGGTCCCGTTAAGATCACTATCAATGGCGAAAAGACGATCACCGTTTCTGCGGGCAGCTCGTTGCTATCGACTCTTTCCAACGAAAAAATATTTTTGCCTTCAGCCTGTGGCGGAGGCGGTACTTGCGCGATGTGTAAATGTGTGGTGGAATCCGGCGGGGGTGATGTACTTCCAACAGAAGTAGGACACTTAAGTCGTCAGGAACAAAAAGCACATGTGCGCCTCGGCTGCCAGGTGAAAGTGAAACAGGATCTGAACATTCGTATTCCTGAAGAGATATTCGGTATCAAGAAATGGGAGTGTGAAGTCATTTCAAATTATAATGTATCCACTTTCATTAAGGAGTTTGTGATGAGGCTTCCGGCAGGTGAAACATTGAAGTTCGAGGCAGGTGGTTACATCCAGATTGATGTCCCTCCTGTTGCCGTTGATTTCAAAACTATGGACATTGCTCCTCATCCTGAGTTAGGTCACAAGCCCGACGTATTCCAGGGTGATTGGGATAAGTTCAAGCTATGGGATCTAAAGATGAAGAACGAGGAAGGTATCTTCCGCGCATACTCAATGGCAAATCATCCTGCGGAAGGAAATATTGTAATGCTCAATATTCGTGTGGCGACTCCTCCATTTGATCGTCAGAAGAATGGTTGGATGGACGTGAATCCCGGAATCTGCTCCTCATATGTCTTCTCGCGCAAGCCAGGAGATAAGGTAACGATTTCTGGCCCTTACGGTGAATTCCATATTAACAAGACACAGCGTGAGATGATCTACGTAGGTGGAGGCGCTGGCATGGCACCATTGCGCGCTCAGATTTTTCACTTGTTTCATACAGAAAAAACAAAACGCAAAGTTTCGTACTGGTACGGCGGTCGTTCGAAGAAGGAACTTTTCTATACTGATCACTTCCGTAACATCGAAAAAGAATTTCCGAATTTTAAATTCCATATCGGATTGTCCGAACCACTTCCTGAAGACAACTGGAAGGTAGCAAAGAGTCTTGATGACAAGGATGCTGACGGTTATACCGGATTCATTCACAAATGCTTGTTTGACAATTACCTTAAAGATCACCCAGCTCCGGAAGATGTTGAGTATTATCTCTGCGGACCTCCATTGATGAATGCGGCCGTATTGAAGATGTTGGATGATATGGGTATCCCGAAGGAGAACGTCCGCTTCGATGACTTCGGTGGATGACATTATTATGAATTGAATTGAAAACCTTCCGGAAAACTCCGGGAGGTTTTTTTATTTTGAAGATTCTACAATCGCGCTGAACAATGAAAAAATTATTTCTATTTATTGGACTTCTGTGCATTGAACTCCGCTTTTACCCCGAAGTTTTGAAGCGTGCTTCCAGCGCCTTCCGGTGCGAATTTTATTCTTAGATTTGTCAAGGTTGCTAACTCCCAAACATGGACTTAACCATTCTCTTCTCACCCGTTGATGAATCCGTTTATGGGTCCATCACATCAACCTCATCCGTTTTAAAGAACATTAAAATCTTTGGCGAAAAGATGCCAGAGTATAAGGATGCGCACGTTGCTATTATCGGAGTGAACGAAACGAGAGGAGCGGGGCATCATGCAGGAAAATCCAATGCGGCCGACGAAGTCCGAAGGAAACTCTATCAGTTGAAAAAAGGGGCCGGCGCCTACCGGATTGTTGACCTGGGAAATCTTAATCCGGGGATTGATCTTGATGAAACCTACGTTCGCCTGAGTGAAGTGTGCAGGATATTAATGGAAAACAACGTACTGCCGGTCATAATAGGAGGGTCACATGACCTTGATTACGGCCAGTTCTGGGGGTATGAAGGATTTGAGAAGCTAATCAACCTGGTGAACATCGATGCCTTTCTTGACCTTGAAGACAAACATGGAGCTCCGGCCAATCGGAGACATCTTCATAAAATTTTACTTCACGAGCCCAATTTCCTCCTGAGCTATATTCACCTTGGTTATCAAAGTTACCTGATTGATCCTTCCTCAATCGGTATCCTGGAGAAACTATATTTTGAGGCGTTTCGGGTGGGGCACGTCAAAACGAACCTTGCGGAGATGGAGCCTTCTATACGTCAGGCCGACATGTTTTCATTTGATATCACAGCAATTCGTTCTTCGGATGCGCCTGGAAGTGACAATGCTCAGCCTTTTGGGTTAAGTGGAGAAGATGCATGTCAAATCACCTGGTACGCTGGAATCAATGAGAAATTAAGTTCAGTGGGTTTCTATGGGTATAGTCCCGACCTCGATGATGTTCATAAAAAAACGGCTTCCGTTATTGCCACGATGATCTGGTATTTCATTGAAGGCTACTACCACCGCAAGAATGAACAGGATTTTAAAAGCAATGACTTCACAAAGTTTACGGTATCCATGCCGGTAGAACCAGAGACCCTTACGTTCTATAAAAGCAAGTTTACGGAAAGGTGGTGGATGGAAATCCCATTGCCGGTGAAAGGCCCGTATACGAGGAATAGTATTGTACCATGCAACTATAGCGATTATCAGACAGCAACAAAAGGCGATGTGCCAGACAGGTATATTAGTGCACTTTCGAAGTTATGATCTGAAGATGCCAGTTAACAAAGAGCTGTCAACTATTTTATTTCTGCAATCACAGTCCTGCCACCCTCCGTCACATCTCCAATTTTACACTTCACCACTGCATCCAATGGAAGAAAAATGTCTACGCGTGATCCGAATTTTATAAATCCAAATTCCTGGCCCTGCTCGAGAAAATCTCCTTCCTTCACGTACCATTTTATCCGTCGTGCCAATGCGCCGGCGATCTGACGAAACAAAACTTCCGTTCCGTTTTTCATCTTTGCTACAACCGTTGTGCGCTCATTCTCCGTGCTCGACTTGGGATGCCAAGCTACCAGATATTTCCCAGGATGGTACTTAAAATAGCTCACTGACCCACCGACTGGCATGCGATTGACGTGCACGTTGATAGGCGACATGAATATCGAGATTTGCTTGCGCCTGGATTTCAGGTATTCGTTCTCGTCAGTTTCTTCAATTACCACCACTTTTCCGTCGGCTGGAGCAAGAACGACCTTTTCGTTTTTGGTAACAGTAAATATGGGATTGCGGAAGAACTGCAAAATGATCAGGTAGAAAATAATGCTGGAAACCAGCACGATATTCTGGATCATACGCGACTCAGGCACAAAATACATTACCGCCCAATTGATGGCAAAAAACACCACTAGCAGAACAAACAACAGGGTCCTTCCCTCTTTATGAATGGTCATATGATATATTTTATAGCATAGGCGCAGCGGCGTGAAGGTCAGATGGAAGATTCGTCCATGCAAAACTTCTTGCCTGAGGCCAATGATTAATTAAAAATTCCAAATAAGAGAGGCGAACCATTTTGGCTCGCCTCGCAAAGTTATCTGATTTCTTATTATTCTTCCTATTGAGTATTGCTAAGTGTGTAGTAGGTCGCTTCCTCAGCGTCTCCCTGGTTAATAAATTAATACCCCCCACGGAATTTATACGTCTTCGCGACTTTGTCGATCGCCACCATATACGCCGCAATACGCATAGATACTTTATATTCAGTAGCCACGCGGAACACGTTGTCAAAAGCATCTTTCATGATTCGGTCGCTACGGCGGTTAACACGCTCCGCCGTCCATTTGTATCCAAGGCGGTTTTGCACCCATTCGAAGTACGATACCGTAACACCACCAGCGTTCGCAAGAATGTCAGGAACGACACTAATTCCTTTTTCATAGATGATGCTGTCGGCCTTTGAAGATGTGGGCCCATTGGCGCCTTCTACTATCAGCTTCGCCTGAATCTTCGCGGCATTTTTTGAAGTGATAACATCTTCAGTCGCTGCAGGTACTAAAATGTCAACAGGTAATGTCAACAATTCACCACCATCAATTTTTTGAGCTTCTGTATAACCTTCAAGAGTACCCTTACTACCATCACGGTATTTTACGGCCTTATCAATATTAATTCCATTTTCATTGTAGTATGCACCCGATAGATCACTAATCGCAGTAACTTTCAAACCACGCTCTTCGAGCAGACGGGCTGCCCACATACCCACGTTACCAAAGCCTTGAACAGCACACGTTGCGTTGTACGGATTGATTTTCAATTTACCCATAGCAGCAAGTGTTGCCACCATCACACCACGGCCGGTTGCTTCTGTTCTTCCTAACGATCCGCCCAACACGATAGGCTTACCGGTCACAACGGCGTTTACGGTCATACCACGTGTGCGAGAGTATTCATCCATCAACCAGGCCATTTCGCGTGGACCTGTACCCATGTCTGGAGCGGGTATATCTTTATCGGGACCAAAAATATCTACCATCGACAATGTGTAGGCGCGCATTAGCCGCTCGATTTCTCCTGCTGACATTTCGCGAGGATTGCATTTCACTCCGCCTTTTGCTCCACCATAGGGAATGTCAACCACTGCACACTTCCATGTCATCCATGCCGCGAGTGCTTTTACTTCATCAAGATTCACATTTGGATCGAATCGGATGCCTCCTTTGGAAGGGCCGAGGATCGTTGAGTGAATTACGCGATAGCCTTCAAATACACGAATGCTACCATCGTCCATTGTGACTGGAAGTGACACGATCACCTGTCGGGCAGGCGATTTCAACACGTTATAAATTTGCTCTTCCAATCCGAGCACTTGTGAGGCAGTCTGGAAGCGGGACATCATTGCCTCAAATGGGTTCTCCTTGTCGAGCAGAGGAGCAGGTTCTATGTAAGCCATTTTTAAAAGAATTTAATGGTGTTATACGGGGAAAGGATGATAAAAACCGTGCCTTTTGAGCCCATGAATTTTCCTGTCCGAAAACGGTTGCAAAGATAGATAATTTAGTCAGAAGCGTTGAGCAAAGGTGAAAAAGTAGATTGTTTTGGGCATTATCAAACTGTGAAATAAAATAGGGTTTTTGGGCAAAGGCAGGTGAGTTTATTCTGAAAATGATGTGATTCCGGCAGAAGCAGGAAGTAAACAAATTGTCGGGACAAATTTTTTTACCGGCAAGGCAAGAAGACATTAAGCAACTCTGCGTGTTCCCCTAGTTTGCTTCGGGTTTTATTGGCTGCACAGCCTTAAAAAATTTCCAAAAAGGCGACAATAAAAGGCGCTGAAATCAATAGCCCATCAAACCGATCAAGAAAGCCCCCATGTCCGGGAAGGATATTCCCAGAATCCTTTATTTCGATACTTCGTTTGAGCAATGATTCTATAAGATCACCATATGTGCCGCCAACGATTATGATGGTGGCTATTGACAGCCATTGCCAGAGCGCAAGTGTGTGAAAATAGTTATTCATCAAAAAGGCGAAGGCAATAGCAAGGACGGCTCCACCAATAAAACCCTCCCATGATTTTTTTGGAGATATACGTTCAAATAACTTCCTCTTCCCAAACAATGTACCTGCGATATAGGCACCCGAATCGCTCGCCCACAAAATGAAAAGACATCCAAAAATAATTTCAAAATTGTATTTACCGTGTTCAAATGCGGCGATGTTAAGTAACGCATAGGGTACCGCGACATAAAATATACCGAGAAAGGTATAGGCAATGTTAGTGAAGGGTTTGCGTTCGAATTTTTTATACAGTTTGATCATGTAAACACACGAGAGCATAGGGAAAATCAGAAAGTAATAGCGATAGGATATGATCTGATCCTCGATCAAGAAAGAAAGCGTAAACAAACTCATGGCGCAAATTGTGCCAAAGGTTTTTTGAACGACCATTCCGTCAAGGCCGGCCAGGGTATAAAACTCCTGAACAGTTACAAAACAGATGAAAAAGAAAATCGCAAAATACGTCCACTCGCTATACACGATGCAGGTAACAATAACAGCGGCACCAATAATTGCCGTGATGAGACGTTGGGTAAGATTGCTATAGTTTTTAAACAGGGCCACCGGCAGATGTTGATCGTGAAATGAAATAATTTCTAAGGTAATAAAGGCCAAGTATGGCAATAAAAGCAGACAGGACAACTACCGGTAACGGCTGACTTTCATTGCCTTCAACATTGATGGATATAATCCCCTTCTGCGAAAGATAAAGTGCAACGACCTGAATCCCATTTATACAAAAATGAGCCAACATTGACACCAATAAATTTCCCGACCAATAGTATAAGTAGCCAAGAAATAGACCCATTACCAGACGAGGAAGGAATCCGAAAAATTGCAAATGGATGGCGCTAAAAAAGATTGAAGCAATCAGGATGCCGACGTGTGGACTTTTCAGACCTCGGATTATTTCAGTTTGAATCAATCCACGAAACACTAATTCTTCACCCACGGCAGGGATAATTGCAACCACAATGAATGTCAAAGCGAAACTTATCGAGGTCATATTTCCAGTAATGGCCTTAAGAATTTCTTCCGCCGTCGTTTCCATTTTTCTTGCCCAATTGCCGAACCCACTCATCCAACCAGGAAATTCGAAGTTTGAATTCCATTCATTAATTGGGGTCAATGATATTAACATCGCAAACACTGATATAAAAACAACGAGAATTAGAGCTGCCCAGTTATTTTCCTTATTAAAAAAGCCATTGAAGTTCTGGCCTTCAGAGGTTTTTAAGTAATACCAAGGGACAAATACCAGCCCTACTACCGATCCTACGCCTTGAGAGAATAAGATCGCAAACGTTACGTCTTTGTCCGCAGTGGGCTTGGCCATAGCAAATAGAAAGTCCTGCCCATAAATTGCCATTCCAACAAGAATTCCAACTCCCTGACCGACAACCATCCAACCTAATACTATGACCAACAACACTATTCTCAGTAGAGACGAAAACGGTGGTCTTTCGGAAATGATCATTTGATCTCTTTTGGCTATTTTTGCGGGCAAATATGGTGAATTCTTGCCTTTGGTTCTGAATAAAGGGTAAAAGCACATGGTAAAAATCGGTAACATAGAATTAGGGGACTTCCCGCTGCTGCTGGCACCCATGGAGGACGTGAGCGATCCGCCCTTCCGTGCTGTGTGCAAAGCTGGCGGTGCGGACCTTATGTATACCGAATTTATTTCTTCTGAAGGCTTGATTCGTGACGCCGCCAAGAGCCGTCAGAAGCTCGATATTTTTGAATATGAACGGCCCATCGGTATTCAGCTATTCGGTGGTGATATCGGCAACATGGTCGGCTCAGCAGAAATTGCCACAGCCGTAAATCCTGATCTCATTGATATAAACTATGGTTGTCCGGTAAAAGCCGTGGCCTGTCGCGGAGCAGGCGCCGCTCTCCTGCAGGATATTCCCAAAATGGTGAAGATGACGGAGGAGATCGTGAAGTGTACACATCTGCCGGTGACTGTAAAGACCCGTCTGGGATGGGATGATAAAACAAAGAATATAACAGAGGTAGCCGAGCGTTTACAAGACATCGGCATTAAGGCGCTCACCGTTCATGGTCGCACTCGTGTTCAGATGTATAAAGGTGAAGCTGATTGGACGCTGATTGCTGCTATTAAAAATAATCCGCGCATTCACATTCCGATTTTTGGCAATGGCGATGTTGATTCTCCTCAGAAGGCGCTCGAGTATAAAAACAGGTATGGTGTTGACGGCATCATGATTGGTCGCGCGTCTATTGGCGCGCCATGGGTGTTCGATGAGATCAAACACTTCATGAAGACCGGTGAGATTTTGCAAACACCAACTATTTCTGAACGTATTCGTGTTTGTCGGGAACACTTTAATTTCTCAATTCGTTGGAAAGGCGATCGCCTGGGCGTATTTGAAATGCGTCGCCACTATGCGAATTATTTCAAGAGTATACCGGATTTCAAACCCTATCGGTCGCGACTTGTGGAAGCAGATACGGATGTTGAAGTACATGCAATTCTGGATGAGATTAACGACATCTTCGCGCTGCAACCAGCGTAATAGTTTCATGCTACCAGTAGCAGGTTGCAGGCCTGTCTCCAGCAACCTGTAACATGTAATAACGCCACTGATTTTTGGAAACAAAAAATTCTCCCCTCGCAGTATTCCTACTCCTAATCCTCGCGCTCATCTGGGGAACTTCCTTTATTTTAATGAAAAAGGGGTTGGTGGTTTTTTCTCCCGGGGAAGTTGCTGGCTTACGGGTAACAGTTGCAGGAATAGTCTTGCTTCCCCTCGCGTTTCTGAAATGGCAAGAGGTAAAATCAAGTTACCTTCCCAAATTGTTTTTATCGGGGCTAATCGGCGTATTCATACCAGCCTTTCTCTTTACGACTGCACAGCGACATATCAACAGTTCCGTTGCGGGAATCCTCAATACGCTTCAGCCATTCTGGACAATGGTAATG
Organism: Cytophagales bacterium; assembly: GCA_038229375.1. Classification (GTDB taxonomy): domain Bacteria; phylum Bacteroidota; class Bacteroidia; order Cytophagales; family Cyclobacteriaceae; genus ELB16-189. Next base: position 262,181 of record JBBRON010000003.1, on the reverse strand, counting down.
GGAGTGTTATTGTTTAATACGGTTTTTAAAAGAAGTGCAGTTATCGGTTTGGTAATAGGACTCATTGGTTCGGTTCTGCTGATGTTATCGAAATCAGGAGGGCAATTCACATTTAATATATATGCGCTTCTGATTGTGCTGGCCACCGCACTGTATGGATTGAATATGAATTTTGTAAAATTTAAGATAACGGATCTGGGCTCGCTTACTATTACCAGTCTTTCTGTAGCGATGATAGCACCTCTTGGCGCGATCTATCTTTTTGGATTCACGGATTTTATCGGGAAGCTTACAACGAGCCCGGGTGCATGGAAAGCTGCAGGATTTATCTCAGTGTTGGGGATCATGAGTACTGCGGTTGCTGTTGCTCTTTTTAACAAGATTGTAAAAATGACAAATCCATTGTTTACAAGTTCGGTCACCTATCTGATTCCTATTGTTTCTGTCATGTGGGGAGTGATTGATGGAGAGGAATTGTTCTTTACTCACTTTATAGGAATGGCGGCAATCCTGGTGGGTGTATATTTGGCCAATAGAAAATAGAATTGATTAACCATTAACTGATAAATCTCCAGTGGAAACAAAGAACTCCCCGCTTGCAATCTTTTTGATGCTGATTCTTGCTCTCATCTGGGGAACGTCCTTCATTTTGATGAAGAAGGGATTGGTTGTGTTTTCACCGGGCGAAGTTGGAGCATTGCGTGTCACGGTGGCTGGATTCGTTTTATTGCCGTTGGCCATCACGCGATGGAAAGATTTAACACCAGGTCATATTCCCAAACTATTTATGTCCGGCATGATCGGCATATTCATACCTGCATTTCTTTTCACCACGGCTCAACGCCAGATCAGTAGTTCTGTATCTGGAATTCTCAATACGCTTTCACCACTATGGACGATGGTGATGGGGGCTATTTTCTTTCAAGTTGTATTCAAACGGGGTGCCGTTGTAGGAATTCTAATAGGCCTGGCAGGTTCAATACTATTGATGGTGTCCCGGTCAGGAGGACAATTCACCGGATTCAATCTTTATGGCTTGCTTATAGTATTAGCGTGCGCATTTTATGGATTCAATCTGAATTTTATAAAATTTAGAATTGCGGACCTGGGATCCCTTACCATCACCAGCATTTCGGTGATGCTCATTGCGCCCTTGGGAGCAATCTATCTTTTTGGATTCACTGACTTTATAGAAAAACTTACAACCGTTCCGGGTGCCTGGAAGGCATTTGGATTTATTGCATTGCTGGGAACCATGAGCACCGCGGTGGCAGTTTCGATATTTAACAAAATGGTGAAAATGACAACACCGCTGTTTGCAAGCTCCGTTACATATCTCATGCCGATCGTTTCCGTGATGTGGGGCGTGCTCGATGGCGAGGAGTTGGTGTTAATGCACTTTATTGGAATGGCGGCTATTTTTTGTGGAGTGTATCTGACAACGAGGAAATAGGTGAATCGTTAGTCGCCTCACCGGTTAACCTACAATGAATGAATAAGCACGTAAACTATCTTATCATCGGTCAAGGTCTAGCCGGTAGCGCACTTGCGTGGGAATTATTGCAACGTGGCAAGACCATACAGGTTATTGATGAGCCTGGCAATACGCGTGCATCATCAGTAGCCTCCGGACTTTTCAATCCTATTGCCGGTAAGTTTATGACCAAAGCATGGATCGCCGAAAAAGTATTTCCTTACCTGGAAAATTTTTATGCCGAGGCTGGCGACCAACTGAATAAAAAACTCATTCATCTTTTGCCAATCTATCGTCCATTCATTTCGGATGAGGAGCGTATTCAGTGGAAAGAGAGAGGTAAATCAGATGATCTTATTAAATTCGTTTCCGCATTTCATGATGTGCCGACCTTTGAGCAGGTCAATGATCCTTTTGGTGGAATAGAGATTGCCCATTCCGGATATGTTAATGTTGATCAATGGCTCTCTTCTGTACGCAATTTTTTAACATATCACGAGGTTTTAAGTGAAGAGTTTTTCGATGAAAAAGAAATCGCTGCAGGGGAATCCATTCAATACAAAGAATTCACAGCGGATAAAATTATTTTCTGCAATGGAGTCGCTGCACTGCAAAGCAAATGGTTTGGGTGGCTTCCGATAAAACCGTTGAAAGGTGAAACGCTTGAAATTGAACTGAAGTCGCCTTGTTCGAGAATCTTCAACCGGGGAGTGTACCTTGTGCCGACGGAACGGGAGAATATATTTAATGTCGGGGCTACCTACCAGCATCCGCCATTTGTTGAGGGCAATACGTCTGGGTCAGTAGATGAATTACAAACCAAACTTCGGGAACTGCTTTCGGTGTCATTTGAGGTCCTTCACCAAGATTGGGGTATCCGTCCTACGACTCCTGACCGCCGGCCGTTGTTCGGGGCGCACCCTGCCTGTAAAAATGTTATTATTTTCAATGGTCTTGGAACGAAAGGTGTGAGTTTAGCACCGTATTTTGCTCGCCATTTGGCCGACTGGATGGAGGGGATGGGGGACTTATCTACCGAGGTCAATATTTATCGGTTCAAAGCGTTATATTCGGGTTGACAGTGATTGATATTATGCGAATGATGGTGTGGTACCGCGTCGTGGCGGTTTTTATATTTTCTCTGACATTTGTTCTCACTGGAAAGGCCCAGCGGGCAAATGAAACTTTTGGCAAGAACAGGGTCCAATACAGAACGTTCGACTGGAAATACGTAAGTTCAGAAAACTTCGACGTCTATTACTATGATGAAAGACGAAAGGTTGCCACCGAAGCAACCCAATACCTGGAAAGCGAATTCGATCGTATCACTGATCTTATAGGCTATCCGCCCTATTTAAAAACCAAGGTTTTTCTTTACAACTCTATTACCGATCTGCAGCAAAGTAATATGGGTATTACTGGCCAGCAATTCAATGTTGGCAGTCAGGCTGAATTCATTAAACCTTATGTAGAGATTGCCCATCCCGGTACGTTGGATGAGTTCAAGGAAGAATTGATCCTTAAAGTTGCTGATCTCATGGTGAATGAAATGATGTTCGGCGGCAGCTTGAAAGATATGTTTCAGAATGCAGTGCTCCTCAATCTTCCGGATTGGTTTATAGATGGTGCGTCTCAATATGCTGCGAAAGGCTGGAATGCAGAAATGGATGACTATGTGCGTCAGTTGGTACGTAGTAAAAAAGTTAACAAGGCATTTAAAGTTTCCGGCCCTGAAGCCGCTATTATTGGCCAATCGGTATGGAATTATATCGTTGAAAGATATGGAAAGGGGAGTGTGGCAAATATTCTCAACTATACTCGTGTGATTCGCAACGAGCAAAAGAGTATGTACATAACGCTTGGGGTTGGATTCAAGCAATTTGTTGCAGACTGGAAGAAATTTTATGGGGCTGAGCAAGACCTTGTCGAACAGAGCTACAAGGCACCCGACGATGCTGACCGATTCAGTCCAAGACATCGAAAGAGCGTTGTTTATACAACTATAAAGATCAGTCCGGATGGAAAAAATGTAGCGTATGCCGAAAATGACCGCGGAAAATTTACCGTAACCGTTAAGTCCCTGGAGAATGGTAAGGAGACGGTCATTCTTTCAGGGGGCAACAAGGTATTCAGACAGACGGTTGACTATCATATTCCGCTTATCAGTTGGTCGGACGCGCATACGCTTGGCGTAATCGGCGTTCGTTACGGAGAATATATTTTCTGGTTGTATGATCTCAGCACCCGCAGCACACTGCCACGTCAATTAGACAAATTCAACAATGTACGTAGTCTCGATTTTTCCGGAAATGGAAGACTGGCGGTGATGAGTGCGGACATTGAAGGTCAGAATGATTTGTTTCTGATCAGCAGTCGCTCCGATAGAACCAAGCGACTTACGAACGACATTTATGATGATTTTGATCCGTCATTTATTCCAAATTCAAATACCGTAGTATTTAGTTCAAACAGGACTACCGATTCGACGAATACGATTAAGAAGGATTTTACGAAAGTGCCCGCGATTTATAATTTGTTTTCCTATAATCTTGATACCACCACCAATGTAGTTACTCGCATCACCAATACCTTAAGCAAGGATTTCTTCCCAAAAGCGATTGATGAAAATAATTTTGTTTATCTGAGTGATCAGCGTGGGATAGTAAACCTATTCAGATATAACCGACAGACAGGGGTTTATGGTCAAATAACAAATTTTCCTTCGAGTATTAAGGAGTATGACCTCGACTTTTACAATCGTACTCTTGCCATGGTGATGACGAAAAATCTCAAAGATGATATCTACGTTCAAAAAGATTTTAACATTGACCGACAGATTTTTACGCCTGCGACCAGGCGTAAGGAGATGCAGCAGGCAAAGATCATAACAGAGAAAAGAAAGAAAGAATCCCGACAGGGAATTTCAATCAAGCAACTGATCAACGAGCGCCTTCAGCAGAAAAAGGACACCTTGAAACCGAGAATTACCCTCCCTGTGGATACGGTGAAGCATGTGCCAATTCCTTTGGATACAACTCATAACAAGACCAATAAGAATGACATCAATACCGATGACTATTCTTTTGAAAATGTGCCACTGAAAAAAGACACAGTGATTACACCAGTTGTTGTGATCCCGAATAAGGATAAAAACAATCTGAATACCGACGACTACAAATTTGAGGATGATGCTATAAAGGAGCAAAAGCCAAGTGAGACCTTCTTAAGTCGTTATATGAAAGCCCGTGATAATAGCCGTATCACCGGACCTTTTCCGTATGCGCCAAAATTCAGTTATGAAAATCTGGCGTCTAATTTTGTTGTCGATCCGTTAAGGGGATTCAGCATCCGTGTTGAGACTCAGATGAATGATATTCTGGAAAATTTCCGAATCACTGGTGGAATACAAACAGCGTTTGACTGGAAGAGCGGGGATGTTTATGGAGAGTTCCAATATCTCAAACATCGTGTTGACTTCAGTTTACGATATGATCGCAAAGTTATTTTTTGGACCCAGACAGATGAGAAGCAGAAATACTCATTTCAGAAAATTGAATTTGGTGCGTCACTGCCGATCAGCGTCCGTACACGTGTTTCTGTAAAACCGTTCGGCGGCTACACAAGTTTTGTTGACCTTGGCCCCGATCAGGCGATCTCAACGCCTTATCCCACTTTTGCACCATCTAAGCAGCAATTTTATGCGGGAGCACGGGCGGAATTGGTCTATGATAATTCCATTACTACAGGAATGAATCTTATAGAAGGTACTCGCGGTAAACTTAATTTCGTTCACTATGAAGGCTTGGGTAATAAGAACGCAAGCTTTTCTCAGATCTCAATCGACGTGAGGCACTATCAGAAAATTTATAAAGAAATTGTGTTTGCCGTGCGGGGATACACCGGTACATTTTTTGGAAGTGCGCCGAAGCAATATGTGCTGGGTGGTGTAGACAATTGGTTTGGTAACTCAACGAATTATAGTGGTGTAAAGAATCCGTTGTTTGTGAAATCCGGTTTTAATGAGAATCTTCTTTTCGCTGAATTCGCTACTACGCTGAGAGGTTTTGATTACGCTACGTTATATGGCACAAGTGTAGCGATGGCAAATGCTGAATTCCGCTTGCCGTTAGTTCGTGCATTAGCCGGTGGCCCGATAACCTCTAATTTCTTCAGGAATTTGCAATTCACGGCGTTCTACGATATCGGTACCAGCTGGACCGGCGCCCCGCCGATCAATTCACAAAATACTCTGCGAACGGTGGAAATAAAGGAGGGACCTTTTCAGGTTGATCTGAAACAATACCTCAATCCATGGCTATACAGTTATGGATTTGGTTTCCGTACCATGATGCTTGGATACTATCTTAAATTTGACCTCGCATGGCCTGTGGAAAACTACAAGGTGAAAGATCCTAAGGTAATGGTTTCAATGGGTTTTGATTTTTAAGGAGCACTGAGTATTGATGCAAAACACTTCGCTATCAGTGCCGGATTAACTTATCTTGCGGACTTAATTGTCTTTCATGCTCAAATCTATGACTGGCTTTGGCCAGACTGCCGCTCCGATTGGTGACGCTTCCATTTCAATTGAAGTGAAATCTCTCAACTCAAAATTCCTTGATTTAAGCCTCCGTATTCCAAGAATTTTTTCTGAAAAAGAGATTGAAATTCGGGCGCTTATAACTGAAAAGCTGGAACGTGGAAAAGTGTCGGTCTCAATTGAGTATACAAGGCCACTTGCCCAGGAGGTACAGCAGCAATACAACGAACAGATGTTTATAGCGCATTATGCTGAACTTAAAAAGCTAGCGGACCGGGTAATGGCTCCCTATGACAATCTGTTCGAATTGGCATTGAGGTCTCCGGAAGTGCAGCAAACCACAGAGCGGGAAACATTTGATGTGGTGGCGTATGAAAAATTCGTTGTGGTATTAAAAGACTCACTCGATCAATGTGACGCGTTTCGGAAGCTCGAGGGCTCGTCATTAATTGAAAAGTTCAAAACCTACATTGCATCCATTGGCAATTCGCTCAAAATTGTCGAAAAACTTGATCCTCTTCGTATTGAAAAAGTTCGCACCAAAATAAAAAAGGGCATACATGAATTTTTTGGCGAGGAGGGCTTCGATCCAAATCGTCTGGAACAGGAGATTATTTTTTACATAGAAAAACTTGATATCCATGAAGAGCGCGTTCGACTTAAAACTCACCTTGATTATTTTCTCAAAGTGATGGAGGAAACTCAATCCAACGGAAAGAAACTTGGATTTCTGGCTCAGGAGATCGGAAGAGAAATAAATACTATCGGTTCCAAAGCCAATGATGCTGAAATGCAAAGGGAAGTAGTGAATATGAAGGAAGAGTTGGAGAAGATTAAAGAACAGCTTAACAATGTGCTTTGATCAGTTTTGAAAATTTGTCAATGGGAATTGCATTTCTTAATTTAGGGTGGCCTCATTCTTAGTTCGATGAGAAAAATAATTCTCTTATGGTGTCTCGCCATTTCAGCCTCGGCACAAATCGGTGCAAAGGTTCAGCAACAAGGTAAACTCTTTGGAATTTGGCAGAATAGCCAGTTTGGCTATCAAATGACCCTCATTCTTCAACAGGATGGCTCGGGCGAGTTTGATGGTGAACCTATTAAATTCTCAACTCAGGGTTCTGTATTGTCGATAACCATCGGAACTGCACTCACAAAATACACCTATACTGTTCAGGGTAACTCGCTTTCACTTTCCGGCGGCGACCTTGATGGGGCGGTTACATTTTTAAGAAGAGGAACAGATACACAAACAAATGCTGCAACCAGTTCAACGACTACCAATCAGGCTTATAGCAATACAGATAAAAGTCTTCTGGGTCTTTGGTCTGGAAATGGCGAGATGCTCGAGTTCAGAGCAGATGGAAAATGCGTTTATCTCAGCAATACTTTTTCTTATCAGGTTTCACAAGGGCATGTAATAATTACAAGCGGTCAGGGAAGTTCCAGTTTCGAATACACTGTTAAAGCAAAAGAATTAACTCTTACTGCCAACGGACAGAAGGTGTCTTATAATAAGGTTGAGGGAGCAGGAAACTCAATGACACAAAGTAGCTCACGAGGAAATGTAGCATTGGAACTGGTTGGTCAATGGTGTTATATGAATATGAGTTCCAATTCTCAAACCAGCCGATGCATTAATCTGAATGCGGATGGTACCTATACCTACAGCTATGAGGGTTCAAGAAGTGTGAACACAGAAACGCTTTCCGGTGGCACCTCTTCGCAGAATTCGGACCGCGGTACATGGTATGTGCAGGGTGATCGGATCTATTATAATTCGCAGAGCACAGGCCAGGGTTCATATCGGCTTGAAAAAAGGAACCACCCCAAAAACGTAAATGATCCAATGATCGTGCTTGACGGTGAGCCGTACGTAACCACAACAAGCCGCGCACCCTGGAGGTAATGAATCCAGTTTTTAATTCGCTATTTTTAGTAAAACAAAAAACCAAGACCATGGAATCAAAGATCAACCGCCGAAACTGGTTTAAATCAACCATTTCGCTAACCGCTGGACTAGCAGTAGGATCTTCCCTTTCACAACAACTAATGGCTGCACCTGTCAGTCATGCAGAGATGGATTTTTTCGCTGACAAGAAGAAAGCTGGCGGCAAGATCAGGTTAAATTCAAATGAGAATCCCTATGGTCCGTCTGAGAAGGCACGTCAGGCAGTGGTGCAGATTCTAGGTGAAGCAAACCGCTATCCCTTCAAAGAGACGGGTGATCTGAAAGCGTTGATTGCAGCAAAAGAGGGAGTTACGCCGCAACATATCCATTTAGGAGCGGGCTCTGGCGATATTCTGTGTCAATCAGCCGCTGCCTATGGCGTTGAAGGCGGAAGTGTATTGTCGTCCTATCCTGTTTTCCCTTTGCTAATGAACTTCGCAGAGGTATTTAAATGCCGTTGGGACAGGGTAAACGCCAATGAGCAACTAGAACATGATTATGATGGGATGGCTGCCGCAGTGAAGAGTGATACCAAACTTGTTTTTATTTGTAATCCGAACAATCCAACCGGAACTGTAGTAAATCCTGCAAAGATCCGGTCATTCTGTGAAGAGGTCTCCAAAAAGAGCGTAGTATTTGTGGATGAAGCATACATTGAATTTCTTGAACCTTCTCAACAGGTATCGATGGTTGAACTGGTTAAAAAAGATATGAATGTGATAGTATCCAAAACTTTTTCAAAAATTTACGGCCTTGCAGGGTTACGCGTTGGTTATATTGTTGCTAAACCTGAACTGATTGAAAAGGTGTATAAATATGCAGGCGACATCCCACTAAGTCAAACGGCAATCGCCGCCGCTGAAGCAAGTTTGGGAGATGAATCGTTCATGAAAATGACCCGCGAAAAAAATGCCTCCGCTCGTGCGGTATTGACAGACTACCTCGACAAGAAAAACTTATTCTGTGGCAAACCGGTGACGAATGTAGTTTTCTTCCCAGCGCCAAGAGATGGAAAAACCATTCTTGCCAGGATGGAAGACAAAGGATACCTGATGAGGGTTTGGGATTACAAGGAGAAAGAGTGGTGTCGCGTAAGCATCGGTACCATAGATGAAATGAAAGGATTTGTGAAAGCCTTTGATGAAGTGGTAGCCTAACATATTGTTATTTTTGTAAACCCCTGTGCGTTGTTTGAGCGGGGGTTTTTTTCCACCACTATCCTTTCACACGAATTATGGAATCTGCTGACTGGATTGGCTTCACTGGCGTAAGTATTCTTCTGGTTGCTTTCCTTCTTAATCTCTTAAAGAAGCTTGAACACAATAGTATTCTTTATGTCAGTTTGAATTTTGTTGGCGCAGCGCTTGCCGGTTTGGCTTCAATCCTTATTCATTATGTGCCTTTCATCATCCTCGAAGGCACCTGGACATTAGTTTCACTGATAGCACTTATCCAGTTGCTTTTGGGAAAGAAAAAATAAGTATGTTAGTTTTTTGAAGCTCTAAAGAACAATCTGAAGCTTAGGTAGAAAGTGATAACCAACGTCATCACCACCATGATATTGAAATGACCAGATGGTGCCTGTAGAAATGCAGAGATTGATTTATCGATATTATTCAATCCCATCAACAATACGCTTCCAAAAATAATCAGGAGGATCACGTTATAAAACGACGAGTGGCGGTGCTCTACCGGAATAATCTCGCCATCATTAATCAGAATGATCAGATAGGCGGTCAGGAGAGGAAGTACTAATCCATTCAAAGCCTGAACCGTGAGAATAACAGGGATCGGCTTTACTCCGCTTATTCCAAAAGCAAAACCAGTTGCAAGCACAAGGATCCATGTCAATCGCTGACCTTTGTCATTCAAGTCGAATACCGAAGAAGAAATGATCGAGGCGGCATAGGGAGAGGTGATGGCGGAGGAAAATCCTGCAGCAAATAGCCCTACGCCCAGGGCCCATCCCCCGATCGGGCCACTGTTTTGAATTAATGTATCTGCCAATTCGTTGAAATTTGAAAACGATTTTACGGAAGTTCCTGCAATCAGAATGGCAGCCGTGATCAATCCACCAATCAGGACCGAAATTGTAACGCCAATGCGCATCAAGGGTACGGTTTGTCCTTTGCTAATGCCAGATCCGAGAAAAATATTGTAGGGAACAATCGTAGTGCCCACCAGTCCCAAAGTTATTAGTTCAGAGCCAGCAGGTAAACCAGGTGAAATTGAAGATTGAAAATACGTGAGAAATGAAAATGGACGATCTGCCGCCAAACCAAAAAAAGCAATACCCATTAAGCCTACCAGAAACGTCATAAGCCACCCGATGGCGTTGCGTTTACCTGTCCATAAAATAATAGCTGAAATCGCGGTAATAGCAATCGTCAGTAGTCTTACATCAATCGATGATATTAAATTCAGTCCAGACACTGCCCCAAGAATGTTGCCAGCTTCGTAAGCCGCGCAGCCCATAATAACAGGCCCGCCCAAAATGTATTTTAGCCACGTGCTTTTCCTATTCCCATAGCGCTTGCTCAAAGCCTGCCCCATGGTTAGGCCGCTTACGATCGTGAGCCTTCCGGAAACCTCCTGCAAAAGAATGCATGCAATGGTTGCGAACGTTACTGCCCAGAGTAAATCAAGTTGGAATAATGAACCCGCCGTCGCCGCAGTAGTGACAGTACCCGGACCAATGAAGGCAGCAGATATTACTGACCAGAGGATGACCGAAGAAAGAGTTTTATTGTTCAATCTTTAATATTTGTCTATTACAAGATACCTGTTAATCCTACTTTGTCAAGTTGGGATTTTTCGTAGTGATTATCGACTTACCTCGCACTCTCAGCTCTCAACATTCCTCCATAGTATACTGCATTCATCAGCATCTTGTTCGTTCCGAACCAAAACGCTCTGAATGCCAGATCTTCTGTGAATCCGATAATCCTCCCGCGTCCCAAAACAGATAGTCCAATGCCGGAGGAATTCTTCATTTTTGAATAATTGGCTTTGGAAATATATCCTGTCATGAGTGATGATGGCCCGTAGGTCAATGGGTTAGAGTAAGCGCCTTTTCCTTTTTCCATAAAAAGATTGTTTGACTTGAACATTGGTATTTTAGAATTGTAATAGCCATATAACAGGGGATTCGTTAAGTCAACTTCTGCCTCAAAAATAGCTCCGCTGGTTTCTTGTGCTCCCGCTGCTGCATCCAGCTCGCCATAGGGCTTTGATTTGATAGGTTGTTCTTTTTTGTCCTTGTCTTTCTCGTCCTCTTTTTTCATATCAAATTTTCCAAGTCCTGCTGACGAAAACCAGTTCAGCGCATTTTCAAAACCTATCACAACGCCTCCGTTCTGAATCCATATCTTCAGTTTTTCTTTTGAGCTTTCGCTTATCGACCCGTACGATCCTGCCGGAAAAATAATAGTAGTGTAACGATTGATATTGGCACCATTGAACGTTGCGATCGGCATACACGTCACGGGAATGTTGAACCGTTGATCGAGGAGGTGCCATATCTCACCAGCATCTGTAGGCGATACACCTGAGAATCCGCCACCATCTACCAGCATGGCAATCTCGGGTTTGCGTAAAACCTGGAAGGTGCTACTGCCAAGACTTACTCCGCGATAGTCCAGTCCCGTATTAAACGCATAGATGTCAATACCATCCCGCTCCGCTATCTCGCGAATATAAACTTCTATCTGATCGGGATTCTTATCTTGATTGTCGAGGGAAACCATTATCGCTCCCGGTTCGAATTTTTTCCCTGATGAATGATAAAAAGGGTCAGTAGAAACTTTTGTACGAATGCCATGACTTGTCAATCGATAGATCGCCCGTGGTGAATAGAATCCGTAGGTTTCAAACACGTAAGCGTAATTGCCCTTTTCACCGATAATTTTTCCTGCTGGCATTTCAATCTGAGTAACTTTTTCGCCCAACGATGGGAGCGTTTTTAGCTCCTCGTAGTCTAGCCCAAATGCCATTGGCAACGTCCAGCTTGATATGTCATAAAATAAACTGTCTTTAAATTGATTGATCTTTCCAAACATTCCCTTGATTAGGCGATACTGAGATTGATTAAGAGGCACCACATAACTTGACTCCTTATCGAAATTTTTTCCATTGATCGAAGTTGTCGAAGCTGGTTTATAAAAATCAACTTTTTGTCGAGTCAGGACTTCTGCCAGATGAAATACACTGGCTTTGTCTCTTGATCCAAAGAGATAACCCTTAACTGGATCCTTCGCTGCTTCTGCGATAATTCCTTTAAAAAAATCCCGCTGATAATTGAGTAACTCTTCCCTCATCTCATTCACAGCTTTAAGTGAACTAAGCATGGTTACAAAATGATTTCGAATTGTGAAGGGGAATTTTAAAATCCCATTGACACTTTCCTGTGCATGCCCGCGTGAACTTGCCTGTTCAAATAAAATTCCAATGGCGCCCTCCACATCGGGATAAGTAGAACCTTTGCCATAATAGAAATCATCATAACCTTCCTGTGTAAAATAGAGTGATCCGATCTGGTCAAGAGCCTTGGCGTGATACTCGCCCATTTTTCTTGTGATCTCTTGATTTTTATCGGGAGTAAGTGAGTTCACCCGCGTCGGCTCTCCTGGCATAAAGAAGAATGTTGCATTAGTGCCTTGTTCATGGTGGTCAGTGAGAACGTTAGGTCTCCACATGTGGAATTTTTTGATGCGGGCCTGCGATTCCGGCATTTGTGCCACAAGCCAATCGCGATTGAGGTCAAACCAATAATGATTGAACCGACCTCCTGGCCAGGCCTCATTGTGTTCCATATCATTAGGATCGGGAGAAATGAGCTTGCTCTTACGCGAGTTTGCCCAGCTTGAGAATCTGGTCAACCCGTCGGGGTTGAAACTAGGATCGAAGAGGACCACAGTATTTTCAAGGTACTTCTCAATTTCTGGCCCCTGTGCGGCCGCCAGGTAATATGCCATTACTAGTCCGGCATTTGCGCCACTGGGTTCGTTGCCATGGATGCTACAGCCCAGGTAGTACACAGAGGGCATGTTTTTGACATCCACAGTTGACGATTTCGAAGGATCTGAGAGCAGAAGGTGCTGCTGCCGTATTTTTTCAATGTTTTGGTGGTTCTGTGGAGACGTAATGGTCAGTAGGAGCAATTTCCGGGTCTCAAAGGTTTCACCCGTCACTTCCAAGCTTATTCTGTCGGAGGCCTTATCCAGCGCATACATATAATTTATGAGGCGATCATGGCTTATATGCCACTCGCCGACCTCATGTCCGATGATAGAAGCAGGTGTTGGAATCGCTTGATTATACGATATACCGTCTGGCAAATAATACGATAGATCGACCTGGGCTGATGAGGGAAAGATTCCGAATACAAATAGCAGAGACAGAGCCAGTTTGTTCATAGGATTTAAGTTAAAGTTGAAATGGGAAAATAAGTTTAAGAAAAACTTTATAACCAGCAATCGTTTGATTGAACGCATATTAAGAAATTGTTAATAACTTGTTCGTAACATTTAAAGGGACGGTAAAACTGAGATAGCATTTAACAGATACTTTTGCCCCTCTTAAAAACCTAGTTACTAAAACATATAGCTTATGAGAAAAATTTTACTGTCAGTGGTTGTGATGCTGCTGGGCGCTGGAGGCCTATATGCGCAGGTTACAACCTCCTCTGTAAAGGGGTTTGTCACGGACTCGAAAGGAGAGGCCTTACCGGGAGCAACGGTTATTGCCACCCACACGCCTTCTGGTACAACCTATGGCACTGCGGTCGTAGCCGATGGTCGTTATACAATACCAGGTATGCGTATTGGTGGTCCATATACCATAAAGATCAGCTTTGTTGGATACAAAGAGCAGGTAATTAGTGATGTTTACTTAAGTCTTGGTGTTGCAGCTGATGTTAATGCAAAGCTGTTGGATGAAAGCTCTCAACTTGATGAAGTTGTAATTTCTTCAGGAGCCAATGATGTTTTCAGTTCAGATCGTACCGGTGCTGCACAGTCGTTTGACAGAAGCACACTTAACAGCATCCCAACCATCGACAGAACTGTAAACAGTATTTTAAAATATAATGTATACGGTGGTAATAATGGATCATTCGCGGGACAGGATAGTCGATTTAATAACTTTACAATCGACGGTTCTGTTTTCAATAATGGTTTTGGTTTGGGAAGTTCATCACAGGCTGGTGGTCGTACTGGAACTACTGCGGTGTCATTGGATGCATTGGATGAGGTTCAGTTAAACATAACACCATTTACTGTGCTTCAATCAGGTTTTGGAGGTGCAAACTTAAATGCGGTCACGCGCTCAGGTACAAATCAGTTCCAGGGATCTGTATATGATCTATACCGAAGCAGCGGAAAAGATATGACAGGAAAAGAGGCGGATGGACAGAAACTACCGCCTGTAAGTCTGTTGGAAAATACAGTTGGTTTTCGTTTAGGCGGTCCAATCATTAAGAACAAACTTTTCTTTTTTGTGAACGCAGAGCAGTTCATTAGCAGCAAGCCTGCGTTGGATTTCGTAACGACGGCTCCTGGTGCAACGGGCACATTGTCACGTGTTACAACTGCCGATATGAATGATTTAAAATCTTTCATGCAGACAAATTTCGGGCGCGATTTAGGCGCCATTGATAATTTCAATAACGATATTAAGAGCACAAAATATCTGATTCGTCTGGATTACAACATCAATTCCAAACACAAATTATCAGTTCGTTATTCTTCGCACGAATCACAATCTGACGTGATCATTAGCAACAGTAATAGTAGTAATACGGCAGGGAATGGTAATCGCACTAATTCAGCCCTTGCCCTTTCTCCTCAGAATACAGGATATATCATTCAGGATAACACCAAATCATTTTCTGCTGAGTTAAACTCTTCACTCGGAAGTAAATTTTCTAACAAAGCTTTGGTAACCTATAACTATCAAAATGAGGACAGAAAATACAAAGCGGATTTGTTTCCGACGATCGATATCCTAAGCGGTGGCACAACGTATACCTCTCTTGGTTTTGATCCGTTCACGCCGAACAATAAACTGAATTATTCTACGCTTAATATTACAGACAACCTTACTTACTTCGCGGGAAAACACACGTTAACAGGCGGTTTGTCATATGAAAACTTTACATCAAACAACGTGTTCTTCCCGTCATCGAATGGAGTATATGTTTATAATTCAATAGCTGATTTTAAGACAGCAGCTCTGGATTTCGTAAACAACCCAAATGCCACTACTTCGCCAGTTGCGTTAAACAAGTATAACCTGCGTTACTCTTTGTTGCCGGGTGGTGTAGAGCCACTTCAGAAACTGAACGTTAGTACCTACAGTTTCTATGTTCAAGATGAATTCCAGATGAACGAAAAACTAAGATTGAATTTTGGTATTCGTGGAGACGTATTTGCGTATGATAATTCAACAGCTTCGAATTTCTATAATCCTGTTGTCGGAGACCTTTCTGTTGCCGGAATGGTTCCCTTCAAGGATGAGAACGGAACTGACTACCCGATCAATACGGGAGCTTTTCCAAAGACACGTCTCCTTCTGTCGCCTCGCGCAGGTTTTAACTTTGATGTGTTTGGGGATAAGAAGACTCAGATTCGAGGAGGTACCGGAATCTTTGTTTCAAGAATTCCAGAAGTATTGGTATCGAACCAACTTGGTAATAACGGTGTAAATACCGCTGTGATATCAGTAACAGGTGCTGCCACTCTAAACTATCCATTTAGAATTGATCCGAAGACACTTCCGAATGGACAGGGATCTCCTTCAAGTCCGGACATTAAAACATTGCCTCCTTATGCAGTAAACGCCACAGATCAGGACTTAAAAAATCCAATGATATGGAAAACCAACCTTGGCATTGATCAAAGATTACCATTCGGTCTTATTGCTACTGCAGAAGTAATCTATAATCAAAACATCCAGGCGCTTCGTTACATAGATGCAAATCTAAAGGCTCCAACCGGGTCGCTGGCTGGTTCCGATAATCGTGGAACTTTCCCTGCTTTCGGAGTTGCAAGCTCAGGCTCAGGCGCAGCGAATACAGTAAACAAGGCTCGTTTTTATAACTCTAACATAGGAAACGTTTTTGTTCTTAAGAACTATCAACAAGGAAGTTCTTATACCTATACGTTCAAATTGGTAAAGACCAATCAAAAAGGCTTCAGCGGTATGTTGGGATATACCTATGGACTGGCACGCGATATCCAATCAGTGGGTAGCACAGTACAGGCAAATATGCCTACTAATGTAGGTCAGAACTACCTGGGACTATCATACGCTGACAACGACTTGCGTCATAAAGTAGTAGGGTTGGTTAATTACCGCAAAGAATACGGTGGTGAATTCGGCGGTGCAACGATGGTAACATTAGGAATGGTATCTACCAGCGGTGCGAAAGTGTCATACGTATATGGTTCTGACTTGAACTCAGACGGTCAATCAAATAACGATCTTATCTACGTGCCTAACGATGCGGCAGCAGAACTTACTTTTGCGCCCCTTGCCACTACTTCAGGTGGTCAACCGGTAACATTTTTACCAGCTGAACAAGCTGATGCTTACAATAAATTCATTGATGGCAATCCTTATTTGAAAGAAAGAAAGGGACAATATGCTGAAAGAAATGGCGGCTACCTTCCATGGCTAACGCGTTTCGACTTCTCTGTTGTTCAGGAATTTTTTATCAAGACTGGTGCAAAAGGAACAAAGAATACCCTTCAAATCCGCCTTGATATCCTCAACGTAGGTAACCTTATCAACAATCACTATGGAGTGGGTTGGGTAAGTACGAGCGGAAGCTTTAACACAGCCCAGCCAATCACACCTACAGTGGCTACCGGCGGTGCTGTAACCTACAAGCTGGCGACACAAACATTCAAGAATGCTGACGGAACAACGCAGACAGTCCTTATCAGGGACTCATTTGTGAAGAGCATCACCCTGGATAACGTTTGGCAGGCTCAGGCTGGTATTCGCTATACCTTTAACTAAACAGGTCTTCATAATTTAAAATTAGAAAAGGAGCATCCGAAAGGGTGCTTCTTTTTTTTATGATAGAAATGAAACGAGTATTTCTTTTTTTATTGATTCTCTTCCATTGGGTGACTTCAATTGCCCAGCGGAGCGAAGCATCTTCCAAAAAAAGAAGCGGTCTGCTGATCTGTGGGCATCGAGGTGGATTTTATTCAAAACTTCCGGAGAACTCATTTGCCGCCATTAATAACACGGTTACTCAATGTCATTCATCTCCGGTGATTGTGGAGGTAGACGTTCGCCGAAGTAAGGACGGTACTTTATTTATTATGCATGATGAATCCGTGGACAGAACCACCAATGGCCAGGGATTGATCTCTGAGCTAAATGACAACTATCTTAAATCACTTCTACTTAAAAATTCAAACGGAGAAATTACAAAAGAGAAAGTTCCAACGTTTGACTCACTGGTCAATTATTCAAAGACCAGGGAAATGATTTTAATGCTAGATATAAAGGGAGATGCCTGGGAAGATGTAATTCAAAAAATCACAAAGGCAAACTTGACTCATAAATGTATCGTGTTGACGTTTAAGCCGGCTGATTCCAGGCGGGTTTATTCATTGTCCGCTTCTATAAAGATCTCGTGTCTTATCCGGAATGAAGAAGATTGGGCTTTGATCAAAGAGCTTGCCATTCCGACGCAAAATTTAATTGCCTACACGAACGCTACCACATCACAAAACCTGATTCCACAATTCAAAAATAGCCTGATGATGGTGATGACGGATGTCAGTGAAAGTGCTATGAAGAATGTTAATCCAATGACTCGCGACTACTATCTGGAGTTTATTAAGAAAAGAAGAATTGATATCCTGATAACCGACTACCCTGTGGAGGTATCACAAAAAATTCAATAGTTATTTTGCCTCATAAGGCCCGAAAGACTTTAATACTTTCTGTCCCACCGTTGTGTCATCGAGAATGAAAACATAAAAGGTATTGCCGTCGGGCATTACCCGAAGTACTACATGACCTCGCTTTGATTGATAATTGTCATTTAACCAACGGCCATAGGTGATTATTGTTTCCGCATGAACATAGGTTGCGAAAATGTCTCTTTTGCCGGAGAAAATGACGGGTGAAATCAACCGATGCAGCACTTCTTCTCCTGGATGATTTGAGCTATAGGACTGCTGAATAATTACTGAAGGCGCAAGGGACTTAAGAAAAAATTCATTGGTTGCATCACGGACTCCATGGTGATTTAAAGATAGGGCATCAACCCTGCCTACAGCTTTTGCCACAGGAGTTTCCATGTCAAACCAAAGGGGAAGTCCAAAGCCCTGGAGGCCTGTTATGTCACCGCCAGTGAAATAGTCAAACTTCCCGTAGCTGATTTTTAAAGCAATGCTGAGTGGGTTTTCATTATAATCTCCTGGAGCCAATATATCGGGAATAACATTGATTGTGGTTTCATCAGTACCAGTCCAGACTTCCCCGTTTGATTTGATGTTTCGCACGTGAAACGACGGAAATTTAGAGGGATTGATTATTTGCCTGATTTGATTGCTGCTTCCAACTTTCAACGCCTCCGCAGAAATATCTTTTTTTGAAATTTGTGACGAAATGAAGGTTATGTAATTGATAACGGATTCTTTGTCAATCGCCTTTTCTTTTAGATCCACGGGATAATTGTAGGTGGGATAATTTCTGTCGATTATTTTTTTAAAAGGAATGTATTCGTTTACCTCTGTAATGCCTGACAAAAGATACTTTCCTTTGGCGGATGACGCTGAATTTGAATTGATGCTACCAAAATGATCGGTGTGAAAATGAGATATCACACCATAATCGATATGTTTAATGGCTGGAAACGTTTGGTGAATGTAATCGGCAATGGCACGACCGGCACTGACTGAATCGGAGCGCAACGGAAGGGAAATTTTAAGTGGGTTGGGTGTTTTTAGCCTCGACTTTCGGTCAACATCCCCGGCATCGAAAAGCATTGTTGTGCCGTCGGGGAATATAAAGAAAGTTGCATTGCCGGATCCGGTACTGATATGATGAATATCGAGGTAGCCTTCTCGCCAAATTGAATATTCGGACGTCTGTGCAAGCAACATCAATGGACACAGGAGCAGGTAATACAGTAAAAATTTCTTCATTTAATTATGATGTAATTTACTGAAGTGATTAATCAGATTTGTAAGTACAAGTTCTTAATCTATGTACTCATTTGGGGAGTTAGCGTTTTTTACTGGTTTTCTGTAATTTCAATCAATGCCAAGACCGGTTTTCCTCCCTTCAGCGCTTGTATTGGCCTTGCTATTGTCAGATTGCTCCCCTCAGGGTAGGGTCAGCGACTTTTCGCAGGAGCCGGAAGTACAGGTGGATCTTGAACAGATCCGTGAGCGTGGCTTTTTGCAGGCAATTATCGACAACAATTCCATCAGCTATTTTATCTACAAGGGTCAGCCAATGGGGTATGAATATGAATTGCTGCAAAGCCTTACAAAGTATTTGAAACTCGAACTTAAAATCAAAGTAATCAGTGGTATTGAACAATCTATCGATCTTCTCAACAAAGGTGAAGGTGACCTTATCGCTTTCCCGTTGACCATAACACCGAAGCGAACAAACTATTTCTCTTTTACAGATCCTCAGTTCACGACACGGCAGGTGCTGGTCCAAAAGAAGCCAGCTAACTGGCGAAGAATGCCCCATGAGCAGCTTGAGCGAGCATTGATCAGGAGCAGCAATGAGTTGGCCGGGAAGAAAGTGCATGTCCTGAATGAATCCTCATTTAAAGGAAACCTCGACAGTCTTTCGACGGACCTTGGCGGGGCAATAATCGTACTGGAAGACAGTGCATTGGCGCAAACCGAATCGTTGATTAAGAAAGTAGCGGAAGGAGAAATTGAATATACGGTAACCGATGAAAATATTGCCATTGTAAATACGATTTACTACCCAAATCTTGACATCAACACGGTGATGAGTTCACCACAGCAAATCGCCTGGGCAATCCGAAAAAATTCACCAGAACTCACGGTTGCGGTGAACGAATGGATGAAGGAACTCAAGCGCACAGGAAAATTCAGAATACTTTACAATAAATATTTTAATAGCCCCCGATCTTCTCAGCGCCATATCACAAGTGATTATTCCTCGAAAGGCGGTAATAAATTGTCTCCTTATGATGAACAAATAAAGCGAGAGGCAAAGATTCTTGGATGGGATTGGCGTCTGCTGGCCTCAGTGATCTATCAGGAATCCAACTTCCAGCCAAATGCTGCGTCGTGGGCTGGGGCGGTAGGCCTTATGCAGCTTATGCCAGCTACCGCTGAACAATTTGGAGCGGTGGACCGGACCAATCCCTATCAAAGTCTTCGTGCAGGTGTGCGCTATCTTAAGTATCTCGACAAGCTTTGGGCGAAGTATGTTCCTGACAAAAATGAGAGATTGAAATTTGTGCTGTCTTCCTACAACGCAGGACTTTCACACATTGTTGATGCAAGGCACCTGGCCAGAAAGTATGGTAAGGATCCTGGCAAATGGGTTGACGTGGAAATGTATCTTAAGGAAAAATCCAATCCAAAATTTTACCGCGATCCGATAGTGGTTGCCGGTTATTGTAAATGCGAAGAGCCAATTAATTATGTGAAGGATATCTTAAACAGATACGAAGAGTATAAGATCTTGATTGGTGAAGTATAAACAAATCGGTGATCAGTTCTTAAGTTGGTTAGCGATTTGGGCAAAGTCAAGAGAGGTCCACGTTGATTCTATAGTTGGTGTAGACATTACCTCATCCATAATCTCCCGTTGCTTGCGCCCGATTGCCAGAGCTTCAGAATAGCGAATATCTTCGTGAAAAGTGACCATCGAATAAAGAGGGATCCATTTGTCAGGAAAGAGCTGATGAAGTTTTGCTTCTATTTTTTTTCTAAGTAAAAAATCAACGTCGCCAACCAGGTCTCTCATTTCCACAAAATTATCCAAAGCAAGCTGTGCGATAGCGTCAGCATCCGGTTTGCGAAGTTCCTCAAATTCCGGAAGCACATCATCCCAATTGTCCTTGCGCTTGTTTAGCAGATCATTCAAAACACGGCAATCTTCAAAACCCGCGTTCATACCTTGTCCATAAAATGGAACAATTGCATGAGCGGCATCACCCAGTAATAATGTTTTATTCCTTACCCATGGAAAACACTTTATCGTGACCAGCGAAGCTGATGGATTTTTATGAAATTCTTCCAGCAACCCTGGAATCAGCTCTGCCGCATCTGGAAAAACCTGCTGAAAGAATTGCTGGATCTCTTTTTCGGTTTTAAGAGATTCGAATGAAGGGTCTCCCTCAAAAGGAAAAAACAAAGTGCATGTAAAGCTTCCATCGGGATTTGGAAGCGCTATCAGCATAAAGCTTTCGCGTGGCCAGATGTGCAGGGAATTTTTTTCAAGTTGAAACGCACCGCCCTTACCTGCAGGAATGGTTAGCTCTTTATATCCGTGTTGAATGTAGCGTTGATCATAGTCAAATCTGTCGGTGATCTGAAATGCTCCACGCACTGCAGAGAAAGCGCCATCAGCGCCGATGATAAGATCAAAGGTCTGTGTTCCGGACGAGAGAGTTAGCTCTGTTTTGTCCAGATCAACATGATTGGTACGTTGTCCGAAATTAATCTTCACACCCAATCTCTCCGCTTCGTCCATCAGCACGATATTCAAGCCACTTCTCGAAACTGAATTAATAAACTGACCGGCCGTTCCATATGGAAGAAAGGACAGGTTTCCTTTAAGATCGTGCATCGTTCGCCCATGAAGGGGAATGGTTACGGGTTTTATTTTTTCCGCGAGTTCAACCTCCTCCAATGCACGCAGACCGCGATTGCTAAGGGCAAGGTTGATGGATCTTCCGGCATATTCACCGCTTTTTCGCATGTCAGGCCGTCGCTCGAATACCGAAACAGCATATCCTCTTTTTTTCAGATAGATAGCAAGGAGTGATCCCACAAGACCAGCTCCAACAATAGCGATGTGTTTTTTCGAGTTCATAATTCCCAATGCTCAATTCCTGATTGCCAATGCCTTCTTAAAGATTTCTACAAACCTCCATACTTCCTCAAAAGAATTATACATCGGCACCGGCGCCACGCGAATAACGTCGGGTTCACGCCAGTCAGCAATTACTCCTGCCTTCGTTATAGTATTAAACACTTTTCGACCGTTTTGTTTCATGAGGATAGATATCTGGCAGCCACGTTCTTCTGGATTTGTTGGGGTAATGACAGTGAAATAATTACTGCTCTTGGCAATATCATTCAATAAAAATTCAAGAAATCCGGTGAGAAGAACACTTTTTTTTCTAAGAGATTCCATTCCCGCCCTTTCAAAAAGTTCCAGCGATGCCAGGTGCGCCGCGCCACTTAACACAGGAAAATTTGACAGCTGCCATCCATCAACCCCTTGCATCGGAATAAATCCTTTCTTCATCTGGAAGCGTTCCTTTTCCTGATGTCCCCACCAACCTGCCAACCTCGGCAGATTAGCGTTATTGGCATGTCGCTCATGAACAAAAGCTCCCGCAACACTTCCTGGACCAGAATTGAGGTATTTATATCCACACCAGACTGCAAAGTCAACGTCATTTTTATGAAGGTTTACGACCACATTCCCGGCCGCGTGGGCCAGATCAAATCCAGCGTAGGCGCCAGCGTTGTGTGCTGCCAGTGTGATTTTTTTAAGATCAAAGAATTGACCAGAATAGTATTGAACCCCACCGAAAATTACCAGAGCCAACTGCTCTGCATGTTCGTTGATTGCTTTAAGAATATCTTCTGTGCGCAAAAAATATTCACTGACTCTCGGTTTTAATTCAATTAGTGCTTTTTCAGGGTTCTGCTGATGCAATTGCAATTGAGATTCAATTGCATATTGATCGGATGAAAATGCTCCTGATTCCGTAATGATCTTAAATCGCTGTAATGTTGGTTGATAGAAAGACGTCAGCATCAGGTGAAGATTCACCGTGAGTTGATTCATGGCGACTACCTCAGAAGGTTTGGCGCCTACTACCCCAGCAAGTGCTTTCTTGCCAAACTTGTGATAGTACAACCAGGGACGTTTTGCATGGAAGTGTCCTTCTACTCCAAGTGCTGCCCAATCGGTTAATTCCTCGTTAAGAAATTTCTGAACCGTCTTTGGCTGGAGCCCAAGAGAATTGCCGCATAAATAGATAAACGGTTTTCCTTTCGGGCCGGGATGATGAAATTCGGATTTAAACTTGCGTAACGGATCTTTCTTATCTAGTCCTTTCGCAAAGGACAATGAGTTGTTGAATTTCATTCTTGAATAGTGCTATGCAACGGATTGCCTGAGGGCAGGATTTATTTGTGAGTGATGATGTTCCACATGGTAAATAGTAAAATACAGCATTTCTCTAAGCGTCAGCTTTCCGAGAAGTGGATGCGGTAGAATAAACTTATCCAATTCATTTTCTGAGAAACTGTCAAGCTTACCGCTGAGGGCATTCACGTGACGATCTAGCGCATCCTGAAGTTTAATTCGATCGCATGTTCCGTCAGGTAAGAACCGTGTCGTGGATTTTCCGCCTTCCTGAAGTTTTATTTTGTATTTGGCAATAAGTTCATCATACGACAGGGATGGCCTGTTAGCTTTTCCAAAAAGTATGGAGAGAATGAACTTTGGAATAGACAATGCAAGTTTTACCGGAGCAACGCTTTTTTCAATATGGCTCAATTGCTGGATCGGTGTCCACTTGCCTGGCATCGAATGATTGGCAATAACATCAGAAAGATTTCTAAGAAAGTTTGTGAAAGAAGAATGGTTGCTCTTCAGCCTTTCCTGTAATTCGGATTTTTTCATAATTAAACAAATCTTGGGTCAGCCTCCATCACGGTGCCGCATTTTTTGCAGGTTCGCAAACCAATGTCCGCATAAAATTCGCGAAAGCGTGGTATAAAATCTTTTTCGATATCGTTTAGATGAAACTTGTATTCATGCAACTTGTTATTGCAGTTCTCACAAAACCACATCAATCCGTCATCTTCGGTTTCGCGTTTTAGTTCTATCACCAGTCCGAGTGAGTTGGGTGTTCGAATCGGGCAATGCGGCACTCCACCGGGAAGGAGAAACATATCGCCGGCATTTAACGGGATCGAAACGGCTTTGCCATCTTCCTGAATTTTTACTGTGATACTTCCCTCCAGCTGATAATAAAGTTCTTCCGTCTCATTATAGTGATAGTCTTTGCGGGCATTTGGGCCAGCGACGATCATGACTATGTAGTCTCCGGCGTCTTTGTATAGATTTTTGTTTCCTACCGGTGGTTTGAGCAAATGGCGGTTTTCGGTAATCCATTGCGTTAGATTGAAAGGTCTGCGGATAGGCATGATTGAAGATTTGAAGATTTAAAAATGCGTTTATTCGGTCATTGCGTCTTCCAGCGTTCGAGTGTAGAAATATGACGGGTGAAGACCGGACTAAGGAAACCTGGAATTCCGAACTCTTTCAGTTTGGTTTTAACAGTGGCTTTCATTTCGTCAACGGTAATGGCGGGTTTGGTAAAATTTCCCAACTCATAGCAATGACTACAGAACCGTATTGATTTGCTTCCATCTGCGTTTGTGCCACCACCTTTGTCATCCCGCTTTAAAGGCATGCCACAACTCTGACAATTTTTATAAACCTTTTCCATACTTTATAAGGGTTTTGGACAGTGAAAGTTAGCGTTCTTTTATATTTACTGAAAATGGTATTATGAATCTCGATTTAACAGGTAAAAAGGCATTGGTTTGTGGCAGCACGCAGGGAATTGGCAAGGCATCCGCAATCGAATTAGCCTTGTTGGGCGCAACGGTGACGCTGGTAGCCCGAAATGAAGAGAAATTAAAAGCTACCATTGGAGAGCTTTCTACCGGGGCAGGTCAACAGCACAATTACCTGGTGGCTGATTTTAATTTTCCTGACGCCCTCAAATCAACGGTTGAAAAATTTGTTGCGAAGAATCCTGTTCACATTCTTATTAATAATACCGGTGGGCCTCCCGGGGGGCCGGCACTAAGCGCGTCGCTGGATGAATTCACCAAGGCTTTTTCCAGTCACTTGTTGTGTGGGCATATTTTGGTTCAGGCTGTGTCGCCGGGTATGAAGGAAGCGAAATATGGCCGTATTATTAATATCATCTCCACTTCCGTGAAAATGCCAATTCGTGGATTGGGGGTTTCCAATACAATTCGCGGCGCGGTAGCGAACTGGTCCAAGACACTTTCACTGGAACTAGGCCCTTTTGGAATAACTGTTAATAACGTTTTGCCTGGGGCTTCAATGACCGGGCGACTTGAAGCGATTATTAATGACCGCGCTGAAAAGCAAAAGAAAACTGCCGATCAGGTTATTCAGGATATGATTGCTGAAATACCAGCAGGAAGAATTTCATCATCAGAGGAGGTCGCTGCTGCTGTGGCTTTTCTGGCATCACCAGCCGCTGGATATATTAATGGGATCAATGTGCCAGTAGATGGAGGAAGGACAGGTAGTCTTTGATATACACACCTGAACACCCGGAAACATGAACATATTTAAGATTGCCAACTATATAAATGGAACGTTGACAACTCCGATTTCCAACACGTACCTCGACAACTACAATCCTGCCGAGGGGAAAGTCTATAGCCATATTCCAAATTCAGATGACAGGGATGTAATCAAGGCAGTAGAAGCTGCGAGGGCAGCCTTTCCGGAATGGTCGACTATGCCGGTTGAAAAGCGTTCGGCAATACTTTTAAAAATTGCCGATCTGATCGATCGTGATTTCGAAAAGTTGGCAATGGCGGAAAGCATTGACAATGGAAAGCCAGTAAGTCAGGCAAGAACACTGGACATACCGCGCGCTGCCGCGAATATCAAGTTCTATGCAACGGGTGCCATGCATGCGGCAACAGAAGCGCATGTTACGGGCGTGGATGCAGTGAATTATACCTTGCGAACTCCCATCGGAGTGGTGGGATGCATCTCGCCGTGGAACCTTCCGTTGTACTTGTTTACGTGGAAAATAGCTCCCGCACTTGCAGCAGGTTGTACAGTGGTGGCAAAGCCATCGGAGATCACGCCCATGACGGCTTTTCTTTTCTCACAACTTTGTGTGGAAGCTGGCTTGCCAAAGGGAGTTTTAAATGTTGTCCATGGACTGGGACCGAAAGTTGGGCAGGCTATTATTGAGCATCCGGAAATCACAGCTATCTCATTTACAGGAGGAACAGTGACGGGAAAGAAAATTGCTGCAATCGCTGCACCGATGTTGAAAAAACTTTCATTGGAGTTGGGTGGAAAGAATCCCAATATCATTTTTTCTGATTGCGATTTTGAATCGACAGTGAGCACCACGATCAGCTCTTCCTTTTCCAACCAGGGAGAAATTTGTTTATGTGGATCAAGGATATTTGTTGAGAGAAGTTTGTTTGATCGCTTTACGGAAGAATTTGTAAAGCGAACCAAATCGCTTACCGTTGGTGATCCACTGGAGGCGTCAACACGTATAGGCGCTCTTGTTTCAGAGCCACATATGAATAAAGTGTTGTCTTACATTGAACTAGCCAAACAAGAAGGAGGAAAGATATTAACAGGAGGGAAGAAGGTAACGATTGATGGGCGCTGTGCGAAAGGGTATTTTGTGGAGCCTACGGTGATTGTAGGATTGAAACATGATTGCCGTACCAATCAGGAGGAGATCTTTGGTCCCGTAGTAACGATCCAGCCATTTGATACTGAAGAGGAAGTTCTGGCATATGCAAACAGCACGACGTATGGTTTGTCGGCTACTATCTGGACCGAGAATCTGAAGAAAGCACATCGTGTTTCAGCACAGGTGAAAAGTGGTATTATATGGGTGAATTGCTGGTTGTTAAGGGATCTTCGCACGCCCTTTGGAGGGATGAAGCAATCAGGAATTGGAAGAGAAGGTGGATGGGATGCGTTGAAATTTTTTACCGAGGTGAGGAATGTGTGCATTAAGTTGTAAAGCAATTTCCTGGACTGTACACGAAAATCGAGAGAAGCTTGCATTTTACCGGCGGGGACATTGTATTAGTTTTATTCAGCATGACTTCCTTCTTTGACATTCAAAATATTTTCTTTACAACTCTCGGCTATCCGATGAGCTATCTCGAGTTTGTCGGCGTGATCACCGGAGGCGTGGCCGTTTGGCTTTCTGCCCGAGGTAATGTCTGGAGCTGGCCACTAGGCATTATCAATGTTACGCTGATCTTTTTTCTGGTTTATCAGGTACAATTGTACCCCGACATGTTTCTTCAGGTATTCTTCTTTGTCACTAATATTTTTGGGTGGTGGCGGTGGACACACCCCGGTGCAGGGGAAGAGGATAAAAAGAATGAGCTAAGGGTAAGCTGGATGCCGGTCAGGACGCTTGTTATCTTTTCTGCGTTGACGATACTGGGAACTCTACTTTTTGGAATATTTGCCAGGAATCTTCACGGACTGTTTCCGAAGGTATTCTCACTACCAAGTGCCTTTCCGTATTGGGATTCTTTCGTGGCGGTAATAAGCATTGTTGCGACCTATTTAATGGTGCAAAAGAAAGTAGAATGCTGGCTTGCTTGGATTCTGGCTGATGTAATCGCCACCTATTTATATTTCGCCAAAGGAATTATGTTTTTGAGCGTCGAGTATTTTGCCTTTTGCGTTATTGCCGCTTTTGGTTTCTGGAAATGGCAGAATGATTATAAATCCTACAAAACGTGAAGCGGGGATTGGTTATCGGCAGGTTCATGCCGCTTCATAAAGGACACTGCGCTCTGATCCGTTTTGCAGCAACCCAATGTGAAGAGCTGATTGTGTCCATGACCTTTAGACCGGAGGATCCTATTTCCGGCCCATTACGGTTTGAGTGGATAAAAGAGGAATTTAGTAATGAACCTTCTATTGGGCCTGAATTATCGCTCGATGATTTTGACGATGAGTCCCTTCCTTTGTCAGAGCGAATGCCGCGTTGGTCAACATTTTTAAAGAAAAGGTTTCCGTCTGTTGATGTTATCATAAGCTCTGAAAACTATGGCATAGAGCTGGCAAAGATTCTGACGATAAAGCATGTTGCGTTTGACTTTGAAAGAAAGAAGTTTCCAGTATCGGCAACGATGATCAGGGAGAAGCCTTTCCGTTATTGGGATTTTATTTCTCTTCCAGCCCGTCCTTTTTTTGTAAAAAAGATTTGTTTTTACGGACCCGAAAGCACCGGTAAGTCAACGATGGCAAAGCTGCTGGCCGAGAAATATAAAACTGAATTTGTTCCAGAGGTTTCCCGTGAGATGATCACTACTAATGATTTTTCTTTGGATGACATCATTCGAATCGGACAAGCGCAAACGGATCGGGTTATTGAGAAATCAAAGACAGCCAACAAGCTTTTGTTTTGTGATACGGATGTCATTACGACAGAAATTTATTGTCAGCATTATCTGGAAACAATCCCTGAAATCTTGTTTGAACTGGAGCAAAAGATAACCTACGACAGATATTTCCTGTTTGAGCCGGACGTGCCGTGGGTTGCAGATGGCCTTCGGGATCTTTGGGACAGACGAACTGAGATGTTTGAAGTATTCAAGACAGAGCTTGATAAAAGAAAAATTTCCTATGAATTGGTTAATGGAACCTTTGAACAAAGAAGTGAACAGATCGTCAGGAGTATTGATGTCTGGTTCTAACGCCGCTTTATCCGAAGCGGGTGGATGCGTGTCAGTTTCAAAGTTTTATTAGCGAGTTATAAATCCGTTTGACTCGATAGAATTAACAAAAATTATTTCTTTTTACCTGCGGTTTCGGAATGAAATGTTTCAACACATTTTCTGTCTTGCAGCGTTACATAAACTGTTTTGCCATCCTTGCCTCCGAAGGTGAGGTTGCTGGTCTTTTTCCCGGTTATTGCCACTTCCCTGATTAGTTTAGCATCGCTATTAAATATGGCAATAACTCCCTTGCCATAGCGAGTCACGAATAAATTTCCCTCAACATCACACTTCATTCCGTCCAAACCGAAGTCGTCAAATTCAGTAAACAGCCGTTTGTTTTTGATTCCACCTTTTTCGTCGACATCAAACGCCCAGATCTTTCTTTGTACACTTTCGTTTACGTAAAGGATCTTTTCATCAGGACTCAGCTCAATACCATTAGTGGTACCCATTTGACTCATGAGTAAAATGGCCTTGCCATTAGGGTTTACTCGCCAGATCTTTCCGCTGCTCTCTTTCCAGTTGGGATCAGAAACAAATAACTGGCCCTTTTTATTGATGCAAAAATCATTTGGCTGATTGAAATTGTCGTGGGAAAAGACGGAAATGGCTTTCGACTTGCGATCTATCTTCAGAATGTTATGCCCCTTAAAATCGGCAACTAACAGATTTTCTTTTTTGTCAAACATAATCGCATTACCAATGCTGCCTTCCGGTAATGTGACGAACAGTTCTACCGTTCCGTCTTCATGAACCAAACCGATTGTCCCGTCTTTTTGAAAATTAACAATAAAAAAATTTCCCTTTGAATCGATGTTCGGGCCTTCAATATTGGTACTGAACAGATTTTCGGCGGTAAAATCTTTTGCTACATAATTTTGACTGAAGCAAACTGAAATGGGGCCGATAAACGCAATCAGTAAAAATTTCATTTTGCAACTGATTTACCGGCTTTATAACCAGATATGGCGTAGTAAAGAATAAAAATATAACAGGGTACAAGGATCCAGTAAGCTTGCTGTGTATTCCATACATCAGAAAGTTTTCCATAAACCAATGGTATTATCGCACCACCTGCGATGGCCATGATAAGAAAAGCAGATCCGATCTTGGTGAATTTACCAAGTCCGGTAATAGCCAAAGGAAATATGGCGGGCCACATAAGTGAGTTGGCAAGACCAAGCGCGGCAACAAATGCGACAGAGATGTATCCGCTTGTGGTAACAATCAAAACCGAAAACAAAATTCCAAGTATAGCGCAATACTTTAGTGCGCTTGATTGAGAAATATATTTCGGGATAGTTAGAATGCCCACAACGTATCCGACTAACATGAATGCCAGAGTAACTTGAGTAAAGTATCGGGCAATGGATAGGTCAATGTTTAAGGATTTGCCATAGTTAATTATTGAATCACCGGCGATAACTTCGGCTCCGACATAAAAAAATAGTGCAATAACGCCGAGTACCAAATGAGGAAACTGCAACAAGCTGGTTTTGGCAGATCCCGAAGCTGATAACCCAACTTCCGAACCGTCTCCCTTGTCGTCAATGTCTGGTAAACCGGAGAACAAAACACCAACCGCTAGCATAACCAAAGCGCCTGCGAGGACCATGTAAGGAAGAACAACTCGGTTGGCAAGTTCATTCAACGTTGCATCCTTCGTGGCAAGATCCATTGTTTGAATACTTGCGATGAGAGCATCGGCGTCGTTCAAAGCAATGTAACCGAAAATAAGGCCCGCCAGAATGCCGGCGCCTTTATTAAAAAACCCTACAATACTTATTCGCATGGCCGCGCTTTCGATCGGGCCGATAATCGCTGCGTATGGGTTGGACGCTGTCTGCAACAAGGTCATGCCGCTCCCGATGATAAAAAGTCCAAGTAGGAATAGATTGTAATTTCTTCCCCCTGCCGCGGGAAGAAAAACTAATGCACCGGCGGCCATAATGATCAGGCCAATAGCCATTCCCTTTTTGTATCCTGTCTTTTTGAGCACAAATGAAGCAGGGATAGCCATTACGGTATAGGAAATGAAAAATGCGGTTGCAACGAGGTAGGCCTGGAAGTCAGATTTGAGCTCACACGCTATCTTTAAAAATGGGATCAGCGTGCCATTGATCCAGGTAATGAAGCCGAACATGAAGAATAAGGCACAAATAATTGCCAGGGACATTATATAGCTGGCGGGACGGGCAGGTTGCGACATAGTGATTGGCGTGTGGATAAGGATTGCAGTGAAAACCTTATTTTTAGGTTTATTATTTAAAGATCAAAATTTAACAAATCAATTCTTGAAAAATAATCAAAAGCTTTCACTTCTCGTCATGGCCGCGGGCATGGGCAGCCGCTATGGAGGTATCAAACAGATCGACGGTTTTGGACCCAATGGCGAAACAATCATGGATTACTCATTATATGATGCGCTCCGAGCTGGATTTACCAATATTGTCTTTGTGGTTCGGGAGGAAATAAAAGAAACGGTAAAAGAAATGTTTCTTCCAAAATTGAAAGGCAAAGCGGAGGTTCATTTCGAAGTGCAGTCCCTCGAACGGTTTGTGCCTCATTCTGAAGGGAATATAGTTCGCAAGAAGCCCTGGGGCACCACCCACGCTATGCTGTGTGGAAAAGATGTAATCGATGGGCCGTTCGCCGTGATCAATGCTGATGATTTTTATGGAAGAGATTCTTTTCAGTCCCTGGCAGACTTTTTTAGATCAGCCCCTGACAATCATCATGCGATGGTAGGCTATACGCTCGCTAATGTTTTATCAGAGCATGGAAGTGTTTCGCGGGGCGTCGCAGAGGAGCGCGATGAAGCAGGTCATCTAAAAAGACTCAATGAACTGACTAAGATCGTCAGCGAGAATGGGAAAATTATTTCAAAAGAGGAGACCGGTGACCGTGTGCTTGCACCTTCATTAGCCGTATCTATGAATTGCTGGGGCTTTCAGGCAAGCATCTTTGATTTTTCTGAGAAGATGTTCGTGGATTTCGTAAAGAAAAATAAGGACAACCCGTCAGCTGAATTTTATATTGCTTTGATGGTTTCGGAATTAATTCATCAAAACCTTGGCAAAGTAAATATCATCGGCGGGGGCAACACCTGGTTTGGTGTTACGTACAAAGACGATAAAGACGAAGTCTCTGGCAAAATCAAAGCTCTCGTTAATGCCGGCCAATATCCTCAACAACTGTGGCCCAACTCATAATTTATAAATCATAACCATGTCTCTCGCTCACCATCGTATTGCTCTTGATCGCATAAAGAAAGCCAGAGAAATTATTGACCCTGTCTTTCTCGGATCTCCTCAATATAATTGTGAGCCGCTAAGTCAATTGTTGGGGACTGAGTTAATTCTGAAAATTGAAACGCTGAATCCGATCCGGTCTTTCAAAGGGAGGGGCGCTGATTTCCTGCTTTCACAGCTATCGAAAGAAACACACCTGATGTGCGCCAGCGCGGGCAATTTTGGTCAGGCAATGGCGTATACTTGTCGCAAGAAAGGGATCAAGCTCATTGTTTACGCATCCACAAAGGCAAACCCATATAAGATTGAAAGAATGCGCGGCCTGGGAGCGGAAGTGATATTGTTTGGCGATGATTTTGATTCCGCAAAAGAGGAAGCTAAAAAGCAGGCTGAAAAAACCGGAATCCGAATGATTGAGGATGGCCTTGCAGCCGAGACCATTGAAGGCGCAGGAACGATTGCCCTTGAGCTGATAGAGTTAGAAAAACTGGATGCAGTACTTATTCCGTTGGGCAATGGAGCGCTATTCAACGGAGTTGCCCGGGCATTTAAGGAACTCAGTCCAGAAACAAAGATGATCGCTGTGCAGGCTGCCGGAGCTCCCGCCATGATCGATTCATGGAAAGCAAACAAGCTCATCATTAATGACACTATCCAAACGATCGCTGACGGTATAGGTGTAAGAATTCCGATTCAGGAGGCACTGGACGATATGAAGGACCTTGCCGACGAAGGCATTGTCGTGAAAGAAGATTCAATTATTCGTGGCATGAAACTTCTGCATACCTATGCCGGAGTAGTATGTGAGCCGTCAGGAGCTGTTGGCGTTGCGGCTATTCTTGAGAACAAGAAAAAATTTGAAGGAAAACGAATTGGTACGATTATTTGTGGTGGTAATCTCACAGAAACGCAAATAAAAGATTGGCTATAGAAGATTCGATACTTCCCGCTTTCGGCATGTCGCCTGAGAAATTTTCCGTTGACAAAATCGGAACGGGCCACATTCATCAAACATATAAGCTGAACGGAAAAATCAGTTATATTCTTCAACGGATAAACAAGAGCGTTTTTAAGCAGCCTGAGGTTATTGCCTCAAACCTCCGCTTTGCGTCCGAATACCTGAAGGAAAAATTTCCGAACTATAATTTTCTGCGATCAATCGCGACCATTGATGGAATGGAAATGGCATACGACGCGGACGGATTTCCATGGAGATTGTTCCTGTTTCAGGAAAATACCATTACCATTGATAAAGTTGATACTCCTGAAGAGGCATTTCGCGCTGCAGCGGGATTTGGACAGCTAACCAGTCATTTGAATAATATTGATATTGGAAAGTTCAGCGAGACAATTCCCCGTTTTCACGATCTGTCATTAAGATACCAGCAATTCCTGGATGCCCGGTCGCAGGTATCCATGGAGCGAAGAAGAAGTGCTGACGGCTGCATTGCTGCCTGTGAGCAATTGTACAGCCTTGTTGAGATGTATGAGAAATTGATCGGTAGTGAATCGCTGCGATTACGAGTCACACACAACGATACCAAGATCAATAATATATTATTTGATGAAGTAAGCAAGGAAGTTGTATCGGTTATTGATCTGGATACGCTGATGCCGGGCTATTTCATCTACGATTTAGGCGATATGGTGCGGACATTTGTTAGTCCGGTTACAGAAGAAGAAGCGGATTATGAAAAAATCGTTTTTAGAAAAGAAATCTATGACTCTGTTCTGGAGGGTTATCTTTCTGAAATGGGAGAGGTTATGTCGTCAGATGAAAAGAATGCCATTCCCTTTGCCGGAAAGATGATGACGTTTATTATGGCGTTACGCTTTCTCACAGATTATCTCAATGGTGATATATATTATCATACCATGTATTCCGGGCAAAATCTGACCAGGGCTGGAAATCAATTGAGGTTCCTGGAGTTACTGGTTAAGCATACTTGAGCGGCAAAGTTTTTCGGGCATCATTCTGCTTGACTACTGGCGCCTCAATTACTTGCGTCTCGACTCCTAGAATGGCACATTGACATGCCGCTCAGCATGATACGATGATCTTACCAGCGGGCCTGATTCAACATACTTCAATCCGCGCTTCACGCCTTCTTCTTTATACATCTCAAATGTATCAGGGTGAATAAATTCCGCCACTTCAAGGTGCATTTTTGTTGGTTGGAGATATTGGCCGAGCGTCAGGATCATCAAGCCATGGTGTACCAGGTCATCCATTGCTTGAAAAACCTCTTCTTTGGTTTCACCAACACCTAGCATAATACCACTTTTGGTGCGTTTGCCAGCTTCGCGAATGCGTTTGATTTGTTCCAGGCTTCGTTCATACTTTGCCTGTGGACGTACCCGGCGATACATCCGTTCAACTGTTTCCAGGTTGTGCGACACCACTTCCTGTCCGCCTTCAATCATTCTGTGTAAAGCTTCCCAATTTCCTTTTGTATCGGGTATCAGTGTTTCAATAGTGGTGGTCGGACTGACATTTTTTGTTTGAACAACGGTCTGGTACCAGATCTCAGCACCACGGTCTTTAAGTTCATCGCGGTTCACAGACGTAATTACTGCGTGCTTTACTCCCATCAATTGAATGGCTTCTGCCACCCGACGGGGTTCATCAGCATCATATTCAGTTGGTCTCCCGGTTGCAACAGCGCAGAATGTGCAACTGCGGGTACAGATATTTCCGAGAATCATGAATGTTGCCGTACCAGCCCCCCAGCATTCACCCATGTTGGGGCAATTGCCGCTTTCGCAAATTGTATGAAGCTTGTGCGCATCTACCAGTTTCCGCACTTTGGCGTATTCAGGGCCAACAGGCAATTTAACACGGAGCCAGTTTGGCTTGCGTTTCTTTGTCTCTTGTTCTGAAATAACCGGTAGTTCGATCATGACTATTTTTAAACAACCTTTATTGGCCGATTAGTTCCTTATACTGGACCGCGGTTAACAGGCTGTTAGCATCGGCGGCATTATTCAACTCTATTTTGATCATCCAGCCTTCTCCATAAGGATCAGAATTTACCTTTTCGGGACCGGCATCCAGTGCCTTATTAAACTCAAGGATTTTTCCGCTCACGGGCATATACAGGTCACTTACCGTCTTCACAGCTTCAACGGTGCCAAATACGGAATGTTCAGTTATGTCCTGGCCGACGCTGGAAATATCTACATAAACGATGTCACCTAGCTCACCTTGAGCAAAGTCAGTGATGCCAATGGTGGCTTTGGTTCCTTCAATTTTAACCCATTCGTGATCTTTAGTGTACTTCAGGCCTTCGGGGATGTTCATATTAACTTTTTTAATAAAATGAGACCAAAAATACTCGTAAAAATTCTAACTCAAAAATGCAAATAGGCATTATGCAATGTCCATTTTGGAAGCTTCATCCCCGATTCTGCAACCAATTATGATTTTGTTACTGTGCGAGATTAAAAAGGATCTTTGCCCCAACCCTGGTAGTCGCCCGCCGGTAGGAGTTGGTGACGAGTGGGTCATTTACATTGCGGTCAACATAAAGTTGGATATTCAACTTGTTATTGATTGCGTAGCTAACGTTGGGCCTGATCTGAATATTGATGTTACCATTTGTGATAGTGCTTACATCATCAATTTTCCGCTGGATTGTTCGGTTGTCAGTCACGCTAAGATTCAATCTGAAGTTAATATCATTCTTCATGGTGATCGTCCTCCCGTTTTCCTTGAAAGGAAGTTTCATATTGTTTTTGATGAAGCCAACTTCGATGGACCAGTCTTTTGCATTTACTTCAGTAATCTGAGCGTTGGAGACGTTAAGGGACAGATCTCGTTTTGTTTTATATTCAAACCGCGCGGTAAGCCTGCTCTTGGTTCGCACACTTATACCGATGAGCGGTGAAAACTGTTCGGATA
This sequence comes from Cytophagales bacterium, assembly GCA_038229375.1. Classification (GTDB taxonomy): domain Bacteria; phylum Bacteroidota; class Bacteroidia; order Cytophagales; family Cyclobacteriaceae; genus ELB16-189. The sequence goes on along the minus strand of JBBRON010000003.1, from coordinate 226,296 downwards.
TCATGACCTGACTGATGACGTAAACAGGTATCAGTTCTCCGGTTGTATTTTTCTGTGTGGCGTACGTGCCATTGTTATAGTCTGACAGTGGCGAGCCATTTGAAACATTAGAGTATTGCAGCGAATTCGTAAAATTACTTACTGAGTATGTTGATGAATAGGCATGAGTAAGGCTTATGGACTGAAAGACTTCTTTGAACGCCGCAATTTTACTAAGGCCATTGTAGTCTACCCGCCAATTAGGCAGTGGCTGGGAAGGGAATGGGGTTAGACTTATTGTTCGAGCGTTGCCACCCGTGTAAGCAGATATAAATGCCGGGATCAAAACGTCTTGAGAACTGTTGCCATAATCCTCTGCTTGGGGAAAGCGACTTTTTATAATTGCCCTGTTGTTTTCAAATTGTTTAAATACGTCCGATTCCAGACTGGAATTGTTCATAAAACTTGTTCCTATAGCAATGGTGGAGATGCGATAGGTTCCCGTTCGTGTTGGACTTAGTTCAGAATAGCCAAAGTCATCAGGATTGTTATTTTGTTTATCGAAGCGATAAATTTCCTGAAAGGATGATGTCGTTGTCTTCTTCACATCCAACTGTATTTTAAAATCCGGGGAAAGTTCTAGGGCCGTTCGTATACCCAGATCTGTCGATTTAGTTTGGGTAAAAGGAGTCGTAAGAACAGTTGATTTGGAAAGCCAGTCATTTTTTGCTGCTACTTTGCGGACCTCAGCATCCTGACTTCCGAGAATGAAGCCCCATCCCGGAGCTACCCACTGATTGTCCATTCCCAATACATTCGGCGAAGGCTTAAACCCTGGAAGTATTGTTCCCGCGTTGATATTATAGGTTGCCGTAATATTTCTCATCGACATCAGCAGGCGTAACAATCCCTTGATCGCATAATTGTTGGGTGGCTGTTTTACCGTGTCGGCCTTTGTTCGTGCTTTTTCGATAGGAGTGGGAGGACGTTTCGGGGTATTGATATCCTTGAGGTAACCAATTTTGTTGTAAAGCTTAACCAGATCGATCCGGCCATTCAATCCCTGATCAACTGTATTCTGGATAATGTTACCCATCCGGAGACTGTCAGTTCGCTCTACTGGTCCAGCGCGCCAGGCGTAGCCAACATTATAACGATATTCAGCTCCCAGCCAGTTTGTCACCGGCAACTTATCAAACGGCACCGTATAATTAGCGGTAATATTTTGTTCGAAATTCTTCGTACGCCCCAGTCGTTTCAGATTATTGATCACAGAGTCACGATACTGTTCTGAACTGATATATCGCCTTTCAATAGGTGAGGTTCCCCCGATGATATCAACGTCTGGTTCGTCTATGATCGCATTCACACGTGCATTGTAATCCAGTGTCAGCTGTTTTGAAAGGGCCCACCGGGCTGTGTAATAGCGGTTGAAAAGAAAATACTTTTGAATATTTGGTAGGGACGAAGCTGTTGTCGCTGCCGAGTTTCTGTACACGATTTTATTGTATGACCTGTCAAGCTCGCCCCTGATTGAAATGGCAGTAGGAACAGGATTGAAATTGAAATCCTTTACCAACTGAAACCAAGGCGATTTCCACTTAGCGTCCTTAAATGGTTCGAATCCCTTGAACTTGGGATTGAACTGCCAGGCAACGGCGCCTTTCACATTTCGCTGAGTATTCTCCTGCAGGTTGAAATTCGTTCGTGTTGCTTCACTATAAGCATAGGTGAATGAGAAATTCTCGATGTCATAGAGATGACTTCGGGCGTCCGCTTTGAGTTTTGTTTTTCGTACGTTCGTGAAGTTCAAACTTCGCCGGATGGAATTGTCCTCGATGATTTTCCGGTATGCCGCCCGTTCGGCATCTGTATTGAATGATTTGTCCATCGCCTCCAGTCGAGTGTCCGGATTGGCCGGATCAAAGTTGGGATTGAAAGTAGTTTTCTCATAGCTGATGAACATCGGAATTTTCAATCCGGTATTACGCGGTAGTAGTTTGTCCATTGCAATACTGGCAGAGATATCGAATATGGTCGTCTCGCCACGGGCTCGCTCGGAGATTTTTGATTGAACATTGCCATAGCCATAGGTGATTTTTTTAAATGACGTGGTTAAATTTCCAAGGTCTGCGAGCTTGGTACTTAATACCGCATTAGCGGCCCAGCCTGCCGTCCGGTCAAAATCAGTAAGGCGCATTTCATCTGCCCATATACAAACATCTTTCGACTTGCTGTCGGCAGAACGGGGATTGCGAACCCCGATCATCATAAGTTTTACCTGGCTTAGATCGGGTCGTCCGAAGATCCTTATTCCCTGACGGCCGTCGGATGTTATCTTGGGCCCGGCCCGCGGATATAATTCTCCAAGAGAAAAACTTTCACGGTCGCGTTGCGCCTTCAGTGCATAGAGTTCATTTAAGTCAAGGTCAACTTCATTGACCGCGGGCCATACGTCCTCAACGTTTAGCGTACTTTTGTTGTCTGAAATCTTCAGTGGAAATTCTACTTCATAATAGTTTTGATCAAAGTCTGTGCCCAACCGCAAAAACGCTGTTAACTCACCATCGTTTGGCTTGTTACCCACTGCAGGACCGTGGGCAGATATGAACATTTTAATTCTGCCGTAATTGAAAAAATCAAAACTCACGTTCTTATAAATCGAACGGCCATCTCCATCCTCGAGATTGGTAACGCACATTTGAACGGATTGCTCATTCAATCGGCGTTGAATAGTGGATGTCACGTCGCGGTCACGCGCAATCGGCGGGATATAGGGAGGCTTTCCATCGTTGCCCTGACCATTTTCTTCAACGTTTACAACCGAGACGGAAAAATTATCAAGGTTTGGCTCAAGCTTTTCACTGAGTTGGGATTGGTCGAGTGTTGACTCAAAACGTCTCCAGCGATTACCAACAGCGCGAAAAGTTGAAAAACGCAATACAACAGGTTGAGAAAAACCTGTTAACAACATTCGCGCATAACGAATGGATTTAAATCCATTGATGCCTCCAACCTTGCCTTCAAACTGACGAATCGGAATACGCATGAGATACCAGGTGACATCATTTTTGCCTTGTGGTGTAATTTTATCAACGATATATTTTTTTCCAACTTCAAGCTGCCCTGGCCTAAGGTCCAGACTAAAGGTATAATACTCCTCAAGGTCACTCAGCGTATTGTCCTGGTTAAGATCTTCATTTTCGGGAATAGTAGATCCTGACTGAGCGAAAGGTTGATCACCGGTAATAATAGGAGAGTTGTTTTCCATCCCGTTGATGCTTTTGTAGCGTGCCAAAAGAGGGGCTTTCTTGTCATCTAGCTCGGCACCGAGGAAATATTTAAAGTCGTCCGCAGATGGATCTGCAAGTACTACTGGTTTGGCCGTTGTGAGACTCAGGAAACTGGCATCAAAGAATTGTTGCTCCTGCTTATTGGGCATGCCATCTAGTCCAACGTCCTGATTTGCCCTTGCATTGGCGTCAGTATTAAATGCATTATTTAGATATTGCGAATTTGTGACGAATCCCCATTTATTTTGGGTTACTCCCTGTGGATTAACAAGGTCAATCCCAGTAGTTGGAAGGCCGTTTTCGAAAGCATGTTTTCCATCTTTCATAAAATCTTCTGAAATGCTTCCCAAATGAAAGATCAGTTGACCTCCGGTTGTGTTCGGCACTGAATTCACACCGTCGTCAACTTTGCCATTTTCGTTATTAATAAATGGGTCCATTAACCAGAATTCTATATATTCTACGTTCGCTTTGTCAAAATCTACTTCTGTTCGGATGGCAGTAGTAATACCTCCCCAATTCAGTGTTGGGTTCTTCAAGGTACCATCAGGGTTCAAATCAGTATTATAATTGTAAGGTCCGCGTTCGGATGGAAAGAAAGACACATCAAACATTTGTTCATAGAAGTTTCCTACGTACGGATCTTTGTAAGGAAAAATCTCTTGTGGGAGGACAGGCCTTACGTAATGATTTTGAAGGGACGTCGCATCAATGTTTTTAGGCTTGTAGGTACTTGATTCGCGATAGAATAAATTATCAATGGTATACCATGCAAGCTTTGCGCGACGGTACCCAGACTTTACATCGTTGGTTATTCCACCACTTAGGTCAAACCGATTATCGATTGTCTGGGGAACGACAGCATGCTTCCATGCCACAGGGTTCATCAAACTGTAGGGCGTTGCCGTATTTTCAAAGTCATCAATAAACGAAGTACCATCACCCTGCACAATATTTGAAGTACCCGGCAACAGTTGCGCAAATTCTGCATTCAAAGTGAATGAGGACTTTTCCTTTGTCTGTAAAAAAGGAAGGGCGTCTACCATTTTTGTCAGGATCCGTGAATCCTTTTTCATGTTCAGGTCAAGGCCATATTGAATATTCCTGGCTGGCTCAGTACCTATCAGATTTCGTGAGATAAGAGGCCGTTCGTTATAATAAAGGAACGTTGATCCAATATTCACATCATCGTTAAGTTTATAATCGAACCTTGCGCCGAGCAGCGATCGGGTCTGAAACGCAAAGGGGTCCTGCTGCTCGTACGTGATGCTAATGTCTTTTCCTGAACTCAGGATGCCTTCATTGAGGATCGTGACCTTTCCAAACGTATAGTCTACCTGATAATCCACCCCTTCGCGAAGGGGCGCGCCGCCTGCAAAAACTTTGACTGACCCCTGTGAAATATTGAAACCCTGAATGATAATGTCCTTTCCTGCTCCCGCCTTAAACGAACCGGTGATATAAAATTTATTTTTTGTTGCTACGAGCTCGGCCTCGGCTTTTGACGTGTGATACAGGGTATCGTATAAATATTTTTGACGCAGGAACTGTTGGACATTTGGATTTGTCTCCTTCGCAAAGAGGTCACGAAGCCCATTATTAAACGGCTCGAGGTAAGGAAAGATGATCATTCCCGTTTCAGAATTGATGGTAATCTTTTCGACAAAGTCAAAATTTCCATCGGGTTGTGGATCGTTATAGGGATTCAGTCTGTCGAGGCCCAATGCCTGAATTAATTGTACCGTGCGGGCAATGTCTCCGTCCTGAAGCTGTGGATTATCGATACCCGTGCGGTCATCACGATAAATTACTCTCAATTGAAAACCTTCCTTTTGAAGTTGAGTAACATTAAGATTATAAACGTTCTTCATCATTAGATTCCACGTCGGAAGTATTTTTCCGGAATTATCTTTCGGGGCAATCTTGCGTGGTCGTAATAACTTTAAGAACACAACTTGTTTCTCATCCCGGTTGGAGTAATCCTCGGAAAGTTCCCCCACTTTATAGGACCGACCATTAATCGTGTACTCATACGCAACACCAATAGCTTCATCGTTCTGAAGCTTGCGTTGAAGAGTTACATACCCAAGTTCTTTGTGGTAGGTAAATTCGGTTGGTGCCAGCTTGCGCGAACTGGTAATCTTTTCAAAGTCAGTGCCGTTTACATAGCTTGGATACAGATTGATTAGTTCTGCATTGACTACGTCTGAATTCTTGTCAAGAGTTAATGCCTGCTTAAGCAAATCACTGTTATCATTCGAGGTCGGTGATCCATCGAATTGAACATTATTATAAATGCCCTTGCGATAGGTCTTATCGGTTTCGCCCAAATCCTGTAGCCCGATTACATCCCGCAGGGTCTGCGTATCGTTTTGCCGGTTGAGCAAATAGACCTCTACTCGTGTGATATTCACACCGGAGGTGATCTGAGGAAGGGTGCTCAACCACTTCTGAAAATTATCACGAAAGAATTGCCCAAGGAAAAAGTGACGGTTCTCATCGTAGTTTGAGGCGATAATTTCAAACGGTCGTCCCTGAGCAGCGCCATTGGTACTGCCGGAAATATTAATAGTTGACTGCTTTCCACGCTGGGTGGTAGCTATTGATGTAACGAACAGTTTTCCGAACTGAAACTGTGCTTTCAATCCAAAAAGATTTTGCGCTCCCTGAATCAGACTATTATTCAGCGGTAGACTGACGTTTCCTATCTCCAGCTTTTTTAAAATATCTTCTTTAAACCCGGTGTATTCTACCTTCATCTGATTCTGAAAATCGAATGAATTATTGTTGTCAAAATTGGTAGTGATCTTGAGCTTCTCACCCACTTTTCCGGTTACGGCGAGATTGATCTGCTGATCAAACTCAAACCCCCCATTTGTTTGCTGGCGTATGGGTATGGTAGGGTTCTGTATCTTTTGCCATTGCCCTCCAAAATCAAGGGTCACAAATCCCCGCGGGATCAGCTCGACATAACTTCCTCCGAAGATCCGGTCCAGGACAGGACTGACATATAGTTTTGGCAGAAGATTACGGCTGCTGACGGCACTTTCGCCATCCAATGCCCTGCTCCGCGTTCGCCAGTAGTCTTTAAGAATAGCCTGGTTTTGAAGGCGGCTGGCCTCATCAAAGGTCATGTAGGAGGGAGACCTGAAATTCATCGTGCCCATCCTCTCATAAATGGAATAGGTCCTGCCCGTATCTGGAACCGCCTCCAGTTTTATCATCTTAGGATCTTTTAGAAAGAAGGGCGACTGGGTAGGGGTGTTGGAAAAAGGATCACCATATCGGTCGTAGGACCGGAAATTAGGCTTATAGAGCGGCCTGTAGACGGAATCCTGTCGAGTAGTATCGCGTTTGTTGAACTGTGCTTTAGCTAGAAACGGACAGAGACATGACAGTAATATCAGGCCCAGTCGAAGGGTAGTAGGGTTTGTCCAGGTAAGGTGATTCAAACGTACTCTATGCGTTTTTCAGTGCCTGCTTGACCAAATCTTCCAAGCTAATGGTATTTCCTGATTTTTTCAGGACCGTATCAATACTTTTCTCTGCTGCTGCCCTCACGATACCCAAGGTCATCAGTGCTGTTAACGCCTCGTTTCTAAGCGTATTGCTCACAATTCCGCTTATAGTTGACTCCCCATGATCGGGACTTTTCCTCAGCTTATCCTTAAGCTCAAGAACCAGTCTTTGGGCCGTCTTTCCACCGATACCTTTCACGGCCTGAAGGGTGGCAGTATCCTCCCGGAGAATAGCAGATTTTAACTCATGAGGAGGGAGCGACGAGAGTACCATCATCGCTGTGTTTGGACCGATGCCATTCACGGAGATGAGGTTCAGGAACATGGCTTTTTCAGCCTCGGTAGCGAAGGCAAAGAGAATTTGAGCATCTTCCCGCACATGAAGATACGTGGCGATGCGAATATCTTCTTTGTCTTTAATTTCAGAAAATGTATTAAACGAAATGGACGCCTGGTACCCAACACCCCCCACATCGATAATGATATGCGTAGGTTCTTTGTGGACCAGCTTACCACGGAGATAGGCGATCATCAATTATTTCTTTGGAGTGTTCACAAGTTCTTCCTGAATCTGAGCATCCACCACAGCAATAGCGCCCATGTTCACGATCTCACGAATTGAACTTCCCAACTGAAGAATATGCACCGGCTTTCTCATTCCCAAAAGTATAGGGCCGATGGTTTCCGCACCTCCGATTTCCATTAAAAGTTTATAGGCAATGTTGGCAGACGAGAGGTTAGGGAAGATCAACGTATTGGCTCCTTCTTTTGCCAGGGCGCTGAACGGATATAGTTCCTTCTGGAGTTCTATATCAAGAGCAACATTAGCCTGAATGTCACCTTCGATAATCAGGTTCGGATATTCAATCTTTGCCAATCTGACGGCCTCCTTGGTTTTGTCGGGAACATCACCTTTGCTTGATCCGAAGTTTGAATAGGAAAGCACGGCTACCCGCGGTTCTGCTTCAAAGAATCTTGCACCTCTCGCGGTAAGCCCGATGATTCCTACGAGCTCTTCGGGTGTTGGATCTACATTGACGGTACAGTCGGCAAAAAAGAACGTGCCTTTTTTATTAAGTATGATATACATACCCGCAACACGTTTCACACCAGGTCGTAAGCCAATGATCTGGAGGGCAGGTAAAATTGTTTTGGAATAATCACGTGTCAAACCGGAGATCATAGCATCCGCCTCGCCGAAATCAACCATCATTGCTCCGTAGGCGTTACGGTCACGCATAAAACGCTGCGCGTCCAGATAGGTGATTCCTTTGCGTTGACGCTTGTCATAATAAGCCTTTGCGTAACGATCATCTCTAACCTTGTCTTCACGGGGGTCAATGATTGTACATCCGCTCAGCTCGAGTTTGTTCTCTTTTATAAGACGTTCTATCTCAATTCTGTTTCCCAATAGAATAGGAATAGCTATTTCCTCATCCTGAAGAACCTGGGCGGCTTTAAGGATCTTTATATTGTCAGCTTCAGCGAAGACAACCCTTTTAGGGGATTTTTTGGCGCGATCAATAATTTCATTGATGAGCTTTTGATCAATGCCTATTCGTTTTTGCAGTATCTGATGATAAGCACCCCAATCCGAAATTGGTTTTTGGGCAATGCCCGAGTCCATTGCGGCTTTCGCGACTGCGGGAGCAACAGTAGTGATCAATCGAGTGTCCATTGGCTTTGGAATGAGATAGTCTCTTCCAAATTCAATTTTGTCAATTCCGTAGGCCAGCATGACGGTATCAGGAATTGCCTCTTTTGCAAGACTTGACAGTGCTTTTACCGCCGCAAGTTTCATGTCCTCATTGATTTCCGTAGCGCGTACATCCAATGCGCCGCGAAAAATGTAAGGGAAGCCCAGTACGTTGTTTACCTGGTTAGGGTGATCTGACCTTCCTGTAGCCATAATAATATCATTCCGGGTTTTTTTTGCAAGATCATAGTTGATCTCCGGATTGGGATTGGCCAACGCGAACACGATGGGATCCTTTGCCATTGCCAGGAGATCTGCTGGTGTCAATACATCTGCTTTTGAAAGACCCACAAACACATCGCATCCTTTCATCGCCTCTTGCAATGTGTTGACTTTCCTCGCGGTAACAAATTCAGTTTTAATTGAGTCAAGGTCTTTTCTTTCTTTGCTCAGAACACCCTTGCTGTCGCACATGATCAGATTTTCTCTTTTTAATCCCAGCGCGAAATAAAGCTTGGTGCACGAAACGGCTGCAGCGCCAGCGCCATTAACAACCAAGACGATATTCTCAATTTTCTTGCCGATGATTTCAAGAGCATTCAACAGCGCAGCACTGGATATGATTGCTGTACCGTGTTGATCATCGTGCATGATCGGAATGTTCATTTTTTCACGAAGAACCTGTTCTATTTTAAAGCACTCCGGTGCCTTGATGTCCTCAAGGTTAATGCCGCCAAAAGTCGGTTCCAGTGATTTAACAATTTTAATAAATTCATCAGGATCCTCTTCGGCGATTTCAATATCGAAGCTATCAATGCCCGCATATTTTTTGAACAGCACAGCTTTTCCTTCCATCACCGGCTTTGAAGCTTCAGGTCCTATATTTCCAAGACCGAGCACAGCCGTGCCATTGGATATTACTGCCACCAGGTTTCCCTTGGCAGTGTATTTATAAACATCCTCTTTGTTGGCAAAGATTTCCATGCAGGGCTCGGCAACACCGGGAGAATAGGCGAGCGCTAAATCGAGTTGGGAACTTAGAACTTTCGTTGGCACTACTTCAAGCTTGCCGGGCTGGCCCATCATGTGATAATTGAGGGCGTCTTCTTTTCTGATTTTGATAGCCATTTTCAATAGGTATGAGCCTCCTAAGGTAAGGGATTCATTTTAAATGGCGATACTTTATGAAATCTGATTTGCTTAGCCCGGAATGGATGCAAATCGAAAAAGTAATCAGGTTGATTCTATCTCACAATCTTCCGCTCAGGCTCCATAGTAGGTATAAGTAGATTCCCGAAGGAGACTATTTCTGCAAAAGATCCTTGCTAGTCCTGAATGTATAAAGAATGGTTTCGAGTTCTCTCATTAACTCCCGCTGACTTCGGCCAGGGCTGAAAACAAATCCTTCTATGTAGTAAAACTGCTGTGTGCCTTCATCCACTAATGCGAATCCTTCAAAAGGTCCACCCATTCCCATAGTATTCGATCGCCAGATTCCACGTACCTGTATGGCAAAGTTGTTGCCAAGTTTTGTTGTGTCAACTGTGACCGGAAGAAAGGGAACATTCAATTCTGTCAAGATATACGTATCAGGCTTGGCGGGATCTTCAAACAAATACTTGCGACAAACCTCATCGCGGAAGCGAATGAGATTTTCCTTACTGAAATCCTTCTGTGACGTGTATGGCTTTCTGGCAATGAAAACATTTTTATCGTCCTTCGGATTGATCTGTCGAACCCACACAAAATCAGCTTGCTTATCAGCCAGTTGATATCCAAAAGGAACTTTCAGATCACATTGAAAATCTTTCACAAGTGCCTGACTCACCCCTTTCAACTGCCCTGACCTGAACAAACTCTCCGTGAGTCGTTCTCGCTCTTTTTGATTGAAAAAACTTATAAGTCCCGATGCTTTGGCCTTAACTTTTTGTGTTAAGATTTTTTCATTTACGCCATATAGGAACATTACCTCCTGTCCCTTTGAATAGATATTGTCATTGGTTTTAATAAAATCATCAGGAGCTGATTTGATCTTTTCAATGGACTCAGCAGTAAATACACTTTTTACAAACTGTGACTTCTCATGAGTTTTGTCAAGGCTTAAGGCAAATATCAGATTCCGTCTTAGTTTCAGGGCCGAGTTGAACTTGTGCGGCGACACCCACCGCAGTCTGAAAACCGATTCCTTTCTCGGAAGTTCGGCTATGTCAGTGCTGAAAATTGAATCAATAGCTCTTCCCAAAGGACCTTTCCACTGAGCAGAGTCCATGACGAGAATAATTTCCCCCGGCATTCCCTGCGCGGCAGGAAAATTCTCCGGATCGTTTGAGCAGTTTGAAAAAAATAGTATGACGGCCAGGAAACAGACAATTCTCATGAGATTTTTATAATAGAATTCAAAAACAGGTAATTCGTCACAATCCGAAAATCACGCTGTTATTTTTCTGGATACAACACGGCCTGGAAATAATTGTTCACATTAAAATATTTCCTGGCAGCTTCTTGTAAATCCTTGGGTGTAATCGCCTTCATTCTTGCATTAAGAGTAGTTATATCTGCGGGATTGAGGCCTAGTTCACCACTGCGTTGTAGTCGGGTGAGCCAATAAGAATTGTCTTTAAGCTCAACCTGAAACTGCTTGTCAAAGGTTTCTTTAACCTTGTTAAGATCTGCTTCTAATGGTCCTTTATCTTTTACTTTTTGAATTTCATCAAAGGTGGCCTTAATCAGCTTGTCAACATTTTCTGGTCCGCAGGGCAGCGAAACACTGATACTGTAATTGTTGTAGGAGATTTTATTAAGACTTCCATTCATTCCGCCACCATAGATGCCGCTCAACTCCTCACGAAGCGTCTCGATTAGTTTGATGTTCATCAATTCAAGCAACGCCTGTAATTTCAGCGCATCATTGTCAGAATAAGTAGCCTCCCCTGTAAAGATGATATTGATAAAACTCTTGGGTTCATTTCCCTTTTTGATTGATTTCTTGACAACTCCTTTTACCGGTCGGATTCCGAGATCCCGGAATGTTGAAGTAGCGGGGGTGGAGGGAAGGGTGCCCAGATACGATGCGATTAATGGTTTGAGTTTTTCGAGATCGAAACTACCTACGATATAAAAAGTCCAACCGCTGGCATTTCCAAAGCGCTCTTTATAGATTTCAAGCACACGATCGGGATTGATCTTATCGAAGTCGTTAGCACGTGGAACACGGGGACCCCTTGGATTACCATTGTATAAAAGTCTCTGTACAGAATCCTGAAAAACGGTCCGGGGATCGCTCATCATATTCTGAACCATGGCCTGTTGTTTCGTAACAAATGATTTGAAAAGCTCCTCATCTTTTCTTGGTTTGGTAAAATATAGGTGAACAAGCTGTAACATCGTTTCGACATCCGCATTTCCTGATGTTCCTGAAATGCCTTCAGAAAGATTGGTCATACGTGGAGATGCCATGGCCGTCTTGCCCGCCAGCACCTTGCGAAGATCGTTTGGAGAGAAGTTTCCAACGCCCATTTGATTGACAAGCGTTGAGGTATACTGTGCGTTATACATATCTTTTTGATCATACAACGATTGGCCTCCAAAGTGATAACCTGATAATAAGATCTGATCATTCTTATAATCCGTTGGCTTTGCGATCACTTTCACACCGTTAGCCAAAGTAAGTTCTGTTATGCCAATCGCGGCGGTTTTCTTTTCAGAAACAATTTTTCCACCCACTGGTGTTGCATCCATCAAATTGGAAGCCACAGCTTTTTCTTCGTAGGGCAACACGGGAATCAGTTCAGCATCGGTCACCATCTTTAGTAGTTCTGCATTGGTGGGGATCGGGAAGTCTGCTTTATCCGGCCCCTGAAACACCACTAATTTTTTCTCCGTGGATGAAGGAATATTCTTCGCCGTGAAATCATTGATCTCTTGAAGAGTCATTCCATCCAGAAATTGTTTGTAATAATTGAATTCGTTCCCGATACCAGGGATAGGCTCATCAGTCAGAAAGTTTCTGATATATTCATCCACATAACCATCTGACTCGGTTTTGTCGCGTTCATTATAAGCACGTTCCATGTTGCGCATCATCGACTTCCTGGCGCGATCGAATTCCGCTTGTGTGAATCCGAATTTTTTAGCTCGTTCGTTTTCCTGTATTACTGCGTTGATCGCTGGTGCGATACCAGCTTTTCCGATCAGTGCGAATCCAAAATATGATTCATAGCCATGAACAAATTCACTTCGTTCGCTGCCTCCATAAATAAAAGGGGGCTCAGCTTTTTGGGTGAGTTCCTGCATGCGAAGACCAAGCATAAGGCCTGAAAGACTTTTGACGATGCTTTGGCGATAATCACCAACTGTGGTTTGAATTTTTGCTTTTTCTGTGGCGTAAAAGATCTGAAGCACGTGATTGGTAGCTTCAGGGTCGGTGATAACCAGGCCTTCCGATACTTTTCGTGAAGGAAGGTCGGCAAATACACGTGGCCGTTCGGTCGCAGGTCCCTTCAGTTTTTCGAAGTGTTTCTTTATTAACGCTTCAACTGCCGCTGGCTCAATATCGCCAACTACGGCTACAGCCATCAAATCAGGACGATACCAGTCTTTATAAAAACGTTTGATAACGTCAGGCTTGAAGCCCTTGAGGCTTTCTGTCGTGCCAATAGGCAGGCGCTTTTCATATTTTGAGCCTGCTAAAATGTAAGGAAGCATTTTCTTGAGCATGCGTTCCTGTGCGCCCTTGCCAATACGCTCTTCTTCAAGAACAACGCCCCGTTCTTTATCAATCTCTGGTGTTTCAAAAGCTACCGTGCTGGCCCAGTCTTCAAGTACCAGGAGCCCTTTTTCAAGATTCTCTGGCTTGTCTACTGGGATAGGGAGGATGTAAATGGTTTCATCAAACCCAGTCGATGCATTCAGATCGGCGCCGAATTCTACTCCAATTGATTGAAGAAAGGAAACCAGTTCATTTTTTTTGAAATGTTTTGATCCATTGAAAGCCATGTGCTCGGTGAAGTGAGCAAGACCTAATTGATCGTCATCTTCTACGATTGATCCGACTTTTACCGCAAGCCTGAGTTCGACTTTTTTCTCGGGTTTTCCATTCTTGCGTATATAATACGTAAGTCCATTCGACAACGTCCCCTTTTTAATTTCTGGAGCAATTGGAAGTTTGTCGGTGAGATTGGATTGCGCAACACAGAAGTTGGCAACAAGCACTAACATCAGTGCGCCGATAAAAAACTTTTTTTGCATAAGTATTGAATTAATAATTAAAGAAATTTCAATTTTTTCCATTAACTAATGATCACCGATCACCTCTCCCACTCTCCCCTGATGATTTTCAGCATCTCCGGCTGCACAGCGCATCCGGCAATCAACTCACCTCCGAACACAAAATTCTTGCCGCCCCTAAAATCCGTGACAATTCCTCCGGCCTGCTGAACAAGGAAGGTTCCTGCGGCAACGTCCCACGCATTAAGATTATATTCAAAAAAGCCCTCGAATCTTCCAGCCGCTACGTATGCCAGATCAGTAGCCGCGCTTCCCAACCGGCGAACTCCGTGAGATTGTTTAAGGAAAATTTTGATGATTTCAAGATAGGCCTCCATCTTGTCAAAATCATAGTAGGGGAACCCTGTTGCAAGGAGACTTTGTTGCAGTGTCGGAATAGAAGAAACACGTATTTCCTTATCGTTAAGGTAGGCTGGACTCCCCTCAATGGTGTGAAACATTTCCTTCTTATTCACTTCATAAACAATGCCAAGAACAATTTTATCTTTCAAGGCTAAACCGATACTGATCGCAAAAATCGGAAGACCATGCGTGAAGTTTGTTGTACCGTCTAACGGATCAATTATCCAGCGATAGCCATTTGTACCTTCAATGTCTGTACCTTCCTCTCCGATGAAACCAGATCCTGGAAGGATTTTGGAAAGGGCAGATACTAGTTTTTTTTCTGACTCTTTGTCTACATATGAGACAAGATTGTTGAAGCCCTCTTTTTGTTCGATTCGCGAACGATCAAACTGGGAACCTTCAAAGTCGATGAAATCACCCACTTCGCGGCAGACGTTCATGACGTTTTTTTCAATAGCTGTGAGATCGATCATCGCTTGGTCGTTTGACTTTTAACAAACGTGAAAAGGAGAATTAATGTTGATATCCAGGCGGCCGTACGTACAATAAGCTCACCCCGCGCAAGATACGTAACATCTTCGATGATCAGTTTGTCGACGTATAATTTCACAAGATCTTTGCGGGTAATGGCTGTAAGATCCGAAAACCATGACCAGGCAACCGGTCCGAGGAGGAAAATAACCGTTAGTACAATCCAATACCACCTGAATCGACTTTCCGAAAGGAATAAATTGTATACCATTAGATTGGCTATCAATATCCATAGGGAAGCACCCAGGTAGCCAGTGTGAATATTCCAGCGTGTCCAATCAGCATGAAGTAGTAATGTGTCTGCAAGAAAACTGGTGGTACCCGGACTGATTTTAAGAGCTGCATATTCAAGCGCCAGCCAGAATAGAATCAATGTAATTTTCCCAGCCCGTTGTCCGAGGGTTTGGCGCACCCAAACATGGGCAATAAATGGTAACGTGAAGACAATTCCATAAATCATCGATGAAATGAGGTAGGAAAAATCGAACGAATGGATTGCCAGAAAATACAGGGTCAAGGCAAGAAGTACCCACTCCATTTTCTCCCAAACTGTGGATGTGTCTCCGGCCCTGTCGGTGAGGGCAAACAAAGGGGCAAATCCGAAAAAAATAAAGATTGGGAAGGAAGTAGTGAGTGCTCCACCTGACAACAGAAGGCTGCCTGCAACAAAAAAAATTATCGGTGAAGGACTACTCTTTCTTGCCATCAATAACAATTACAATTTCACCTTTGACTTCTTTTTGTCCGAAGTGAGTCAATACCTGATCAAGCCGACCTGTAAAGGTTTCTTCGTGGAGTTTGGTCAACTCTCTGGAAACTGAAACTAGTCTGTCGTTACCGAAGAACTCTTTCATTTGTTCCAGCGTCTTCATTAAGCGATGGGGAGATTCATACACAATGATCGTACGATCCTCCTCCGCCAGTCTTTTCAGCATAGTTTGTTTCCCCTTTTTATGCGGAAGAAAACCTTCAAAGACAAAACGATCGGTGGGGAAGCCTGAATTCACTAGAGCTGGAATCAGTGCCGTTGGTCCAGGAAGGCACTCGACTGTAATGCCTGCCGCCAGACACTCACGCACCAACAAAAATCCAGGGTCAGAAATACCGGGAGTTCCGGCGTCACTGACCAGAGCAAACGTTTCTCCGCCCTTCATCCTAGCGATTAATTTTTCAACAACCTGGTGCTCATTAAAAATATGAAAGCTCTGAAGTGACTTGCTGATCTCATAATGTTTTAACAACATTCCCGACGTTCGAGTGTCTTCCGCAAGTATAGTGTCAACACTCTTTAATGTTTCCAGAGCTCGAAGCGTAATGTCTCCACGATTGCCGATGGGGGTCGGAACAATATATAACGCGATTTTTCTTACCACATTATTTAAGGCTATCAATGGCATTCGCCAATTTCTTATCAAGGGCTGTTACGGTATCTCCTGCATCGTGGGTGCTTAATTCAAAGCTGACCGTATTGTAGGTGTTTGTCCAGGTTGGATGATGGTCCATTTTTTCAGCCACGAGGGCAACGCGTGTCATAAATCCAAAAGCCTCGGTAAAGTCTTTAAACTTAAAGGTCTTTGTGAGCTTGTTGTTTTTCTGTTTCCACATTGTAATTGTATTTAGAAGGTGAAAAAGTTAGTGGTTAATCCAGTGTAATGCAAACTACAACGCCACAATTCCCTCGATCTTTTCCACCCTTTTGTATACTTCGATTACCGACTCACTTGAAGGCATCATCATCTCGTAGGTGAGACTTACATACTTCCCTTTTTCGGATGATTTTTCCGTAGAGGTTGTATGAAGTGGAAAAAGCTGGCGAAGATCCTCCTTCTTATCAGTTGGCACAATAAACTTAAATGTGTATAAAGAAGGCCAGGCATAGAACTTGTCTAGTTTCTCACGGAAGGAATCAAGCCATCGAGGATCCATCATTAAAACAGTTAAAAAAACCTATCCCGTGTTTACTGGATAGGTTCAGGATTTCAAAATCTGAAATCCAAATTTATTAATTCAATATTTAAAAGAACTTATAACGGTTGTCTTCCACTTTTGCTGCATCTTTCAATGCCTCAGAAATATAGAAGCTGCCGCGTCCGTTTTGTGTTTGCAGTAATTGACTCTTAAAAATGCTGAAATCTGCGATGGCAGGCGCTGGTGTTTTTGTCTGAAGGTCTACCATCACCACGCCATTCTCGCCAATAAGTGGTTTTGAACGCTTTCCATTTTCCAAAGCAAACACGCTGCCAAAAACGATAGGATCAAATCCAATACCAGGGAGGGTAGTCGTGTTCATCTTGAGGTCACTGGAGGTGTTAACACTTGCGTCTTTTCCAAACAATTTTGCCAGGTCCTCAAGGCTTTCTGTTTTGCCCTTGAGTTTCTCAGCGATGTATTTGTTCTGTAGTAAATGAACTACAGAAGGCCTGATTTCTTCTTTCACTTTATCGAGTGGTTTGAATCCTTTCTCTGTTTCGCCAGTCATAACAGCAACAACATAGTTTTCAGTCAGGTCTTCCGCACCTGATACTTTCCCAATTTTTGCATCGCGGAAAAGCCAGGTAACAATCTTACGGGATTCACCCAGATTATTGATTATTCTTTCATTCGGGGTTACATCAGTAGCTTCAAAGACAACGAGGTTTTCTTTTTTAGCTTTTGCTTTGAAATCGTCAAGGCCTGATAAGTCGGTAGCAAAAGCATCCGCTTTGCGGATAAGGCCGGTCAGCGTCTCATCGCTCGGCGTTATCGTGCGTTCAATCAAAGCAATGGAATACGATATATTATCTTTCAATGCCGTGACCTTGATAATATGATATCCAAAATCTGTTTCAACCACATCATCCAGCAAGCCGGTTTTCTTGGCGTTAAATACCGCGTTCTGAAAGGGTTTCACCATTTGACCCGATGAGAACCATCCAAGATCGCCACCGCGTGATGCAGTTCCGTCTGTTCCAAATTCGCGGGCCTTTGCCGCAAAGTCAGCGCCTGCCTTGATGTCTTTGATGATCTTCTGTGCTTTTTCCTTTGCAACTTTCTTTGCCTCAGGGGTAGTGTTGTCCCACTTTATCAGGATGTGACTTGCTTTTGCATTGTAAATAGTATCTGCTCCGATGCGTGTAATCTTATAAAGTCTGTAGCTGCCATCTTCCAACAACGGCCCCAACACCTGACCTGCGGCGAGTGGCTCTGGCTGATTTTGCAGAATGGTAGGTAGGGAAGAGATCGTGTATTTCGTGAAAGAGCTTTGTCCATCCGTATTGGAATAAGCAAACAGTGAATCTTCTTTTGTGGTTTGAAATTCTGCTCTGAGCTTAGTCATCTCTTCGCGAGTCGCTAAAGAATCGGCAGCAGATGCTGCAACCGGGAATGTCACATAATTAAAGCTTCGTGTATTTGCAACCTTGAATTTCTTTTTATTCTTTTCGTAATAATCTTTCAGATCAGCGTCGGTAACCTTCACCGCCGAGTCACTTACAGCAAAATAAGGGACATACAAATATTTTATTTCTGCCACATCATTCTGATTGTGGTAATCCTGTTCTGCCTCAGCTTCCGTTACATATGCCGTTTTTACAATAAGGTTTTCGTACTTGATACGCTCACGTCCTGCCTTAAGATCACTCTTGAACAACTCCCACTGGTTTCTCTGAGGGGAACCTGCAGGCATTGCATTGATCATTTCCAATTGCCTGCGAAGGAGATTGCGATCAAATCTTCCAGTTGAATCAGTGAAAGATTGCTTCAAACTTTCGTCCACGTTTCTTCCCGTGATCATGTCCAGCATTTCGTCAGTTGTAACTCTAACACCTACTTTTTCATATTGAGGGGAGATAGCATTCCGGGCAATCAATAATTCCCACGCCTGGTTTTGAATTGTAGGTCGTTCACGTTCTCCTGGCTGGCGTCCAAAATTTGCTATGTAATTGCTTTCGCGTTCCTGAATAACGGCATTGTATTCATCTACACTTATGGTGTTGCCAGCAATTTCTCCGATTTCCCGGTCGCTGCCGCCAAAAATTGACCGGGGACCACTTCCGAATAAATCACTTCCAACGATAAATGCACCCATTGATAATGCAATCGCTCCTACGACCCATTTGGTCATTTTCGTCCTCAACGTGCTTATTAATGCCATACGAATAAATAATTAGATATCTGGTTAGCTTTTGCCAAACCATTGGCAAAAGAGCCGCAAATTTAAACGGTTTGCTGTATTCGGCAAAGTCACATGAAAAGTATTCGGGAAGGGCTAACTGCGTTGAAAATCAGGCATTTCTGAGCCCAAATCGCCGTCGACAAATGAACAGTTGACGCTACTTACCCATTAGACAACTTCTTGGCAATTGCCGTTTGGCCGACTGTCAATTTGAATCCTTACTCCTCTATTGTCTCAGCTTCCACCTCTACTTTAACGGTGTCAATTCCATTGCCTTTCGTGGATTGGATGGTAAAGGTGAAGGGGAGCACCCGAAGGGATTCTCCTTTCTGCGGGAAATCTTCTGTGTAGGAAAGGATCAAACCACCGAGCGTTTCATAGTCGCCGAATGGAAGCTGCCAATGGTATTTTTCATTAAGATAATCAACTTCCAGACGGGCACTGAACAAGTAAGAATTTTCGCCAAGTACTTGTTCGATGAGATCGTCGGCATCGTGCTCGTCTTCGATGTCACCGAATATTTCCTCGATCACATCTTCCATACTGACCAACCCTGCCGTGCCACCAAATTCATCCACCACAATAGCAAGACTCCTTCTTTCTTTGATCAACTGGATCATCATTTCGTTGGCCATTGTAGTCTCGGTTACGATGCTGATCGGAGTCAATATCTCCTGAAGCGACGCTGGATTTTTAAACAAAGCGGCAGAATGACAATAGCCGATAACATCATCGATACTATCGCGATATACGACGATCTTGGAATGGCCACTCTCAACAAAGGCTGTTCGTAATTTTTCAATTCCGTCTTCCAGATTGATAGCCATAATTTCCGTTCGGGGCACCATGCATTCCCTCACTCTGACTTTCTTAAACTCCAGCGCGTTATGTAAGATCTTCTTATCGAGTTCGATTTCCTCATCGTCATGACTCACCTTTTGCATGTTGCGCAGGTAGTTATTGAGGTCTGTCAAGCCAAACAAAGGTTTTTCCTCAGAATATTCAAGTCGTAAAACTTTCTTGATTACAAATTTTGAGAGATTGACAATCGTAAACGTTACGGGCGCAAGGAGAGCATAGGTGATCACAAACGGCAACGCCAATGCAGAAAGCACCAGGTTTGGATTGATCATAAACAAACTCTTGGGAAGAAACTCCGCCGTGAACAAGATCAGCAGGGTTGATATCATAATTTGAATAAGCAAGAGAGAAGCCTCATTGTTGAAAGATGGCGGGAGAATTTCGGCCAATATCGGCGCGAAAAGCAATGCCATTTTATTACCAAAGATCACGAGCGCGAGGGTATTGCCAATCAGTGTGGTACCAATAAAACGCGATGGATTTGTCATGAAGAATGATATGATCTTTCCCGACCAGGAGCCTTGCTTTCCCTGAAGTTCAATTTGCAGCCTGTTTGCAGAAAGAAAAGCAATCTCAATTCCTGAAAAGAAAAAGGAGAAAATAAGCGAGATGATAATCCAGAGATAGAGGGATTCCATCAGACCTTGAATAATTTACGATAGGTGTACACGAACATTAGCAGCAGCGTAAGCATGATCCAGAGATAGGCAGGGCCAAGTCCCACCGCCATCACTTCGTAAATGCTGATAATAATGAAGACCACGCTTAGAGAGAGCAAAACCGTGTCAAAAAGTTTCATGGGACAGCAAATTTACGATTTTTTGCCGACTCGGCTTTGGCGCCGGCATTAATACCGCAGGCAAGATGGTGCTAAACTGAAGAGATCAATCCTTTACCTCAAATTCCGCTTCCACCTTCTTCTTAATCGTGTAGCTGGACAAATCTTGTGCAGCTTCAAGGCCTGTGCCGAAGATTAATTCGTTTTCGAGTTTGATCGATACAAATTTTTCCGTAAAAATCTTTTTGGTTTTGGGCTCCCAGAAAAGCTCCTCGGTATTCAGCTGCTGTTTCTTTTCAATATTAACGACTTCCACTTTTTCGCGCCCACGCCATTGATCTTTTTCCTTAAAGTAGAATGCATGATTGGCTTTTAACGTAGATGATAAAATTCCATGTTCATCGTAGAATTCCATGTAAAGACCTTCAGGGAATTCGCGGTCACCGTTTTTGAATTCCAAAATTTTCTTTGCTTTCATTTTAACTTTTACACGATCCGTTTCTGCGTAAAGAAAATCGACATCCTCCATCTCACTTAGTGGGCCTGAGTACTCTATAGGCGCGGGCACTTCCTTCTTATGGCATCCGGCGAGGAGAAACAGAGCGATCAAGAGAATTCTGTGAAACATATTTCTGTTATAAATGAAAAAGCCCCCGACGGAATCGGAGGCTTTATTTTTTATATCGATTAATTAATCGCGGGTCTTCAGCGTTACTGACTCACCGATCCAGCAGCCAACTTTCTGAGTTGAACCTACCGCCCAGTTCAATAGGAAAATATCTTCTTTTGAAGGGAATTGTGCCTTTGCTCTTGACATCAATTGGCTATTTCCTGCGCGCTGATACATTTCATATGCTGCAAGGTAGACCAGACGATCTTCAGCCTGGCTAACTTTCTTTGAGCAGTTGTCAGCGCTGTTATAATAAAGGTCTCCGATTTTCTCATACGCTTCTTTGTTTGAAGCATCGGCAGCAGCAGCTTGGCGATAGATTTCACGCGCTCCTGCATTATTGCCTTTCTTAGCTTCAATGCCTCCGAGAGAAATCTGAACGTCTGCCTTGTCCTGAGGAGTTTTTGCTAACGCGAGGGATTCCTTGAAGAGTTCCTCAGCGCGGGTCATATTGTTGGTACGCACGTGAGCATTTGCTAGCGTCTTGGTCAATCCGAAGTCCTTTTCAGGATTCATTTTGTGAATGGCTTCACCAGCTTCCAGCCAGAGAGGATCGTCAGTACATTTATCAGCCAACATGAACGAAAAGATCTTCTTCGCCAGTGGCAAGTCGTTAGAATTTGCCTTGAACTTTGGTGCAAGATTCTTCCTTACAAAATCGCAATTCACTTTGACAAGACCAAGCAGGATTCCGTCTACAACATCTTTGTAGCCTTTTAATTTAGTAACCTCCTCAGGCTTAACTTTTGCCTGAGCTTCCGCGATCTTTGCGTCAGCAACAGAGATGATCTTGTCGTAGCGTTGAAAGATTTGTTCATCGGTCATGTTCTTGAACAATGTCTGATTGTTCTTTACGACGGTCATATAAGCTACCAGATTTCCATCAGTAACTTTGTTTCCACTCATTTCAAACACCTTATCATACATTGCCAACAGGCCAGGAAGTGCTTCTTTTGATTTCTGATTGTATTTGAATGAAGCATAGGCTTTGCGATTCGTAACGTTGATCTCATCACCGCAATTTTGTATGCGCATGTCATATATCAGCATCAGTGAATCAAGCAATACTTTCTTTTTTGCCGGATCAGTTTCTTTTTCCGTTAGCTTATCATAGATGTCAGCTCCATCAATGTAGAGTTTCGTATTCCATTTGGGTGCGGCGGCAAGCATCCAGCGGAACCCAGGAGTAGCAGCCCGGTAGGCTCCTTGCTTCATAGCATCCGTCCAGGTGGCAACAGCTTCATCAGCTTTAGCCCTTGGTTCAGGCCAAAGGAACTCTTTGCATTGACCGAAAACGTTTGTTCCGGCTGCCGTTAAGCAAAGCATCAAGCAAACCATCAATTTCAATTTCATATTCATTTCAGTTTCTGTTAGTCAAACCTGCGTTTAATAAACCATTGGTCGATAAAAGTTATGCCAAAGTAAAGTTTTAAATAATTTTCTTCAATAGTATTTAAAGCCTTGTCTCCTTTTTTTCCAACTTTTACCGCTACATCGATACTCGACAAACGGCTTACGGGCAATGATAATCCAAAAGTAATGCCAAAATCCTTAACTGGGTTGCCATTTACCAAATAGGGGTAATTTTCAATGCTTACGCCTGTTCGGTACGTTGCCCGCTTCAAATAGCTGCTCAAAGATTGCTGGTCTGGTGTTAATTCAAACCCTGCAGCGAGCCTCCAGGAGGTGCCTTGATAAGGATTACCGCCATCCAATGCACGGTAGCTGGCATATTCGGAATATGAGCCTTCAATTGCGGTAGTCCACTTGTTTGCTTTACCGAAAGAAATGCCCGCCGCAATGCTTTGCGGAATAGAAATGGACGTTGGTTTATTATTGATAGTCGTTACTGAATCGATCTGACGACCTGCGGAATTTAGTCGTTGTAGCCTCTGATAGAACCTGGCGGATAGATTGGTTTTGAAGTCATACACGACACCAAAATTAAAATTGTATTTTTTGCCGAATACTGAATCAGTGTGAAAGAGAAAAGCGGGTGAAAACTGAAAATCAGAAACGGAAGCTCTCTCGTACACTGCAGGAATCACCAAAACACTTGCCGTAGTGAGGGTGTTGGCGTAAACGGCTTCAGGGCCGCTAAATAAATAAGCAGCCTTAAGCCCCAGGGAAAATTTTTTATTAATGGAAACTCCATTTGACAAGGTCAGCTGGTTTACGCCACCTGTTCCAGTCTCAGCAACTGCAACAGAATTGGACGAGCCAGGTACAGGCACCGTATACTTCAATCTGTAATTAAGTCGAGTATAAGGCATCAACGCCACCGAAGTAGTCCATTTTCCAGGCTTAATAGGAATAGCAAGCACCAGTGAATTGAGATTACCGCTTCCGCTTTTTTCGGTAAGGGATTCTGAAATCTGTGTTCGTTGTTCTCCAATAATTCCCGCCTGGAATGCGGTGAATCGATTATATATAAGAAGCGCCGGATTCATGTTGTTGACATACCAGTAGTTCCCATTGGCGATTCCGGTTCCCCCCATGCCCAAATTCTGGGTTAATCCAGTGCCAAACTGTTCACCTAAGCCATAGGAAGCAAAAGGACTGGTTGCAGCCTGTCCCATCACGCCTGCGCTAATTAAAAAGAAACACGCTGGAAGGAGGAAATAAATTCTAAGAAGTGACATTATATGACAGAATACTGTTCAAGCCCATCAAAACCAATTCAGGGGCCACAAAGATGGAAGGATTAAGATGGTTTTCAAAAAAATGACCATCTCCGCCACATAAAATCACCCTGAGCCCGGGGTATTCAATCTCGTAACGAACCACGATTCCTTTTATTTCTTCCAATATTCCATTCATGACCCCGCTTTGAAGGCAGGTCGTAGTGCTGTCACCTGTAAGTAACGCTGCCGTGGCAGGGGCAGCACGGGGCAATTTTGCAGTAAAATGATGCATAGCCTCAAAGCGCATTTTTACCCCGGGTGAAATTGATCCTCCCATATATTCTCCCTTCGCGTTCACAAATTCATAATTGATACAGGTGCCTATATCAATCACAAGCGAAGGCTGGTTGGTAAAAAGTTGCCATGCGCCGCAGGCCGCCGCGAGCCGGTCAAGCCCGAGGGTTTGAGGAGTTGCATATCGGTTGATAATGGGAAGGGGAAGTGTTGTATGAAGAGATAATTTCTTTCCGCTGGCGGTTACTTGACGGATGATTGCTTCGGCATTCCCGGTTACAGAGCTCACTAGGAGATTGTCAACGGATGTCTTCTGTAAAAAGGAATTCAGGAAGGAATCTGTTTCAAAAGACTGTTTTTCTTTTAAGGCCCCTTTTTCAAAAAGCCCGGTTTTGATGGAAGTATTGCCAACGTCGATTACGAGATTCATGAGGCTAAAGCTATGAAATGACTATGGTTTTTGTAATTCTCCTCATTAGACGCGACACGCGAAAAAATCATTGGAAATATGAAATGAGAGACTTAACCTGACGATGAATTCCAACTATAAAAAGTTGAAAGCCGATGGGCAAATCCGCTTAAATCGGTTTAAAAGATGTTGATTGCACGGATTTCGCCAACTGAGTAATGAGAGTATTTCTTCACGGTTTTCATTCAGTGCAGGTAAAGAATGAGTAGTCAACGCTAGTTGCCCTGCCAGAATTAAAAATAAGACAATACGATTATCGCGATCTTATTTTTGAATTATCGAGTTTTCCTAATGAATCATATTATGAATGAGGAGATACGATCCGCATCCCGCAAAGTATCCAAGCATAGCAATCAAGCTGATCCTTTTCATATACCAGATAAAGTCGATCTTCTCCATTCCCATTACTGCTACTCCTGCAGCGGATCCTATGATCAGGATACTGCCACCCGTACCAGCACAGTACGCGAGGTATTCCCAGATAAAGTGATCTTGCGGGTAAACATCCATACTATACATACCCATACTTGCTGCCACCAGCGGCACGTTATCAACCACGGCCGAAAGAAGACCGATCAGCGTTACAATAATTGACTGGCTTCCCACTGTGCTATCGAGCCAAACAGCAAAGTGATGTAAAATTTCCATCGATTCGAGGGCAGCTACGGCGAGTAATATTCCAAGGAAGAAAAGTACACTTGAGGTATCAATGCGTTGAAGAGCTCCTGCCGCAGTGTATGGCTTGCGAAGGGCTTCATCTGCATGAGGATTGATTAATTCAGAAACGACCCACAATACTCCAAGGCCTAACAGAATGCCAATGTAAGGGGGCAAGTGGGTGACCGTTTTGAAAACAGGAACAAATACGAGTGCTCCAACGCCTAAAAAAAGCATTATGTTACTTCCTTTTATACTCTCATGTCCGTAACCGATATTGTCGTGAGAAGGATTCGGGAATTCACCCAGTGAGCCCTTCAACGTAAAGGTCAAATAGATCAAGGGGACCAGCATGCATACCACGCTCGGCACAAAAAGCATCGTAATAATATTTGCCGTAGATATCTGACCACCAATCCAAAGCATGGTCGTAGTCACATCGCCAATAGGAGTCCAGGCCCCGCCAGCGTTCGCAGCGATTACAATCATACCAGCAAAGAACATTCTCATGTCTTTGGCAGGAATAAGTTTGCGTATCAGCGATATCATTACGATGGACGTAGTTAGGTTGTCAAGGATCGCTGATAAAAAGAACGTTACAATACATACCAGCCAGAGAAGTTTCACCGCATCTTTGGTTTGAATGCGATCTGTAATAAGCCTGAATCCCTGGTACGCATCAATCAGTTCAACGATTGTCATCGCGCCTAAAAGAAAAAACAGAATTTGAGATATTGAAGAAAGATGGTGACCAAGGGAACTACCAATAAACTCGTGATATTGATCGGAAACTGATAAGGACGCAAATTTTTCGGCACCAATTTCGATTTTTAAGGTTGATAAGAAGTCAATAAAACTCCTTGATTCAATTACGCTGTCCATTGGTGATGAAATTGCGTATAAAGTCCAGCAAAGTACTCCGGTAAGTAACGCACTTGCTGTTTTGTTGATTTTTATCGGGTGCTCAAGGGCGATCGCAAGATAGCCCAGCACGAAAACGAGTACTACAATGACTTCCATAAGGAAAGGTTTTAGGTCGTAAGTAAAGATATACGAAAAAACCATTTTTGGGAGGCCCCTAAAAATAAATCTTATGAACGGCAATGGCATGCAAAAGCAAGCCGATTTTATTACTCTCCGAGATTAAAAAGCCCTTGATTTAATAGCTTAAGTGACTTTTCTTTTTGGGCTGTGTCTACCAAGATGGATATGTTATTATGGCTGCCACCGTATGAGACCATCCGGACCGGCACAGAAGCTAGCGATTGAAAAACATCATTTAATA
Organism: Cytophagales bacterium; assembly: GCA_038229375.1. Classification (GTDB taxonomy): domain Bacteria; phylum Bacteroidota; class Bacteroidia; order Cytophagales; family Cyclobacteriaceae; genus ELB16-189. The sequence continues at coordinate 199,857 of JBBRON010000003.1, read as the reverse complement.
CGCCCTTCTTTTCAGCAAGTTTGTTTCCAACAACACAGATGATAGATTGATTTTTATCCACTTCGATGATTCCAAAATTTTCAAGTTCCCCTATAATTTCTGATAAGTGGCTGGCATCATCTATCGTAACAGACACTGCTACTTCCGATGTGGAAATCATATCTATTGGCGTTTTGTACTTTTCAAAGATTTCAAAGACTCTTCTGAGAAATCCGAAAGCCAGAAGCATCCTCGAGGACTTAATATTTATCGCAATGATGCCGTCTTTTGCAGCAATGGCCTTGAACTGGCCACTGGTTCCTTTGTCGCTGATTAATGTGCCGAACGCAGTCTCGTCCATTGTGTTCTTAAGACGCACTGGAACGCCATATTTCTGCGCCGGAACGATCGTTGATGGATGCAGTATTTTTGCCCCGAAATAGGCTAGTTCCGAAGCCTCGTCAAACGTTAGCTCGGCAATTGGTAAGGTCTTCTTTACTACACGAGGATCATTATTGTGCATTCCGTCGATGTCGGTCCAGATCTGAATCTCCTCAGCCCGGATGGCAGCACCAATCAATGATGCGGTATAATCGCTTCCTCCTCTTTTAAGGTTGTCGATCTCGTTTTTATGATTCCGACAGATATATCCCTGCGTAACTAATATATCCAGATGACTCATGGAGGGCAAAAGAGCCTTCAGTCGTTCACTGATTTTCTCCAATTCCGGCTCCTGGTTTTCATCAATCGACATAAAATGGAGAGCGGGGAGCAGGCGTGAATCAATTTTCCTTTCGCGTAAGTGATAATAGAAGAATTCGGTGGAAGAAAGCTCGCCTTGAGCCAATAGTTCCCTGTAACCGCGATCATCAAATGTCCCCGCCGCCAGCAATCGTATCAGACTGAAATAACGACTTACAATATCCTGACCAATGGCATTGTATTCAGGGGAAGAAAACAGGTCGCTGGCATATTGGATGTAGTGTTTTTCCAGTTGACTGATTTCAGCTTCAACATCGCCCTTCTTTCCAGCCAACAGAAGTTCGCCGATTTTTACGAGCGTATTAGTTGTGCCGCTTAGTGCCGAAAGCACTACGATCTTTTTTCCAGGTACTCGTAATACAAGTTCTGCGATTTTCTTAAGTCGTTCGGGTTTGCCAACAGACGTACCCCCAAATTTCATTATCAACATATCTGCCCTTTTAAGAGGGCCACAAAGATAACATCCGTATGATACCTTGAGGCGTCATGCGGATAAAAAAAGAGCGCCCCGATTACTCAGAGCGCTCTTCTATGTAAGATGTGCCTATTACTTTTTCACTTCTTCAAACTCTACATCGGTTGCATCGCCGCTTCCCGAGGTAGCGCCGCCGGCAGCATTGCCTGATTCAGGATTGGCTCCGTTTTGAGTGCCTGCACCTGCAGCTCCTCCCTGAGTGGAATAGATTTCTTGAGATGCCGCCTGCCACGCCGCATTCAGGGCAGTCATAGCACCATCGATTGCTGCTCCATCCTGACTCTTATGAGCTTCTTTCAGTTTTTCAAGTGCACCACTTATCGCAGTCTTGTTTCCTTCGGAAAGTTTCTCACCAAATTCCTTTAACTGCTTTTCAGTTTGGAAGATAAGTGAGTCTGCCTGGTTAATCTTTTCGATCTTTTCTTTCTCTTTTTTATCTGATTCGGCATTGGCTTGCGCCTCCTGTTTCATCTTTTGAATCTCAGCATCAGTCAAACCACTGGAGGCTTCGATACGGATCTTTTGCTCCTTGCCAGTTCCTTGATCTTTTGCAGAAACATGAAGAATACCGTTGGCATCCATGTCGAATGTTACTTCGATCTTGGGCACACTGCGCGGTGCCGGTGGAATTCCATCGAGATGGAAACGTCCAATCGTGCGGTTGTACTGTGCCATATCGCGCTCGCCCTGTAGCACGTGAATCTCTACCGAAGGCTGGTTATCCGATGCCGTTGAGAATATTTCCGATTTCTTTGAGGGGATTGTAGTATTTGATTCAATCAGCTTGGTGAATACACCACCCATGGTTTCGATACCAAGTGAAAGCGGAGTAACGTCCAATAACAAGACATCTTTAACTTCTCCTGTCAAGACACCGCCCTGGATCGCTGCACCTACTGCCACCACCTCATCAGGATTTACTCCCTTTGATGGCTTTTTGCCAAAGAATTTTTCTACTTCTTCCTGAATTCTTGGAATACGGGTAGAACCTCCTACTAAGATTACTTCATCAATTTGTCCAACTGAAACACCAGAATCTTTTACAGCTTTCCGGCAAGGTTCCAATGTCCTTTTGATCAGGTCGTCACATAATTGTTCAAACTTTGCACGGCTGAGTTTTCTTACCAAGTGCTCGGGTACCCCATCAACAGATGTGATATAAGGCAAATTGATTTCAGTCTCTTGGGAGCTCGACAGTTCAATCTTGGCTTTTTCAGAGGCTTCCTTAAGGCGTTGAAGAGCCATAGGATCTTTTCTTAAGTCAATGCTCTTTTCTGACTTGAATTCATCTGCAAGCCAGTTCATAATACGCATATCAAAGTCATCACCGCCGAGATGAACATCTCCATTGGTAGATTTTACTTCAAATACGCCGTCACCCAATTCAAGTATCGAGATATCGAATGTACCACCACCAAGGTCATACACCGCGATCTTCATGTCTTTGCTTTTCTTATCAAGCCCATAGGCAAGAGCTGCTGCTGTTGGCTCGTTGATAATACGTTTTACATCAAGACCTGCTATCTGACCGGCTTCTTTCGTAGCCTGGCGTTCTGCGTCGTTAAAATAGGCAGGTACCGTAATGACAGCTTCTGTTACAGAAGTGCCGAGATAATCTTCCGCGGTGCTCTTCATTTTCTGAAGGACCATTGCAGAAAGTTCTTGAGGAGTATACAAACGATCGCCGATACGCACGCGCACGGTCTCATTGCTACCGCCTTCAACAGTATAGCTCACCATTTTCATCTCGCCGCTAACTTCTGAGTATTTCTTTCCCATGAAGCGCTTGATAGACGATACAGTATTTTTTGGGTTTGTAATGGCCTGACGCTTGGCGGGGTCACCAACCTTGCGTTCGCCTTTTCCATTGTCCAAAAAGGCTACAATAGAGGGTGTTGTCCTCCGGCCTTCGCTATTGGCTATAACCACTGGTTCGCTGCCTTCCATTACGGCAACGCACGAGTTGGTCGTTCCTAAGTCTATTCCAATTATTTTTCCCATGATATCTTTTATTTTTCTGAGTCTGTCTCACCCCTTGCTCAATGGTTATGCCAAGAGGTTTTTGAGCTCCAAAAGTGACACAATGGCAGAAAAAATGAGTTGATTCTGGGCAAATCGTGACTTTTTAGAGAAATGCCTGATGAGAATTGATCCGCAACCATTGCTGTTGGGTTCAAATGGAATTTCAAAGAAAACTAGATGATCCCATAAATTCCGGTTAATTCTTTTTTGAGTAGCCCCATGACAATCCTATTGTGACCACTCGGTTGGTGTCCTGTCCCAACGACGGTTCTTCAGTTTTAATTGGAGTGATTTTTCCAATCTTTCCTCCGTGCTGGTAGCCATGTTGGCCTCCACATTTCTCACTTTTCGCATCCCCGGAATGATTGTGTGAACATCATCATTGCACAGAATAAATTTCAAAGCAAGTTCTGCCATTGACATTCCTGCAGGAATCAAGGGTCTTAATGCATCAGCATGCTCAACGCTGGTGGTGAGGTTATCATGAACAAAATATGTTGAACGCCAATCATCTTTTGGGAAAACAGTTTCTTTTGTAAGGGTTCCTGTGAGTGTACCCTCATCAAACGGAACTCTTGCGATAACTCCGATGTCAAGTTTCCGGCACAACGGGAAGAGATTGTCTTCTGGTGCCTGATCAAAAATATTATAGATCACCTGGACGGAATCAATCAGTCCAGTCTTCAACGTTGCCAGGACGTTGTCTGGTTCCCAGCGGTTCACGCTGATGCCTATATTTTTTATCTTTCCTTCTTTCTTAAGCTTGGCGATGGCGTTTTTCCAGTCGTCGGAATTTGACCAGCCATCTTCCCATACATGGAATTGTTGTAAGTCAATACATTCAACATCAAGATTCCTGAGACTTTTCTCGGTGTATTCAATAATGTGAGCTGCAGGAAAGCATTCTTCTAACTTGTAAGTTGGCTTGGATGGCCATTTGAAATTCTTGGGTGGAATTTTAGTGGCAACGTAAAGCTTGTTGCCAGGATGCCGTTTGATCAGCGTTCCAAGTATCTGCTCACTTTTGCCAGCGCCATATCCCCAGGCGGTGTCAAAGAAATTACAATTGAGCTCAACAGATCTATCGAGGGCCATGTTAATCTCACCTTCTTCCGATCCCGTCCACCCGGCAAGTCCCCACATGCCATAGCCAATTTCACTTACCTGCCAGTTGGTTCTTCCAAATTTTCTATGCTGCATATGGTTTTCCTTATCAATTAAAATTACGGTGTTAAATATTTGTCTTAATACTCATTTGAGGTCGCTTAATGTACCTCTCTGAGTTTGTTCAGATCATTTCACTCTGCATCCCTCCACTATCATTTTTTTGAATTTAGAGTCATTTTTTAGCATTGCGAAAAAATCTTCGACAAAGGATTTCATATTATTATATTCTTTAGGCGTGAAATCTTTTTCATACCGGGCTACAGTTGCAAAGATCTTAGGCTCTGCAGTCAAAAATTCTTGCCGAACAAACTGAACAGTTGGTTCTTTCCTGCAGAACCCGCGATAGAGTCTCTCGCGAACACTTGCTATCCCCAGATCTTCATTGACGATGGCGTAAGGTGGGTTGACAAAGCCCGAAATATCAAAATCATAAGCCAGAGGAATGTATTTGGCCGGCGCCTGATAAATTACCTTGGCGTTATGATAGAATGTTGTTGACCAATCCGTATTGGCTACCATCAATTGAAAGAAATCATGCCGGAGGGCCGCGGTGTCGTTCAGTGCTTTTGGATGTAGTTTCAGATTTTCTACAACCTTGGCATGATGCCGTTTGGCAACGAGATCATCATCTTCGATAAGGAACCCAACAAGTTGGGAGGTTTTTGTTTTCTTCCCGTCGATTTCAGTGAATTCCAGATTGACCAATCGCGTGTTGAAATAATATTGCATCACTTCTTCCCCCATCTTATAGCAGATATATTCTTTCAAAACAAAGGCGTTCTTGTCGTCATTATTCATGCACGGCATCACCAGTTTCAAACTCTTGTTCCCCTCAAGAACTGTTCCTTTGGAATCCTTTTTATCTGACTTTATCCTGAGAGGCGGGAAATAGCAGCTCTTTAACCGGAACATGCCACGTGACCGGATCTCAATTTTAATGGAATCCCATGCGCCGGTTTCATTTTTCGTATAAAAAACTGCCGGCAGATAAGTTGAATCGTTGGTTTTCTTTTTAATATCTTTGATTGAAACCTTTAGCTTGGCATCCAAAGGTTTTTCCTCCCTGAACAGTGCTGTGATGTTATCGGATTTTTGGGCGTTCAAGTGGAGTGCAATGGTTAGCAATCCAAGCAGGATGGTTAATTTTTTCATAGTGCAATTTAATTGAAACAATGAATCCGATTCAACTGAGGAATTACCTACACATCATAAATATCAGAACTTTACTGGTTTTATTGATTAGCGCCGGCACTTCTTTTTTAGTCATTCATTTCAATATCAAGTATAATTTCGACCTGACCATTATAAGCATCGCCATTATTTTTCCCCTGGTTTTTACCATACGGGCGGCCTTCCGCAGACGGGAAAAAGCACTTGAGCACCTAAGTCGGTTCAGAGCCAGCATGCTGATAGTACACCACAGTTTTCAGCGATGTAAAAAACTTACCGACGAGCAAAGAGCACAGATAAAGGCTACTCTAGTGCGGATTTCTGATTCACTGATGGTTCAACTTGGTAGACATGATGATAACCAGAAAGATTTACGAATTGAATTAAATAGTGTTTTTCAGTTCATTCATGACCGCAAGGAAGAAATATCCACCTCGGACGCGCTGAAGATCATGCGGTTTATGAAGGATGTTCAAACCGCCGTTGAGAACACCATCGCAATCGATACCCACCGCACACCCATCAGCCTTAGGGCTTATTGTCTTGTTTTCATTTATTTTTTCCCGATTATTTATTCTCCATCACTACATCATCGTCTGGCCGGCGAGGCAAGCTGGGGAGTATATGCACTCAGCATGATCACTGGCTTCATCCTGATCTCGCTTTTCAATGTTCAGGATCAGATGGAGAACCCGTTCGATCAGAAAGGATTGGATGATATTCGGTTGGCGGAGTTTAAGTTCAATCCCTGAAATGCTTAAACAGATAGCCGTTAATCAGAAAACAGACAATGGTCGCCTAATCCTATTGTGGGTCGCCATTAACTAACAGAACGTAACGGTTAACTATTACCGGATAACGATAATCGAAATGCGCTTTTTCCGCCCCAGACTGATACATTTGCGGCACTTTATATATGAGTATCACGCAAGAAATCGCCAAAAGGAGAACTTTTGGCATCATTAGTCACCCGGATGCGGGAAAAACGACCCTTACCGAAAAACTACTCCTGTTTGGGGGTGCCATACAAAAGGCCGGAGCGGTGAAGTCTTCAAAGATTAAAGACCACGCCCGCAGCGACTGGATGGAAATAGAAAAACAACGGGGTATCTCTGTGGCAACATCCGTAATGGGATTCAATTATCACGACATCAAGATAAATCTGCTCGACACACCGGGTCACCAGGATTTTGCTGAGGATACCTATCGAACTCTTACAGCAGTTGACAGTGTAATTATGGTCATCGATTGCGTGAAAGGGGTAGAGACTCAGACCGAAAAATTGATGGAGGTTTGCCGCATGCGCAGTACTCCGGTTATATGCTTTATTAATAAGCTTGACCGTGAAGGACGTGACGTGTTTGATCTGCTCGACGAGATTGAAGAGAAGCTGAATATAAAAGTACGACCCTTAAGCTGGCCCATCAGTATGGGCAAAACTTTCAAAGGGGTCTACAATCTTTATGATAAGACACTTCATTTATTCACAGGAAGTAAAACGGTTGTACAGGAAGGACTGCAGATAGATGACATTAACAGCCCACGTATCGACGAACTCGTTGGAGAGAACAATGCAAAGCAACTGCGCGCCGATGTTGAGTTGATAGAGGGTGTGTATCCTGATTTTGACATATCTCAATATCAGGAAGGGAAAGTCGCACCTGTATTTTTTGGAAGTGCTGTAAATAATTTTGGCGTGAAAGAATTACTGGACACATTCATCCGCATTGCGCCAACGCCACGACCTAGAGAAACTACATTGAGAGTTATTGCACCGGAAGAGGCGAAGTTTTCCGGGTTTGTTTTCAAGATCCACGCAAACATGGATCCAAAGCACAGAAATCGCATTGCTTTTGTGCGCGTTTGTGCCGGAACATTCGAACGGGGAAATAATTACTTCCATGTACGGCAGGAAAAAAGTTACCGCTTTTCAAATGCGACGGCTTTCCTGGCACAAGACCGGGAGACCATTGATGAGGCCTGGCCAGGAGACATCGTTGGTATTTATGACACCGGTAATTTAAAGATTGGCGATACGCTAACTGAGGGAGAGAAATATCAATACACGGGCATACCCAGCTTCTCTCCAGAAATCTTCAAGGAAGTTGTAAATAAGGATGCAATGAAAAGCAAGCAGCTGGAAAAAGGATTGCTTCAATTGATGGAGGAAGGAGTGGCCCAGCTATTTACGTTCGATGTAGGAAAAAGAAAGGTGATCGGGACAGTAGGAGCTCTCCAGTTTGAGGTGATTCAATTCCGGCTTAAGCATGAATATAGCGCTACTGTTGAATTTGTACCTCAGAACATGTACAAGGCGTGCTGGATCAGCAGCGACAATGAGGCTAAACTTCAAGAGTTTATCAATTCAAAACTTCGTCATATCGCGCGTGATAAAGATGATAAGCTTGTATTCATGGCGGAGTCAAAAGCCTGGCTTCAAATGGTGCAGGATAATTTTCCGGAAATTAGATTTCACTTTACTTCGGAATTTAAGGAATAGGTTGTTAATACTTATAAATGGCCACCCCGCTAGACGTCCTCTACGAAGACAACCATCTCATCGTCATTAATAAGACGTCAGGTATGCTCGTGCAGGGTGACGAAACGGGTGATAAACCCCTGGTGGAAGTTTGCAAGGATTATATAAAGGAGAAGTACAACAAGCCAGGCGAAGTATTCTTAGGAGTTGTTCATCGCCTTGATCGTCCGGTCAGTGGTGTTGTCGTTTTTGCGCGAACCTCCAAAGCATTGGCAAGGATGAATGAGCTTTTTCGGTCACGGGAAACACAAAAAGTGTATTGGGCTATCACGGCTCAAAAACCGTCCCAATTGGAGGCAACCCTTGTCCACTGGTTAAGAAAGGATGAAAAAAAGAATAAGACGACGGCTTTTCGAAAGGAGACGGCCGATGCTCAGCACTCAGAACTAAGTTACAAAATGATTTCAAAACGAAATGAACTCTATTTGCTTGAAGTGCGCCCGGTTACAGGCAGGCCTCATCAGATCAGGGTACAACTGGCAAGCATTGGATGTTCGATCATTGGCGATCTGAAGTACGGATCTGATCAAGCCACTGGGGATGGAAGCATTGGACTTCATGCCCGCAGCCTTAGCTTCATTCATCCCGTGAAAAAAGAAGTTATCAGAATTGAGGCACCTACCCCTGACAAGAAGTGGTGGAATGATTTTGATAACAAATAATTATTATTTTAAGGCCTTTAATAATCACTGTGAATTGGATTGACAAGCTTCAGGTGCGATGGAAAGTAAAAGGAGCATTGCAGGTTATCCTTATACTTGTCGTTTTTGCCTGCACAGGATCTACGGTTTTACTTATAAAGCGACCGATTTTTTCTTATTTATTCGATTATGGTCCCATACCAATTTGGGCCAGTATACTGTACTATATTTTGATTTTACCGATCTACAACGTTTTCTTACTAGTATATGGTTTTGTCTTTGGGCAGTTCCGGTTCTTCTGGGACTTTGAGAAACGATTCTTCAACCGTATTTTTGGTTCAAAGAAAGCTACTAAATATGAAAACTAAGATTACAGTCCTACTCGCAATAGTTATTCTGGCATCATGCTCGGCGCCTAAGTACTCATACTATTTTGACCATAAAGATTATTACGCTGGTAAAAAGCAATCGTCTTCGCAAAGGGAGACTATACCGGAAACTTCTCCCCTGATGATGGATGCGGCATCACTTGAAGCAAGTATTTCCAATGGACCGGCAGTACTTCCTGTCCTTTCTGCGGAGAAAGGAACGGAGGTGAGAAAAACTTACACGCAAATGAACAGATCGGAGCGCAGAGAACTTCGTCATCACCTAAAGAAAGAAGTTAAATCATACATCGCAGAAAAAAAGAATTCGATATCATCTGCTCATGCAGGAAATGCTATTGATAATGATCTTAAACTGGCTGCGATTTTTGGGGCCGTCGGCGTTGTTGGGCTTATCATTGGCGGAGATGTATTTTATATTATTGGCGCTATCGCACTTTTGATAGGTTTGGTATTCTTTGTGAAATGGCTGGTTCGGCAATAAGAACAACGACATTAGACATTAAGGCCTCCTGAAATTCAGGGGGCTTTTTTTTGCACTACTTTTGTTATGAAAAGGTAACAGCTGTGAAATGAATTCAATTTATTTCTACTCAATTAGCAAGATCAAGGATGCTGACCTGATCGCGGTCTTCTGTCCGATGGAACCAGTGAAAAAGGTCAACGAAACGGCCGACTTTTATGCACTCGAGGGTGAGGAGTTTAATCCGGACAACTTTCTTTATGTTGAACTGACTGAAACGGGTGGTCAGTTCAAATATCATTATCGTATTTTTTTGCCAGCTCATCTGATCCCGTTTTTGCGGGAGAAGGTTAATCTTTTAATAGATCTGGCAAAGAGAAGTGCGATTGATCTCCTCACAGACGATGAAGGTATCAATCCTTATACGTTTATTCATATAACCGGTGATGGAAACGCTTTTGCAGTCGGAGTGATTGCTGATGACTATAATGAAAGGGACGAGCTGACTATTGAGGCATTTTATCCCAATTCTCCTGGGTCCTTTGCTACGGCGCAATCCCTTCGTGAGACTGACCTCAATGAGTTACAAATTCGGTGGTCTGAGTTTTTAAGTATCAGCGGATTTAGAAAAATTGGACCTGAATTTTATTTTGAATCTTTCAGAAGTCAATTTTCGGTATTAGAAAAATTTAGTCACTATTACGTTATTATTCCAAAAGACGATAGTCTATGGATGTCGAAAGAGGAGAGAAGCCAGTTGCTTGTCGAGATAATGCTTCGCTTTGCAGAGCAGTCGGGTATGGATGTTTGTCTGTTTCCAGCAAACGCTACTACAGTAGAAAATATTCCAGGGGGCAGTGACAGCGAACACTCTTGTATAGTTGTTATGAACGGGCTAACGGAACGCATCATTTTTAAACCCAGGAGAAAGAGCTGGTGATCCAGGGTGGACAAAATAAAAAGCCCCGATAAATCAGGGCTTTTTATCAAAATTTGAATAGATCTATTCTGTAACGCCGTCTGCCAATACAATCACTTTATTCTTTAAAACCTCCACGACTCCTCCGGTAATTTTTACCTGCTGACGCTGATCCTTTGTCTTATATTCAACCACGCCGCCCGACAGTAAACTGATCAGCGGTGCATGGTTATTCAATACCTGAAAAGAGCCGTCCGACCCAGGAAATGTGGCGATAGACACTTCGCCTTCAAATACTCTTTTGTCTGGTGTAATAATTTCTAAGTGCATTTCCTTAAGCTTTTGCTTCTGCCATTAATTTCTCGCCCTTCGCAATGGCCGCATCGATGTTACCAACAAGGTTGAACGCTGATTCAGGGAGGTGATCAAGCTCACCATCCATGATCATGTTGAAGCCTTTGATGGTGTCCTTGATATCAACCAACACACCTTTCAAGCCTGTGAAAGCTTCTGCCACGTGGAAAGGTTGTGATAGGAAGCGCTGAACACGACGTGCCCGGTGCACAACTTGTTTGTCTTCGTCACCGAGCTCATCCATACCAAGGATTGCAATGATATCTTGTAATTCCTTATAGCGCTGAAGAATTAGCTTCACGCGCTGTGCACAATTGTAATGCTCTTCGCCCACGATATCAGCACGAAGTATACGTGATGTAGAGTCGAGTGGATCCACCGCCGGGTAAATACCCAACTCGGAAATCTTTCGACTTAATACGGTAGTAGCATCAAGGTGAGAGAAGGTAGTAGCAGGCGCAGGGTCAGTCAAGTCATCGGCAGGTACATATACTGCCTGAACAGAAGTGATTGAGCCATTTTTTGTCGAGGTAATGCGTTCCTGCATGGAACCCATTTCAGAAGCCAGTGTTGGCTGGTAACCAACGGCTGACGGCATACGTCCCAGAAGAGCGGATACTTCAGATCCTGCCTGTGTAAAACGGAAGATATTGTCAATAAAGAAAAGAATGTCGCGGCCCTTACCTGTGCCATCTCCGTCGCGGTAATATTCCGCAAGGGTCAGACCAGATAACGCCACACGTGCACGTGCACCAGGAGGCTCGTTCATCTGACCAAACACGAATGTTGCTTTGGAGTCTTTCAGTTTCTCCATGTCAACTTTCGAAAGATCCCATCCGCCTTCGTGGATAGATTTTCTAAACTCATCACCATAGTCAACGATACCTGCTTCAATCATTTCGCGGAGAAGGTCATTCCCTTCACGGGTGCGCTCACCTACTCCTGCAAATACGGACAGCCCTGAATAGGCTTTCGCAATATTGTTGATCAACTCCTGGATCAATACAGTTTTACCAACACCAGCGCCACCGAACAATCCGATCTTACCCCCCTTTGCATATGGTTCGATAAGGTCAATTACTTTAATTCCGGTAAAAAGCACTTCAGTAGAAGTTGTTAAGTCTTCATATAAAGGGGCAGCACGGTGAATTGGAAGTCCTTTTGTGCCCTTTGGCTGAGGGATACCATCAATCGCCTGACCGACCACATTAAATAGACGGCCTTTAATATCATCTCCGATAGGCATTTGAATGGGCGAACCGGAATCAGTCACTTTCATGCCGCGTACAAGTCCTTCCGTTCCGTCCATAGCGACCGTGCGAACGCGGTCTTCGCCAAGGTGCTGCTGGCACTCCAGCACCACTACAGTGCCGTCGTCTTTCGTTACGGATAAGGAATCAAGGATATTAGGGAGTTTGGTACCGGGCTCATCGAATGCTACGTCTACTACGGGACCGATAACCTGAGTAATTCTTCCAAAGTTTGCCATTGAGGTGTGTTATAGTTAAGGTGGTCTTAAAATCCGGCCACAAAAGTAGCTTTTGCATAGGGTACCGCCAAGAGGCGAACTTAAAAATAAGGGAAAATTTTGCTTGTCTAAGTGTCTGAAAATCAACCTTAACGATCAGGCGCTTCGCAATTCAATCCGGAACGTCGTGCCCTGATTTTCTTCGGAGGACTTTACAAAAATTTTGCCCTCATGATAGAGCTCAATAATCCGCTTTGCGAGGGTAAGGCCCAGTCCCCATCCTCTTTTTTTTGTTGTAAAACCGGGCTTAAAAGCGCTTGAAATTGCTGCCTTGTTCATTCCCTTGCCGGTATCGGATATGTCAATGAAGACTTTACCTTCATTTCCTCGCAAGATCTTGATGGCAATAGTGCCTGTACTTCCCATTGCGTCCACTGCATTTTTACAGAGGTTCTCAATGACCCATTCAAACAGCGGTGCGTGAACCATTGCCCGGATGGTCTCGGAAAGCGTATAGACCTCAATATTGATCTTTGAAGAAACGCGTGGCTGCAAATAGCTTACAACGTTATTGATCAGTTGGTAGACATTTTCATCTTTCAATGTGGGAGTAGAGCCAATGCTTGAAAATCGTTCTGTTACTACCCGGAGCTTGCGTATGTCTTTATCAAGCTCTTCAACAATACCTTTTCCCTGAAACTGAGGGTCGTCGCGAAGTACTTCAATCCAGGCCATCAGCGATGAGAGTGGGGTGCCCAGCTGGTGCGCCGTTTCTTTTGCGAGGCCAACCCATACGCGGTTTTGTTCCGATGTTTTGGAATAATTGAATGCCAGGTAGGAAATGAAACCAAAGATTGCGATCACGGAAAGCTGAATGTAGGGATAGGCAATTAGTTGCGTTAACAGGAATGAATTCTTGTAATACACATATTGCTTTCCAAAGACTTCGTCAGTATTGGGGTCTTTCAGAAGAATCTCAATAGGCGGATAGGTCCTCTTCATTTCTTTAAGTTGCCGTTGAAGTTCTTTTTCTTGGCGGCCTTTAGTCCAGGACGAATCAATGTCTACGTTATTGAAGTTGACGATGTTGTCTTTTCCATCTACAAGCATGGTAGGGATAGAATTATTCTTGTAAATAATTTCTTCTGTGATAAAAAGTATGTTATTGTCAGTATCGTTGGAAGTATACTCCAGCGCTTTCGCGAAAAGCCGCACCTGATTTTTTTCCCGTTCCTTTAATTGCTCAACGAGCACGTTGGTATAGTAAATAGTTCCAACACTGATCACTACGGAAACGGCCAGAATAATCCATTTCAGGTTGGTATTGTCCTGATAGAAATCCATTGAGGCGATCCGCGGTGCTTTAGCCATAGCGGAAAGATAGGGAAAAGATAAATTGATGCGGGATGGTTGACCTTTGGCTGATCGTGGTTTATTTGGGATTGGTTTTTACGAGAAGTTATTAAGTTTCGTAACAATAAACCGTGTTCTGGTCAACAGCTAATGGCCAACGGCGACTTGACTAAAAAGCTGCTATTGTTTCCCCATAATGTACACCGTACCTACCGAGGACATCACCCCCTCTGCATAAACCATTTGGCTAAGACCTTATAGTTGACCTTTGATCCATGCATAAGGATACCAACCCGGTAAACTCTTCCGGCAACCCAAATCGTAAAGATGAAGCCGCCGATGAGCAAAATCATTGAAAGTGCCAACTGCCAGAGTGGAACACCAAATCCTATACGGCCCATCATTGCAATTGGCGAAGTAAAGGGTATAATGGAAAGCCATACGCTGACGGCGCTGTCATGATCTTTCAGTACAAACAAAAACAGACTCATGTATGAGATAAGCAAAGGTATTGTGATCGGAAACATAAATTGCTGTGCTTCCGCCGGACTATCCACGGCAGAACCAACTGCAGCAAACAATGCACCATAAATCAAATAGCCACCAAGGAAATAGAATAAAAAAATTGATATAATGTAAAACCATGGGAGGTCTCTTGCCTCGTTGAGGCCATTTATAAAATCTGAATTACTAGCAGCTTGCTGAATGGCGGCTTCTCCGCCCATTTGTTGAATAACTTGTTGCTGTGGAGGATCTATTCCTAAGGATCCTAAAACCACTACGGTGAGTGTAAACATAAGGATCATCCAAATTGAAAATTGCAGGATGCCAACCGATGCGAGGCCGAGGACTTTGCCCATCATAAGTTGAAAAGGCTTAACGGATGAAACGATTACTTCAATTACTTTGCTCGATTTTTCCTCAATTACACCTTGCATGATTTGTGCGCCGTAGATAAAAATGAACATGTACATTAAAATTCCGCACGTCATGCCCAAGCCCGCCAATAGTCCGGTATTACTTGCTTTTTGCTCAGCGCCTTTACCAGTGATTGTCTCAATTGTCACACTCGTCTTCAGACTATCCAACATTTTTTGATCGATATTGAGTTTTCGCATTTTCAAATCCTTGATCTGATTTGCCAGCAGCTGTTCGATATTTCCAAGGTCGTCAAAGCCAGGGCTTGACTCTGTATAAAGTGTAATGCCTTTTGGTTTGGATAGTTCAATAGCCGGAATGTACAGGAGACCAAAATCTTTTGAATTATCAAACGCAGTTTTTGCGTCACTCAGGGACCCGTGAAACTCTTTAAAAGAATACTTGGCGGTATCTGGAGTGAAAATTTTGCTCTCATCCACATAATGAATGACCTTCTTGCTTGCACCCTTTTCTGATTGCTTTGAAACATAAACGAGGATACCGATAATCGCCGGGAAAATAAGCGGGATAACAATGGTAGCGATCAGGAATGATTTTTTCTGAACGCGACTCAGGAACTCGCGCTGAATGACTAACCAGATCTTATTCATGGGATTCTCCTTTCACTAGGCTTATAAATATTTCACTCATACTCGGTATTTTCTCCTGGAAGCTGCTCACCTCCGTGCGGCGAATGAGTTCACCAATGAGGTCATTGGGCTTCGCGGTGCCATTCATTTTAATCGTTGACTTAAGTAAGCCTTCTTCTAAATCATGCTGACTCACCAATTCGTACGAGCTACCATCCAGTGAAAATGGGCCCCGATGCTCTACCAGAAAAGTATTGGTCTTGTACTGATCCTTAACCTGCTTTTTAGTGCCTTCCAGAATTTTCTGAGATTTATTGATCAGGGCAATGTCATCGCAAAGATCCTCCACGGTTTCCATTCGGTGCGTAGAGAAAATAATAGTACAACCCTTTTTCTTCAGATCGAGAATTTCTTGTGTAATAAGCTGAGCGTTGACAGGGTCAAATCCAGAGAACGGCTCATCCAATATGATAAGGCGGGGTTCATGCATTACCGTACTGATGAACTGGACTTTCTGCGCCATTCCCTTCGACAGATCTTCCACCTTCTTATTCAGCCAGTCCTTAATCTCAAATTTTTCTACCCAAATCTTGATTTTTGCAATTGCTTCGCTTCGACTCAGGCCCTTCAACTGAGCAAAATAAATCAACTGGTCGCCGACTTTCATTTTCTTGTACAGGCCTCTCTCTTCAGGCAGGTAGCCAATCACACCCACGTGATCTGCATTCAGCGGCTTGCCGAAAAGTGTAATCGACCCGCTGTCAGCGTTGATGATCTGGTTAATGATGCGAATGAGTGTAGTCTTACCGGCGCCATTGGGACCAAGCAAACCAAAAATTGATTTCTCAGGTACAGTAATATCAACTTTGTCCAGCGCCGTGTGATTGGTATACTGCTTAGTTACTCCACGAACAACGAGTGCTTCCACGATGAATAGATTTTAGAGGATTAGTCGTAAAAATAGAAGGATAATTACAGAAAAGCAGTATTTATATTCTCCTTATTGTGAAGAATATGTTTAGTTTTTCTTTTCCTTAAAGATAATTTTCCCCATCGACACATCAAGATCGAATGTGAGTGCATCTTTTGGATTTCTCGCATATGCCGCATTCGCATACTTGTTATCGCTGATTTTCTTGAGGCTTTTTGAGAGATTAACGCTGCACAACCACGACTCATTGATCTTCACCATCACAGGCACTGTTTCTTCCGGAAGGAGAATGATCATATTACCTGCACCAACACTTCCCTTGACCATAGGTATTACGTTTGGAGTGTTACTAAAGTCAAGAAATATATTTCCAAAACCCACTTCGGCCATTACTACTTTTGAACGCGAGAGATTGATCTGCTTTACAGTAAGAGAACCAAGATCTACTTTCACCAAGAATGTATCCATTTCAACTTTGTTCTCAATGCCTGTTGAGTAAGCTACATTAACATCAGCACTCCCTGTGTTTATCTTAAGTTTCTTGATAGCTAGACCAGAGAGATCTACGTTGGCATTTCCCAGACCATAATCCAGATCAAGGGAATAGGGCTTTGTGTCGGTGAGATAAACTTTCCAGAATTTATCTGAAGCGTGTTCCTCACCACCGAATACCTGATATGAAATTTTCTTACTGACACCGCGCTGACCTTCCTGTTCAAGCGAGAGACGGATGAAACATACCGATCCTTTTACTTCATTGCTGAAGATATGAGAGTACTCGGCAAGATCCTGATTACTGTAAATAGAAAGGAGTTCGGATGTTTGACCGGGTCTGATAAAACAATTTCCAGTCTTGGCTTTGAGTGCAAGGTCAATCGTTTCACAGGCTTCCTGGTCATCGACCACAATCTGCTTTTTCATTTGGCCTGCTACCACCCCTACACTAATCACTCCCGCAAATGCCAACGCTAAGGTTTTCACCATGGTTCTGTTACGATTCTTTATGTCGCTTAGGTTAAAAACGGGCTAAAACGTTAACAAACTGTTAACGTGTTCACCCGTAATTGGTCATAAACGGACACAATTGCGAAAGGTTGGCTAAAACGATAGGAGGGGTGAAGATTTTTTACTCTTGGTTGAAATACTCCTTCATTCGCTCGAAAAAGCCCTTTTCTGAGCTGTCAGGATGGGGCTGAAAGTTGGGAGAATGACGTAAATGCTCCAATGCAGCCTTTTCATCAGTGGACAGCTTTTTTGGGGTCCATACATTGACGTAGATCAATTGGTCACCAGTGCCGTACCCATTGATGTCTTTTAACCCTTTGCCACGCAATCGTAAGATTTTTCCGCTTTGGGTGCCTGGGTCTATTTTGATCCGGACTTTCCCGCCCACAGAAGGAACCTCAACACTCGTACCCAGAGCAGCATCTACGAAACTTATATGTAGGTCAAATACAAGGTTGTTGCCATCACGCTTCAGGTCTTTATCTTCTTGTTCCTCTATAAGAATAAGAAGATCACCAGCGGCTCCACCACCCGGGGATTCATTTCCCTTACCACTCATTGAAAGTTGCATGCCATCCGCTACTCCCGCAGGGATTTTAATTGAAATAAGATCTTCCTTTGATGAGAGACCTGAGCTGTCAACTCCGGATGGGCGTTTGTCAATGATCTGACCTGACCCATTACAGGCAGGACATGTTGAAGCGGAGACCATCTGGCCCAACATAGTATTAACCACTTTGCGGACTTGTCCATTGCCCTGGCAGGTTGTACACGTCTTAAATGTTACACCTTCAGCACGTACGAGGCGATTTACTTTTATTTTTTTCTCAACGCCATTCGAAATTTCATCGAGCGTAAGCTTGAGCTTGATGCGGAGGTTTGATCCACGCCGTTGTGCACCGCGACCACCGCCACCTCCAAAAAAACTGTCGAACGGACTTCCGCCGCCACCACCGCCGAAAATATCTCCAAACTGACTGAAGATATCGTCCATGTTCATACTACCGCCCTGTCCCCCCGCGCCTGGACGGCTATGTCCAAAGCGATCATACTGTGCTTTCTTTTCCGGATTGCTAAGTATTTCATAGGCTTCAGCAGCCTCCTTGAATTTTTCTTCCGACTCTTTGTTGCCGGGATTCTTATCTGGATGAAATTGAATCGCCACCTTGCGGTATGCTTTTTTGATTTCTTCTGCTGTAGCGGATTTGCTGACACCAAGTATTTCGTAGAAGTCTCTTTTAGCCATTTGCGGCGTGTTGATGTGTTGAGTTGTCGATGTTAGGCTCCCGTTACCACTTTGGCGAAACGGATCACTTTGTCATTGAGGACGTATCCCTTTTCAACAACATCAAGCACCTTACCTTTTAATTTTTCTTCTGAGGGAATAGACGTAATGGCTTCATGAAGGTCAGGGTTAAACGCCGAACCTTTGGCAACTTCCATTACTTTCACTCCATGGTGTTCGATCGTTTTTTTAAACTTGTTATGAATGAGATAAAAACCTTCAGCTTCTTTATCGTTTTTGTCTTTGAACGACTTTTCTCCACGCTCAAAGTCATCAATAATCGGCAATAGCGTTATTAACAATTGCTCATTAGCACCCTGAATCATTTCAAGTTTTTCTTTCGCGGTGCGGCGGCGATGGTTTTCAAATTCCGCATACAGGCGCATGTATTTGTCCTTGGCTTCTGCCAATTCGTCCTGAGCCTTTTTTAGCGGGTCAGGCCCGGAATTGGTTTGAGCTTGCTTTTCCTGCCCCTGAGTCTGCTCAGTAGGCGTTTCTGCTGTTAAATCTTCTTTTTTTTCTAATTCTGGTCCCTGCTCTACAATATTTTCCATTCTTATCTTATCAATAACCCGCAAAATGACAAGAATTTTGCCAAAAGGCTAAGTGTGCCATGTTGACTGACAAGCGAGTAATCAGAGGTCAGTGTCTCGCGTCCCTGCATGCGAAATAGTTTGTATAAGGGTCATTTTTCACTCAATTGATTTTAATTACTGTGAGAATATTTTTAGCGGCTCTTTTGATTTCACTTCACTCCGATCGCAAAGAATTAACCGGATTTGCCAATGCGGATTTTATCGTCTTAAAGCTCATGGTAAAGAATGCGATCACTAGTGTAATTATTCCGGCCACTGCATACACCCACCATTGGATATCAATTTTATAAGCAAAATCCTGGAGCCACATATTCATCAAATAGTTGGCAAGGGGAAATGCCACAAGGAAAGAAATGCCTACCAGTACGATCATATCTCTTGAGAGGAGCGAGACTATCTCTGAAATGTTGGCGCCTAGTACTTTTCGTATTCCGATTTCCTTGATGCGCTGTTCGGCAGTAAACGTTACGAGACCAAATAGACCGAGGCAGGCGACAAAAATGGTAAGCACACCAAAAATTTTCAGGATGTTGCCCATCTTTTGCTCCGCCAAATAGGTTTCATTGTAAAGCTCATCCAGCAAAGCGTAAGAAAACGGTTCCTCCACATGAAAGGCTTTCCATTTGTCTTCTATGTTAGTCAATAGTTCCGCTATTTCTGTTGTCTTGGTGCGAATAATGAGACCGCCATACCGCCGATTGATCATTACCAATGGGGCGATGGTTTCATGCATTGACCTGAAGTGAAAATCTTTCACCACGCCAATGACGGTCATACTTTTTTTTCCGCCACTGTTGTCTGTCTGCAGTGTTAAGATCTCACCCAAAGGATTGTCGCCCAGCCCAAAGGTCTTTGCCGACGTTTCATTGATGATCACATTTAAGGAATCAATACCCGCTAGTTTTGAAAAGTTTCGCCCCTTTATTAGCGACATTCCCATGGTTGGGATATACTGATCGTCCACATGATAGAGTATGGTCCTTCTGAAGGATTCATGTTCCTGGCCACGATACACTCCTGTCATATTTTGATCTGTGGGGCCAGCGGGGATGAAGGCAGACATCGTGACACTTTCAACTCGTGGGTCCGACATGATCTGATTCATGAATGCGTTCTCATTGTTGCCTAAGAGATTAGACTCCCTTAACACGATTAATTGATCCCTGTCGTATCCTATTTCCTTATTTTGGATGTAGGACATCTGCTGGTTGACAATAATTATTGAAAAGATTAGGCCAGCAGAAATAATAAATTGAAATACAACCAGTACACTTCTGATACCTTTGCCTTGTCCACCATTGGCAACTTTATTTTTTAGGGCAGCAATGGGTCTAACCGAAGAAAGGAAAAAGGCCGGATAGCTGCCAGCCAGCATTGTGATCAGAAGCATTAGTAAGACGAGGGCTGTCAATACTTTTGGACTGAAAAGAAAATTTACCTCAAGCGCCTTGCCAGACAATTGATTGAACAGCGGCAATGATATGCCTACAAGTACTGCAGCCAATAACATGGCAACTGCCGTAGAGATGAAAGATTCTGTCAGAAATTGTTGAACGAGTTGACTTCTATTCGTTCCTAATACTTTTTTAACGCCGATCTCTTTATTTCTTTTTGTGGCCCCTGCTGTTGAGAGGTTCATAAAATTGATACAGGCGATCAGCAGCATGAATAACGCCACAGCGGTGAATATGTACACCGACTTTATATCACCCCCCGGCTCCAGTTCACTATTTTGTGTGTCAGAATGCAGGTGAATGTCGGTTAATGGTTGAATGAATAGTCCGATTTCATTTCCATTCTGCGTAAACTTTTCAAAGCTCATTCCCAACTGGGCAACCTGGGGGCCCATATATTTTTTTATGATACCTGGCATCTTGCTTTCAAGATTTTGGTGATTTGTGCCTTCAGAAAGCACTAGGTAACTGAAGTAATTGGACTCCAGCCAGCTATTTTCTTTCGCATGCGGAATGCCAGTCAACGAACCAAAAAGCCCGAAATGAAAATGGGAGTTGGAAGGAACATTTTTCAAAATTCCGGTGATCCTGTATTGCTCGCCCGTGTTATTAAAATCAATCATCTTGTTGATCGGATCATCGCCACCGAAAAATTTCTCAGCTTGATCTTCTGTGATAACAATAGTATTTGGTTCGGCTAATGCGGTTGCTGGATCGCCTTTCGCGAATTGAAGCGTGAAGACATCAAAAAAATTGGCGTCAACGAAAGCAACTCTGATTTTTCGGTACGTGGTGTTGTTGACGGTTAATTTAGGTGCCCGATCCGAACGGAGCCTGGTAAACGTTTCGACTTCCGGAAATTCAGTTTTTAATGTAGGACCAACTGGGGCAGGGGTTACAGCTTCTTTAATTATTTCCCCATTGACTTTTCCTTTCAGCGTGACACGCACGATCTGATCCGCTTTTGCGTTGTAGCGATCGAAGCTCAGCTCATCCACTACGAACAGCATAATGATCAGACAGGTCGCGATGCCCATCGCCAAGCCGGTCACATTTATTGCAAACAGGCCCTTGTTCTTTGATAAATTTCTCCAACCGATTGTAAAATAACTTTTAAACATACCATATGAGTTTAAGTTTCTGTGTCCTTCTGCTGGTCGAATGATACCCGGACGAAAAAGCAACATCACGTCAAAAATAAATTGTATGTCAGCTTTCGTTTTACCCGACTTCCGTTCCCGTTCACGATACAACTCCATCAAATCTCCTTCAATAGAAAGCATAAGATCCGGATGGCAGAACCATCTGAAAAACTGAAGAAAATATTTTGGGGGTTCGCCTCGCACCATTTATTTTTTATCAACTACCAACTATCTTCAGATTCAGAGCCACCTTCGGAATAGCACTCCACAGCTCGTCCCGTGTACTTTTCATGTGTTCCATCGCGCGCTTACCCAGTGCCGTAATCTGAAAGTACTTCTTCGGCCGCCCGGCCCGTTCTTCGGTGGCTTCACCTTCGTGGGATTTCAGATAACCTTTGTCTTCAAGCCGTTTAAGGGCAGTTTGGAGAGCTCCTACGCTTACCCCACGCTTGAGGCGTGATTCAATTTCTTTTTTGATGGAAACACCATACGCTTCAAGGTGCAGTATTCCCACCGTAAGCATGACGACTTCTTCAAATTCTCCTAGTTGGTATTTTTTCATAAACAAGTCAGGAATTAATTCCTATTTGTAGTATTAATAAACGTGCCAGTTCCGAATACTTGGAATTTCAGGAGCACTGACGGTTAGGAAACATATTTTTTGTGCGAATTCGTACAGGTACTGGACGCCTTTGGGCAGTGGCTGGGAGTTGTTGTCCGTTGTCAGTTAATGGTTAACCGGTGGGCTCGAAGAATGATTAACAGGCGTTGAATTGAATTTATGTCATAGCTTTAGGTTCAAAAGAAGAATTTGAAGAAAGCAATCACCTTTATCTGTCTCGTTTTTTTCATGGGTTTTATTTATTACCTGTTGGATAGTTACATTATTTCACCGGAGGGGCCCAAAACGGAGAAGGAGTTGATAGATATTGGCGACGCTAAATATCGAAAAAAGATCGGCGAGCGGTTCAATATAGATTCAATTCAATTTACTGTCCATCACTTTGAAATGAAAGAGTACAAAGACAGCAGCATTTTGAGAGTTGACTTTTCTTTTCAAAACATGCGGTCAGGAGATGCGATGCTAAAATCATCGTTTTTTTCTTTGATGAACGATCAGGATGAGGCTTTCGTCCCCCAGTTTGATGACGTCATAATATTGGGTAAGAAGAGAAGGCGGGTTACGCTATCCTACAAACTGCCAGTGAGAGTTCTGCCGTATTTTATTTATCGGCTGTATTTGAATTCCCAGATTAATCCTGAGAATAGAGTAATTGTTTCCATCTATCAGAACTTCAGAAGTGAGGGTTGATTTTTAATCATCTGGATTTAATTTCTAAGGTAGCCGAATCGCATGAAAATATCCGCTACTGAATTGATGCTAACCTGGTCTGAATCAACTCCACAAAATACTTCGTCCCATAAATTAACGCCTCATCATTAAAATCGTAGTTCGGATTGTGCAGAGACCATGATTTTTCTCCATTCCCGATGAGGCTGAAATTTCCCGGAACGAATTTTAGAAACTGAGCAAAATCCTCCGAAACCGTTACGCGTTCAAAATTTTTATTGATTGCCTCTTTCGCAAAAACTTTTTCAGCAGCAGATAGTGCAGTTGCAGTTGACTGCGCTTCATTGAGCAATGGAATGAATTCCCTTGAATAAACAACATCGATATCACAATCGTAGGCTATTGCGGTTCCTGATGTTATTCGTCTCATTTCGGTTTCGATGATCTGACTGATGGACGGCGAGAAGCTTCGCACGTCTCCCTTGATGATTGCTTTGCCGGGTAAGGCGTTGCGCGTACCATCAGTAATAAGCTCGGTGGCCGAGACCACAGCGGTATCTGATGGATTAACTCTGCGAGAAACAATTGTTTGAAGATCCAGAACCAATGAACTTGCTGCAACCAGAACTTCTCTTCCAGCATGTGGTCGCGAAGCATGGCCGCCAACGCCATTTAGCGTTATTTCAAAATTATCCTCTGCTGCCATCAACGCGCCGGTTGTTGTAGCAAAATGACCTATTGGTAATCCTGGCCAGTTGTGAATGCCATAAATCTCGTCGAATGGAAAACGCTCTAACAAACCATCGTTCAACATTGCCAATGCGCCCTTTCCCCATTCTTCCGCAGGTTGAAAGATGAAACGGATGGTACCATCGAAATTTCCATTTAAAGCCAGCCATTTAGCGGCACCTAACAACATGCTTGTATGCCCGTCTTGACCACAGGCATGCATTAATCCTTTATTTAATGAGCGATGAGCAAGTTGACCTTGCTCTTGTATCCGCAAGGCATCGATGTCTGCCCGCAAGGCAATAACCCGTTTGCTGGTGCCTTTTTTTAATGTGCCAATAACGCCGGTTACTCCTATTCCCTGCGCGACTTCTAATCCAAATCCGGAAAGCTCATTTGCAACAAACGCAGATGTTCTTTTTTCTTCGAAACCAAATTCAGGATATTGATGGAGATCATGCCTCCAGGACGCGAGAATGGGAGAGAGTTCGTCAATTTTAATGGTACTCATAAAAACGAAAGGTAAAAAAGACTTGTCAATGCAACTCTTTCCAGATCAGATCTTTTAACTCAATGATTCCCAAATTGGTAAGAGACGAGATAAACGTAAATGGAAGAGTCTTCGGCATTTCTTTCCTGATCTCAGCTTTCAGTTCATCGTCCAGCAAGTCGGCTTTAGAAATAGCCAGCAATCGCTTCTTGTCGAGCAGCTCAGGATTATATTGCTTCAGTTCATTTAATAATATATCGTACTCCTTTTTGATATCAGGAGAATCGGCAGCAACTAAAAAAAGCAAAAGCGAGTTGCGCTCAACGTGCCGTAAGAAACGGATTCCTAATCCTTTGCCGTCCGATGCTCCTTCAATAAGTCCTGGAATGTCTGCCATAACAAAGGAAAGATTATCGCGATAAGAGACCACTCCAAGATTAGGAGTAAGTGTTGTAAAAGCGTAATCAGCAATTTTTGGCTTTGCGGCGGAAACGACCGAAAGCAAGGTGGATTTGCCTGCATTTGGAAAGCCAACCAATCCGACGTCTGCAAGGAGTTTTAGTTCAAGAATGATCCATTCTTCTTTCCCTGGTTCGCCAGGTTGAGCATACTGTGGTGCTTGTTTTGTGGACGTGGCAAAATAGGCATTACCTTTTCCACCACGACCTCCGGGAGTAAGAATTACTTCTTCGCCATCTGTGTTGATCTCGCAAATAATTTCATTGTCTTCGGCACGTCGTGCGACAGTGCCTAATGGGACATCAATGATTTCGTCTTTGCCATCGGCACCGGTGCGATCCTGACCCTCACCTCCAACACCGTCCTCAGCATTTATGTGCTTTCTGAATTTTAAATGAAGCAATGTCCACATGTTGGAACTGCCTCTTAATATTATATGTCCGCCGTGCCCACCGTCACCTCCATCGGGCCCGCCTTTTTCTATAAATTTTTCACGATGAAAATGTAAACAGCCGGCTCCCCCCTTTCCGGATTTGGAACGGAATTTTACATAGTCAATGAAATTGGGATTGGACATGATTGCTGATTCAAGTTACACATTCCAGATAACCGGAATGATTTAGGCGTCGATTACTTTGCAGATACTGCTAAAGATTGAGTCGATCTCTCCAATGCCATTCACGGAGTTCAGCCTTTTCTGTTCGTTATAAAAAGGAAGCACATGAATGGTTTTCCCGAAATATTCTGCAATGCGCTTGTTTAATTTCTCTTCTTCGTCATCAACACGATTCTCCGTTGTTCTTCTTTTTGCGATACGGTCCCTCACCTCAGCTTCAGTAACATCCAGTGCGACGACGTGATGAATGGCAGTCCCGTTTTCTTTCATAAAGCGGTCAAGTGCTTCGGCTTGCGGAACGGTCCGCGGGAATCCGTCAAATAAAAATCCCTTTGCGTTAGGATTCTTATCCAATTCCTCTTTTAGCATAGCAATAGTGATGTTATCGGGGACCAGTGCACCACTGTTCATGATTTCTTTCACACGCTTGCCTAATGGGGTGTCGTTCTTGGTATGCCAGCGAAAAAGATCACCGGTAGAAATATGAATGAAGCCGTATTTCTGAATGAGTTTATCGCTTTGTGTGCCTTTGCCGGCACCGGGTGGACCAAAGAGGACGATATTGATCATGGCATGAAGTTCTTTAAAATAAAGGACTGCCAATATAGGTCATGAGGCCCCTCGCTCCAAATGGGGGAATCAGTTGACAACGTATTCCCAAAATGAAAGCGCTTGAAACTTATTTCGAGCGGATAGAAAATTCTAAGTGCAACGCAGACCTGTTGTTAATTGCAATTTTTTGTCAACTGCCTATTTATTTAGACTTGTTTATAAACATCCCGGCTATTTCTGCCCAGGCCGTCATAGTCCAAACCGTAGCCCAGTATAAATTCGTGTTCGAGTTCGAAACCAACATATTTCACCTCAAGATTCTTTTCACGCGCCTCTTTTTTCCTAAACAATGCAATAGCTTCCACTGATTTGGCTCCGCGACCTTTCAAATCTTCCATGACTCGCTGGAGTGTCAATCCGGTATCGACAATATCTTCAATAATAATAATGTCAAGTCCGAAAAGACTTTCGTCATGACCAATGAGAGTTTTTAGCTGGCCCGTACTATTAGTGCCTGCATAGGATGAGATTTTGACAAACGAAACCCGACACGGAACGCTGATGTCCTTCAACAGGTCAGAAGTAAACATAAAGGATCCGTTCAGGACCGGCAGAAAAACAGGAGTTCTTTCTCCATAGTCTTTGTTTATCTGTTTGGCCAGCGTAGCGACTTTCTTTTCAATCTTGTCCGCCGTAATGAATTTCCTGAATTCGAGGTCTTTAATTTTCATGGGGTGTCTGCGGGGCAAAGGTAACTCATTTCACCCACTCGTGATCGAGTGACCTAGGTGATAGATGAAAGGCATTAGCTATGCACATTTTGGGGATTTGACTGCCTGAATAGATCCTGCTCTTAGTATTTATCGTCAAGGGCAAACTCATTTTTCCTGGCCATCCACTTCCCCTGGGTGAAATCCGGGAAATCAACACTTTCTCCGCCCAGTTGAATGGACGTTTCAGACAGTGGTGTGATCGCACTCCATGTCACTGCATCATAAACATCCTGTGGAGTATTGATTTTTAGTTTTGCTGCCTCAACAAATGCATTTAAAACAAACCAATCCATACCACCGTGACCGGCACCAGAAGCGTCGGTGCCATATTTTTTCCATAGCGGATGATCATATTTGTCAAGCCACGATGCTGCGTCTTCCCAGCGATGACTCTCTTTGTTTTGACCCTCGATATAAATTGATTTGTTCACATCCATCCATATTCCATTAGTTCCCTGCACGCGAAATCCGATGGAATACGGTCTGGGTAAATTGGTATCATGCTGCAGCAAAATCGTTTCATCATTTGACGTGCGGATCATGGTAGTAACGACATCGCCAAGTTTGAAATTGACCTTTGCATTTGGATGGTTTTCGCCACCTTTTTTAACGATGTACTCGTGCAAACCTCGTGCTTTGGAAGAATAAGACACCAATTGTGTGAAGCGATTGCCACGGTTTATGTTCAACATCATGGCGAGAGGACCGATGCCATGCGTTGGATAAAGATCGCCGTTGCGCATTACTGAATGCTGTGTTCTCCACTGGGCTTCTGAAAATCCCTTTTCGCCGAACTCGGCTCCAATTCCATTATCATTTCCGTCATTCAATTTTACCCCGCGTAAGTCGTGCTGGTAGCCTGCCTGGAGGTGAATCAGTTCACCAAAAATATTCTGACGCACCATATTCATCACGGCCATCACATCGCGGCGATAGCAAACATTTTCAAGCATCATCAGTGGCATTCCTGTTTTTTCGCTGGTATGAACAAGCTGCCAGCATTCTTCGATAGACATCCCTGTGATCACTTCGCAACCCACATATTTTTTTGCATTCATTGAATCGATACACATAACGGTGTGCCACTCCCACGGGGTAGCAATGATTACCGCATCGATATCCTTATTTTCTAATAGCTTTTTATAGCCGTAAGGTCCATCGAGGATCACCTGAGGTTTTGGTCTTCCTGATTTTGTGACAAGATCAAGTGATATGTTCATCATCTTTTGCTGAACATCGCAGAGCGCGACCACATCAACATCGTTGCGCCGAAGCGCGAGTTCAAGATGACTTTGTCCCCGCAATCCAACGCCGATGAAACCGAGTCGAAGTCTGGTGTCTTTGTCTTTGGAAAACAATTTTTCCGGGTTAAGCAGTCCCATCGCGGTACCAGCCAACGCTGCGGTTTTTATAAAATTCCTTCTTGAGCTCATATTTATTGGGGATAATAAGATCTGTATAAACAGACGGTTTGGATTTAGGTTACAATATAAATGCCTTCAGATAAATGAATGATTTTCGGAGACTGACACCGTTGAAGTCGATCTAGGCGTAATTACTCTTTCTTCTGGCTTTTACATTCTTAAGATTGTTCAAAATCAAAATTCATATTACAGGAAGGTTGTTAAGAAGTAACTGTTAAAGTTCTTTCATTGTATGATGATATAAATCAATCATTGATTGAATATCTTTTTTATGCACCTTTTCATGGGGCGTATGCGGATTTTTTTCGGGCGCTCCAACAAAGCACCAGTCAAAAGGATACGGCGCTCGTTGAATCTCCCCACCATCACTTGACCCCGCTCCCTCTACTTCGAGTTGATAAGCCACTTCATGCTTATCAGCAATCGCAATAATTTTGTCAATGAATTCCCTTCTCGGAATATTTCGATCCCGAAGAGAAATTGCAACACCTTTGCCATGCTCAACCCCATCGGTTATCCACGTAATATCAGAGATCAAAGCCTGCTTCACACCCCATGATTCATAGATGAATTTGGCAAGGTAGGGTACCGTTCCACCACCGTGCTCCTCCCAGCAACTAAATACAATTACTCCGTCTTTTAGTTTTTCTGCTACTTTCAGCGCGACATAGATTCCGAGTCGGTCGTCGAGATATGCAGTCTCAATATAGTCTTTGGACTCTTTGAAGTCGATCTTGTAAGAAAGGGGAGTGCCTCGCTCAATGGCGCGGCCGAATTTATATAATGCGTGCTGCTCGCTATCGATCTCCAACTCACATTCGATAGGACCCTGGCTGTCGTGGCCCACGAGTTTTGCACCCGTTTCAGCATCGGGACTGCCTACTGAGAGTAGCTGATTAAAATAACGGACGGTAAAACCCACGGTATCCATGTGTGCGAAAATGGCCGTGCGAGGTTTGCCGAATTTTAATACAATGCAATCCTGGAAGCCGTTACCATGAAAAATCTGAGGTTTTACTTTCCAGTTCTTTTTTTCTTTCTGGATATACTTCAGCAGGAAATCTTTTACGACTGCTTCATGCCCGGAAGTGCCGGGAATCGAACAAAGTTGTTGAAGAAGTTTCATGAAATATTAATAGGCGAAACTACTAAATAAAGTCTGTGAAAAGGCGTTAAACAAGGGCTGAAATAAATATGCAAACGGTATAGGGCCGAATTTCAGAAAAGCTAACTTTGACTAAATAATATCTCCTGACTTATGAATCTGAATATTGATGCTGAAAAACAGAACACGTACGATGCGATTGTGGTGGGTACCGGTATTAGTGGAGGCTGGGCGGCAAAAGAGCTGACAGAAAAAGGCCTTAAGACATTGGTACTGGAGCGTGGACGTGATGTAAAGCACGTGAAAGATTATCCGACCATGACGAAAGATCCCTGGCAGTTGCCTCATGCAGACAAGCTTTCCGAAGAAGAGTTGAAATTCTATCCGGTGCAGTCAAGAACAAATTGGGTGCTGGAATCCAATAAGCATTGGTGGGTGAAAGACACCGAAAATCCATATACTGAAACAAAGCCGTTTGACTGGATCCGCGGCTACCATGTCGGTGGACGTTCGATCACCTGGGGTAAACAGACGTATCGTTTGTCGGATCTGGACTTTGAAGCGAATATGAAAGACGGCCATGGTGTTGATTGGCCGATACGATATAAAGACCTTGCGCCGTGGTATGACTATGTTGAATCCTATATTGGAGTAAGCGGTCGTGCCGAAGGACTTGCGCATCTGCCGGATGGGAAGTTTTTGCCTCCCATGGATTTGAACTGCGTTGAGGAAGAGTTTCGTGATAAGGTTTCTGAAAAATTCGGTGGAAGAAAAGTTACCATTGGTCGTGTTGCTCACCTGACAGCACCTCTCGAACACGATCCATCACGAGGTGTATGTCAGTCGAGAAATTTATGCGGACGAGGATGCCCTTATGGTGCCTACTTCAGTGCAAATGCTTCAACGTTGCCTGCAGCGATGAAGACAGGAAATATGACGTTGAGGCCGCACTCAATTGTTCACTCTGTTATTTATGACGAGACGAAAGGAAAAGCGATTGGTGTAAAGGTGCTTGATGCCGAGACAAAAGAAGAGATTGATTTTTTTGCACCAGTAATATTCCTTAACGCATCTACTCTTGGAAGCACATTTATTTTAATGAACTCTGTTTCAAATCGTTTCCCGAACGGCATGGGCAACGCAAGCGATCAATTGGGTCGTAATCTTATGGATCACCAGTATCGCGCTGGAGCAGAAGGTGATGTAGAGGGATTTTTGGATAAATATTATATCGGTCGCCGTCCAAACGGAATTTACATTCCTCGTTTCAGAAACGTTGGCAGTGATAAGCGAACCGACTACGTGAGAGGATTTGGCTATCAGGGTGGAGGAAGTCGTGAAGGATGGATGCGTGGTGTAGCTGAAATGGCATTTGGTGCTGACTTGAAGGATGCACTTACTACTCCTGGCGATTGGAAATTTGGTATCACCGGCTTTGGCGAATGTTTACCCTATTCTGAAAATCGGGCAACAATCAACAAGGACAAGAAAGATATTTTCGGACTCCCAACATTGAGTATTGATGCCGAATGGAAGGACAATGAGAAAGTCATGCGCAAAGATATGATGGCCTCAGCAGCGGAGATGATGGAGGCAGCTGGATTCAAGAATGTGAAAACATTTGACCACGCTGACAACATCGGACTTGGTATTCATGAAATGGGAACGGCAAGAATGGGTAAGGATCCCAAGACTTCTGTATTAAATGCATGGAACCAGGTGCATGAAGCTCCAAACGTATTTGTGACAGATGGTTCTGCGATGACGTCTTCAGCTTGTCAGAACCCTTCATTGACTTACATGGCATTGACAGCGCGCGCTACAGATCACGCCGTAAGCGAATTGAAAAAAGGAAATTTAAAATAATCAGGAAAAATTCACCGATATGAATAGAAGAGAAGTACTTCAACGAACGGCGATGGTGCTCGGCTATGCCGTCACAGGACCGGCATTGACTGGAATTTTAAATGGATGTAAAGCTTCACCTGAACTTACGTACAAGCCTGAGTTCTTTTCAGAAAGTCAGGCGCAGGTGATGAGTGAACTTGCAGAGATCATCATTCCAAAAACGACCACTCCGGGAGCAAAGGAGGCAGGTGTGCCGTTTTTTATAGACAGCATGTTGAAAGAAGTGTAC
The DNA here is from genome assembly GCA_038229375.1 of Cytophagales bacterium. Lineage (GTDB taxonomy): Bacteria > Bacteroidota > Bacteroidia > Cytophagales > Cyclobacteriaceae > ELB16-189. The sequence goes on along the minus strand of JBBRON010000003.1, from coordinate 168,662 downwards.
TCCAAGGCTGCTCAGGAGTCATTCCTGAAAGGGCTTACAGAGTTTGATGACGATGCAAAGAAAACCTTTGGTGATTCTTTTGCAGAATGTAAACCTGAAGATCGTGTTGCTCATGTTAAGAAGCACCACGATGCAGCACTCGCCAATTTTGAAAAGGGATTATCTGGTGGCTGGTGGGGTTCTTCCGATGGGGAGAAACCATTTATTCTAAAAGCAAAGGAACTTACCATACTTGGATTTTTCTCCAGTGAGCCCGGCGCGACTCAAGTATTAAAATACGAGCCTGTACCTGGACCGTTCAAGGGATGTGTTCCGTATGCAGAGGTTGGTAAGCAGTGGGCTACCTAGGAAATTGACAGTTGACAAAATTTTTAACATGAGCACACTTTGCCCATGGTACTTTTGTCAACTGTTAACTTCGTTTATGAGGCTTTGGCCATCTCCCACCCAATGATGCTCTTCTTTCGGCCAGCACTCCACCGATATTCACCCAATATTCCATCTTTGCGAATTACCCTGTGACACGGAATCAGATAGGCGATATGATTTGAACCGATTGCTGATCCCACCGCTTGCATAGCTTTGGGATTTCTTATTTTTTCCGCAATGTTTTGATAAGTTGTCACCGAACCAATCGGCAGTCTCAATAAAGCTTCCCACACTTTCACTTGAAAGTTTGTTCCCTTTACAAATACGTTGATCTTACTCTGCGTCTCCGCGCCTGCATGTCCGGCAGGCTGATTTCCGCTGTGAAAAATCCTATGAATAAAATTCTCAGTCAGCACCTGATTCTGATGAAAAATCGACTGATGCCAATGTTCCTTCATATTTCCCATCTCGACGGAAGGCTCATCGCCAATGGTAATAAACGACAGCCAGCAAATGCCGCGTTCGGTTATACCGATCAGACAGGTGCCGAACGGTGTTTCGTGAAATCCATATTCTACTCTGATGCCTGAGCCATGAAGTTTATACTCCTGAGGAGTAACGGCCTCCAGTGTGGTAAAGAGATCATACACGCGCGATTGACTTGATAGCCCCGCTGACTCAGCGGCTTCAACAATATTTTTAGATTCCTGAAGTTTGGACTTTAAAAAATCTACAGTCAGGTATTGAAGAAATCGCTTTGGACTGATCCCGGCCCAATCGGTAAAGATGCGTTGGAAATGGAAGGGACTAAGGTGTACTTTTTCCGCCACTTCATCGAGTTCTGGTTGGCGCTGAAAGTTCGCCTCCAGGTAAAGGATTGCCTGTTCGATGCGCTGATAATTGATGTTTGTTTCAGTTGACACAATCATAAAGCTATTGTTTTTTGATGGATCAAAGGTGAGTCCCTTGCAAAACCATTTCAACCTGTTTCTTGCTGGATTGAAACTGGAATCTCTTTGCTTTATATTTGCGGAAACCTAAAAAACGATGAAGAAAACAGCTTTTGTCTGCCTTTTGATTTTGATTTCGATCCAGGTGTTTGCACAACAAAGTTTTGACACACTAAGAATTCGCCCACAAAAATTGACTGAAAGTATCTACATGCTCAAAGGAGCGGGTGGTAACATAGGTTTGCTGGTAGGCAAGGAAGGAACTCTTATGATTGACGATCAATTTGCGCCTCTCTCTAACAAAATAAATGGTGCGATTAAGACAATCGATCCGGGAGATATCAAGTTCCTGATCAATACACATATCCATGGTGACCACAGCGGTGGCAATGAGAACTTTCGGCGCATGGATGCTACTATCGTTGCGCATGATCAGGTTCGGGAACGAATGATGAAGGAATCCGTCAACCCATTCAACAAAACGGCCAGTCAGCCAAGAGATAAAGATGCCTGGCCAACTATTACATTCGGAGACGTAATGAATTTCCATTTGAATGGTGAGGATATTGAACTTATTCACCTGAGTCCAGGGCATACAGATGGTGATGTCCTCGTTCATTTTAAGAAAGCAAACATTTATCATACTGGTGATACATTCACACGCGGCGGGTATCCGTATATAGATTTATCTAACGGCGGCTCTTTCACAGGTTATATCACGTCATTGGATAAAACGCTTTCACTGCTGGATGACAATTCAAAAATAATTCCAGGTCATGGCGACCTGGCCACAAAGGCTGATGTGAAAGCATTCCGTGATAAGCTTGCTGATATTCGCGATCAGGTAGCCTCAGCCCTGAAGAAAGGAACAAAGGTTGAAGATATGGCGGCGCTTGGAATTATCGATAAGTATGATCTCGAATGGGGAAAGAATGGGTTTATAAAAGGAAAAGATTTCATAGTGCTCGTGGCTGAAAATTTAAAGGCTCAGATGCCTGTCAAGCCTGGGAAGAAATAGGAACGTTGATTGTTAATCGTTAACCGGGCGTCCGATTAACGATTAATTTTAACCCAATTCCGGTAATCCTTTCTCAAGCAATGTCCGCACGGACGAAATCCACTCTCATAAGCGTCTGACTCATTTCTAAAAAAGACCCGGTTTTGTTTCTTCATCTGTTTTCCGGAACTGCAGGTCAATAATCCAAAGATTTTTAAGCGCTCGTTACCAGCGAACGTAATTTTCCTGTTCTTAATGAGAGCGTGGAGCTTTTGCTGTTTTATATTTTCGTGTCGTATCATGGAGAGCGCCAACAAAGGCGAAAGTGACGTTGTGTCCTTGGTGGCTTCGGTCATGTCCTTTGCCTGCCCTCTGCGGTTCAGGAGGTGGAGACCTTGCCTATTTAGCGTCATGAAAAATAACTCCCAACGCAAACCGTATTCCCGATTTCAGCGGACTTATTCCGTGTTTCATTTTTGCGCGGTAATATCCTCTCGTTCCTTTCATAGGACGGAAATTCGTAGTAAATATGAGTGCATCGCCTTTATGTGGAGAAATCACCTCAGCCCTCGACTGTGCACGCGGAATCTGTTCTATCAATATAAATTCACCGCCCTCGTAATCTTGATGAACCTCATTCAGTACAATGACAACCTGAAAAGGGAAATATACATCACCATACAAATCCTGATGTAGGGTATTGAATCCGGTTGCTTCATACCTAAGGATTAATGGAGTTGGCCGAATCTGGCCCTTAATATGACATTCGTTAATGAGCTCCTCTTGCGTTAGAGGAAATTTTGTATCGATGCCCAGACGTGCCATCCAATCATTCCCTAAAATTGCCAGGCCAGGGTAAAGTGAAGTACGAATGTTCTGCAGCAAAGCCGGCAGCGGATAAGTAAAATATTTATACTCACCTTTTCCAAACCGGTAGCGCTCCATGTTGATGGTACTTCGATACAGCTCGCTTTTTGGATATTGATCAGACAAGTGATCACACTCTTCATTTGATAGCAGAGAGGGTAGAAGTGTATAGCCTTTATCATCTAATGACTGGTAAACGGATTTCCAGGGGATTGTGGAGATGTCTTTCATAATGAAGCAAAGTTGTTTAGAGATTATAATTGTATCAACCCGATAGTTGCGGATTGTTTCCCACAGATCTTCGCAGATTTAGACCACGCAGATTTTACTTCGAATTGATGGACGTCCGATAATTGAATTAAAGTAAGCGGCGTATTTTAATCTGAGTAAATCGGCGGGAAATGTATTGTCAGTCATTAATATTGCGGCATGAGCAAAATGATCATTCAGGTTCCTGATGAATTTAACTTTCAAACCAACTTTCAGTTTCTGCAACGCTCACCGAAAGAAGTTCTTCATCGCGTGGAAGAGCAAAGAGTTGTGAAATTACTTCAGGTTGAAAAAGAACTTGTCTTGTTCTCCGTAAGGGAAGGAAATCAAAAACTCATTGTTGATTTTCTTCAGGATGAACCATCAGCTAGAGCAAAATTGATAATAAAGACTTTTGTCAGCGAATGGTTTGATCTGGAAACAGATTTGAAGCCCTTTTATGCTCTTGCAAAGAAGGATGACTTATTAAAAGACATAGTGAAGAGGCACTATGGCTATAGGATTGTTGGTCAGCCTGATTTGTTTGAGTCATTGATCTGGGCAGTATTGGGTCAGCAAATTAATTTAGGGTTTGCTTACACCCTTAAGCAACGCTTTGTTGAAAAGTTCGGACAGCGGCTGGAGTATGGCGGAAAGCACTATCACTTATTTCCTTTGCCCGAAAAGGTGGCTCAATTATCAAATGACCAATTGCTTCCTTTGCAATTCTCAAGGCAGAAAGCAAACTACACCGTTGGCATTGCCCAGGCATTTGCTGAAGGGAAACTTTCCAGGGAAAAACTTACAGGTCTCTCATTGACCGAGGCGAAGGAAGAACTAATGAAGATAAAAGGCATTGGCAACTGGACGGCAAACTACGCCTTAATGAAAACGTTTCGTCATCCCGACGCATTTCCATTGGAAGACGCCGGTGTTCATAATGCGATCAAGAATCTGCTTGGGCTGAAGTCCAAACCAAGTATTGATCGCGTACGGAAGATCTTTAAGAGATATAAGGGCTGGGAAGCGTATGCTACGCTTTATCTGTGGAAAAGCCTTTAGATCAATTCGCTTTTCTCAAATACACATTGCCATACGTTGATTCAAAACTATAGCGAGGTCCTTGGCCGAGTTTTGCAGAGATCTCGGTCCATTTATTACCCTTGTCAATAGGACCGCTTTGATAGAATTTGATATCCAGATTAGTAAGAATCTCGCCATAGCGGCTCCTTGCGATGACTTCGCCTATTGAACCACCCCCAAGTGTGGCATCAACGCCACCATACTTCGACTCAACTGTCAATGGAGCGGCAAAATTTTTGATTTCAATCAGACCATATTTTGCCAAGACGCGTGTTTCCGTATTTCGGGGAACAAAAATCTCAAGTTGAATCTCCTTAATGATGCCGACCGTCATGTGTGAGTACCCTCTACCGTTTTGTTCAAAAAATTTCTGAACTTCAGGATCATTTAGATCATGGGCTTTGAAAAAGTATTCTTTATCATCTTTCTTAATGACAACTCGCTTTGGAATGTTCTCTCTGTCTTTGATCGAAGAAGTTACGATTACCTCCTGGGCAGTGCCTCCAACCTGGAGCTCAAATGCGAAGTCATTTTCACCATGGTTAATGCTTATAGTGCCCTTGATAAGAATTTCACTTTTATCCCATGTCTGAAGTTTAATTTCAGGATCATCTAGATTGATCATTAATTTCTGACCGGATTTGATTGCTATTGTTTTTTCGATGTTGGTCTGGGAGTGGCAGATCAGCGAGGAAATCAGGAGTATCGATAGAGTTAGCGTTTTCATATTTAGGTTCGTAAATCGTTATTATTTAATCGAACTTTTCGGAGAACGTTTAACGATTGGCAGATAACGTATTAGTTACTTCTTCCTGAGATAGATACTATTGTGAGTAGAGGAGAGAGTGAAATCCAACCCGCCGCCGTTAATCTTGCCGCTGATTTTCCCCGATCCATATTTTACCCATTCAGTCTTGGGTTCGATTTCCAGCTTAATGGCCGGGTCAATGAAAATTTCTCCCCAGGTGGTGCTCATGTTCATCGTTCCTTTTGTAGCGATGGGAATGGTAACATCAACAAGGCCATGAACAGAAGTAAGGGAGATTGGGCCTTTCAGACCGGCATTGAAATCAGCTTCAATCTCACCGTGTACAGTCTTTACATTCATTGGGCCAGTTACATTTTCAAGGCGTACACCATTGTGTACAGTTGAGACTTCGATTTCGCCTTCTACGTTCTTAAATATCACATCGCTTCCATAGGGTGAACTGTGGCTGTAGAAGACAGTGACTCCTTTGGGAACCTGAATCTTCACATTTGGTCCGTCCATCTTTTTTAATTGATAGACCTGAATCGAGCCTCCTTTTTCGACAACAGAAAGTCCTATTCCAGTATTGTCCTCAAGACCCATGGCACTTACGGCCCGTAAGCCTTTCGAGCGATCGTCATCGTCACGGCTACGGTCCTGGGAAGAGAAGATGATTTCGTTTCCACTATAACCTTCGACAGTAATATTGTTGACCTCCTTAATTTCAAGCTTGCCTGAACTCCTGGCAATCTTATATTCCTGCGCAAAGAGTGTGCTGGTGACAGCAGCAGCAAACAGCAGCGTTAAGATATTCTTTTTCATTTTTCTAGTTTTATGTTTTGAGTGATTCTAATTGCTAAATAACCTGGATTCGATTTTTCAATTCCCTTTTCTCAGGTACACGTTTCCGTATTTGGATTCGAAACTGTACCGTGGTCCGTTGCCTGGTTTTGCCGAGACATACGTATGAAAATTTTCGTCAGTCACGTCTTTTGAAGTAAGTAATATGCTGAGATTGGAATAGATATGTCCATAGTTTGTCTCAGCCACCACTTCTCCCATGCTGCGTTCTGATAAGGAGGCATCAACGCCACCATAGGTCGCTTCAACAGTAAGGGGTCCAGTGAAATCTTTTATTTCTACTATTCCATACACCGATTCAACATATGTTTCGGTGTTTCGTGGCACTTTGATCTCAAGTATAATATCCATATCGACGCCTTCATTCATCATTGAAAACCCTTTGCCGTTTTCCTCCTGGTACTTTTTCCATTCGGCTTTGTTTTTGAAGATCATTTTTTGCCCATCGCGTTCCATCGTGATTCTGTGAGGAAGGCCGTCCATGTTCTTGATTTGATTACGGATAACGACGGCTTCACCTTCATTGCGGGTTTCGAGAACGAACGCATCGTCACTTTCGCCTCCGTTGATGCTTACTTTTCCCTGGATTGAAATTTCATTTCTTTCCCAGGTACTTACCTTGATAAGGTCAGGGTAATCAAACTTCATTCTTATTTTCTGTCCTGATTGAATTGGCACTGTCCTATCAACGGTGGTTTGTGCGCTTACGTGATTTGTGGCAAGTATTGCGAACGCAAGTATTAGTGTTTTCATCTTTTTCTCAGATAAACTTTACCGTAATTACAGTTAAGATCAATGTCCATTCCACCGCCATTAAGCTTTCCGCTTACACGGTCACTGTGCCGGATCATATCGCCCTGCTTTTCAATATCAATTTTGAATTCAGGGGCCACGAGAATTTCTCCATATGAGGTGCTGAGTTTTAGATTCGCTTTGGTGGCCAACGGAAGACCCACATCGACATGCCCGTAAACCGAGACGATAGATATTGGGCCTTTTGCTGTTGACTCAAACGTTGCGTCAACGTGACCATATATCGTTTTGATTGTCACTGGTCCAGAGCAATTTTCCAGTTCTATGCTGTTGTATTGTGCAGACACCTCGATCTCACCTTCAATATTCTTCATGAAGACTTCTCCACCATACTGTGATGTATAAGAAAAAGACACGATCACTCCTTTTGGCACCAGGATTTTTATCTTGGGCGAGTTCATTTTTTTTAACTGGCGTACGGTGATTAGACCATTCTTTTCTTCCACGTTGATCCCCAGGCCTGTATTATCATCAATACCCAGACTGTTAATCTCTTTCAGTCCTTCTGCTCTTGAGTCTTTGTCTTTGATTCTTTCCTGGGTGGAGAAGATGATCTCGTTTCCGCTGTGACCTTCTACGGTAACCCTCCCTACATTAATTTCCAAACGTCCTGAGTTCTTTGCGACTTTAAAATCCTGCGCGTAGGCCCAGGGGATACAGGACAAAGTCAGGGCTGCCAGTATTATTATTTTGCTTTTCATTTTTTTTTGTTCAAGATGTTAAATCACTTTCTTTAAGACAGTTTCAGTATTCCGGAATAGGCTTCATCTTTCACGGCATTTAACGTTCCGTTATCATCAATGATGCGTTCCATATCTTTAACCGCATTTTTTTCTTTCATTCTTACCATCAATTGGATAAGCGCAATTTGTACAACCGGGTCTTTTTGTTCAGCCAGTGCTTCAATCAGGATCTTTCTCACTAATGGTTCTTCGTGAAATTTGCTCAATGCTTCCAGTGCAGCAAGTCTTACATTCGTGTTTGGATCTTCATTCATTCTCTTTGCCAGTGCTCGCACTACTTCATTATCTGCTTTTTCACTTTTCATCGCCACGTTCACTCCCTGGATCCGTTGACTGGCAGATTGAGGATTGTCCATCATAACCAACATCATTTGCCTGGCGGTTTCCGCTTCTTTTTTTGCCGCCGCCAGTTCTCTTTCTAGTTGTTGATTCTTATTGATCCAGAAGCCGATCCCTATTCCCGCCATGACCAGCACTACTGCGGCCGCAGCGCGATAGATCATGGGTTGAAAGAAGATCGTTTTGGTTGGTTTTTCTTTTGCTATTTCATTTCTGAGAGTCTTGTCAAAGGAACCTCTTAGCTGCAACCCTGGTTCGATAGCACCTGATCTGTCCATCGCGCTGATTACTTCGCGCAATTGTTGGTATAACCCGTAAGCCTCTTCGCTTTTCGCAATCTCACGTTCAACCGTAGTACGATCGGCTTCATTCAATGTTCCATCGATGTAGTCAATCAGCAGTGTTTCCAGTTTTTCCTTTTCCATAGCTAAATCTTTTCCAGTTCGAAATAATGTTCTCTTAATTTTCCGATCGCACGATGTACTTTCACTTTAATATTGGCAACTGTTGTTTCCATGATGACAGCGACTTCTTCGTATTTCATGTGTTGAAAACGGGTGAGCACCAGTAGTTCGCGCTGTTCATCGCTGAGCATGGCCATCGAACGATGAAGGATTTTCTCCCTCTCTTCTTGTTCTGCTCCCTCTTCTGTATCGATGATGCCATCACTCATTTTTTCTACATCTACAAAATCCGATTTCTTATTCTTATGCACTTGGTAATGGTCCGAAAAAACGTTCCGTGCCACCTGGTAAATCCACGACTGGAATTTGTTCCCTTCCCGGTAGCTGTTCCGGTACTTGATCATTCTTAGAAACACATTCTGGGTAAGATCTTCCGCTAAGGCCCGATCCATAGTCATTCGGGCCAGAAAATTGAAAATCCGCTTATGATATCGTTCAAACAGCACAGTGGCCTGCTGAAGATCACCGTTTTTCACGGCATCCATGATCTGCTCGTCTGGTATCAAGTCGCTGATTTTTGTCAAAATTCCTGTTAGTTACCGGGAGAGGGTAAAAAGGTTACAGATTGAAGAATTACATAATTTTAGCAAATAAACCTTACACATTATGGCCATCCGGCAGTGGAATGGAATCGTGAAAAAGGAAACGTATTTTGTTAAAAAAGTAAAAATACAGGTCTACAGATTTTGAATATGTAGAAAGCATTCCCCGGAATTTCATCAAAAACCCGTGGCAAGATTTTTCTACCATTATACGAAACTGTAAGTGAAAATGGGACCAGTAGAAAATTTATTGCAACCACGACAAAGCCTGGGCGAGTGTATCGCAAAGGCTGTCGAGCTCGGATATCACGAAGATTTTAAAGTGACGTACGCTGGTCTCGTCAGCGCCGGACCTATTGCACGAGATCAAAAATCGGTCTATCGCCCAACTGAAATCACCATTCGGCATTTTTATCCTTTTGAAAGACATTCTGGCCCAGAAGGTAATAGTGGCTTTTATCTGAATTCTATAGTTTACCTCATTGAAACATCGGATGGCAGGAAAGGAACTTTGATTGATGCCTACGGAACCTATTCGGACCCAAGACTAGCCAGCTTTATACGCCAAATAGCCTTCTCGCGTAGGTTCGAGACCAAAAAGACAAACACTCGGAAATCCTGGTTAAATTTCCCATCGGAAAGAGTAGGCCGAGGAACAGACCCTGCCCAAAAAAATAGGAAAAGCGGTACTTCGAAAGTTTTTGAGCTGCTCACTCCATTCTCGAATTTCCACACGACCTGTCAAACTATTGTAAGGCAATTCACCTTGAATTGATCCTTGGAAATCAAATTTTGTCTTGTGAATGTCATGAAAGACCAGGCTTGAAATATGCCACTTCTATACCGAGGATAAACTTCACGACCAGTTCATAATTCCATCCCTCTAAGGCCTTCCCGCTATTTTCCAGATATGACCACCCGTTAAAAGGTGGCACGATATATTTTCCCAAATGGAATTTAATTAAGATCAATTTATTAATAGCTTCGATAGCATTTTGTTTTTAACAAAGACCTATCGAAATGAGATTTACATGTTCAATTTTTATTCTGATTCTTGCGGGACTAAACTTCCAGGCAAATTGTCAGCCGCGATCTGCGTCATTTGATAATGACTGGAAATTTCATCGTCGTGCTTATCATGGTGCAGAAAGGATAAACCTGCAGTAACTGTGTTGCCGGTAGGTAAGGCAACCCGTCTCCGGTCTAAAAAAGTACTTCTTTTTTTGTCGGTCCTTTAACTGCAGGCCCCTATTCAGGATTTATTACGCCGATTTTTCCGAGGTCGTATTCAGGCTGAGCAACTCATATTGGTGTGATATCGACAGTTCGTCTGGAAAATCGTTGTTAATGACCCAAATCGCTTTCCCTTCAAGCGCGGGAAGTGCTGTAATTCTCGTAAATTACTTCGCAGCGAATGGTTACACGAAAGGCATGTCAGGTTATGTCGACAATGGAAGTGGTAACATTTTTCTCTGATGGGGTGAGCAATGAAGTGTCAGTTACAACGGGAAGTGCGGCGTACGAATTTCCTTTGCACATTCGACAACAGCTTATCCTGGGGTGATAATTGGTATTTTCTTAAACTTAAACTAGTAAAGTCATGAATGCAAATATGTTGTTTTTGGGTGGAGTGGGTATGCAGGAAATGTTGCTCATTGGAATTTTTATTCTTGTTTTCTTTGGTGCAAAGAAAATACCTGAGTTTATGAAAGGCCTGGGTAAAGGAGTCAAGGAGTTTAAAGACGTAATGAGCGATGTGAAGAAGGAGGTTGGCGATGTAAAAAGTGATGTTGAAAAGATCGATTAATCGGTTAGCGCTTAAATTGTGATGAGCGTATGGAAGCGACAATTTATCTGGCGGATCAGAGAGGCTGCACACAGACAGATTGGTTCCGTAGTTATCACTCTTTCAATTTTGGTTCATATTTCGATGAAAATAAAAAGCCATTTGGAGATATCTCGGCTTTCAATGAAGATACGTTAAAAGCCGGAAGTGTACTTTCATTTCAAGTAAAGGAGCTTACGGCAATATGTATCATACCAATAGTGGGGGCGGTGGAATACACGAGTACCACCGGTGTTCATGGACTCGTCAAAGCCGGGCAAGCGCACACTTTTTTTCTTGAAGAGAATTCATTCTTTAAAATTTTAAATCCCTATGAGGGCGAACTGATTAATTTTCTCCATATCTGGATGACGGTGGAGCCATCAGCAAATCCAATGGAGACTGTTAAATCAGAATTTGATCTGGACCTAAATAGAAATCAGTTATTACCTATTTCGTTCGATGTTGATCAATCAAAGATCTATCTTGGTAAATTTGACGGACGAAGGGAAGGATCATTGAAGCTAATGTCGGAGATCATTTTTATTTTTGTTCTTGAAGGCACTTTCGAAGTTCAAAACCGACTGCTTCAGCTGCGGGATGGTCTGGCAATAAAAGGTGCTGAGGAAGTTCAATTTGAAGCTCTTTCTAAGGATGCAATTATTTTGATGATGGAAGCGGGCGAAAAGTTGATCAAAGCTTAGAAAATCAGTGCCTCGTGACCGTCATCTATCGCTGTGGGATCAATTTATCAATTGTCAATTTTGTGAACTATTGATCTTTCCAATCGATCTTCTTAGACCTATAAAAATCAATCCCCAGGGCCTTCATCCTTTCTCCGTGATTTCCCAATCTCACTTTGTATTCGTCCCAGTTGCGATTTGTTTCTGGCGACCATCCGATCTCAGCATAGCCAGGCAGGCGAGGAAACGCGAGGTATTCAAGTTCATCCATGGTTGAAATGGTCTCTGACCACAGCGGTGCTTCAACTCCCAGTATACTCTCTTTCCCCATGCCATTGAGCAGAGTAGATAGATTCCATTGATAGGCACTGTCGACTTCAATGTATGCAGCCCAGTGTAATCCAAGGCGACTGGTAGAATCGTAGCTCATGTCTATGTAGGCTTTGTTTGAAGGAGACAGGATGAGCTTGCTTTGTTTTTCAACAGCCATGTCAGCATATTTTGACTGTTTCCAATACTGAACGACAACATCTTTATCAAGATTCCCCTGGGAAATCTCTTCCCAGCCTACCATGATCTTGCCGTTGGATTTTACAATTTCTTTAAACCTATTGATAAAAATTATGTAATCCTGTTTCTTAGTAACATGAGCTTCGTCTCCACCGATGTGGAAATAAGGTCCAGGTGTCAATGCGGATATTTCCCGTATGACGTCTTCAACAAATTTAAAAGTAGCATCTTTTTCTAGTCGCAACGTACTCCAGCCTACTTCAACGCCCGTATAAAGTTCGGTAGGTTTTGATTTTGCCCCGAGATCCTGAGCTGCAGGGTTAATCGTAACCCGGCCTTCCTGTGGAACAATTGTGCCGCCATTTAATTCGCCGTAGGATGCCAGCGCTGAATTGATATGGCCTGGTAAATCAATCTCAGGGACAATCGTCACGTATCGACTTTTGGCATATGCGACAATATCGGAGTATTGCTCTTGAGTATAAAATCCACCTTTTCCACCTCCAACCTGAGTACTTCCACCATGCTTTGTAAGATTCGGCCAGGATTTTATTTCAATGCGCCATCCTTGGTCATCACTGAGGTGAAGGTGCATGATATTTAATTTGTAATAACTGGCCAGATCAATGTATCGTTTTACATCAGCAACACTAAAAAAATGACGGGCCACGTCGAGCATTGTTCCACGCCATTCGTAAGAGGGATAATCCCTGATCACTCCAGTAGCAATAAGCCATGGTCCTTGTTGAACGGTTGCGAGTTCGACCTTTGCCGGCAGCAATTGCCGAATGGTCATCAGTCCGCGAAAAACTCCCATCGAAGTAGTTGCTGACAATTCAATGAGGTCCTCTGTTATGGTGAGTAGATAGCCCTCCGGCCCGAGATTATCATTAGTACGAGTAGTGAGATAGACATTTCCGGAACCTGGAGTTTCATTTGTTGATTTGACCGGGAGTTTAAAGCCAGTTGAAACGGTGAGCTTGTCGGAGAGATATTTCCCTACTGACATAAGTTCGTCATCGCCATTGACAAAAATTATCGCATTTTCGGTTAGCTCAAACGAACTCTTCGTCGACATCACAGAAACAGGTATTGGTATTAAATTCTGTTTTGAAAGGTCTGTTGGTGTGCTGGGATGTTTACAAGAAGTGCTAAACAGTAAAATTGTGCTCGTGATAAAACAAAGAAATAGTCTCATAAATCAAAAAGTTATCTTTCGTTAAAAGCCCTCAGATCATCCGGTGTATCGAGATCGATTTCACCATCCGGGAGATCAATAGTGATAGTATCATCAGGATGTTGTTGAATAATTTTTTTTGCCCCTTGTTCATCTGGCAGATTCAAGATTTCAGAGAATAAGGAACTATTAAACAAAACTGGCACTCCGGCTGTACCACAATAATAAGAAGCTATAATTGACTTTTCTGAATCTCGATAGAGATTTCTTAATTTTATAAGGTGTGCTGATGTAAGGAGCGGCTGATCACATACCATAACGATAATGGTTTCAGCGTCGGGTGCCTGCTTCAGAAAATGACGAAGCCCTTTTTTAAGGGAACTTCCCATTCCGTTTTTCCAATCCTCATTGAGAATGATATCTACTGGTAGATCTTTAATCACTTTTCTGTGCTCTCTTTCGTTTGCTCCCAGGACCACCACGGCCAACATCCCAGATTGGAGGGCGACGTTTGTGGCTCGAAAAAGCAATGATTCACCGTCAATGTTCATTAGCTGTTTCGATTGACCCATGCGTGAAGAAGAGCCCGCCGCAAGCAAAATTATGCCTGGTTCTTTCACTCGATCTGACCCTCAGTCAAAGTCACGACTGCGAAGAATAAGAAGACGGTCAATGCTCTATTCATTTTGGATTTACAATTTCAACTTCCAGTCTTAAATTTCCACTCTTCACTTCTCGACCAACTCCACATCAAGTTGCTGCAGCATCGGTACAATTTCCGGTGTCAGTGTAAAAAACACATCGATATCTTTCTTTTCACACTCAATCGTAAAATAACCTCGCAATTGATTCTCGGGAACCAGCGCCCCGACCTTGATCATCTTTCCGGACTCTTCAAGGATTTTAGCGCTGGATTTTTTCCATGACTCCAGGGAATGGTCCATCAAAAAGTTTTCCGCGAGGATGGTGATCTTATCATCGGACCAGCTTTGTAAAAGATCAACGATTTCTTTTTGCTTTTGCAGGAGTATAACCGATACAGGAAGTACTCTTGGCTTAAGTTTAGCCATCTTCAACAATGTGTCGATCGCCATGGAATTGGGAAAGCCTAATCCGCCATAGGTGAGGTTGCTAAAGGAAACGATTCCTATTCCATATTCGGGGAGGATGCGCCACTCACTTCCATATCCGGGTAAACCACCACCGTGGCGGATGGATACAATATTGTTACAATCTTTACGATAGCCTAGCCCGTAGCCGTACCCGGAGATTGTAGCGCACGTTTTTCCGTCGGGACCTTTTGCTGTTGGATACAAACCTCCCAATCGTTGAAGCTGATGCATTTCGCGCAATGAACTTCTTTTGATTATCGGAGACTCATCTCCATTACGTGGAGGCCAGGCCGAAAGATGAAATTCAACGTACTTGCTAAAATCTTCGATAGAACAAATCAAACCTCCCATGGCACCAAACGATCCGTCATGTAAGATGGGTTCTTCTTTAAAGTCATTGTCCTCCCAGCGGTAGCCGATGGCTAGTTGTGCTTTCGGCACTTCCGAAAACTCCCAGCGCGTGTCATTCATGCCAAGGGGTTTGATGATTGTCTCGGTGATGTATTGCTGATAAGGCTTGGCCGAGACTTTACTTACGATATTTCCAAGCATTCCAAAACCCAGGTTACTATATTCAAATTCCAAACCTGGAGCATTTGAAAAAGATAGTCCGTTGCTGATTAATCCAATGAGTTCTGCGTCTGTGTCCGCCAGCTGGCGATCGCCCCATGGATTGTCTTCGGGAAATCCGGCAGCCATTGTCAGCAGATGTTCAATGGTCATTGGCTGTGAATCCTGCGTTAGGTATTTCAACTTTCCAACCTCTGGAATATATTTCGAAACAGGGTCTGTTAAACTGAGCTTTCCTTCATCACGCAATCGGAGAATTGCCATGGCAGTAAAGCTTTTCGTCATTGAAGCAATTCTAAAGCCTGTCGTTGTGCTAGCTTGCGTCATCATTTTGACGTCGGACACGCCAAAGGCATTGGTGTAAATCAATTTACCATCGGCAATTATTCCAAAGGCAAGTCCGGGAAAATGATTTTTTTCGAATTGATCTTTAAAAATTTTATCGATTACAGGGAACGCCGCTTTCATTCTATCTGTGCGCCCATCCTCTGTAAATATAGGGGGATGGTAGTTTTCTGTAAAAAGAACAGCTGAAGTTTCGGGATGCGATCCCGTTTTTGGCCCTTCACAATTAAACAGAAGCAGACCGGCTATCACTAGATAGTAGATTTTCATGGTAGATTTTTAACGAAACGTAGTAAAACTACAAATTCAATCTGGAGTTCAAATGAACAGCCCGCGATGATTACTCCATATTCCGGGTTCTACTCCTATCATCACCGAACTAGTCTTCTTCTTCGTTGTGCGCAAAGTACTTTATATGAAAGTGTTTACCCTCATATTTCTTGAAGTGCACCATGTCGCCAACGTTCTTTGTGGCGTAATGTTCCGCTTTGCAATGCACTTTCAAGGTATCGCCGTTATCCATTTTTACGATGGCGATCCATTGCTCTTCTTTTTCGGAAGTTATAAAATAGTTGCTTCGCAAAGCTCCCCCATAAGGAGTTGCGGCAGTTGTAGAATGCGGTTCCACAAATATTTTCTCAATGATGACTCCCTCCATGTGATCGGGTGACGAGAAGAGAACGTCATAGGTAGTATATAGCGCGGCTGCTGCCAGTACAACAAAGACAATCAGCGTAATGTTAGATTTATTCACCCCTGTGTGCTATTTCCTTCCAGCTTTGACCTGTTCAGGCGTTACCGCATCACCCTTATTTCCAAAGGAATTTCGTACGTAGTTGAGAACATCGCTTACCTCCTGATCGGAAAGTTCAATAGCGGACATTTCGCCATTGTAAATTTTTCCATTAACCTTAATTTCTCCGTTTACCCCTTTTATAATCTGTTGGATGGATCTCTTCTTATCGGCCATCATATAATTTGATTTGGCAAGAGGTGGATATACATCTTCAATGCCTTCGCCCATTTCCATGTGGCAGGATGTGCAATTAGTAGAATAGACTTCCTTGCCACGGGTGATGCTGGACTTAATATCAAATGTTGGTTTTTGAAAGAAAGAGAATAATGTCAGAATCGCAAAAGCAAAAAGAGGGATTACAATGATTTTTTTCATAGAAAATAGAGCGTGATTATATGAGCTGGCAAATGTTACCAGCAGGTCTTAATACAACCTGCTGGTAATAAGGTAAGTTATACTTCCTCAAGTTTAAAAGGAAGAACGCGAATGCGCTTTCCTGTCAGATCAAAAATAGCATTGGTGAGTGCTGGAGTGAAAGGAGGTAAGCCAGGCTCCCCGACGCCGCCAGCGTTTTCATCGTTTTCCATTATGTGTACTTCAATTTCCGGAGTATCTGTAATGCGAGGCATTTGATACGTATTGAAATTTTTCTCAACGGCCATTCCATTGGCGAAATGGGTAGCATGTTTAACAGCCGCGCCAAGCGCCATTATGATGCTCCCTTCTACTTGCGCTTGAATTATATCAGGGTTGACATACCACCCACAGTCCATCACTGCCCACACCTTATCAATCTTAACTTTTCCGTCAGCTTTCTTAGAAACTTTTACAACTTCTCCGACTATACTGGTAAAGCATTCAGTAATCGCTACTCCATAACCTTCATTTTTGCCACGCTTCTTCCAACCACTCACTTCTTCAAGCTTGGCAATGAGATTGATGTAGCGGGGGTGTTCCCAAAGCATTGCCTTTCTGAATTCCAATGGATCCTTTCCGGATTCCACGGCCATTTCATCCATAAAACTTTCCAATGCGAAACCATTGGTAGACGCATATACTGAACGCCACCACATCACCGGTATCGGTGATTCAAGGGGAGCGTCACCAAAGCTATAATGAGATATCGAACCGAAATAGGGTTCAAGAAGTCCTTCGGTTGTGCTGTCATTATAACCTGATTTATCCGCTCCTGGATTTTGCTGATTCATGTTCTGACCAGCCATCTTTGTTTCAAAAGCGACAAGTCTTCCATCCTTGCTCAGGCCTCCTTTGCATTGATAAACCATGCCAGGGCGAAATGGGCCAAGGGTGGTGTCATCCTCCCGTGTCCAAACCACCTGAACGGGAGCTTTTATTTCTTTCGAGATCATTGCCGCCTCAAACGGATAATCGGTAAAGGCTTTGCGGCCGAATCCACCACCAAGAAAGGTCATGTTGACCGTCACTTTATCCATTGGCAATTTCAATGCACCTGCCAGACTTCCCTGAATCCAGTCGGGTGCCTGAATGGGTCCCCATATTTCACACGCATCGGCTGTAACATTTGCCACACAGTTGAGTGGCTCCATGCAGCTGTGTGATTCATAAGGCGTTTCATACAGTGATTCAATTTTTTTATCAGCTTTCGCGAAAGCGGAATTGAAATTTCCTTTTGTCTTGAAGGAGATCACTTCGCCCTTCACCTGTTCTTTCATTTTCGCGTACAGTTGCTCAGTACTGTAATGCTCGAACCCTGAATCATCCCATTCAACTTTCAACACCTTCCGACCCTGCAGGGCGGCCCAGGTATTGTCAGCGACTACAGCAACTCCTTCGTACATATTTCCAAACGTATCGCGGGTAACTCTAAGAACGTGCCTTACACCAGCCACTTTTTTGGTTTCACTGTCATCAAAGCTTTTTACTTTTCCTGCAAAGCGGGGATTTCGCTCCACCACCGCATATAACATGCCGGGTAATTTTTTATCAAGACCAAAGATTGCAGTGCCATTGGTTTTCAAAGGTGTGTCCTGCCGCGGCATTGCCTTACGAAGAACTTTATAATCTTTTCTGTTTTTCAGCGCCACATCAGTCGGTGGTGTAAGTTTGGAGGCTTCCTGAACTAATTCGCCATAACCATATTTTTTCCCAGTCGCCTTGTGAATTACGGCTCCATTTTCAGCGTAGCATTCTGATTTGGCAACACCCCATTTTTTAGCCGCCGCTTCAATGAGCATTTCACGTGCTGTGGCGCTAAGGCGCAATAATTTCTTATAGTTTCCACGAATGGTCGAGCTTCCGCCAGTGATTTGGCTGCCGTATTTCGCGCTATTACCCTGAGCAAAAATGATATTAACCTGGTCAAGGTTTACTTCCAACTCCTCCGCTATAATCTGTGGAACCGATTGGAATGAACCTTGTCCCATTTCAGCACGATGATTCGTGATCGTCACTTTGCCGGCAGAGTCGATGCTGATCCATGCATTAAGATCAACACCGAGTTTTTCAGCGGCTTCTGTTGTTATTATTTCAGAAACACTTTTTCCTTTCGCGACAGACGGAAAATAAAGTCCGAGTGTAAGGGCAGCACCGGAGATACTTCCCAACTTAATAAAATTTCTTCGGGATAGATTTTTGTTGATGGTTTCCATAATGCGAATCCTTATTTAGTGGAAGCTTTCTGTGACATTAAGATCGAAGCAGTCTTGATTGCTTTCCTGATACGTGGGTACGTTCCGCATCGGCAGATGTGCGACTGCATCGCAGCATCGATATCTTTATCCGTTGGATGAGCATTCTTTTTCAATAATGCGGTGGCAGCCATGATCTGCCCGCTCTGACAGTAGCCACATTGTGGTACTTGTTCCTGGATCCATGCCTGCTGAACTGGATTTGAATTGTCTTCTGAGATCCCTTCAATGGTGGTGATATTTTTATTGGCTACTGCCGCGATCGTGAGTGAACAGGAACGAACAGGTGTGCCCTCAAGATGAACGGTGCATGCGCCGCATTGTGCAATGCCACATCCGTACTTGGTGCCAGTGAGCCCAACAATATCGCGGATCGCCCAGAGCAAAGGCATCTTGGGATCGGCGTCTACGTTGTACGATTTGTTGTTGATTTTAAGGGTGTAGGAAGCCATGGTGATGGTTTAAAAAATGCAATTTAAAATTAACGAATCGACAGGCAAAAAACGTGTTAATGTGTTTTTAACAAAGACCCAACTGGCAGTGTTCAATAAGGTTTTAGAGGTAGGGCGGACAAGATTGCCGCAATACGTTAAATTTGATGTAATGACTCATTTATTTTCCTTTAAGGTGCTCCTATTTGGATTCTTTCTAAATATCCCGACATTATTGATGTGCCAGGACCTGGAAGTGACTGTCAAAAATATTAAGAACGGGAAGGGTACATTAATTATTGGACTGTTTAATAGTGAGAAGACATTCACGAAGGAGGTCTGGAAGGGAGAAAAGCTAAAAGCACAACCAGGGGTGCTAAAAGTTATTTTTAAAGATGTGCCTCCTGGTGATTATGCCGTTTCCGTTTTTCACGATGAAAACGAAAATGGAAGGGTTGACATGAATTTTATCGGCATTCCGAGAGAAGGATTCGGATTTTCAAATGATGCGATGGGAGCGTTTGGTCCGCCTCCTTTTGCGAAAGCCAAAGTGGCCGTCCCAGCAAATAAAACGGTTGCCATAACCTTAAAATACATACTGTAAAACTCAAATGTTGTTTCGTAATGGACGAGTTCAATCGATTGCGGGTTCTTGTTTTCACTTCTGTCTAAAATTAGCTCACCCTATTTAGTTTGGTTTTGTTAGTTTGGCAGCCTTTAAGGAAATAGTCAGATGATTAAACTAAGCGAACTCTTCCCCTACACATTCGATCAAAAGTTTTCAAAGCCGGTTGCGTACTTCTCGATGGAGTTTGCTATAGATCAATCGTTAAAAATTTACAGTGGCGGTCTGGGATTTCTGGCAGGCTCGCATATGCGAAGCGCATTTGAATTAAAACAGAATTTTATCGGCATTGGCATTTTGTGGAAATTTGGCTATTACGATCAGGAAAGAAACCGTGATGCGACCATGAAGGCGAGCTTCATTGAAAAAAGTTATTCATTCCTGACGGATACAGGCATTACATTTCCTATTACCATTCACGATCATGAAGTGATTGTGAAAGTGATGCTACTGAAGCCTGATGTATTTAATACAGCACCGCTCTTTTTGTTGACGACAGATGTCCCTGAAAACGATCACCTCGCTCAAACTATTACTGAGCGACTGTATGATCCGCATGAAAGCACACGCATTGCACAGTCCAACCTCTTGGGATACGGCGGAGCTAAATTACTTGACATCCTTGGGCGCGACACAGAAATTTATCATTTGAATGAAGGACATGCACTGCCGCTTTGCTTTCACCTTTGGGGTAAGTACAAGGATCTGAACGAAGTGAAGAAAAGGGTGGTATTCACAACACATACTCCGGAAGTTGCCGGCAATGAAGAGCATCTCGTTACCGTATTGGAGGGAATGAATTTTTTTGACGGTGTGGCAAAAGAAGACTATCAAACCCTGGTGGAACCTGAAAGTAAAGTGTTGAACTACACTCTGGCAGCGCTGCGAATGGCCAAAGTTGCGAATGGAGTATCACAAATGCATGGAGAAGTTTCCAGGCAGATGTGGAAGGACTTTGATGACATCTGCGAAATCAGAGCTGTGACCAATGCGCAAAATCATACCTATTGGAAGGATAAGAAACTGGAAAGCGCTTTTAGTAAAGATGATATTGAGTTAGTCACCAAGCGCAAAAAAGACATGAAGCGCGATTTGTTTGCGACCGTTGCAAATCAAACCGGCAAGCGATTTGATCCAGATAAATTGACCATTGTATGGGCTCGCCGGTTCGCCGGATATAAGCGTGCGAATCTTTTGTTAACGGATCCCCAACGGTTTGCAAAAATTATCAACAATCCTACTTATCCAGTACAGGTTATCTGGGCAGGAAAACCTTATCCTGGGGATCACGGTTCAATTGATATGTTCAATGATATCCATTGGAAGACAAAATTGCTTCCCAATTGTACAATTTTAACCGGTTATGAATTGGGACTTTCCGCGCAACTTAAAAGGGGATCCGATATCTGGCTCAACAATCCAAAGCTTTATCGCGAGGCTTCTGGAACTTCTGGCATGACGGCTGCTATGAATGGCAGCATCAATTTTTCCATTCCAGATGGATGGGTACCCGAGTTTGCCAAGCATGGAAAAAATTGTTTTTCAGTTGAGCCCGCCGACAGGGGTCTGACGGAAGAAGAGCAGGATAAAATTGAGGCTGAACGTATGTATGAAGTTCTTGAAAAAGAAATCATTCCCATGTATTATGAGAAGCCGGAGAAATGGTATAAAGTAATGCGTCAGAGCTGGAAAGAAATATTGCCGGAGTTTGATTCCAACAGGATGGCAGAGGAATATTATGAGAAGATGTACTGAAACAGTCTTGGCAAGTCTCCGATTGCATTGGAGCTCGGTGATAACTAACCACTGATTACTTTATGGTCATTTAAGCTTCTCTAAATCCCTGATCAATATCCTCCTCCTATCAAAATTAATCAGGTTTTGATCTTTCAGTTCATTCAGAATAGTGGTTACCGTCTGCCGCGATGTGCCAGTAAGTGAGGCGATGTCTTTATGTGTGAGTTTGGTAGGGATCAATGTTTCGAATCCAACTTTCTTCCCTTTCCATGCCGCCGTATCTTTTATAAACTCCACAATTCTGGTTCGGGCGTCTTTGAATACGAGTAATTCCAGTTTGCGTTCAAGTTTAATTAATCGCAAGCCGACTAGTTTAAGCATCTTGAAACTTAACTCCCGATCGCCATACATGAGTGCTTTCAAATCTTCAATGCTGAGTGGACAAACCGATGTTTTGTCATCCATGGCCTGAGCAAAATCTGTTCTTCTTTCCTCTCCCGCTAAAGCGAGTTCTCCAAAGATCTCTCCCATGGAAAGAATGGCGCTTACTACCTCCTTACCATCATCCATGTAATGCCCGATCCTTACTCGTCCATCGGCAACCATATAAATATGTGTTGCGATCTCATCCGGGAAATAGATGAACTCATCTTTTCCAAAAAAATGGAAGGTGTGCTTGTCGCCCATCACCTTCACTTTATGTGGACAAAGCATGTCGTACAGATCTACACTTTCAAAATACCAGAGGGCGGATTCTTTACCCATGCGTTTATTTCTTTGTCTAAAGTTAATTCTGATCTTTGTTGTAACGGAATTCAAAGCCCATTTTGTTCATGAATAAACGTATTCTTTCGGAAATATGGATTTATCCAGTCAAATCATTAGGTGGGATACGACTAAAGTCATCTCAGGTGATGGAAAAAGGCCTTCGTTACGATCGCCGATGGATGCTCGTGGATGAGAATAATGTCTTTATGACGCAGCGGGACTTCCATTCTATGGCGTTGTTTAAGGTGTCTTTCAGCCCAACAGGATTTAAAATCCATTTCAAGAGTGACTTTATTGACCTCCCTTTTGATCATGATATAAGTGATTCTCCAATCCAAACCGTCATTTGGGATGATACCGTGACTGTAGCGGAGGTAAAAGGTGATTATAGTAAATGGTTTTCTGACCGCCTGGAAATGAAATGCAAACTTGTGTTTTTTCCTGAGGAGAACCCCAGACCGGTGGATCCTGAGTATAAATTAATTGACGAGCATGTTAGCCTTGCCGATGGATATCCACTGATAATTATAGGACAGTCTTCGTTAAATGATCTGAACGGCAGATTAGACAAGGCCGTACCTATGAATCGCTTTCGTCCGAATTTAGTCTTTACAGGCGGCGAAGCTTTTGAGGAGGACTACTGGAAAAAATTCAGAGTAGGGAAAAATAATTTTATCGGCGTAAAGAAATGTGCGCGATGCATACTTACTACCGTAAATCAGGATACGGGCGAGAAAGGAAGGGAGCCCCTTTTAACTCTTTCCGGCTATCGCCGGGTAGACACAAAAATATTTTTTGGGCAAAATGTTATTGCCATTGATCACAATGAAATACACGAAGGGGATGAAATTACTTTTGAATAAATCGGGCATTGGGCATTTGGTATTGGGCATTAGGTTATGGGTGACCTGCTTTCTTCTTTTAGTTGTCAGCGTTCTCCTCAGCAACTGTTCACGGCAAAAAGAAAGTCTCCCGATATTTGGTCAACGTACTGTGGTCGGAACCGATACAGCCTATCATAGGATTGCTCCTTTTAAATTTGTTGATCAGGATAGCACTTCCATTACGAATGATATTTTCAAGGATAAAATTTACGTCGCTGACTTCTTTTTTACGAGTTGCCGGACGATTTGTCCGATAATGAAAACTCAGATGCTGAGAGTTTATGAAGCCACAAAAGATATGCCCGATGTGCTGATTCTTTCTCACACGATCGATCCAGAGTATGATACGGTTGGGTTACTTCGTGATTTTGCAAAAAGGCTCGGGGTGCAGAGCAACCGATGGCATTTCGTTACTGGTGTGAAAGATTCCATTTATAAAATTGCACAGACGAGTTATTTCGCAACGGCGATGGAAGACAAGGCAGAACCAGATGGATTTATCCACAGCGGCGCTTTTCTTCTTATTGACAAGCAAGGCAGGATTCGGGGTAAATATGATGGCACAAAAGAAGATGACGTCAACCGACTCATCGCTGATATCAAAAGATTAAAAGGCGAGTAAATCGAAGATGAAGCTTAATCAACAAGATGCGCCATTTGATTTTCGATTTTCGACATTCGGGCCCCTCCTGATTCTTAGTCTCTTCGCAGTTGGATGCTCATTAAAAGACTCCAAATTCCAGCAGTACTATGTGGAAGGACAGCAACTTTATCTAAAAAACTGCAGTAACTGTCATCAAAAAGACGGTAAAGGCCTTGGACTGGTATACCCGCCTCTTGCTCCATCTGATTTTATGGATAGTAACTTTAACGCTAGTATCTGCCTTATTAAAAAAGGGCGAACGGGAGAAATTAGTGTGAATGGAAATACCTATAATAAGCCCATGCCGGGTATTCCTTCACTAACTGATCTGGAAATTGCTGAAATTGCTACTTATATATATAATTCCTGGGGACATGAAAAGGGTTTAGTAGAAACAAGCGAAGTGAACGCAACACTCCAAACATGTCCGTAATTTTGTATTCTCATACCTTTTCTTTTAGTTAGTCGTCGCCTTTTTCCGCATTCATGAAGCAACCCAATTATCGTCAGGCTATTATAACTATTGCCATCCTGGTAGCGGTTTATGGGTCTTTTATTTCCATCCTGATGCAGCTAGAGGAGGGGGTCCCAGGAAGCAAGATCAATACCCTTCAGGATGCGATGTGGTATCTTGTTGAAACGCTGACTACGGTCGGGTATGGCGATGCATTGCCAGTTACCTATTGGGGACGAATGATTGGCTTTGTTTTTCTTTTGTCAAGTCTTGGTGTGTATGGTTTTATCATTGGACAGATCACAAATTTTATGAGTACATTAAAAGAACAAAAAGAACTTGGCCTCAATGGCACGGAGTTTAAGAACCACGTGGTGATGATCGGGTGGAACGACTTCGGTCAATCCGTGATCAGCCACCTTGTTGCCGCCGGCAGACAAATTGCCGTCGTCACAAAGGATCGGCCAAGCATTGATATTATTCGTGAGTATTATCCATCCGATGCCGTATACACTTTGTACTCGGACTATAACAATTTCGACCTACTTGAAAAAGCAAACCTGAAAGGGGCCTCTGTTGTTTTTATTAACCTGAATGATGACACAGAAAAGCTTGTGTATATTATCAATATCAAAAAACATTTTCAGAACCTGAACTACGTTGTCACACTTGATAATGGAAATCTGAAGAGCACGTTTGTGACTGCTGGAGTAACCTATGCTATCTCAAAAAATGAAATCTCCTCAAAACTACTGGCCAGCTACATCTATGAGCCTGACGTTGCCATCCTGAGCGAGGAAATAATAGCCTACGCACACGAAGATCACGAGTACGATATGAAAGAGTTTCTGATCGTCGGTAATAATCCAATGATACGTATGCCGTACGAGAAAGCCTTCTCTGATTTAAAAAAACAATGTAATGTCGTCCTTATTGGAATTGTGAAAGTGGTGGATGGAAAGCGCACAATGCACAAGAACCCCGAAACAAATTTGACCATAGAGGATGGCGACTATCTTCTGATGCTGATGGATCGCAAAGGTCAAGATAGACTGAAGCGGGTGTTTCATATTGAGGAAGGAGTATGAGGATTCCATCCTGGCCGTGCAACTTTTATATTTTGCGTTTATTATTTTACATTTTTAATTTTTGTCGTATTCGTGAAACGTTAAATGTAAAATGTAGAAATGGATTGAGTTAATTGAAAAGAGTAAAAGAAAAAGGGTGCAGCTCCTCAGCTGCACCCAACCCCTTGCCTTAACACCCGTGCTTTCGCGCAGGCAAACTAAGACCAAAACCCCCCGTTCTTATCGGGGCCCACAAACCAACTTCACTATCCTATCGCCTCCACGTGTTGCGAATTAATAAATTCGAAATCAACATCATTTTTCATCTCCACATGAATTACATCCTCTTTGCTTATAGTGCCCGCGAGTATTTGTTTGGAAAGTTCGTTCAGAATTTCCCGCTGAATAACCCGTTTCAATGGCCTTGCACCATACTGCGGATCATATCCCAGCTTGGCCAATCGGTCAAGAACGTCATTCGAAACTTCGAGATGAATTCCTGAATGTGACAATCTTTCTTTGATCAGATCAACCTGAATGCCCACAATCTTCCGTACATCTTTTCTCGCAAGTGGACGGAACATTACTATTTCGTCTACCCGGTTGATAAACTCCGGACGGACATTCTTCCTCAATAACTCTAGTACCTGATCTTTAGTTTCCTCAACCACCTGAAAATAATTTTCATCTGTGATTTTTTCGAAATTCTCCTGAATCAGGTGCGCGCCGGTGTTGGTCGTCATAATGATGATCGTGTTCTTAAAATTCGCAACACGACCTTTGTTATCTGTTAATCGCCCTTCATCCAAAACCTGTAAAAGAATATTAAATACGTCCGCGTGCGCTTTCTCAATTTCATCAAGCAAAACCACAGAATAGGGCTTTCTTCTCACGGCCTCTGTCAGCTGACCGCCTTCATCGTACCCCACATAGCCGGGAGGAGCCCCCACCAGGCGACTTACACTATGTCGCTCCTGATACTCGCTCATATCAATCCTTACCATGGAATTTTCGTCGTTGAAGAGATATTCCGCCAGCGCCTTTGAGAGCTCGGTCTTACCAACACCCGTGGTTCCCATAAAAATGAATGAACCGATAGGCCGCTTGGGATCCTGCAGACCTGCGCGACTTCTCCTAACGGCATCAGACAATGCGCGTATTGCCTCCTCCTGACCTGCTACCCGTTTTCCCAGTTCCTCTTCCAGATTCAATAATTTATCGCGATCGCTTTGCAACATTTTGGAAACGGGAATTCCCGTCCACTTAGCAACCACCTCCGCGATGTCCTCATTGTCAACTTCTTCTTTCAATAAAGTCCCGGTGCCTTGCATTGCCTTCATGGTGTTCTGAAGTGTCTGAAGTCTCTTTTCTGCTTCCGTAATTTTTCCATAACGGATTTCTGCCACCTTGCCATAGTCCCCGGCCTTTTCTGCCTGATCAGCTTCGAATTTTAATTTATCAATTGCTTCTTTTTCTTTTTGAATACCATGTACAACTGCTTTCTCACTTTCCCATTTTGCTTTAAGATCATTTCTCTTTTCGGAAAAATCCGCAATCTCTTTACTCAATACAGATTCTTTATCGCGATCTTTCTCTCTGCGAATAGCTTCCCGTTCAATTTCCAATTGCATGATCCTGCGATTGAGTTCATCCAGTTCTTCCGGCATTGAATCCATTTCAATACGAAGCTTTGAAGCTGCCTCATCCATTAAATCGATTGCTTTATCCGGCAGGAACCGATCGGAAATATACCGATGCGAAAGTTCCACTGCGGCAATAACGGCGTCATCCTTAATGCGAACCCCATGATGAAGTTCATACTTGTCTTTTATTCCACGAAGAATAGAGATCGAGTCCTCAACCGACGGCTCGTCTACAATAACAGACTGAAATCTTCTTTCAAGAGCTTTATCTTTTTCAATGTATTTCTGATATTCTTTTAATGTTGTCGCACCAATAGCATGAAGTTCACCACGGGCAAGTGCCGGCTTTAAAAGATTTGCCGCATCCATCGCGCCCTCACCACCCCCAGCTCCAATGAGCGTATGGATCTCATCGATGAAGAGAATAATTTGTCCTGCTGCATCTGTTACTTCTTTAATAACCGACTTCAACCGTTCTTCAAACTCCCCCTTGTATTTGGCGCCAGCCACCAGCAATCCCATATCAAGAGACACCAGTATTTTATCTTTAAGATTTTCAGGAACGTCGCCGTTGACAATACGCTGAGCCAGGCCTTCCACGATAGCCGTCTTCCCAACGCCAGGCTCACCAAGAAGGATAGGATTATTTTTTGTACGTCGAGCTAAAATCTGAAGAACACGACGTATTTCTTCATCGCGGCCAATAACCGGATCGATTTTTCCAAGCTTTGCCAGCTCATTTAGATTGATTGAGTAACGATCCAGTGACTTATATTTTGCCTCGGCATTTTGATCTTTTACACTTGATCCACCGCGAAGTTCTTTGACGGCTTTTATCAATTCCTGCTTTCCAAAGCCAGTGTCTTTTAACAAGGACGATACCTTGTCCTTTGTGACCAGAAGTGCAAGCAGCAAATGTTCAACGGAGATATACTCATCTTTAAATTGAATAAGTTCTTTTTCTGCCTGCTGCAACACAGCGTTTGAGGTCTGTGACAAATAAGGTTGAGATCCCGACAACTTAGGATAAGTATCGAGAATGCCTTCTAATTTACTGTCGAGAATGGTCTTATTGACATTCAGTTTTTTCACCAAATAGTTAATAACATTCTCATCTGTTTCAAGAATAGCCTTTAGAATATGGGCGGGTTCAATGGCCTGTTGCTGACGCGTACCCGCTATCTCTGCAGACTTCTGTAAAGCTTCTTGTGATTTTATTGTGAATTTTTCAAAGTTCATGGTGATGTCATTTACTTATGTTCATCTGTTGTCAAAACAGTAACCAATCCAATTGAGCAGCCATTTATGGAAATTTTGGCCGGAATTTTCATGAAATCGCGATGATTCGTGCCAAATTGACAAATGAGGATATTACTTCAATAACAATCGTTTGAGTGGCTTGGTTTTTATAATTTGATACGAAACTGACGTAGCTTTTACATTTCGACTATGCCTCAACGAACCAAGCCCTTACAGGAGTTTCCAAAATCGATGCTTATTGAAATTGCATGGGAAGTTTGCAACCAGGTGGGAGGGATCTACACCGTGATTCGCTCAAAGGCGCCAGCCATGGCTGAACAAGTAAATGGTCCTTTTTGTATGATTGGCCCATATATGGGAAAGAACATCCAGGCAGAGCTTGAGCCGCTGGATGATGTAGAAGATGTTTTCGGGCAGGCAGCGGCTAACCTACGCAAGCGGGGATTTGACGTTCATTATGCTGAATGGCTTATTACAGGAAAACCGCGCGTTGTTTTATTAAATCCCAACGTCGTAGAAGATAAAGCTCTTAGTGTAATCAAATACTTACTTTGGAAAAATCATGGCGTAAGCACTCCTGAGCAGAGCCCATTGATCAATCAGGTAGTCGCGTTTGGTTATCTGACAAAATTGTTCTTTGACGAGTTGATGAAGTTAGTCAGTAGTGATCAGCCTGTTATCGCACATTTCCATGAATGGATGGCCGGATTGCCGATTCTTGATATCAAACGCGACAAGATGAGAGTGAAAACGGTGTTCACAACACATGCGACACAACTTGGAAGACATTTGGCAATTAATTCACCTTTTTTTTATGCCCACCTGCCGTTCTTTAATCATGAGGTGGAAGCAAAGAAATTTGGCGTCGTGACCGAAGAATCTATTGAGTATGCCTGTGCCCAAAGCTGTGATGTATTCACTACAGTAAGCGATGTTACCGCACGTGAATGCAAACACCTGCTGAAGCGTATGCCAGAGGTGATCGTACCAAATGGACTTAACATTGAAAGGTTTGAGGTGTTACATGAATTTCAAAATCTTCATGCTCATTATAAAAAGGAGATTCACGAATTTGTGATGGGTCATTTTTTCCCGTCGTATACATTTGACCTTGATAAAACTCTTTACCTTTTTACTTCCGGGAGGTATGAGTACAAAAACAAGGGCTTTGACCTTACGCTGGAAGCGCTCTGGCACCTGAACGAAAAATTGAAGGCAGAAAAAGCCGATCTTACGGTAGTGATGTTTTTTATCACTAAGAGAGAATACCACAGTATTCGTCCTGAAAGTCTTCAATCAAGGGCTATCATGGAAGAGATCCGGCAGACCTGTGAGGCAATTGAAAAGGAAATTGGGAAGGGATTATTTTATGCATCCACAACCCGTCAGGATAATCGTCTGCCAAATCTGAATGACTTTGTAAATGATTATTGGAAACTCCGCTATCGCCGCACGATTCAAAGTTGGAAAATTAGCAAGCTTCCATCGGTCGTCACACACCGTTTGGTGAACGAAGAAAGTGATGAAATCCTTCAGTTTCTTAGCAGACGAAACCTTATGAATCGGCCTGAAGACAAAGTTAAAATTGTCTATCACCCGGATTTCATAACGTCAACCAATCCCTTATTTGGAATGGATTACGGCCAGTTTGTGCGTGGTTGTCATTTGGGAGTTTTTCCGAGTTACTATGAACCGTGGGGATATACCCCTCTTGAATGTATGGCGAGTGGAGTTCCTTCCGTTACAAGTGATTTGTCGGGCTTTGGTGATTACCTGACCCGTAACTTTCCAGATTATGAAAAGAATGGAATGTTTGTGGTGGAACGAGGCAAGCGCACATTTGACTGGAGTGCAAGGCATCTAGCCACCTCTTTACATAAATTTTTGACACAATCCCGTCGCGAGAGAATTATGCAACGAAATAATGTTGAGAACTACTCTTCGTCGTTTGATTGGAAGACATTGATTAAACACTATCGTCAGGCCTACGAGTTGGCAGTTCAGTCTCATCCATAAATTTTTATCATAATAATTTAATTGAACGACATGGGTGAAGAATTATTGAAAGCGGTGCCCGTCTTTTTGGCAAGCATGCTCAAATTTATTTTCGGGCCAATGATGGGGTTTGGTGCAAAACTCCATTTCGTTACCACCGTTCTGGTTACAATTGCTGGTATGATGACAAGCGTTATTGCATTTACCTATTTTGGCGCGTGGATCAAAGAAAAGGTGATCGACCGGTTTTTTAAAAGAAAAAAAATTACTGCCTCAAAAAAGCGATCTGAATTCTGGAGCAAGTATGGATTGACCGGAATAGCTTTCTTCACACCTGTCATACTGACGCCAATTGGAGGTACACTGCTGGCATTGAGTTTGGGAAACCCGCGAAGGAAAATTATTATCTACATGCTGATTAGTGCCATTGCCTGGGCACTGATCTTTAGCTGGATGGTTTATTTTGTTGGTAAAGAAGTTTTGAGGGAGTTTGACCTTCTCCGTGGAACGATTGTCACGCCGCCGTGGCCTTAGTTGGCGATCAAATCGTTAATGTCCGAGAACCTTAACCCTTATCTTCGTCAGGCAACATTTCAATATCCCTTATTAAAACTTTCTTGGCGATCCGCTTAGCAGTTGCAGTTGCAGCTAATCCACCAAGCGCAGTTTCTTTGTAACGCGTTTCCATGCTTGCGCCAATCTCTCCCAGGGCTTCGATTACTTCATCAACAGGGATTACGCTGCTTACATCGGCCAGAGCAATTTGCGCCGAGCTATTAGCAATCGCTGCGGCACTCGCATTGCGGACAACACAGGGAACTTCAACTAATCCTGCAACCGGATCACATACAAGTCCTAACATGCATTGAACAGTGATTGCCACGGCATTAAATATCTGATCAGTGTTTCCCCCAAGGCAATAAACAATTCCACCAGAACCCATCGCAGCTGCTGTACCAGTTTCAGCCTGACATCCACCAACCGCACCAGAGATAGAGGCTTTCTGTTCCATGATCAGGGCAATTCCGGCCGCCAGCAACATGGCTTCCAGTATTTTTTTATCACTTACGCGATGGATTTCTTGCACAGTAACTAATACTCCCGGCATAATACCACTTGCACCGGCCGTAGGAGCCGCTACAATTCTACCCATACAGGAGTTTACTTCTTTTGCTGCCAGCGCGCGCGAAATGAGTTGTTGAAATTCCCTTGAAAGTACCGGTGTCGGATAGCGATAAACTTTCTTAGCCCCGTTGTTAATCATGCCCGACCGCGATGTCATGTCTTCCTCAAGCCCGGTGTGCACGGCATCCTTCATCACCGTCCAAGCAATACCAAGCTTTTCCCATATCTGGGCGTCAGTTCGGCCTTTTTGGTTGCGTTCGTATTCAAGCACGACCTCTACCAGAGACTGCTTTGATTCTTCGCTGTAGCGTTTCCAGCCCTCAAATGAATCGAATAGAAAAGCCATTGAGTTTTTTATGTTTACGAAGTTAATGCTTTTGAAGGTATTACAATTTCTGTGGAGGGAAAGTTCTGAATCCAGCTCTCTTCAGTGGATTGCTTTGGAAATGAATACAATAACGATACCTGAAACTTATGTAATTCGCATAACCGTATTTCCTATGAGTCTACGTGGTTAACCTTCCGCCAGATTGCCGATATTTCTCATTGTCTTGGTTTTAAAGGAGACTGCAAGAGTCTGCATGTATTTAATATTTTTATCTTTATCAAATCTAAAAAGATCCAATGAAAATTTTTAAAACAATCTTCCTGTTCATAATTGCTGCCCAGGTTGCGATGGCACAGACACCAGATGAAACCACCATCCGTCAGATTTATAACACTGCTTTGGCTGATGGTAAGTCATATTCTATGCTTGAGTACCTAAGTACTAAAATCGGTCAGAGGTTAAGTGGTTCACCTGGCGCTGCGGCGGGTGTTGAATGGAGTCGTCATGTAATGGAAGATTTTGGATTTGATTCCGTCTGGCTGCAGCCGGTGATGGTGCCACATTGGGTGAGGGGTCAAAAAGAAATTGGAAGAATTGTCAATTCAAAAAAGATGGGCACATTGGACGTGAATGTTTGTGCTCTGGGTGGTTCAATCGGAACTGGCCCTGATGGATTATCGGCTTCTGTTGTTGAGGTGAAAAGTTTTGAAGAGCTAGCGGGTCTGGGTGCCAAAAATATTCAGGGAAAGATTGTGTTTTTCAATCGCCCGATGGATCCAAAACAAATCGATACGTTCACCGCATACGGTGGGGCAGTGAATCAACGTGGAAGCGGTGCATCAGAAGCTGCTAAATATGGAGCAGTCGGTGTGATTGTCCGGTCGATGGGTGTCAACATTGAAGATTATCCTCATACGGGCGGCATGCGTTATGTTGACAATATCGCCAAGATCCCGGCAATTGCTATCAGTACGAAACATGCAGATGTGCTAAGTAAAATCTTAAAAGAGGACAAAGGCATTCAATTTTACATGGAGTCACATTGTGAGATGCTGGAAGACGCGCCTTCTTTTAATGTTATCGGTCAGATCAATGGTGGTGAGTACAAGGATGAGATAATTGTTGTGGGTGGTCACCTTGATTCGTGGGATCTGGCGCAGGGTGCACACGATGATGGCACGGGCTGTGTTCAGTCGATCGAAGTATTAAGAATACTAAACACTATGGGGTATAAACCAAAGAGAACAATACGCGCCGTTATGTTCATGAATGAGGAAAATGGTTTGCGTGGTGGAATAAAATACGCTGAGATTGCATTGAAAAGAAAAGAGAAGCATATCGCTGCCATTGAATCAGATCGTGGCGGATTTACACCGCGTGGATTTACCATGACTGCACCCGATGCGGTTCGCAAAAAAATCCAAAGCTGGAAACCCCTACTCGAACCTTACGGATTGACAGACTTTAACCAGCAAGGTGGCGGTGCTGATATCAGCCCCCTTGAAAAGCAGGGAGTTCCTGTGATGGAATTCTTACCTGATTCACAACGCTATTTCAATTATCATCATACCAAGGAAGATACATTTGATAAAGTTGACAAGCGTGAATTGGAACTCGGTTCAGCGGCAATGGCCGCGTTGGTGTATTTGATTGATAGGTATGGGTTGAACTAGCT
The DNA here is from genome assembly GCA_038229375.1 of Cytophagales bacterium. Lineage (GTDB taxonomy): Bacteria > Bacteroidota > Bacteroidia > Cytophagales > Cyclobacteriaceae > ELB16-189. The sequence goes on along the minus strand of JBBRON010000003.1, from coordinate 135,315 downwards.
TCCTTGGCGGGAGACTTCACCGGCGCCAAAGACGAAGTCGGGGCACGACTGTTTACTCAACAAACAGTCGTGGCCGGACACTCAATACATAGACACGTTACTGGTATTCCTCTATCGGCAAACAGCTACAAACCAGATTCCGATCACCATACGCATTGTCAATACGGCTCACGGCTGGCCAGAACTTAGCATCTTTTACGTAAGGAAGTGGATAGGCAGCCTTTTGCCTCGAATAAGGCAACGTCCATTCATCGGCAGTGATAACTGCAGCGGTGTGAGGCGCATTCTTTAATACATTATTCTCTTTGTCAGCTTTACCTTCCTCTACTTCACGGATCTCATTTCTGATTTCGATCAAAACCCGGCAGAACTTGTCAAGCTCTTCTTTCGATTCGCTTTCTGTTGGTTCAATCATTAATGTTCCGGCAACGGGAAAAGAAACAGTAGGCGCGTGGAATCCATAATCCATCAATCGCTTCGCAATATCTTCAACCTCAATGCCTGATTTCTTAAAATCACGACAGTCAACAATCATCTCATGGGCACAACGGCCTTGAGACCCTGTGTAAAGAATTTTGTATTGGCCATTGAGCTTCTCTTTGATGTAGTTTGCATTAAGAATAGCAAGCTTGGTGGCGTTGGTAAGTCCCTCACCGCCCATCATCGCAATATAGGCATACGATATCGCCAGGATACTTGCGCTTCCCCAGGGAGCGGCCGAAACAGCATGGATTGCCTGAGTGCCGCCAGTCTTAACGATGGCATGTCCCGGCAGGAATGGTTTTAATTTATCATTGACACAAATTGGTCCCATGCCAGGGCCACCACCACCGTGAGGAATGCAGAATGTCTTATGAAGATTAAGGTGACATACATCCGCGCCAATGTTGGCCGGCGAAGTAAGTCCTACCTGTGCATTCATATTGGCACCATCCATATATACCAATCCCCCGTGTGAATGAATGGTTTCACAGATATCCATAATGGCTTCTTCAAAAACGCCGTGTGTGGATGGATATGTTACCATCAGGCATGAAAGATTGTCTTTATACTGCGTTGCCTTTGCTTTTAGATCAGCCACATCAATTTTTCCTTCCTCATCTGACTTCACAACCACGACTTCCATTCCTGCCATGACAGCGCTTGCTGGATTTGTTCCGTGAGCTGATGCCGGTATCAATGAGATGTTTCTGTGATGGTCGCCACGGTTCTGATGGTAAGCTCGGATCACTAATAGTCCTGCGTACTCACCTTGAGCACCGCTGTTCGGCTGGAGGGAAACGCCTGTGAAGCCAGTAATTTCTTTTAGCCAGTCTTCAAGATGAGTGATCATTTCAGCGTAGCCCTTCGTCTGGTTTGAAGGGGCGAACGGATGCATTTGGCCCAACTCAGGCCAGGTAACTGGAATCATTTCCGAAGTAGCATTCAATTTCATCGTACACGAGCCCAATGAGATCATGGAGTGTACCATGGAAAGGTCTTTGTTCTCAAGTTTTTTGATATAGCGCAGCATTTCGTGCTCGCTGTGATGTGAATTGAACACCGGATGGGTAAGGAAAGTGGATGTTCTGATAAGTGATGAAGGCCAGGAGACTACTTTATTTTCAACACGGCCTCCGGTGTATGGTTTGTTTGCTGATGCTGCGATGACAGACAAAATCTTATTCACATCATCAACGGACGTTGTCTCGTCAAGTGAAATTCCAATGTGACCATCCGAATAACGGAAGTTGAGTTCGTGACTTACTGCCTCACGCTCAACTGCCTGAATATTGTCAACGGCAATCTTCAGCGTATCAAAAAAGTTTTCATTCACTTGTTTAAAACCGAGCTCTTTTACTCCATTGTCAAGCATTTTTGCCAGCCCATGAATTCTGCCAGCAATTTTTTTCATTCCCTCCGGACCATGGTACACTGAGTACATTCCTGCCATGACAGAAAGCAACACCTGAGCGGTACAGATATTTGAAGTGGCCTTTTCACGACGGATGTGTTGTTCGCGTGTTTGAAGCGCCATTCGATAACCAGGATTTCCCTTCGCGTCGATAGAAGCACCGATCAGCCGACCGGGGATCAATCTTTTAAATTCTTCCCGTATTGCAAAAAAGGCCGCATGTGGTCCACCGAATCCCATTGGAACTCCGAAGCGCTGCGATGAGCCAACAGCAATGTCAGCTCCCATTTCGCCAGGAGATTTCATAAGTACGAGACTCATTAAATCGGTGCCCATTACTACAAACACTTCTTTCTCGTGTGCAGACTCAATAAGCGGGGTGTAATCTTTTATGGCTCCGTCGTTATTTGGATTCTGAATATAAATGGCGAATAGGTTGGGATCGGTAATATCCAGCTTTCCAATATCACTGATGACGAGTTCAATTCCGAGCGGAGCGGAACGTGTCCTTAACAAATCGATTGTCTGAGGAAATACATTTTTGTCTACGAAAAACCTTGAAGCGTTTTTTTTATTGCTTTTGCGCGAAGCGTGTAGTAAGTGCATCGCTTCTGCAGCAGCAGTTGCTTCATCAAGGAGAGATGCATTGGCAATCTGCAATCCTGTGAGATCAATAATCATAGTTTGAAAATTGATCAGGGCTTCAAGTCGTCCCTGCGCAATTTCTGCCTGATACGGTGTGTAAGCTGTGTACCATCCTGGATTTTCAAGAATGTTTCTTAGAATAACGCCAGGGGTTATGGTGTTGTAATATCCCGTTCCCAGATATGACTTAAAGATCTTGTTCTTGGAAACAGTTTTCTTAAACTCTTTCAAAAAATCGAATTCCGATTTGGCGGCTGGCAAATTCAGTGGCTTCTTCAGTCTGATATTGGCAGGGACCGTTTGTTCAATCAATGCGTCAACAGAGGGAGCTTTAACAACCTTTAGCATTTCGGCTATTTGATGTGCATCCGGGCCGTTATGACGGGATTCAAATTTTTCTGAATAGAGAGGATCGATATACATAGTGAAGCAGGGAAGTTTAGTACTGATGAGATTAAACAAAATTTGCCACGCGATATGTTCCGCGTGGCAACAGACTTAACAAAGAAGACGGGCTTTCGGCCCGGTCAAAGAACAAAATATCAGAAACGTTCGAATTGCGAGAAGAAGAAGCTACCCTCAATTTCTGCATTTGCATCGGAATCAGATCCGTGGATGGCGTTTGCATCAATTGATTTGGCAAACAAAGCACGGATTGTACCCGGTTCTGCCTTCTTAGGATCGGTTGCGCCAATTAGTTTGCGAAAATCGTCAACGGCGTTATCTTTTTCAAGAATCATTGGAATGATCGCTCCTGACGACATATAGGCAACCAGCTCCCCATAAAATGACCTCGCCTTATGGATTTCATAAAATTTACCTGCTAATTCTCCTGAGAGGCGGGTTTTTTTCATGGAAATAATCTTAAAGCCTGACTCCTCAATCATTTTAATAATACTTCCGGAATTTCCGGCAATCACCGCATCGGGCTTAATCATGGTAAAAGTCCTGTTTCCTGACATTTGAATTGAATTTGAATGGTTGATTTTCGGGCGCAAAACTATCAAAAGAAGGCAAGAAATCATGATCCGTCGCCAGAATACATTACTTCATTGCAAGAGCCCTCATTTATTTTCATTTTTGCCCCCCTGATGGAAAATATCCAGTCGTTTCAAGCGCTTATTCAGTCCCCAAAGGATATTGTCATTGTTACGCATTTCAAACCGGATGCGGATGCGCTGGGATCTTCCCTTGGGCTCGCGGGTTTTTTACGAAAGAAAGGGCACCGGGTAACGGTGATTTCTCCCAGTGACTACCCAACGTTCCTGAGCTGGATGCCTGGAAATGAAACGGTGGTGGCCCTTTCAAACGAATCCGATGAACCGGCAAAAAAAGCCCAATCGGCAATTCAGAAGGCGGATATTCTTTTTTGCCTTGATTTCTCAAGTCTCTCAAGAATCAATTCCCTTGGTGATAGTGTGAGAAACGCGCCGGGGATCAAAATTCTAATAGACCACCACCTGGAACCTGAAAAATTCGCCACGTTTGAGCAATGGAACCCGCTCGCGGCGTCAACAGCTGGCCTGGTTTTTCAACTAATTGAGCAATTGGGTGAAAAAAACCTCGTTGACGCTGACATTGCCAATTGTTTGTATGCGGGCATAATGACCGATACGGGAGGATTCAGGCATTCAAACACCACCCGCACCGAATTCCTTATTGCGTCGGAGCTCACAGGTCTCGGGGCCAATCCAAGTGAGGTGGCCAAACAGGTTTATGACACGAATTCTTTTGAGCGGCTCAAGCTGACAGGTTTCGTTCTAAGTCAAAAACTCCAGGTTCTGCCCAAATACAATACTGCGTACATCACTTTGACTTCTCACGAGTTGAAACAATTTGGATCACAAACGGGAGATACTGAGGGCCTCGTCAACTGGGGTCTTTCAATAAAAGGAATAAAGCTTTCTGTGCTGATGTATGACCGAAGGGAAGAAATAAAGCTATCATTCCGGTCGTTAGGAAATTTTTCAGTAAATGAAATGGCAAGAAAACACTTTGAAGGTGGTGGCCATAAAAATGCTTCCGGGGGCACGTCAAAGCTTTCTTTAGAAGATACACTGAAGAAATTTTTATCGATCCTTCCGGAATATGAATCAAAATTACAATCGTCTAACTAAACTAAATTCTAATATACACACCATGAAATTTTCTTATTTATTGATTGCTGCCGTTATTCTGTGCAGCGCCTGTACGAAGACGCGCAAGGCGCCTAATGGGTTTGAGATGAAAGTAGTCCGAGAAGGTGAAGGCAAGTTTGCTGAACCTACGCAGTTCCTTGTGATGAACATGCTTTACAAAGATTCAAAAGATTCTGTATGGGCTGACACACGCAAGCGCGGTATACCATTGATAATAGCAGTAGCCGATACATCGCAAATCAAAACTGAAAAAGGTATTGAAAGCTGTTTTCGGGTAATGAAGAAGAATGACAGCTTAACTTTTCAGATGACCGCCAAATCATTGTTTGACGGACAACCAATGCCGCCAACCGTGAAGCCTGATGAAAAACTCACTTTTCTCTTTGGTGTGATTGACGTTACGGATCGTGATGGTATTGGGAAATTGCAGGCAGAATTTCAAGAAAGAGAAATGAAGAAAAGCAGGGAATCGGCCGTACTTCAGATTGCTATTGACTCTGTTGCCATTGACGCGTATTTAACGCAGAAAAACATTGTTGCACAACATGGTGAAAGCGGACTTCGTTATGTGATCACCCAGCAAGGAAATGGCGAAAAACCTTCTATGTCAAGCACTGTGAAAGTCAACTACAAGGGAAGTTTAATGACCGATGGAACTATATTCGACCAATCGGAAGCTCCTATTGAGTTTCCTTTAGGAAATCTTATTCAGGGATGGCAGATTGGATTTCAGTTGTTATCAAAAGGAAGCAAGGCAACACTTTACATTCCTTCCAGTTTGGGTTATGGTGCAAACGGCGCGCCTCCTAACATTCCAGCCAATGCTAACCTTGTGTTTGAAGTGGAGTTGATAGATTTTAAATAATAATGTCATGAAGAAAGTGTGTGTTGGATTAATGCTTGCGTTTCTGATGAGCTGTAGTACTGATCAGGTTTTAACTACCGAAGAGCAATTGGCGCGTGATGTTGCCGCTATCGATAAATACTTGGCGGATAACTCCATTACAGGGGTAATTATCGAGCCGAGCGGAAGCGGAGTGCGGTATAAAATCAACGGTACTCAGGGAACAGGAGTAAAGCCTGTGGCCTCCAGCAAAATTACCGTTACTTATGTCGGGCGATTGATGACGAATGGAAATATTTTCGATCAATCTACTTCAGCGTCAGGGGTTGAATTTACGCTAAGCCAACTTATCGAAGGTTGGCGAATTGCGTTTCCGCTGTTACCAAAGGGAACCTCTGCAACACTCTATATCCCATCAGGTAAGGCGTATGGCACCAAAAGTCAATCTAACATTCCTGCCAATTCGAATCTTTTGTTTGATGTCGTATTGAAAGACGTTAAGTAACAGATGAAAATTTGTTTCGCCACGAACAACCATCACAAACTCGAAGAAGTGATGGCTGTTCTTGGTGGATCAATTCAATTGCAAACATTGCATGACATTGGTTGCAATGAAGAGTTGCCAGAAACACAGCCTACCATTCCAGGCAACGCCAGTCAGAAATCCAACTATGTCTGGGATCGCTATAAAATTTCTTGCTTTGCTGATGACACGGGACTTGAAGTTCAATCACTTCATGGCGCTCCAGGTGTTTATTCTGCCCGCTATGCCGGGATTCAGCGAAGCGCCGAAGACAACATGTCATTGCTTTTAAAGAATCTGCAGAGTGAAGTTCATCGCGATGCACAATTTCGTACGGTGATTTCGCTGAAGTCGGGCCAGGGTGAGTGGCTGTTTGAAGGAATAGTAAAAGGCACGATCCTGAATGAACGAAGGGGCGGGGGAGGCTTCGGTTATGATCCCTTATTTCTACCTGCCGGGTATTCCAAAACATTGGCCGAAATGACCATGGAAGAGAAGAATCAAATCAGTCATCGGGCCATCGCAGTGAAGAAATTGACAGAGTTCCTTAAATCCGGATCTTTCGTTTAGTTTTTGAATTTGTAATATTGGATTCAAAATGAATAAACCATTTACCATCGGAATTACAGGAGGAAGTGGATCCGGGAAAACATTCTTTCTTCAGGGACTGGCAGCATCGTTTACATCTGAAGAGTTATGTATGATCTCCCAGGACAATTATTATAAGTCACGCAATGAGCAGCCAATTGATCAAAATGGGGTAAAGAATTTTGACCTTCCGGAATCTATTGATCGTGCGACTTTCCGTGATGATCTTGTTCAGTTGAAGGCAGGGCGTGATGTAATAAAAAAAGAATATACGTTTAATAATCCCGCAGCCGAGCCAAAGATGCTGACATTCAAAGCAGCTCCCATCCTGGTGGTGGAGGGTTTGTTCGTTCAGTATTTTGATGAAATATCACGCGAACTTGATCTGAAAATCTTTGTAGAAGCAAAAGATCACGTGAAACTCGGCAGACGGATCAGACGCGATCAGGTGGAACGCGGATATGACCTGGATGATGTGCTGTATCGTTATCAACACCACGTTATGCCTGTGTATGAATCGTTAATAGAGCCGTTGAAATATAAGTGCGACCTCGTTATTCCCAACAACCATCATTTTGATACTGCGCTTCAGGTGCTGATCGGATATCTAAAGACGCTGGTGTAATTGCAGCAAGAAAAACAGCAAGCGCCCTCTAAATTCGCTGACTTGCAAATTACCGCTCAGTTTTTACCTTTGTACCCCTTCACGGAACTATGGAAAAAACGGCCATTTCAAAGAAATTGATGTTAGTAGCGGGTATTCTCGCTGCTATTGTCATCCTTTTTTCCCAAGCCTTTGAAAAAGAAGCCTGCCAGTACCTTTCCAAAATAAAGGCTGGCTCTGAAAACAAGACTGAAAAGGCAGCGGATGCAGATAAAAAAATAGTCGTGGTACCCTCGTCAGACGCGGTTACTTCCAGTGTGGCAGCAGAGATTGAAGACACAAATCCTTCATTGATCCGCGAGATTGTACTGAACGAGGATAATATTTCCAAGCTTCCTGTTATCGGTAAAAAAATTCTTTCGGATTTCTTCAAGACGCTTTTTCGCGTCGTCATTTCGCCTCAGGCTCCTTAATTAATTTCCTTCATTTCTCCTCCATCACATACTAGCCGTTGGCTTTGTGGGTGTTTTATTTACTGTCTGAATTCAAAATTTAAATTCAATTTTTATATGCGTAACAAAGGAGTAGTTATTGTTCTGGGTATTGTAATCACCCTGCTATGCCTGTATTATCTCTCGTTCACATTTGTGTCACAACGGGTAACTCAGGATGCTATCAAGTATGCCACTGACAAATCAGGTTTCTTGAGCCTGGCTAAAAAACAGACTTATCTTGATTCAATGTGGAATCAAACAGTGTACCGCGTGGGCACCAGCAGGTTCGGATTGGCATATACATACAAAGAAGTAAAGGAAAATGAGTTGAGCCTTGGTCTCGACTTGCAGGGCGGTATGCACGTAGTGCTTGAGATTTCTCCCGTCGAGATTATACGCGGTTTGAGTGGCAACAATCAGGATCCGGCTTTTACGGATGCGTTGCAGAAAGCACGTGAGAAGCAAAAGACAAGTGAAGAGAATTTTGCCGACCTTTTTTATGAGGCATTTAAAGCGAGCAATCCGGACAAGTCGTTGGCATCGTTATTCGTTTCTTCTGCTAACCGTGATCTCGTAAGTCTTTCGGACAGCGATAATACCGTGTTAAAATTCCTTAAGGACGAATTGGAAAAGGCTATCGAGAGATCATTTACAATTCTTAAAACGCGTATTGATCAATTTGGAACATCTGCTCCGAATATTCAGCGCCTTCAGGGCACTGGCCGCATTCAAATAGAAATTCCTGGCGCGGACAATCCGCAACGGGTAAGAAAGTTGCTGCAAGGTGTAGCCCGTCTCGAGTTCTGGGAGATTGTTGAATACAATGATCCTCAGTTGAGCCAATCACTGATGGGAATAAATCAAATGCTTCTGAAGGAGCAAAATGCAAAAAAGGCAAGCCTTACTAATGGAGTTGATGAGGTGAAGGCACAGACTGACGTTAAGTCGGATACATCCAAATCGGCGCTTGAAGAACAATTGAGCAAGGTTGCGAAAGACACCACGGCAAATGCACTGGATTCCCTGGCAAAATTGAACATGTCGCCATTGTTTTCTTTGATGAATCCAGGTATCCCGTTTCTCTATAATGTGAAAGATACTGCCACCATTAATCGCCTGTTAAAGCGGGAAGATGTACGGGCAATTATCCCTCGCACAATCGGGTTTTTGTGGGATGTGAAACCGGAACCGGATATCACTCCTGGCGTGGAAGACCTTCGTCTTAATTTTATTAATCTTGGCCGCAATGGTAAAGCACTTCTCACTGGCGAGGTGATAAACGGCGCCCGCCTGGATTATGATCAGTTTGCCCGTCCAGCAGTGAGTATGACTATGAGTGCAGGTGGATCTAAAACGTGGGCCAAGGTGACGAAAGCAGCGTCCGAGAAGTCACCTCTGGGAAGAATTGCAATTGTACTTGATAACTATGTCTACACTGCTCCAACCGTACAGGGAGAAATTCCAAATGGAAATTCACAGATCACAGGTAGTTTTCTGCTGGAAGAAGCAAAAGACCTAGCACTTGTGTTGAAAGCTGGATCGTTACCAGCGCCTACTCGTATCGTTGAGGAGGCAATCATAGGTCCGACATTGGGTAAAGTAGCCTGGAACCAGGGTATTATTTCGATGGGTTGTGGTCTTGCCATTACTATTTTGTTTATGGTTGCGTATTACGCTAAGGGAGGATTGGTAGCAAATTTTGCGCTGTTATTCAACATCTTCTTTATTCTTGGAATTCTTGCACAGCTTAATGCGGCGCTTACATTGCCGGGTATTGCTGGTATAGTGTTGACAATGGGTATGGCAGTTGATGCCAACGTATTGATTTTTGAACGCATCAAAGAGGAATTGAAAGCCGGAAGGAAGCTGAGGGAGGCTATTACCAAAGGTTACGAAAAAGCTTTCTCATCAATTTTTGACTCTAACCTAACAACGTTCCTGACGGGTATGTTCCTGTTTATATTCGGCCAAGGGCCGCTTCGTGGTTTCGCGATCGTATTGATGATTGGTATTGCTACGTCATTCTTTTCAGCAGTGTACATTTCACGAGTTGTGATTGAGTTTTTGGTTCGAAAGGGAGATGACGCAAAGTTGTCGTTCGAAACACCACTTTCGCATGTTATCAACGGTCAGCCCAATTATAACTTCATTGGTAACAGAAAGATTGCTTACATTTTCTCGTCGTCAGTCATCCTTATCGGTATCATTCTCATCTTCATTCAGGGTTTGAACCTTGGAGTAGACTTTAAAGGTGGGCGTTCGTACATCGTTACATTCAACAGTCCGGTAGAGTCGACAAATGTAAGAAATGCATTAGTTGAGAGCTTTGAAAACTCGGGTACAGAGGTCAAGAATTATGGTGGCAATAATGTAATGAAGATTACCACCTCGTATCTTATTGATGATGATTCGGATGCTGCTGATGACAAAGTAAAGGCGGCCCTTATTCAGGGGGTTCAGAAATTTAACGGTTTGGAATACACCGCTGATGATTCGAAGGTTGATGCAACGCATTTTACAATTTCTTCCTCCAGCAAAGTCGGGCCCACCATTGCAGATGATATTAAAGGATCGGCTTTGGAGGCCGGGCTCTTCTCAATCATCGGTATATTCTTATACATTCTCATTCGATTCAGAAAGTGGCAGTACAGTACTGGTGCTATCATTGCCCTGATACATGATTCACTTTTCGTGCTTTCCGCGTTTGCCATAGCCGGCGCGCTGGGGATCTCGTTTGAGATTGATCAGATCTTCGTTGCGGCGATCCTGACAATCATTGGTTATTCGATCAATGATACAGTGATCATCTTTGACCGGATTCGGGAATACCTGAGTTTTGGTTCAAGCCACGACGTTGCAAAGATCTTTAACAGTGCGATCAATAACACCCTTGGCCGCACACTGATTACCTCAGGTACTACTCTTATTGTCGTAGTTGTATTGTTGCTCTTTGGTGGTGAGGTGCTTAGAGGATTTTCTTTTGCGCTGCTGGTAGGTATTTCTATCGGAACCTATTCTTCAGTTTTTATCGCTGCTCCGATTGTGCTTGATTTCGATAAGGAAAAATTGGAAAAGGCTGCAGGTAAAGCTGTAGCAACGGTGTAACACTTTTATTTAGTCTATAGAAAGAACCCGGGAGTTATCACTTCCGGGTTCTTTTTTGGTGTTATTGTGTCGGCGTGAACTAGAAATTGGTAGACCTTCCCCAAATCCGATTACTAGCCACTTCTAGCTCTTCGCACCGCAAGCACACTACCACCGAACTCAAATACGACTGAAAAAGGTTTTAGTACGACTGAACCCCTATTTTCAACTATTCCAATTTTCCGGTAGTTTTTTCTTTTAGATTTGTGTGGCTATGAATTCGCAATCGTCCCTCAAAAGAACAATGATATTGAAGGGCCTCATCGGGCTTTCAGTGCAGATAGTTTTATTGGCCGCGATCATAGGTTCTTCATGGGCTATTCAGGCGGAGAATCTGCAAAAAGAAAAGACATCGGCATTGACTTCACAATCTCTGGATGCAAGCGTTTCCCAGGATTGTATTCCTTCAACTTCCCTTGCTGACTTTCTTTTTAAAGCATCTCTTGAGCCATTCATTTTCTCGGAATTTTCCGTCGATCTGTCCACACAAAAAGCTCTCAATTGTGTTGCATTTTCCGTCAACGGGCATTTAAGAAACCCCTTCTATACTTTCATAACCGCAAACGCTCCTTAAGTTTTTTCTGCTGTTACCATATTGGTAATCATTTTTAAGAATCTGTATCTAGGTACAGGTCATTCAGAGCCGCTAAACTTAATATTGTGGAACAAATTTTTTCTATTTCAGATTTATTCAATCCGGAAGCCCTCCTTCGTTATGGAGGTGTTACGTTACTTTTAGTAATCGTCTTCGCTGAATCAGGTCTTTTTTTAGGATTCTTTTTGCCTGGAGATTCGCTGCTTTTTGTAGCGGGCCTACTGGCAGACTCAAAATATTTGAGCCCACCGGTGTTGGTTATCTGGTTGCTTTTGCTGACTGCAGCGATAGCGGGAGCCCAGGTGGGCTTTTGGTTTGGAAAAAATGCCGGCAACTACCTTGAGAGTCGTAAGGAGAACCTGTTCTATAAGAAAAAGTATCTGGAGTCGACCCGGAGCTTTTATGATCGCTATGGAAATAGTGCGCTCATTCTCGGAAGATTTCTTCCAATTGTGCGAACGTTTATTCCGATTCTCGCAGGGATGGTAAAAATGGAAAATAGAAAATTCGGCATGTTAAACATGGTCGGAGCAACTAGTTGGGTGTCGACAATGTTCTTTGCGGGATATGGATTGGGTAATGCCTTTCCTGGCATTTCTGAACATTTGGAGTTGATTGTTGGAGGAATGATTCTGATTACGGCAGTTCCTGTATGGATCACCATGAGCAAGGTAAGACAGAAGAAAAAAAATGCGAATGTTAAATTTCCTTCAACTTTCTCTTTTTAACTTTACTTTTCTCCACACGAACACCAACAGCAATCACGCCTTTCAGCGTATCGTGTCGCATGAGTTGATCAAGTTTAAGTGAGTATTTTCCAGGGTAGCCAAACCGGTGATCACCCAGGATTAAGAACCGGTGATCATATAAATCTCCTAAGCCACTATCGCCAAATGGCTGACCCGTCTTCTGATCGAAGAGATCGTTATAAATCAATTTTTTATAAAGTTCTTTCCCTGTAGAATCGTAAAGGTGACAGGTGACAAAAATTCTTGAATCAGGATAGTCCAGAGAATTACGAACATTATAATACAAATTATATCGCAGCGTCGTGTCGGCGATGGCGAACTCAAAACGAGGTTCTTCGATAATCTTCCAGGCGCGATCTTCGAATTCTGTATTGTTTTCGTAAAGCCGGTTATCATCACAGGACACCAGGCCATGAAATAGAAGTATTGACGCAAAAATATTTTTTATCAATGAGCGACTCACAATATTCATTACTCAACCGGAGGATTTCTAGGTGTTTGTGGATTTCTTGGATTCTGATTTCTTGGATTTTGATCCCTTGGGCCCTGAGTTTTTTTAGGAGTTTGAGGATTTCCTGGAGGATTGCGCGGTCCGGCCTGAGGATTTGTGGGATTGCCTGATTGCCCTCCGTCACGTCCACGGCCTCTGTTTCTTGATTTCTTTTTATTCTTTCCGCTCTTACTACTGAATTTTTTATCAAGCCTGTCAAGATCGCTGTTCAGAACAGAAACGGGTTCACGTTCTACCAACTCATCTAACTCAAGGGTAGCGGGTTTGCGGCCAGCCTGGTTGAGAGCAAGTATTTCATTTACACGATCCACGTTTAGCGGGTACCATGCATTCTCTTCTTTATAACCAAACCACATGATCTTGCGAAAGATATCTGTCTTTTGAAGAGTAGCTTCACCTTTTTCAGTTAGCAACGGACGACCCACTTCGGGAATATGCTTTAAGGCCTCCATGTAGGTTTCCAGTTCGTAGTTAAGACAACATTTAAGTCGTCCACATTGACCAGAGAGTTTACTTGGATTGAGAGAAAGATTCTGATAGCGTGCAGCACTGGTGGCTACGTTTTTGAAATCGGTTAGCCATGTTGAACAACAAAGCTCGCGGCCACATACGCCAATTCCGCCAAGGCGACCTGCTTCCTGGCGAAGACTGATTTGGCGCATCTCGACGCGCACCCGGAATTCTCCTGCCAGTACTTTAATCAGTTCACGAAAATCTACCCGCTCATCTGCTGAATAGTAGAAACTTGCCTTCATATTATCTGCCTGATATTCCACATCGGAGAGCTTCATGTGGAGTTTCATCTGTCGAATGATCTCGCGACCCCTATGAAGTGATGGCATTTCACGCTTCTGAACTTCTTCGAATTTTTCAAGATCTTGTGTGTGAGCGAGGCGGTAGATCTTTCTGATCTCCCCATCGTTCGCAACATTTTTCTTCTTCATTTGCAGGCGAACGAGTTCGCCCTGAAGCGATACATGGCCAAGGTGATGGCCATTTTGAACTTCAACAATTATCGCATCACCAGAAGTGAGATCAAATTTTTCTGAATTGCGAAAGAACTCTTTCTGACCGTTTTTGAATCGTACTTCGACAATATCAAAACGATCGGCCATGGGCATCTCCATGTTTGACAGCCAGTCAAACACATTCATTTTGTTACAACCACCTGTTCCGCAGGCGCCGTTATTTTTACAGCCGGAAACTTTTCCGTCCTTCTTTGTTCCGCAGGAGCATCCCATACATCAATTCTTTTTGGCGTGGTTCGTTCTTCTGAAAAAGAACAAATATGCCTGGGTGATGCCAATAACAAAGAAAAGTGTGCTTAGCGTAATGTATAAGTTAGGGGACATACAGAATTCATTTAAATACAACAATTGGCCAAATTCAGCGAATCTCTGTTCGACTGAGGATATTACTCCAAATAGCCTTTCTCGAGCTTTAACAAATCTACTCCAATATCCTTCCGGAAAGATACGCCACTCCAGGAAATGTCAGAAATGGAGGCATAGACATTTTTTCTCGCCTCTTCGAGGTTTTTTCCTTTGCCCGTCACTGCTAGTACCCTTCCACCATCGGTGACGACACCTTTTTCAGTTTTCTTTGTCCCGGCATGAAAGACCGTTTCACTAATGTTCTTATCAAGGCCCATTATAACTTTTCCGTTTTCATAATCACCAGGATATCCGCCCGATACCATCATGACAGTAAGAGCAAAGTCCGGATCAATGGCAATTTTTTTATTTTTCAATTCACCCTTCGCGCAGGCGAGCAATACTTCTACAAGGTCAGATTGAATTCGTGTCATGACGGCTTCCGTTTCCGGATCACCCATTCGTGCATTGTATTCGATTACATACGGTTCTCCCTTCACGTTCATCAGACCAAAAAATATGAATCCACGGTAAGGAATCTTTTCCTTCTTTAACCCATTGATAGTTGGGCGAATGACATTGGCTTCAACTTTTCTCATGAATACTTCGTCAGCAAAGATCACAGGAGAGACAGCACCCATGCCGCCGGTGTTTGGTCCTGTGTCATTGTCACCAATGCGTTTGTAGTCTTTTGCTTCAGGCAGCAACACGTAATCGTCGCCATCCGTTAGTACGAAAACAGATAATTCAATACCGTCGAGAAACTGTTCTACCAATACCTGAGCGCTTGCTTCGCCAAAAAGTTTATTTACAAGCATATCGCTCAATGCCGATTGTGCTTCTTTTAAATCACTTGTAATGATTACTCCTTTGCCAGCCGCCAGTCCATCTGCTTTAAGCACGAGGGGTGGTTCGCTTTCCGCCAGGTAGTGAAGTCCTTCTTTTAATTGGGATGTCGTAAATGTTCTTGCTCTTGCAGTAGGAACACCATTTCGTATCATGAATTGTTTTGAAAAATCCTTGCTTCCCTCAAGCTGAGCACCTGTTTTTCCCGGACCCACCAGCAAAATGTCTTTCAACGCGGCATCATTCTCAAAATAGTCGCGGATGCCCTCTACCAGCGGAACTTCAGGCCCAACGACAATAAGCCCGATATTTTTTTCCAGCGATGCTTTTCCAAGTTTTGGGAAATCGTTGACGGCAATAGCGAGGTTTTCACCAAAAAGCGCTGTGCCCGCATTGCCTGGCGCGATAAAGAGTTTGTCGGTGAGATGACTTTGTTTGATTTTCCAGGCCAGTGCGTGTTCACGACCGCCGTTTCCAATGAGGAGAATATTCATACGTTAGGCAAACGTCAAAGATAATAAATAGGGGATGAGGAGCCAGAAGTTGAGGAGTCAGGAGATTGATCTTAGCATTAGATCTTCGCGGAACGAATGCCCAATCCCCGGGTGACTAATTAGCATATTCACTCAAAAACTTGATTCTCATCAATCTCATTTCCTCTTCACTGAAATCTGAATTGTTGGAATCGTTCATTGCTTCTTCCAGACTATCGGTTTCCGAATTAAGGAAGTAATCAAAGATCTGATCTTGTTTATTTTCGTCGAGAACCTCATCGATATAATAATCGAGGTTCAGTTTGGTGCCTGAATAACAAATGTTCTCAATCTCGGTAAGTAATTCTTCAAAGGGGAGATTCTTTGACTGGGCAATTTCCTCCAGGTCTACCTTGCGGTCGATTTGCTGGATAATAAAGATTTTGATCTTGGACTTATTTACCGATGACTTCACGATCACATCAGAGGCGGTCTCGATGTCGTTCTCATCCACGTACTTTTGAATAACATCGATAAATTCTTTTCCGAATTTATTGACCTTACCCATGCCCACGCCATTAACTGCAGCAAGGTCTTCCTTGTTGGTCGGGTAGGTAATGGCCATTTCTTCCAGTGATGGATCCTGGAAGATTACATAAGGAGGAAGATTTTTGTGCTTGGCAATCTGCTTGCGCAAAGTCTTGAGCATTTCAAAAAGCTTCACATCGTATGCTTTTGAATTGGCAGGCGCTCGTTCACTTGAAACCTCTTCATCTTCAAGAGTAGTGGTAAAGTCATGATCACGCGCTAATTCGATCGCGTGGGACTTTACAAGGAATTTTTTACCTTTTTCCGACAATCTCAGCACGCCAATATTATCAATGTCTTTTTCAAGGTATTGATAGATCAGAGTTTGACGAACAACAGATTTCCAGAAGTCCTCCTCTTCGTCACTACCGGTTCCGTAAATCTTAAGATCAAAGTGACCATAGCTTTTTACGTATTCGTCTTCAACGCCTCGAATTACATTCACGAGGTGGTTCAGTCCAAAGCGTTCGTTGGTTTGCTTCACGGCCTCCAGTACCGTTTTTACAGCGGCAGTGCCGTCAAAACGCTCGCGTGGATGAACGCAGTTGTCGCAAGATCCGCAATTCTCTTCCATAAACTCTTCACCGAAGTAATGAAGAAGTTGCCGTCTCCTGCACACAGGCGACTCTGCATAGAACTCCATCTCCTGGAGAAGCACGCGCGCATTCTCGCGCTCTTGTACAGTCTTATCCTTATTGAATTTTTCGAGTTTATTAAGGTCGTTGTGACTGTAAAACATAAGGCATATCCCTTCTAGTCCGTCACGACCTGAGCGACCCGTCTCCTGATAATATCCTTCCAGTGATTTTGGCACATCATAGTGGACAACAAACCTGACGTCCGGTTTATCGATACCCATACCAAAGGCGATGGTAGCTACGATGATGTCCGTCTCCTCGTTAAGGAAATCGTCTTGGTTTTTCACACGAACATCCGGATCAAGACCTGCATGATACGGGGCCGCTTTAAAACCATTAACATTCAAAAGCTGTGCTATTTCTTCAACCTTCTTGCGGCTCAGACAATAGATGATTCCTGATTTTCCTTTGTGATCTTTCAGGAAACGGATGAGTTGTTTCTTCGTTTCCTTTTTTGGCCTGACCTCATAATATAGGTTCCTGCGATTGAATGACGAAATAAAAACGTCAGCCTCTTCCATTTGAAGATTCTTCTGAATGTCCAGTTGCACTTTGGGTGTAGCCGTGGCGGTCAGCGCGATCACAGGCATGTCGCCAAGTTGTGCGATCATGGTCTTGATCTTGCGATACTCTGGACGGAAGTCATGTCCCCATTCAGAGATACAGTGTGCTTCGTCGATAGCAACGAAAGAGACATTCACTTTTTGGAGGAATTCGATATTCTCTTCCTTGTTAAGTGATTCAGGTGCTACATATAAGAGCTTCACCAGTCCAGCAATACAATCTTTTTTTAATCGCGTTATCTCTCCTTTACTCAACGTTGAGTTCATAAACCGGGCATGAATGCCATAGGCATTTAACTGGTCAACCTGGTTTTTCATGAGTGCAATTAGCGGGGAGATCACGATTGCCAGCCCATCCTTAACCATTGCCGGCAATTGATAACAAAGCGACTTACCAGCCCCTGTGGGCATGATAACAAATGTGTTTCGTCCAGTTAATATATTTTTGATTACTGTTTCCTGATTTCCACGAAAAGAGGTGTACCCAAAGAATTCCTTTAATTGTGCTTTCAATGAGTCCGTTTCTTCTGCCACTATCATGCTGAGTCGATTAAATCCTTACATTTGCCTTCCGCAATCGTTAGAGAGCGAAGTGGCATTGAATATACTAAAAAATAGTTAAAATAGTTCCAATAATTTCGTGAATTGCAGGTATGTGGACGGTGAACGGTGAGAAGCGAAAAATGTTATTCTGAAACTTAAAAATGGATAAACATTTACATGTAGTACTGATGGCAGGCGGGATTGGTACCCGCTTCTGGCCCTACAGCAGAAACGCAAAACCAAAGCAATTTCTCGACGTACTTGGCACAGGAAAAACCCTGTTACAATCTACTTACGACCGATATCTTCCTATTTGTCTTCCTGAAAACATATGGATTGTTACCCATGACGAGCATGCTGAACTTGTTCAGCAGCAGCTCTCAATTTCCAATACGGATCAGATCATGAGGGAACCGATGCGCAAAAATACCGCACCATGTATTGCTTACGCAGCCAACAAAATTTTCCTTAGGGATCCTGAGGCGGTGATGGTGGTCAGTCCTTCTGATCATTTGATCTTAAGCGAAAAGGAATTTTTGCAAACAATTCAGAAAGCCGTGGATCAGGCAAAATCTCAGGACAAGCTAATTACACTTGGAATCAAACCCACGCGACCAGAAACCGGTTACGGATATATTCAATTCCTTGAAGGGAAATCGAATCTTAAAAAAGTAAAAACATTTACTGAAAAACCTGCGATTGCCCTGGCAAAGACTTTCCTGGCAAGCGGGGATTTTGTTTGGAACTCCGGTGTGTTTGTCTGGGGAGTTCAGGCCATCTTAAAGGCATTTCAACGCTATCTCCCCGAATTATCTGAAGCATTTGAAGAGATACGGCCGCAATTGTTTGCGGTCGATGAGATGAATGTTGTTACCAGCGTATATGCTCAAACGAAAAGTATTTCCATCGACTATGGTGTGATGGAGAAAGCAGATAATGTTTATGTCTCGTTGGGAAATTTCTCATGGTCCGATCTCGGCTCATGGAACTCGCTGTATGAGGCTTCAATACGCGATGATCATAACAACGTGGTGCAGGGCGATGCACTGGTATATGACACGCGAAACTCTGTAATCAAAGGTCCTGATGACAAATTAATTGTTGTACAGGGACTTAATGGTTATCTCGTGGGCGTGTTTGACAATGTGGTAATTGTCTGCGAAAAAGATAAGGAAGAATTATTCCGTCGATACGTAAATGATCTGAAAGCAAAGTCAAACGGAACAGATTACTTGTAATACTTCTGTCGCACAACTTCATAGATCGCTACACCCGCAGCCACAGAAACATTCAGTGATTCAATTTTTCCCTTCATTGGAATTTTAGCAACCGCGTTGGCATCTTTTAGAAGTGCAGGTGCTATGCCGTCCTCTTCAGAGCCCATGATCAGCGCAGTCGGCATCGAAAGATCCAACTCATATAAGCTCTTGGAAGCCTTTTCGGTAAAGGCAACGACTTGAATACCATTGTCCTGTAAGTCTTTTATAGCCTGCTTCAATGATTTCACACGGCACACCGGAAGGTGATGTAGGGCTCCCGCTGACGTTTTAACAGCATCGCTAGTGATGGGCGCATTGCCCTTCTCCTCAATAACTAATGCATCCAAGCCAGCGCATTCGCACGTACGAGCCACTGCCCCGAAATTGCGCACATCGGTAATTCGATCCAGCAGCAAAAAGAAGGGTGTCCTTCCTTCACTATACGCGAGGTCAATTAGACTTTGAAGAGACGCAAATACTGCCGCTGATAAGAAGCCGACTACACCCTGATGGTTTTTGGTCGTGAGTTTATTGATCTTTTCCAATGGAACCCAACTGTACGGAACATCATGTTCTTTCAGCGTGTTAACGAGTTCCTTCATCAGATCATTATTCAATCCCGTTTGCAGGTAAATCTTGTCAATCTGCCGGCCCGCCCGCACCGCTTCGATAATTGCACGTGTTCCGTAAATGAGGTCTAGTTTGTCCATTTTTTATAATGAAATAATGAAGTCGATGTTTCCAAGCGAGTATTTGGTCAATCAAAAAGGCATTGGGTATTTTGGGATGCTCCGAATATAAGGTATTATTTAATTTGAAAGTGGCCCCATGCTCAACTACCCGCAAGTTAAGTCACTGGCGCTTGCCTCTTGCCACTCACATTACTCTTTTGACAGATTAGAACCGGCTCTTCCGCCACAAATCGATTGTCTGATACCAGTCTTCTGTGTATTGCTTGTCGCGGATGAGCACATAATGATCCGGACCATATACACTTCCAGATTTTATAAAAACATATTGTTGCTTTGGATTTTTATAACCCCAGATCTCCTGCTGCCCATTGACCGCAACTTCATCAGGAGCGCCGAACACAATGTAGACCATCCCGCGATCTGTTTTCCACCCTTCTTTGAAAGAAGTAAAAAACTGGTTGGCCCATTCAACGCGCTTGAAATAATTTCGCATGAAGTTTTTTGCTCGCTCCGGATCGTTGGTGATATCCAGAATTATCTTATCGAATTTCGTTTTGTCTTCACCGGCTGCACCGATTTGATCATTTTCTTCACGCGTTGTAACGAACAACAACGGACCTTTCAGATCGGCAAGTTTATTATATCGGGGGTAAGGATATCT
Source organism: Cytophagales bacterium (assembly GCA_038229375.1). GTDB lineage: Bacteria > Bacteroidota > Bacteroidia > Cytophagales > Cyclobacteriaceae > ELB16-189. The sequence goes on along the minus strand of JBBRON010000003.1, from coordinate 114,950 downwards.
TTTAACCATAAACGAAAATCCCTCTGATGATGTGGTATCTTCTTGCGCGAGATAAAGTCCATCTTTTCCAAACGGCCCGATCTGATTCCCTGGCATAGTTGAAAATGTGGAGTCAGGGAAAAGGAATCGGTCCATCTTTAACTCTTTATCGGCAAAGGGTGGCGAAGGAGTGGGGAAATTATCCTGATAAAATGAAAAATGAATTGCTTTACCTGACCCGCTTCCTTTTGCTGTATACTGCCCGGCAGTGGTTTTATAAGAAAGCCAGTTTTTTTCTCCATTCTGCTCCAGGTATCCATTGACAGGATAGTGAGCCTCGATTTGTTTGAAGAAAATCCAGCTCTTTCCGGTAGATGTATTGGCTACTTTCGCACTAAGCAACCATGGTTTCCCGGGTTTTGGAAATACGAATTTTCCTTCTGCTTTTCCGCTAGTAAGTCGCACAGTATCGTTGGGGAGGAAAATTCCACCCTGGCGTTGGCTATATGAATCTTTTTTCTCCCACTGAATCAGGTAAGATGTAACAGAAGGGTTATTTGTTTTGACCGTATAAAAAACGGTGATGCTGTCGCCTCTAACAATCGGGTGGAACTGCACGTCAGCCTCTCCCTGAAGATTATACCAATAGGCGAAATTGACGCTACTGATTGACTGGGAATGGCATACACCGATGACCAGGAATAACAGGATACTAGGATATAGCCTCATTTCAGTTCTTTTTTTCGGACGAGCGATCTGGCATTTAGAGTATAACACGTCTGCAAATGTCACTCCACAAGTTGTAAAATAACGAAGAATCAAATAGAAACGATACAACATCAAAAACAGTATTTTTGCCGCCATGTCAAAAATTTACACCACGGAAATCACTTCGGATCAGATTGCTTCAGATAATCCACTGCACCAGCGGTTGCTGAAGCCATATGTTGTTTCAAATCAATGGATAAAAGGTGACCTGTTGGAAATAGGCTGCGGAGAGGGAAGGGGAATTGACTGGTTGCTGCCTTCTATCACTTCTTACAGTGCTATTGATAAAATTGAATCAGCGGTGACAGGACTCCGAAGTAAATATCCATCCGGGAAATTCGTCAGTGGCCATCTGCCGCCCCTACCTTATGACGACAGTTCGTTTGATTCCATCGTAAGTTTTCAAGTAATCGAACACATCGAGGATGACTCGCTTTATCTTAAAGAAATTTCCCGTGTATTACGTCCTGGGGGTATTGCTTTGATTACTACTCCAAACCGGCTTCAATCGTTATCACGCAACCCCTGGCATGTTAGGGAGTATACTGCTCCGGAGCTTACGCAGCTTGCCAAACAATATTTCCCGGTTGTTGAAATGAAAGGTGTGTCGGGAAACGAAAAAGTAATTACCTATCACGAGCGAAACAGGGCGTCGGTAAATAAAATTATGAGATGGGATATTTTCGATCTGCAACATCGGTTACCGGCCGCTATTTTACGCATCCCCTATGATTTGTTGAATCGTGCAAACCGGAATAAACTACAGACGGGGTCCGATGATCTGGTCTCCGGAATTTCTTCAGCAGACTATCTCATTACCGATAGTGCGTCTGATGCACTTGATTTATTTCTGATTGTAGGAAAATAACCGTCTAGAAATTCTGACGGTTTGAACCTTCCGTGACCTGAAGGCCCGTTACAATTCGCTGATACGCATCTTCATATTTTTTGGCGAGTTCCTCTTCACCATTTTCATATAAAATTCGCTGAAGTTCGCCCAGAATATAAAGGTCTTTCCTGATCTCAAGGGATATTCCTGAATACTTATTCATCTCATAAGTGGCCATCTCCTCCGCTCGTGGTCCCATGACCCCGGCGATGTCAATTGCTTTTTGATTTTCGCCAACTTTAAAAAGCAAGTCGACCGTGGTAACCGTTGTCAGATCATAGGGTATTGCACGATCCTGAATTTTTTCGAGATTAAAAAGAATGACCTTCTTTGCGCGATCAATATCCTTTTCGTCAAGTAGGGCTTCTGCCAGTGAATTGAGGGATCCCCGGTGATTCTGAACAAACCCTCTGTAATCATCTGTGAAGTACAAATCCGGATTATCTAGCCCGCGGTAACCGAACTTGTTGATCATTTTATCATAGGACGACTCTGTGTTGACGAGATTTTCGCGTTCCTTGTTATTGTTTTTTACCGGTAATACCCTGTACGCATTTCCCTCTTGTACAACGTAATCGCGCAAGTCGAGATTCAATTGTGACAATGAGGTATTGTTGAGGTATATCGGACGTTCCCAATTGTTGGTGGCAAGGATATCAAGGAATGCCAGATCCTTTTTCTCAAGCACATTTCCGCGCAAGCGAATATTCATCTGATCAACCACCAGACTATCCATTCCTTTTGGTATGATGCCTTTTGCTATCACATCATCTTTATCAATTTGAAGAGTGAAGACCTTGCTGGGAACGATATTGGTGCGCTCGTAACGAAGTTGAGGATAATTTTTCTTTAGCAGGCCAAGGAATTGATTCAGGTCAATGCTGGGTATCTTAAGGTCTTGAAAATACAATACATCATTAAAGCCACCCTGGCGGTAATGGTCCATTGTAAGGGTATATTTAAAGGGCTCTGATTTGTTAATCTTTTTCATGGATTGATCAATATACCAGTCCGTGTTATAGTAACTGAAAACCACTACCCGAATGTCGGTGCGATATTCCTCTACTTCCTGAGAGTACCACAACATGAACGTATCGTTGTCGCCGCCCGTAAAGAGAATGGCATTTTGATCGCAGGAGGCAAGATAATTTTTACCGGAATCAACAGAGAAAAACCGTCCGTGACGATTGTGATCATCATAACCAACAGCACCCATGATCACAGGCGCTGAAAGGCAAAGCACCGTTGCGACAATTCCGCTGGTTTTTAAGTTTTTGAAGAAACGATTAAAAACTTCCGCGATTCCAATAACGGCGAAACCAATCCAGAACGTGAATGCATAGGTCGATCCCGAATATATATAGTCACGCTCACGTGGCTCCTGGGGAGGCGAGTTAAGGTACACCACGATCGCAACGCCTGTCATCACAAATAAGAGCCCGACTACTGCAAAATTCTTTGTGTCTTTTACGAACTGATAGAACATTCCTATGAATCCCAGGATGAAAGGAATCATGAAGAAGTTATTCCTCGCTTTGTTGTTGGCAATAATTGCGGGCACCTTCTCAAAGGAATCCATCGGGCTGAGCCAGTTGGCCCCTTCTGCGTCACCTTCGCGGCCTGCGAAATTCCACATGAAGTAGCGCATATACATGTGGCCGATCTGCTGGCGGAACATGTATACGATATTCTGGCCCCACTTGGGTTTTTCTCCTTCTTTAAGACCCATGATGTCCATGTATTGTTGTTTGAATTCAGGATTCCACGCGCGTGGAAGGAACGTTTCAGAACCTGGTTCGTAGATATATTCAAATTTATGTTCCGTGATTTCGTACTTGTCTTTACCCTTTGTGTAAACAGGCGCTCCTTCTTTATAGTCGATGATCTTAGAGGTGAAATAAGGGCCATACAACAGAGGACGGCTTCCATACTGTTCGCGCTTGAGATACTTAACGAATGACATTACATCTTTTGGTGCGTTCTCATTGATAGGAGTATCGTAATTGGATCGTATGACAATTGTTGCGTATGATCCATATCCAATAAGGATAAAAGTCGTTGCCAGCAGGAATGTGTTGAGTACTGGTTTTTCCTTTATTTGTGAATGACGGATTCCATAAACAAGTCCTCCGATTAAAAGAAGGCAAAATGTGATTACTCCTGATCCGAATGGCATTCCAATGTCATTGACAAAGAACACTTCGAATAGTGCTGCAATAGACGGAAGGCCTGGTACAATAAGATCATTGATGAAAAGGACGAGGGCTACGCTGACGCCGAGTGCTGCAATAATTCCCCAGGTGGTCGGGGTGTATTTTTTAAAGTAATAGATCAATCCCAATGCCGGGATGGTTACTAGGTTCAACATGTGAACCCCGATGGACAAGCCAACTATGTAAGCGATGAATACCAGCCAGCGATTGGCAGCACTGTCATCTTCGATTACATCCCATTTCAGGATTCCCCAAACAACAAAAGCAGTGAAGAATGCTGACATGGCATAAACTTCTGCTTCGACAGCTGAGAACCAGAAGGATTCTGAAAAAGTATACGCCAGCGACCCGACAAGGCCGGCGCCCATAAGTGTCCAAATCTGCCCGTCACTTAAATCAGAATCCTTTTTTACTACCATCAGTTTCCTGCCAAAAAGAGTGATCGACCAGAAGAGGAAAAGAATCGTGAAGGCGCTGGCTACTACACTCAGAAAGTTGATCCAATAGGCTACTTTTTCGACGTTACCGAGGGCGAGGAATGAGAACATTCTTCCAAGAAGCATGAAAAGCGGGGCACCTGGCGGGTGAGATACCTCCAGTTTGTACGCCACTGCGATAAACTCTCCGCAGTCCCAGTAGCTGGCGGTTTCCTCAAAGGTAAGCCAGTAGGTAATTAGAGCGATTGCGAAAGCTAGCCAGCCAGTGATATTATTCGTCTTTTGGAAATTCATGCGTTGATTTTTGGAAAACTGGGGCGAAAATAACGAATAGTCAGGTACGTGTCACACCCCCGTAGTTTTTAATGGCCTGAGAGAATAGAAAACCGGGTTTCAAGCCTCAAGACAGGCGTTTGAGCAAAGAGCTTCAGTTTGAGGATGCTATTTAAAAACGATGATATAGAACAAAAGCCACAGCACGAATATTGGAACGTAAAAGGCAAGTACGATTGTCCATGCAGGTTTCATTCCTCTTTTTCCAAATTGCTTGATGCCCAGGGCCAGCACGTACCAGTATAAAAGCTCAAATAAATTCAGAGCTTTGAACGGGTAGGCATATCGGGTGGGGAGTTCCTGATAGTCGGTAAAGTTCATAATCGAGAAGGGGTAGAATGCCCGGATGTCATAAATATTTGGGTCAGTCTGGATGACCAGGAACCAGAGAATTTTTATCAGCTCAGGAATGATGAAGACAAATTCGGCCATTAACACAATCCCCCAGCATTGAGAGAATGTCACTCGATAACCAAAAAGGAAGCACCCCATCCAGATCACTAGACCCAGGACGGTAAATTTCCAGGCATAGATGAATGGTATGGAAAAATATTGAAGGGCGCTGATCAATGATAAAACTGTGCCCTCGGGCTGATCTGCGAGAAACTCAAATGCAGCCGTCTCGTTTTCTATCAACGTCTTCTTCACGAACAAAAGTGCCAGTGTTGCAAGGCAAATGAGAAAAAAGGTTTGCCGTTTAGGCGTTTCAAAAACTGATTTCTGTTCGGTTAAAACTTCCATACTGATTACTGAACTCTGGGTATTACTTTTGTGATCGTGAAATATAGTATTAAAATCTTAGTTAGCCTTTTGGCGGGCTTTATGTGTCTTTCGGCCCATGCTCAGGCAAAGAAAGACACAACTATTATTTTGATTTCCAGCATTAGCGTTCAAATTGAAACTACTGAGGCATTGAACGACCTTTACAATTTTAAGTTCGAAAAGGCGGAACGTCAATTTCGCTGGTTTAAAGAGAAGTATAAATGGCATCCTCTTCCATATTTTTTGCTCGGTCTTAGTGAATGGTGGAAGATAATGCCCTCAACAAATGACCGTTCACATGATGAACGTTTTTTGGCGTACATGGACAGTGCGATTTTCGTCGCTGAACACCTGCACGATAAAAATCCAGAGTACGCAACTGAGGCTGCATTTTTTCTTGCCGCCGCCTATGGCTTCAAAGGAAGGTTATATTCAGACGAAGATCGCAAGGAGTGGAGGAAAGCGGCCGTCGCTGGAAAGAGAGCGTTGAATTACCTTGAGGAGTGCAAGAAAAAAAATTATTTGAGTCCGGAATTACTCTTCGGCGATGCGCTTTATAACTATTTTTCTGTGTGGGTTCCTGAAAATTATCCGGCACTAAAACCGGTGCTATGGTTTTTTCCAAAAGGAGATAAAGAACTTGGGCTCAAGCAGCTCAAGGAAGTTTCATACAACGCTTTTTATACGCGTACCGAAGCTATGGTCTGGTTGATGAGGATATGGAATAGTTATGAAAACAAGAACGACCAGGCGCTGCAGCTTTCCGACTACCTTTATAAGACCTATCCTGACAATCCGTATTTTCATCGCTATTACGCCCGGATGCTGTATGCCAAGGGTCTTTACACTGACATGGAGCGGGAATCAAAATCCATTCTTTCGAGGATTGACAGTGGAATGACGGGGTATGAAGCCACCAGCGGCCGTTATGCGGCTTTTTTCCTCGGACAGCTCGGGGAGGCACGAAGGCAGCCGGATATGGCAAAGAAATACTACTTACTGGCCGTGCAATTCTCGGAACAAAGTGACGCAACAGATTCCGGGTATTATCTTTACTCGCTTATTGCTTTGGGAGAAATTGCTGACAAACAGGGTAACAAAACGGAGGCACGCAAATATTTCAAAGATGTGAAGAGCAAGGCTGGTCGCAAGGACGAGGCTTTCAAGGATGCAAAGCGAAGACTTAAAGACTTAGAAAAAAAAGACGATTGATATAATTACCATGGCAAAAAGAGCACTAATTACAGGAATCACAGGACAGGATGGAGCATACTTGAGTGAATTACTTCTCTCAAAAGGCTATGAAGTGCACGGGATAAAGCGAAGATCTTCTTTGATCAATACCGACCGGATTGATCATATCTATCAGGATCCACACGAAAAAAAATCACGTTTTCATCTTCACTACGGAGATTTAACAGATGCTTTAAACATTACCCGGATTATAAAGGATGTTGAGCCGGATGAGATTTATAATCTTGGTGCTATGAGCCATGTTAAAGTTTCTTTTGAAGAACCGGAATACGTGGCCAACGCGGATGGAATAGGTACCTTAAGAATACTGGAGTCAATTCGCTTGCTGGGCCTCGGTCAAAAGACACGATTCTATCAGGCAAGTACTTCGGAGCTATATGGTCTGGTTCAGGAAATTCCTCAAAAGGAGACAACTCCTTTTTATCCCCGCTCTCCGTATGGAGTTGCTAAACTGTACGCGTACTGGATCACAGTAAATTATCGTGAGGCTTACAATATGTTTGCCGTGAATGGGATTCTCTTCAATCATGAAAGTCCTTTGAGGGGGGAAACATTTGTCACGCGAAAAATCACAAGAGGTGTCGCTCAGATTGCTCTGGGTCTTGAGAAAAAAATATTCCTCGGCAATCTGGATGCCGAACGCGATTGGGGTCACGCTAAGGATTACGTTGATATGATGTGGCGGATGCTTCAGCACTCAGAACCGGAAGATTTTGTCATTGCCACCGGGAAGAAGACTTCTGTGAGGGACTTTTGTAAGATGGCGTTTGATGCTGCCGGCATCACGATATCTTTCAAGGGTAAGGGCGAAAAGGAAATTGGTATTGTTGAAAATGTCAAGAATCCTGATGTACGGGTTGTGCCCGGCCAAGCCATCATTGAAATAGATCCACGTTACTATCGTCCAACGGAGGTTGAATTGTTAATCGGTGATGCGACAAAAGCAAAAATGAAACTTGGGTGGGAGCCGACCTACACGTTAGCTGAGATGGTTAATGAAATGGTGGCGTCCGATCTTGAAATATTCAAAAAAGAAATTCTTTTGAGGGAAGGTGGATATAAAGTTGTTCGTCGCAGTGAATCATGAAAAGTCAATCAAAGATTTTTGTTGCTGGACATAGAGGGATGGTGGGCTCGGCCGTTGTCCGTAAGCTGAAGGAGCAAGGATTCAACAACCTTATCGTGAGAACTTCTGCTGAACTTAATCTTTGTGATCAGCCCTCAGTAAAGAAATTTTTCGAAGCAGAAAAGCCGGAGTATGTCTTTCTGGCTGCAGCAAAGGTAGGGGGCATTGTTGCTAACAATACATTTCGTGCGGAGTTCTTATATGATAACCTGATGATCCAGAGTAACGTGATTCATCAGGCATATGAACAGAAGGTAAAAAAACTCCTCTTCCTGGGAAGTTCCTGTATATATCCAAAAATGGCTCCCCAGCCATTAAAAGAGGAATCATTGCTGACGGGCCTATTGGAGGAAACAAATGAACCCTACGCAATTGCTAAGATCGCCGGCATTAAAATGTGTGACGCTTATCGCGCCCAGTATGGATGTAATTTTATTTCGGCTATGCCAACAAATCTTTATGGCCCGAATGATAATTATAATCTGAAGACTTCGCATGTAATTCCTGCGTTGTTGAAAAAATTTCATGATGCCGTGATCAACAAAGAGAAGAGCGTCGTCGTTTGGGGAACAGGTCACCCGATGCGTGAATTTATGCACGTGGATGATCTTGCGGAGGCAAGCCTCTTCTTAATGGACAAATTTGACGAGCCCGGTTTCCTTAACGTTGGCACGGGTTCAGATTTAACAATTGCTGATCTGGCAAAATTAATTGCCTCAGTAACAGGTTATAATGGCCCAATAGAATTCGACACGACCAAACCCGATGGCACTCCGCGCAAGCTGATGGACGTATCTAGGATACACCGCCTTGGCTGGCATCATAAAATTGAACTTGAATCTGGCCTTCGTCAGGTTTACAAGGATCTTGCCCTTTCGACTTAAACCGGTTTCCACTTGGAACTACGGGATGTTCTCGTCACGCCTATAATAATTCTTCTGGTATATACTGGAGCGTACTTCCTGCGTCCATACCTGACAGATGAGTTTAACAGGAGATACTTTTTCCCTGCATTGACGGTAAGGATCTTCGGCGCACTCGCCTTGGGTTTCATTTATCAGTTTTATTATCATGGTGGTGATACTTTTAATTACCATACCAATGGAAGCCGGGTGATTTGGGAAGCATTTACTGAATCACCGGATATCGGATTGAAACTCCTTTTGAGCGATGGGTCCAGTAGCACAGGGTTTTATGAGTATTCGTCAAGGATTTATTTTTTCAGGGATCACAGTTCATATTTTGTAATTCGGATAGCGGCATTGTTTGATCTGTTGACGTTCTCCTCCTATTCGGCCACGGCAGTACTTTTTGCAGCGGGAAGTTTTGTTGCAATGTGGATGCTCTTCCTTACATTTTATAAAGAGTATCCTCATCTTCACAAGAGTATTGCTCTTGCAACACTTTTTATTCCTTCTGTTTTTTTCTGGGGAAGCGGGGTATTGAAAGACACCTTGATTATCAGTTGTCTTGGTATTGCCACGTACCTATTTCACCGTTTGTTTATTGAGAGACGAAAATCGTTTTGGTCTGTTATAATTCTACTGATTGCCTTGTACACTATTTTTAGTGTCAAGATTTTCATTCTGCAGGTATTTCTACCTGCTGTAATTGTGTGGATTGTCGCGTATAATTTTGGACGCCTGCATTCATTCGTATTGAAGATGATGCTGGTGCCCATTGTGGCAGGATTGGTTATTTTTTCCAGCATTTATTCCATCATTAAAGTCGGAGAGGACGACGCAAAATATTCGATCGATAACCTTGCCAAGACTGCCCGTATCACCGCTTATGATATTAGGTACTGGACCGGCCGCGATGCGGGATCAGGATACAGCCTGGACATCGTTGATTGGACGCCACTAGGGATGTTGCAGGCGGCACCGGCTGCAATTAATGTGTCACTATTCAGACCTTATTTGTGGGAAGTAAGGAATCCTCTCATGCTGATCTCTTCGTTTGAAAGCGGATTTTTGCTGCTCTTCACTTTATTTATCGCAATCCGGAATTTTAGAAATATTTTTTTAGGTCTTACTAATTATAACGTTATGTTCTGTCTTGTTTTTTCAATAAGCTTTGCATTTGCTGTTGGCATTTCCACTTTCAACTTTGGCACACTTACGCGATATAAAATTCCGCTGCTACCCTTCTACTTTATCTCGCTTGTGATACTTCTGAACTATTCGAATAATGAAAGAAATGTCGAAGAATTGGAGATTACGGAGTAACGCTCAATCACTGTTTGTCGTCCTTTTTCGGCAATCGCACGAATACTCTCGGAATTATTAATGGCTTGTTCCAGGTATTGTAGCCATTCCTGAGGTGTTGAACATAGAAAACCATTTACGCCGTGTTCAATTATTTCTGAATTGACACCCGTGGTTGAAGCAAGGGTAAGTTTATTCAGACTCATGTACTGCAGTGCTTTGAATCCACACTTTCCTTTCGTCCAGGCATCTTCGCGCATGGGCATAACTCCAATGTCGATATTAACCAGATCGGCGATCTCCGTTTTTTTATTCCAGCCGATGAACTTAATAAAAGGCTTACTCCAAGCCGGTTCCTTGTCAGCGATTACGACGAGTTTTATGTATGGATATTTTTTCCATAAAGAATCAATCAAGGGAACAAGTGGAAAAAGATACGGCAATGTAGAATGTGTTCCCGTCCAACCGATTGTTAAAGATGATGATGCTTTCTTTTCAGAATAGAGTGCAGGGTTGTGAAGGCCTTCCGTGTCAATAGTAGTGGGGTTGATCACGACGGAGGAACTAAACCTGCGCGCATGTTCAGCAAGGTAACTGTTACCACAACTCACCTTGTGACTCCATCGGCATATGGCGTTTACCTTTCGATGCCATTTCAGGAAGGAAATGATTCCATTCTGTTCTGATGTGTTGGGGAGCCAGATGGCATCATCAAAATCGTAAATTATCTTCTTCTGAAATAATCTGGCGATGATCCATTCTAGCAAAGGAGGACCCAGTGGTGCAGCTTCCCTGTGGATGAAAACAAAGTCATATTTGTGAAGGCTGAATATCAAAAGCAGACGCTTGAAAAAACCTGATAAAGCGGCAAGCGCTTTGCGGCCAAAATTTCCTTTTTTATAGAGAATCTGCCATGTTGCAATGTTCCAGAAAGATCGTACATCAAAAGTGAAGCTGCTTGATTCCAAAAGATTAAAATACTGTTCAAAGCGAAAGCGTTGAGAAGGTGATTGGCCTAACGGATAAGGACAGAGAAAGAGTATATTTTTTTTGCTCATCACAAAAAGTAAGATAGTATAAAATGTTTATTGAATGAAAAGCTTGTGATGAGGCACTCTTATCTTAAATTATTTTTACGCACTTTTGGAGGAAAATCGGGTAATGAAAGAAGCTGATGAATTTACGATTACCCCGCCTGCGAAGTTAACGCTCAACTTCCGTGAATTGTGGCAGTATCGTGAGCTGTTTTATTTTTTTACCTGGAGGGACGTGAAGGTGAAGTACAAACAAACGCTTCTTGGTATTTTCTGGGCGATACTGCAACCCATTTTTATGATGCTGATCTTTACTCTTTTCTTTGGCCGGTCGCTGGGAGTAGAGACTCAAGGTGTTCCGTATCCGTTGTTTGTTTTCTCAGGTCTTGTGCTCTGGAACTTATTTTCAACTGGCATTACCAACGCCGGTAATAGCATGGTAACTAATTCGAATATCATTAAGAAGATTTATTTTCCGCGATTGATCATTCCAGTAAGCTCAATCCTTTCCTCATTAGTTGATCTGTTTTTTGCCTTCATTGTATTTATCGGACTGCTGATCTGGTATGCTCCCGAGATCAATCTTATTAATGCGTTGATATTTTGGCCCCTGGGAATTATTCTTGGCTGTATTGCAACCTTTGGTCCAGGATGCTGGTTGTCGGCGCTGAATATCAAGTATCGCGACTTCCGTTATGTCATTCCTTTCCTGGTGCAGGCGCTGTTATTTCTTTCTCCTGTTATTTATCCTCAGGTGGTTGTGCAGCAACGGTGGCTCCAGATTCTACTTGCTGTAAATCCAATGTATGGTGCAATTGAGATTTTTCGGATTCCGCTGAATGGCGAATTATTAAATCCATCACTGGTAGAACTCAGCATACTCTCAGGATTTATTTTCTTAATTGGCGGCCTTATCTATTTCAAAAGGACCGAAATGTATTTTGCTGATCTAGCATGAAGCCTGTACTTGAACTAAAAAATATTTCGAAGCGATTTTCAATTCACCACCGTGAGTCTTATTTAAGCCTGCGCGACAGAATCAGCGACCTGTTCAGTTCGTCTGTAAAAGATGAGGAATTCTGGGCATTAAATGATGTAAGCTTTGATGTTAATCCCGGCGATTCCCTGGGTATTATTGGACGAAATGGTGCCGGGAAATCCACGTTACTAAAAATCCTTTCCAAAATAACACCACCAACAAAAGGAAAAATTACTGGCAGGGGACGAATGGCAAGCCTCCTCGAAGTAGGAACCGGATTTCATCCTGAGCTCAGTGGCCGGGAAAACATCTTCTTCAACGGTTCCCTTATGGGGATGAAAAAAAAAGAGATTAACAACAAGTTTGATGAAATTGTGCAGTTCAGTGGCACTGAAAAATTTCTTGATACACCACTTAAGCATTACTCGAGCGGAATGCAACTGCGTCTGGCTTTTTCAGTGGCAGCATTTCTTGAACCGGAGATATTAATCATTGACGAAGTTCTTGCCGTAGGTGACGTGGAATTTCAAAAGAAGTGCCTGGGCAAAATGGAGGACGTCAGCAAAAGCGGAAGAACGATTTTATTTGTAAGTCATAATATGGCCGCTGTGTCACGGCTGTGCAACAGGGCTTTGTTGTTGGATCACGGTCAGATAATGGCCTCTGGTAAGCCCGATGAAGTTATTCACGCTTATCTCAAGAACCGTGAAGAGAAAACCACGCGACCAGCAATGGTAAATCTTTCCGAGGGACTTACGCTGCATGACTTTTGTTTTAAGCAAGACGAGTTAAAGCCTGGCGACTCGCTTAAATATTCATTTCGCCTGCTAAGTAAAGTCCCTAACCCCATTTCAGGATTGGCACTTTTGATTTACAACGAACTCAACGAGCGCATTGGAATTGTCGACCTTAGAAATGAAGCGCTGCTGGGACGTTCCAGAGAAAATTGTGAATTGAATTTTGCAGGAATACTGGATGATCTCCATCTGGTCGACGGAGTTTATAATGTGGGAATATACATTTCATCCAACTCTGTGCAGGGAGATTTTTATGACCTCAATTCTTTTCATGTTTCTCTACCAGACGGTGACATTGTTCCATACGACCGTCAACAGCGCGGTTATGTCTCTTTTCGCCATGACGGTGGAATCCAATAATTGACGGAATGGAGATAAGTGTAATAATACCTACTTTCAATGGCGCCAATAAAATTGAAGCGACGCTAACGGCATTGAGCTGTCAAACGATCCGTGATTTTGAAGTCGTCGTCATCGTTGATGGCTCGACAGACAACACCATTGATGTTGTGAAAAGGTTTGAAAAAAAATTCCCGAAACTAATAATTCACAGCACTCCGAATCAGGGGAGGGCCAATGCAAAAAATGAAGGTGTATCTGTTGCAAACGGAAATATACTTGTCTTTATCGATGATGATATACGGCTATTTGATGATGCCCTCGCCCGCTACCAGCAATTTCATTTCAAAAATAAGGATACCATCGTGTTTGGCCATTTGGAAATGGATCCTTTGATGGCGAAGCAGAATGACTTCTGGAATTATAGAAGGACGGTTGAATCGTCATGGCGGGAAAATCAGGATCTAAACATTTCGCTGAAAAATTACGCCATCACTTCAGCAAATCTGTCCGTGACAAAAAGGATTTTTAATCTTGTTGGGATTTTTGATCCAACGTTGAAAGATTCTGAAGATTTTGTTTTTGGGGTCAAGGCACTGCAAGCCGGCATTCCCGTTATTTACAGTCCGCAAATACGGGGTTATCATGACGACTTTTCGACTTTGATGGCCTATGTAAGGAGACAAAATGAGTATATAAAGTCTAAATATGTTGTTTTGGAAAAGTATCCGGAATATCTGCAGTTGCTTCCCGAACAATTCAAATGGGTGCGGCCGTTGCCGGGAGATGGATTGAAAAAAATGATTTTTAGCAGTGAAGGGTTATGGAAGGGGCTGATTTCAATAGGCGTATTTCTCGTATTGCCAAGGCTTGTGCGTTACAAATTTTATAGCGCCTACATATATGTGCATTCTGTTTTATTGAATAGGACGGTGAGGTTTTAGCGCGTGGACATGCCCATGATCAGCAATTTCTTATTTCATCGTGTGAGCCCGGTCCGCGACAGGCTATGGGACCCCATGGATGTCACCTTATTTGAAAAATGCATCCGGCACATATCAGATAAATATGAAGTGAGACGACTCGAAGATATTGATTCAGTTGATCTCTCCGGTAAAGACAAATTAGCAACCATCTTATTTGATGACGGATACAAGGACAATATAGATTATGCTGCCGATATTCTGTCGAAGTATAAATGCCCGGCATCTTTTTATGTTGTCACAGATTGTATTGATAGAAATATTCCCACATGGACCTTCAATCTTGACTATTCTTTTGAACATACATGTCATTCTGAAATTGACATGACATTTGACTTCCTGCCTGAATCATTGCGGGTAAAAAATTTGCCCACGGCTGAGGCAAGATTGGCTTACGTAAAAAAATTCAAAGCAGGTATCAAGGAACTTAAACACGAGGACAGACTGAAGGCTTTGAACAGAGTTTTTGAAAAATTTAATGATTTGGTGTTTCCGTTGATTATGATGAATTGGACCGATTTGCACCAACTGAACGCCGCCGGACATTATATTGGTTCTCACTCAGTAAGTCATGCGATGCTAGGAACAATGGACGATGAGAGTGCGATCAGGAAGGAGGTCGCAAATTCCGCAAGATCCATAGAAAAAAATCTCGGTTATCTTCCAACGACTATCTCGTATCCGGTGGGCAGCTATAATCAAAAGGTAATCGACATCTGCAAGGAAGAGGGTTATAAAGCCGGATTGGCTGTCAGACGAACTATATTTAATCCTAAAAATGATTCTCTTTTCGAGATCCCAAGGATCGAACTGTACAATGAGCCATGGTGGAAAATGAAACTAAGGATGAGCAATTTACTTGAGAAAATTAAAACAGTTACGGGCTACCAATGAGAATTGTATTGTGGATTAATGGAGAAGCGAACCAAAGGGCGCTTGCTTGTAAGATTCACAAAGTGTTTCCGCTGGCAGGAATTGTAATTGAGGATCGGATACAATCCCGTAATGTCACACCATCAAAATTGATTTCGAAAATAGTGGAAATGTTTTTTCTGCGAAGCATTTCTAACGCCTGGTTTGGCATGATGGAGTATTATCACAAACAATTTGCAAGTTATCCAACGGTCAAAAAACTCAATGTTAAAAATATTAATGAGGAGAATGTTTATTCTTTCACAAATGAACTTTCGCCTGATGTTATTGTGGTTTCTGGTACCGGAATTGTCAAAGACCGATTGTTATCGTTAAAGGCAAGCGTTGGAATCATTAATCTTCATACAGGCCTTTCTCCCTATGTAAATGGTGGACCTAATTGTACAAACTGGTGCATTGCAACAAACCAACTTCACCTTATCGGTAATACGGTAATGTGGATTGACGCAGGAATTGATTCTGGTAATCTGCTTACCACCGAAACGACTGAATTTGACGGCACAGAAGATTTAGAGAAGGTCCATAGCAAGGTGATGGACCACGCTCATGAGCTTTGTGTAAAAGCGATTTCATTTCTTGAGTCGGGAGGAAGATCCAATGTCTCACAATCAGAGTTGGGGAAGGGAAAAACGTATTATTCCCGACAATGGGGATTGAATGAAAAGAATGCGCTTGTGGCAAATTTTAAAAACTTTAAACGCGAAATAAATTCTCTTCCTACAATTGAATCAAGAAAGAAAGTTAAGACCATTAAGATTATTTAGATATTTGTCCTGAGGTAAAAAATTAAGAGTGAATCAACACATTGCTTTCCAGCCGGTCAAAACAAGAGCACTTCATTTTTTCAGGAATCTTTTCAAACTTCCTCTGCTGGAACGATGGCTTGTTGCGAAAACTCAAGGGATTTCAATGGATAAATTCATTTACAAAATCGTCCCGCACAGTTATACCTATTCTCATCCTTCCTTTCGCAATTTTGAAAGGTTGGGCTTGAAATTAAAAGTTGATATCAGTGACTTTCTTGGTCATGGGCTTTACTTTGGTTATGACAATGATGAAGCAAGATCCTATGACCAACTTCTTAAACTTGTAAAACCAGGATACACGTGCATTGATGTTGGAGCCAACATCGGCTATTTGAGCATGATGATGGCTACCCGGGAGAAAGGCGTTACGGTGATTGGTTTTGAACCGGACCCGATAAATTTTCAAAGAGCCAGTGAAAACCTTTCAATGAACCGGCTTGATTCGGTTAAGATTCATCATTTGGGTCTAGGCGACGAGAAAGGTGAAGCGGTAATGGAAGTTAGGGCAAGCTTTAATCTTGGTGGGAATCGAATTGGAAAACAGGGTACCAAGGGTGAGAAGGTTTCCGTCACTACAATAGATTTGTTTTTTGAAGTGAACCCACCAAAGATTAACCTGATAAAAATTGATGTCGAAGGATATGAAATGAAAGTGCTGCTTGGCGGTGAAAAATTATTGAAACGGGATCATCCAGTTTTGTTTGTTGAGATAAATGACGAAAATCTTGGCTATCACGGGAATTCAGCATCACAGCTTATTACTTATTTGGTCAACATCGGATATACCCAATTCGAAAATACTCGTACGGGAGAAGCCGTTTCTGCGAAGACGGATTTTAAGGATTTGCATTTTGATTTGTTAGCACGTGCATGAAACCGTTAAAAGTAGCATTCATCATAGCTCATGTGAGTAAATCCCTCCAGCTGGAATGGATGATCGATAGCCTGGCGAAAAAAGATATCCAGCTGAGTTTTATATTGTTGGGTGAGACTGAAACTGAATTTCACCGGTTTCTGAAATCGAGGAATTTTGAAGTAATAGCTATTCCATTAGCAGGACGATTAAGTATGATTTCTGCTTTTTTTGTTGTGCGGTCTGTTCTTTCAAGGATGCAGCCTGACGCGGTACATACACATCTTTATCACGGTAATATTGTGGGACTTTCTGCGGCCTGGATGTTGGGAATCAAGAAAAGAATATACACCCGTCATCACGGCACGATTCATCATGACAATTTTCCTAAAGCAGTATTCATCGACCGGCTTGTAAACAAACTTGCTACTCATATTATACTTCCTGCAAAATCACTTTATGAGATTGTCGTAGAAAGAGAAGGGGCAAGGCCGGATAAAATCCGCTACGTACCCCATGGATTTAATCTTGACTATTTTTCAAGTCAAAACAATGAAGAGACTGATCGGTTGAAGAAGAAATACAACCTGGCTAAGAGTTATCCTGTCGTTGGGGTTATCGCACGGCATACAGAGTGGAAAGGAGTACAGTATGTGATCCCTGCATTCATTGAAATACTCTCTAAATTTCCAGAGGCCCACCTAGTGCTGGCAAATGCCAACGGTGATTATCATCAGGAGATTTTAAAGCAACTGAGTTTAATTCCTAAAGACAAATATACGCTTATTGGTTTTGAGAGTGAAACCGCATCATTATATCACTGCTTTACTATTTTTGTTCATTTGCCAGTGGATTCTAGTTGCGAGGCGTTCGGTCAGACCTACGTCGAGGCACTCGCTTCAGGGGTGCCTTCGGTTTTTACTTTGTCTGGAATTGCGAATGAATTTATTCAGGATGGCGTCAATGCACTTGTAGTGAAGTATCGGGACAGCCAATCGGCAGAACACGCGATGACACGCTTGTTAAATGACAATGGTCTTGCAACAGAATTAAAGAGGCAAGGGGCAATCTCGGTAAGAAAACTATTTGCAATTGATGAGATGACAAGACGGCTGGAGAAAATTTATACTACCGGAGAATGATTGAGAATCAGGAAGTTTTCTTTTCTATCATTATCCCAACGTATAATCGGGCCGGCTTTATTTTAAACACACTTCAATCGGTATTTGAACAGTCTTTCAGGAATTTTGAAGTGATCGTGGTAGATAACGCTTCAGAGGATGAGACTGTAAAATTCCTGGAACCTTTCGTTCAACAGGGAAAGTTGAAATTGATCGTTCATGATAGAAATTATGAACGAGCGAAATCTAGAAATACTGGTCAGTTGCAGGCTCGGGGTAGATATGTGACGTTTCTCGATTCAGATGATTTCATGTATCCCGACAATCTCAGGGATGCTCACGATTTTACCATAAACAATCCCGGCATACGTCTTTTTCATAATTTGTATGAGATGGTCAACGCCGACCGCAAAGTAGTTTACCGATACAAATTCAATCCATTGGACAATCCGGTTCGCGAGATAGCGCGGGGAAATTTCCTGTCATGCATCGGTGTCTTTATTCATCAGGATATTTATCAGTCGCTCGCCTGGGATGAGACTCCAATCCTCGTTGGTTCGGAGGACTATGAATTCTCACTTCGCTTGATTGCGAAGGAGAAAAAAGTGGGACGTATTCATAAAGTAAACAGCGGCATTCTTCAACATGAAGATCGCACGATGAATAAATTGAATTTTCAGGCAGCAGAAAAACGATTTGACTTCCTTATTAACAAGGTGGAGAATGATCCGGCCTTGTCACTCTACAAACCATACCTGGCCGAATTAAAATCTGGGCTGTTTTTGTTCCTTGCGGGCCTTGCACGCAAAACCGACCGAAAACTTGCACTTCATTACTTGACCAAAGCATTTACGTCAAATTGGTTGGTGCTAAAATCAAGAGGTTTCTACTCGATTTTTTTTCAGTTAATTGCAGGGTTTAACAGACGCTAAGAAATGAAGAAAACACTTTTGGTGACAGGTGGAACTGGTTTTTTAGGCCGGGAACTTGCATTGGCGTTGAAGAACGAATACCAAATTGTGCTCGGGGCCCGCAATAATAAACAGAACGCGAAAGCTAAAACCCACACCGGATGTGAGGTTGTTCCACTTGATGTAGCCAACCTGGGATCAGTTAAAGATGTCATGGTCGAGTTTAAGCCTTCCATTGTGGTACATGCAGCGGCCACCAAGTTTGTAGATCTGTCCGAGCGATTTCCAATGGAATGCATCGACGTGAATGTTGTCGGTTCACAAAATGTGGCGCGAGCGGCATTAGATCTGGGTGTAGAAACCGTGATCGGTGTGTCTACTGATAAAGCTTCACCGCCGGTAAGAAATACCTATGGTCTCACGAAAGCTTTAATGGAAAGACTTTTCTGTTCGATGAACGGAAAAACTGATACACAATTTACCTGCGTTCGGTATGGAAATGTTGCATGGTCAACCGGTTCCGTCTTGCCTTTATGGAAAAAAATGCATGACGATACTAAAGTCATTGGAACGACGGGACCAGAGATGCGCAGATTTTTTTTCACAGTGAAAGAAGCAGTAGAACTTGTAAAGGCTGCGTTAGTTAGTATTTCAACTGTAAAAGGTAAAGTACTTTCGCGTGAAATGAAGTCTGCGCAAATAATGAACGTACTGGATGTGTGGATAGAAAAATTTGGCGGACGATATGAAAAAATTGAAGGACGGCCCGGCGAGAGATTGGACGAGTATCTGATAGGTGAACAGGAATTGCCATATACAAGCGAGTTAACGATTAATGGCGTTCGTCATTTTTTACTTTCTTTTAATGAAAAGGTGAGTGACCCGGTTAAAGTTGCTCTGTCCTCAGAAAATGCAAGCCGCCTGACGAAGCAGGAAATAACCGATCTGATTTCGAATCCACCACCAATGGAGTTTCTATAAGAACTATGCGGAGACTGAAACATGCATTGATAATGGCGGCCGGTCGCGGCACAAGAATGCGTACAATGACCGACCATATTCCCAAGCCCATGATCCGGTATGGTGACTATACGCTGATTGAAAGTGGTATTCGTTCATTGATTAAACACGTGGATCATATTCATATAACGGTCGGATACAAAGGTTCCCTATTGGCAGAGCATGTCATAGGCCTCGGCGTTGACACGGTGATTAACACAGAAGGAAAAGGAAATGCCTGGTGGATTTATAATACACTGATTAGTAGCCTGACCGGGCCGCTCGTGGTCCTTACTGCTGACAATGTGGTGGAACTTGATTTTGATTTACTAATAAAGGAATACGAGCGACTTGATTCACCTGCTTGTATGGTAGTGCCCGTATTGCCGGTGAAAGGACTTGACGGAGATTTCATTCATCATGAAAAGAATCGGGTGATTGAACTTGATCGCAATAAGCCATCGGATGCTTATTGTTCCGGTATTCAGATTGTGGATGTTAAAAAGATAATTTTGCTCACTGAACCTGTCGGGGATTTTTATCAGGTTTGGCAACAGCTCATCAACAAATCCCAACTTTACTGCTCCAATGTGTATCCGAAAAATTGGTTCACAGTGGACACCCCTGAACACCTCGATCAACTGAATAAGGCCGGGCTAAAACCGTAAATCATGTTGCTGCCGGATAAGACCGAAAAATTTGAGATTACGTCCGGGCAAATGATAGGGGATAGAGGCACGGTACTGAATTCTTTCAATGAAGTAATTTATTGTGAAAAGAATAGCAACTATTCTGATAGCTTCGGTTTTCAGTGGAATAAATTTCAAACAACTCAGATCGACCGGTTTCAAAGCGGACTAACACAAAGCCGTAACCGTCTTATGGCAGTTACTCATTGGGATATTGAGGATCTTTCAAATCAAAAGATCCTTGAAGTCGGTTCCGGCGCTGGTCGCTTCACTCATGTTATTCTGAATGAGACAAATGCCGACCTCTGCAGTGTTGACTATTCAAATGCTGTCGAAGCAAATTTTAGAAACAACGGACCTCATGCGCGGTTGAAATTATTTCAGGTAAGCCTGTATAACCTTCCATTTAAACCAGGCCAATTTCACAAAGTGTTTTGTTTTGGTGTTTTGCAGCATACCCCTGATGTGACGAGGTCCGTAAAATGCCTTGCTGAAATGGTGAAACCCGGTGGGTCATTGATTGTGGACTTTTATCAAAAGCGAGGGTGGTACACTACCCTGCAGGCCAAGTACCTGCTGAGGCCGTTGATTCGAAGCTGGAATCACGAAAAACTTCTTCGAACAATAGAGAAGAATGCCGATTGGATGATAAAGCTCTATCGCGGACTTAAAGGTGTGGGCATGGGAGTTCTGACTCGTTTTATTCCTGTTTGCGATATCGACCGAACGTTACCTAGGAATCTTGGGCCGGAAGCACTCCGTGAATGGGTAGTGTTGGATACCTTTGACATGTTCTCGCCAGCCTACGATCAACCGCAACGCCTGGAACATATTGTGAGATGTTTTAATGATCTGGGGTTGGTTAATGTGGTGGGAGAGATTATTAGATATGATGGTGAGAACGAAGTAGCGGTGGTGAGAGGTATCAGAAAATAATATGTGTGGAATTGCAGGCATATTCTCAAAGGCTCCCGTTAATCCTTCATTGCTAAACGGGATGGTGAACGTATTGCGACAGCGCGGTCCTGATGCGAGTGGCACATTTATTAATTCCGGGGCAACTACTATTCTCGGTCACACGCGTTTGAGTATTATTGATTTAAGTGAGTCGGCAAATCAGCCTTTCTATTCGGGTTCAGGCAGGTACGTGATTGTTTACAATGGTGAGATCTATAATTATGTTTCCCTTCAGAAGATCCTACGACACAATCATGGCATTGTTTTTAAAACAAATTCCGATACGGAGGTTATCGTAGAGGGATTCGGAATCTGGGGCGCTGGCATTGTGGACAAGCTGGAAGGAATGTTCTCACTCGCTATCTACGATCAACAGGAGCACCAATTATTTTTGACGCGTGATCGTATGGGTAAGAAACCCTTGTTTTATTTTCAGTCTGATTCTATTGTTGCTTTTGCATCGGAAATAAAATCTCTGCTGCAAATTCCGTTTGTAAGCGAATCACGACGCATTAACAAGCGGGCCGTTTCACACTTTCTTCATCTCGGATATATTCCTGAACCTGATACCATTTTCGAAAACATAAAAAAATTCCCGTCAGCGAACTATGCGGTCTACGGAAAAGGACTGCCATCAGAATTTCAATGCTATTGGAATAATCTGACGACAGAATCCGCGGAGCTCGACATCAGTGAGGAACATGCGAAGGCTTCACTTGGCAAATTACTGGAGGATTCAGTTAAAAAACGGTTGGTAGGGGATGTGTCGATTGGATCATTTCTCAGCGGAGGAACAGATTCATCGTTGATAACGGCTCTCGCTGCCAGGCAGGTATCTCAGAAGATGAAAACGTTCTCCATCGGGTTTAAAGACCGGAAATTTGACGAAGCCGAATATGCGAGAAGAGTGGCAAAACATCTCGGCACGGATCATAACGAGTTTATTCTGGAAGAACGGAAAGCTTTGGAAATTTTGCCCGAGTACCTGAATTATTTTGATGAGCCTTTTGCCGATCCTTCTGCCATCCCGATGATGATGGTTTCGAAAATGGCGCGCAAAGAGGTGAAAGTAGTATTGACTGGCGATGGTGGTGATGAGCTTTTTCAGGGTTACGGCTCCTATCGTTGGGCGGATCGTTTGGAAACATTACCATTCAAACTTGCAGGTGGAATGATATCAAAGTTGATGGGGCTTTCAGGCGCGAGCCGCGTACAACGTGTTGCTCACCTGGTGGAGCCTGTAAAGATCGGTTCAATTCAAAGTCATATTTTCTCGCAAGAGCAATATTATTTTGCACAGCATGAAATAAAAGAATCCATTTTAAAACATAAAAATGAATTCGTTCCATTCCTGTATTCTCAAGAGGACATGAATGCGGCATTGTCAGCAAGTGAAAAGCAAGCCAGGTTTGATCTTTCGTATTATCTGAAAGATGATCTGCTTGTGAAAGTTGATCGGGCATCAATGTACTACGGACTGGAGTGTCGCTGTCCTTTACTTGATCATGGTCTTGTCGAATTCGCATTGACACTTCCGCAATCGTTCAAGAGAAAGGCGGGAGTGTCAAAGTGGATGCTAAAGGAAATGCTAACAGAGTTTCTGCCCGATGATCTGATTCATCGTCCGAAGTGGGGATTCAGCGTTCCGATGACCACATGGCTCAAAGGCGATTTGCGATACCTGATCGATAATCATTTGAGTAAGCAGGCTCTTGAGGAAACGGATTTATTCCAAGTTGAAGAGGTTCAATCGCTCATCAGACAATTCGATCAGGGCAAAGATTACCTCTATCAGCGATTGTGGGTACTGATTGTAATGCAACGCTGGTTTCGGTTAAATACATCGGCTGCATTATGAATATCCTCTACCTTTCATATGATGGGATGACGGATCCACTTGGGCAGTCTCAGGTATTGCCTTACCTCACCGGCCTTGCTAAGCAACATTTCATTACATTGATCTCCTTTGAAAAAGAAGAGCGATCTAAAAATTACGACTCCATCAGGAACCAGATCAAAAATTCAGGAATAGAGTGGATTCCATTAGATTATCACAAGAGTCCGCCGGTGATCTCTACGCTGTATGACGTATCTATTCTCTGGAAGGCTGTAACGAATGTGAGAAAGAATAAAACTATTCATTTCGTTCATTGCCGGAGCTATATCACAGCGTTAATAGGGCTCAGACTTAAAAAGAAATTCAGAATACCCTTCTTGTTTGACATGCGTGGATTCTGGGCTGATGAACGTGTTGAAGGAGGATTATGGAACCTAAGCAATCCTCTGTATCGGATTGTTTATAATAGATTCAAAGCATGGGAAAAGGAATTCATTGTCAATGCCGATGAGATTGTCACATTGACGAATGCTGGGTGCAAAGAAGTAATGTCATGGAAGTTGAATGATTCGATCACGGTAATTCCATGTTGTGTCGACGATGTATTGTTTAATCCACTAAGTATTGATTCGGAAAGCGGGGAAAAGTTGCGTTTTGAGTTAGGAATCGGGCTGAATGAATTTGTTTTGACCTATTCCGGATCCCTGGGCACCTGGTATCTCCTCGACGAGATGATGGAATTTTATGCGGTACTCCGTAAACGAGTACCGCCTGCGAAGTTTCTCATCCTTACATCGGAATCGATCGACTTTTCCCACTGGTCTTGGAATAATGAGATTATTGTTCGGCAAGTAAGGAGAGAAGAAATGCCATTATACCTGAGCATATCAAATGCTTCACTTTTTTTCATCAAACCGACTTACTCAAAGAAAGGATCATCGGCAACCAAGATGGCCGAACTCATGGCAATGAATATTCCTTTTGTGACTAATTCAGGTTGGGGCGACGTGGAAGAAATTCTGTCGAACGAATCGGGCGGATTACTTATCTCAAGTCTTAATGAATCCTCTTTTGCTAAGGCAGTAAATGATCTTATTCATCCACTCCCAGCCTCACGCCCGCTCGCGACAAATTACTTTTCCCTTACAAGGGGTATTAATCTTTATGGTCAGGTGTATGCCCGTATTGAAAAGAGAAATTCCTGAAGTTGCATCTACTATCTTTGCTTTTTCATGAAAATCAGGAATTTTAGATTCTCGGCCTTAGTGGTGTTATTCTTCCTGTGGACGCACCAGATGGCTTCAGCACAACCCAATGCTGATTTCTCAACTGATGCTTCGGCTTGTCTTCAACAAAATATCCGATTACAAAATCTCTCGTCGGGAGCCGCAACGTATGAGTGGGACTTTTGTGCCGACGACGCACTCACAGTAAAGTCAGTTGATGTCGCCGCATTATTGAGCAGCATGCAAGGCGGGTATGGATTCAAGCTGGCTGAAGACAACGGGTCTTGGATTGGCTTTGCGATTTCCCAGTCTAATAATACTCTTTTGCGCCTTGACTTTGGAAGTACACCACTGGGTACGCCTGTCGTCACCAATCTTGGCAACCTAAATGGCGTGCTTCAAATGCCTCAGGGCATTGATATCATAAAACAGGGAAACAACTGGTTTGGATTCGTCGGTTTTAGTAACACCGATGTCGGATTTGTTCGCCTGGATTTTGGTTCAACTTTATCAAATACACCAGCCGCAACCAACGTTGGAATGTTTGGCCTCACCGGCCGAATGTGGGATGTAAAGCTTGTTGAAAATTCTTCCGGATATTATTTGCTAACCGTCAACAGGGACAATAATACCCTATCAAGAATAAGTTTTGGGAACTCATTCCTCAATTCTGTTTCCGCCGCTGGTGTTTTCCAATCTGCCGCCATTCCTGGTGCCTCCCTCTTGCTCGGCCTTGATGTCATTCAGGTCGGTTCCGTCTATAAAGCAATGCTCGCGGACTATAGCAGCAACTCCATCATTCAACTTGATCTTGGTAGTTCACTGAGCAGTGCTTCGTTTACTTCCGAGGGGAACTATACTTTTCCGGCGTTCTCAAATCCGTTTAGGGTGAGGCTAGTCAGGGAGGGTTTATCATTTCGAGCGTTGGTTGCTAACAACGGTGCCATTGTTACAGTGATCGATTTAAAAGATATGGTCCAGGTGCCACAGGTTATCGCGCAGCCTTCTGTTCCGATCATGATTGGTATAGATGCGTTTCGCTGGAATGGAAAGACCATTTTATGCGGTGTGAGTTTCTATGATCAGAAAGTTAATCGCGTGGTATTTGAACAGGATTGCCACGCCAATTCGATGTTTGCCAATACGGCTATACCCCCCAATTTATTTTATACCCAGGCGGGAAATAAAATAATTGAACTAAAAGCAACGGACAATGCAGGGGTGAGCTCTTATAAAACGCTGGTCACTTCGATATCGGCACTAAGCTCGCCCGATATAAGCTTCACGTATGTTAACAGCTGCGCTCAGAGTCCCATCAACTTCACTTCACAGAATTCTTCCGGCGGCATTGCTACTTACGATTGGAAATTTGGAGATTCTGTTAGTGATACACCCGCCAATCCTTCACATAGTTACAGCGCTGGCGGCAACTATGTTGTTGACTTAATAGTTACCGGAGCTAACAGCTGTAAGAATTTTTCAAATCAGACGATTTCTGTATTCAATTCGCCCGTTGCCAATTTTCAACTTCCAGCAGCTTCTCCGGTATGTACTAATCAAGGCTATCTTTTGTCAAACTCATCAACATTTGACGCCGGGTCAGGCACACAGTGGGAGTGGAGATTGAATGGAACTTTGGTTTCGAGTCAGCAAGATTTCACGGTACAGTTTAATTCCAACGCTGCACAGCAAATTCGCCTGAAAGCACTGTTGCCAGGTTGCGAAAATGAGCTGATCAAAGACATCGCAGCAGTCGTCACTGGTCCGGCTGTAAATTTTACCGCAAATGATGGTTGTCAGGGAAGCGCGATTTCTTTTAATAATTCAACAACGGGTGCAGATGCGGGTTATGTATGGAATTTCGGTGATGGAGGAACGAGTACAGTACCAAATGCAACGCATGCCTACGCGTCCGCTGTTGTATTTCAGGCAACGTTGACAGCCAGTAACTCGGCTGGATGCCAGAACTTTCTCACCAAGCCAATAAGAATTTATTCAAAGCCAGTTCCTGATTTCTCTGTTGGTCTTCCTCCATTCTCCTGCAGCGGAACAAGTACCCCGATTCAGAATAATACACCTGCTCTGACCGATAGCAATATTGCTTCATGGAACTGGCAATTTGGCGATACCAGTAATCCAACGTCTACTCAACAAAATCCTTCACATACATATTCAAATTCTGGTATTTATACCGTTGGACTGACGGCATTATCAGATCGGGGATGCTCAAGCACTTTCTCAAAAATGATTACAATCGCCGCCAGTCCAGTGGCGGATTTTACCATGAGTACTGCCTGCATAAATCAAAGCACCAAGTTTACCGATGCTTCCAATGGCAATGTGCAATCCCACATCTGGCAAATTGCCTCCACAGGTTTTACGATACCCAATCCATCTTACACCTTTACTTTTGCTGGAAGCTTTAACGCAACGCTTACGGTAACTGGCGCAAATGCCTGCAGTAGTTTTAAAACGAAGCAAATAGTTGTCCTGCCCACCCCTTCGCTTGATTTCACAGCAACCAACCTTTGTGCAAATAATAATACTTTCTTTACAGACATTACTGCTTCTCCTCAGGATCCAATTACCGCCTGGAGTTGGAACTTTGCAGGGAACACAGCAAATGGCAACCCGGCACAGTTCGTTTTTAATACGTCTGGATCCAATAATGTAAAGATGACAACGGTGCATACATCGGGATGCCAATACATGGTTTCGAAAAGTCTGATGATAAATGCCAGTCCTGCGGCAAGTTTTACCGCAACACCAGACCGTGGGTCGGCTCCACTTGTTGTACAGTTCATCAATACTTCCTTGCAAGCCAACAGTTATTCATGGAAATTCTATGACAAGGTCACGGCAACGAGTACACAGATATCCCCGGCGTATGCGTTCACTTCTCTAGGTGACTACTCTGCTGAATTAACTGCGACCAATGGAATTGGGTGTTCAAGTGTTATGACCGTCCCGATAAAGGTGTTGGTTCCGACTATTGATTTGATAATGAGTGATTTCTTCCTTACTAGCGACCCTTTGACAGGCAAGCTCAAGGGAATGGTTAGTATTTTGAATAATAGCAATGTTCCGATCACTACGACGGAAGTGGATTTGATCATGTCATCCAAAACAGTGTTGAATGAAACTGTTACCATTAATCTGAGCCCCGGGCAATCCACAACGAAGACCCTTTCTTTTACGATTTCTCCCAATCAATCTAATTTTCTCTGTGCGGAAATAATTTCTGACAAGGATGTGCAGAAGGATAATAATAAACGATGCATCGATCTTGACAAAAGTGATTACTTTTTTGACCCTTACCCAAATCCAACAGCAGGAAACGTTAAGGTGGATTGGATCTCCGTAACCTCCGGATCAGCTCGTATTGTTATTTATGATGGACTAGGAAAAAAGTCTTTTGAATGGGAAACAATGTCTAAGGCGGGACTCAACCAGTCAGTATTGGATGTTACCTTTTTAACTGCAGGTCTTTATTATCTCACAATTGAGACCGCAGCAGCAAAGAAGACAACTCGTTTTTTCCGTATTTGATTTGTCGGGTTCCACGAGATCTGCGGAATTCAATCTGCGTTATCCGAGGGCAAGTTATTTTGCATCAAGGTTCGAGTTGGACGCTTCATCCATCTTATTAACTTTACTAAAAATTCACCTTCAGAATGAAAATCAAACTCGATGCCATCGACCGTAAAATATTGGATTTGCTCCAGATCAATTCCAATATCACTAACGCTCAACTTGCACAGGAAGTAGGATTGTCGCCGGCTCCTACATTGGAGCGCGTAAAGAAATTGGAGACCGCTGGTGTTATTAAGAGTTATCATGCCACCATCGATACTGCCAGTGTTGGTCTTGGAGTGAGCACCTTTGTAATGGTTTCGCTGAAGGCACAGCACAAGGAGAGTATGTTTAAATTTATCGATGCTATCGCCACAATCGATGAGATCATAGAATGCCATCACCTCGCGGGTCAGGCAGATTTTCTGCTAAAGATTGTCTGCACCGACATTTCTGCATACCAAAAAGTAATGCTTGAGAAAGTTGCCAATATTGAGGTTGTCGATAATCTTCAGTCGATGATAATCCTCTCAACGTTTAAGGATACCAAGATCATCCCTATCCCGGAAGCATGACAACAGATAAAAATTTAGTATTGGAAGATGCTCAGGTTCGTCAAAAGATCAGACGCATGGCCTATGAGATGTATGAGAACAATTTCTCAGAAAAGGTGATTGTCCTCGCGGGCATTGATGGGCAGGGGTATGCGTTGGCTCTATCATTGGAAAAAGAACTTCTTGCGATCTCCCCGCTGGAAGTGATTACTGTAAAAGTGCTTCTCGACAAAATAGCGCCACAGAAAAGTGAAGTTTCATTGGATAGCCCTCTTGACCACCTGAAAAAGAAAACTATAGTTCTGATCGATGATGTTTTAAACACAGGTCGTACGTTGGCCTATGGAATGAAACCCTTTCTTTCTATTGAAGTAAAAAAGATAGAAGTAGCAGTGTTAGTCAACCGCAGCCATCCTCGCTTCCCCGTTCAGCCAAACTATACCGGCTACGAATTATCTACTACACTTGCCGAGCACGTCGAAGTAGTTCTTGGAAAAAAATCAGCAGTATACCTTCACTAGTCTCTAAAGGGATCATCATTTGCCTGTTACAGATTACCACGTACCATTTATAAATTTCACATCATGTCCCTACACAAAAAGGAAGTAAAGCGTATCACCACTCATCAACTCCAGGAAATGAAAGGTCGGGGGGAAAAAATTGCTATGCTCACAGCGTATGATTTCAGTATGGCGCGAATTGTGGATAGCGCTGGCATTGATGTAATTCTTGTCGGCGATTCAGCTTCAAATGTGATGGCGGGAAATGAGACTACGTTGCCGATCACATTGGATCAGATGATTTACCATGCAACTTCTGTTGTTCGTGGCGTGAAACGAGCATTAGTGGTCGTTGATATTCCTTTTGGAAGTTATCAGGGAAGTTCTGGAGAAGGTTTACGATCAGCCATTCGTATAATGAAAGAATCCGGTGCGCACGCGGTTAAAATGGAAGGCGGTAGTGAGATCAAGGATTCTGTCTTGCGCATCCTTAGTGCCGGCGTTCCTGTAATGGGACATTTGGGATTGACTCCTCAGTCAATTTATAAATTTGGAACCTATACCGTTCGTGCAAAAGAGAAAGATGAGGCTGACAAACTCATTGATGACGCCAAACTTCTTCAGGAGTGGGGCTGTTTTGGATTGGTCCTTGAAAAAATCCCAGCTTCTCTTGCCGGTAAGGTCGCAAAGCAATTAAAGATCCCTGTCATCGGCATTGGCGCTGGTTTGGAAGTTGATGGGCAAGTTCTTGTTATGCAGGATATGCTTGGCATTAGCACTGAATTCAAACCACGATTCCTCCGTCGCTATGCTGATCTCAATGGAATTATTAATAGTGCAATTAGTAAATATGTTGAAGATGTAAAAGCTAAGTCGTTTCCTAACGAAAAGGAAAAGTATTAGGGAATTGAAAAATTAATTTAAGATCGTTGGTACCAATAGTGAAGATATGGGACACATTATTCACACATCTTCACTTTCGACTTATCCTCTAACTCCCCAAACCACACCACGGCATAGGGCCCGTAGATACCTACTCCAATACTCTTCCATTCCAACTTACTCCAAGTGTCCGAGTTAATCAACAACGGATTATGTCCGGCACTTTTCTTCCAGCCTTCCAATCCTTCTGCCGCAGATGCTCCTGCTGAACTATAATACGCTATCTCATAACCAGCACTTTCATAACCAGCAATTTCTTTTGGCTTATCCCACATACACGCCGCTTGCTTGTGATCTTTAGTATAACAGCATGAAGACCACCTCCCTTTATCGGACCAGCTATGGGGATTACAGCTAGCATCCTTCTCATAAACATAATGATCGGTAAGATCGCGTACATGAGTCTGAGCAACTTTTGAAAGCTTCGCCGAGTAGGGTATGGGCTTCAGTTTTTTGCTCTTACGATACGCCATAATCAGGTCGTAAAGCTTTTTCTCCTCAGCTGTGAGACACACACCTTCCTCGTCAGGAAAGGCGTGCCCTTGAGGAATTGAAAAAATTAGCCAAAACGTCAAAAAAAGCAGTGTTTTCATAAAAAGGGAGATCTCAGCATAGTAACGACGGGGTGTAAAAAATCTTTTTGGATGGCCTTAATTTTCTATCTTCGGCCCTGCAAATCACCGCAACATAACTACTTCAACACGTATAACCATGAGTGACCAAAAAATCAGTATTAAAAACGGAGTGCTTACAGTGCCGGATCAACCTGTGATTCCTTTTATTGAAGGCGATGGTACCGGTGCAGACATCTGGCCGGCATCGAAACTTGTATTTGATGCAGCCGTAGAAAAAGCATACGGCGGCAAGAAAAAAATTCAATGGAAAGAAGTCCTTGCGGGTGAGAAAGCTTTCAATAAGACAGGAAGTTGGATGCCAGAAGAAACACTGACTGCTTTTAAAGAATATCTCGTGGGTATCAAGGGCCCTCTTACTACTCCTGTTGGTGGAGGTATCCGCTCATTGAATGTGGCCTTGCGTCAGGATCTTGATCTTTATGCATGCCTTCGTCCGGTTCGTTGGTTCAAAGGCGTTCCTTCTCCAGTGAAAGAACCTCACAAAACTGACATGACCATTTTCCGCGAAAACACGGAAGATATTTATGCCGGTATAGAATTCGAGCAAGGTTCCGAAGACAATAAGAAATTCATGTCCTCATTCAAAGAGGCATTTCCTAAACAATATAAAAAAATCCGTTTCCCGGAAACATCCGGTATCGGCATCAAGCCTGTATCAAAAGAAGGAACTGAACGTCTGGTAAAATGTGCTTTGGATTTTGCCCTGAAGCATAAAAAACCGAACCTCACACTAGTTCACAAAGGTAACATCATGAAATTCACTGAGGGCGGCTTCCGTGACTGGGGTTATGCTCTTGCTAAACGGGAGTACGGTGCCGTCGACCTCGACGGCGGTCCATGGCAGGTAATTGAGAAGGACGGGCACAAACTTATTATTAAGGATTCTATTGCCGATGCATTCCTTCAGCAGATCTTACTGCGTCCTGATGAATATTCAGTTGTAGCGACGCTTAATCTCAATGGAGATTATATCTCTGATGCATTGGCAGCCATCGTAGGTGGTATTGGAATTGCACCTGGCGGTAACATCAACTACATCACAGGCTATGCGATCTTTGAAGCTACTCATGGTACTGCACCGAAGTACGCGGGCCAAGACAAGGTAAATCCAGGATCCGTTATTCTCTCCGGAGCCATGATGTTTGAATACATGGGCTGGCTGGAAGTAGCCAACTTAATTTACAAGGGCCTTGAAAATGCTATTGCTTCCAAACGCGTCACGTATGATTTTCATCGCCAGATGGAAGGTGCTACCTTGTTGAAATGTTCTGAGTTCGCCAAGGAAATCGTGAAGGGCATGTAGTCAGTTTTGTAAAAATGAAGTTTCCAGAAGCCACCGGTTTGCCGACCAGTGGCTTATTTTTTTGTGTAAGCGCTAACGAAGATCATCAGGTTTTCCGAACAATAAAGAAACCATAATACTGGTAGCTTTCGGTTCGGTATCTGATTCCCGATGCTCGTCGATTTAAAGCCTACATATGAAAAGATTCTTAGCGTTGGTTTTCGCTGCTGTGTGTCTCACCGCCGTTCCCGACAACCGAGCCACTGCACAGGTAACGCTGGGAACTTCTCCATATGTGCAGGATTTTAATACAGTCGGGTCGGGACTCCCCGTCGGCTGGACTGTACGGACAGGAGCGACCACCACTGTTCTGGGTACGTCAGTATCATTGACCTCGACAGCCACTATGTGGAACAACGCTGCCGGCGCTTTTAAGAATTTTGCTTCAGCAACAGGTCTCACATCAACTACAATCACCACAGACCAGGCATCATCCACCAACCGGGTACTCGGGGTCCGACAAACAGGATCTTTCGGTGACCCTGGTGCCGCTTTTGTTTTGCAATTGGACAATACAAAAGGTTCTTCAAACTTTTCCCTGACGTTTAAACTTCAATCGCTGGACGGTGGAACCGCCGCCAGAACGGCCACGTGGGTTGTTGACTACGGATTTGGTGCAGCACCCACTTCCTTTACAGCGGTTGCCACAGCACCTTCAACATTAACAACAATGCTCTCACCCTCTGGATGGGGCAGTGTTAACGTTACCGTTAATTTTGGAACGGCGTTAGATGACAATGGCAGCAATGTGTGGATACGCATTGTTTCGTTAAGCGCAACTGTCGGAAGTGGCTCACGACCATCGACTGGTATTGACGATGTTCAGCTTTCTTATTCATCCGGTGATAAAACGCCTCCGATTGAAACAAATATGTTTCCCAGGATTTCAAATTACACCACCACAGGTTTCGATTTTACTATTAATCTGAATGAGCCCGGCAAAACATATTTTGAAGTTCTGCCGGATGGCGCTCCGATCCCATCGATAATGCAAGTAAAAAACAGCCAGGATGCAGCGGGAAACCCACTTCCAGCAGGATCGTTTGGAGCAATTGATATTCTAGAAGCCCAGACCGATTACACTGCCACGCTTTCGTCGTTGATTTCCAGCACAGATTACCTCGTTTACTATGTTAGTGAAGATGTTGTTCCGAATGTTCAGCCGGGGTTATCGTTAATAAAAGCAAGGACTAACACGGTAGGAGATATTGATGCACCGGTGTTTGCATCGACGTACCCAAAGGTTGACAACATTATCCCCACAGGGTTTCGATTCAGGACAAACGTGAACGAAACAGGGATGGTTTACTATGTAGTCGTTGAAGCAAAAGCAACAGCGCCAACTGCAATTCAGGTAAAGAATGGACTTGATGGAAATAATGTCGCGGTGCCTTTGTTCAGGGCCGTCACGTTGAAAGTGAATCAGCCAAATGTCGAAGAAACATATTCGATAACCGCAGGGTACTCACCTGATACGTCTTATGACCTATATACCATTACAGAGGACAATGTTCCAAACGTCCAGGCGATTCCGTTAAAAATTTCATTCACTACAGGGAAACAGTTTATCGAGAGCTTCAATAGTTGTGATGGTGTCGCTTCATTTACCCAGTATAGCGTGTCAGGCGATCAGATCTGGACATGCACGGATTTTGGAAGAAGTTCGGGTGGCATAAGAATGAATGGTTTTACCGGCACTGCCCAGCAAAACGAGGACTGGCTTATATCGCCATTGGTAAGTCTGAAGTCGAATCCTTTCATGTCATTTTATTCTCAATTTTCCTTTGCAGGGATTGCATTGAAGTTGAAAATCTCAACCGACTACATCGGAACCGGTAGCCCAACTGCTGCAACATGGACAGACCTGAATGCAACTTTTCCAACATTTTCAGTGGGTTCGTCAAGCACAGCACCTGCAGATTGGACTTTTACAACCATTGACCTGGCTAACTATCCAAATCAAAATGTTTATCTCGCTTTTGTATACACATCCACTGCCACGGCAGCAGCCAGGTGGAGTCTTGATGAAATAACTTTTAACAATGCCACCGCAACCTACATACAAACAACTCCTGCTGCACTCTCTTTCAAAGCATCCGGGACATCTAAGCCTTTTACCTTGAAAGGATTTGATCTCCAGAATCCAGTAACGATAATGGCGCCAGTGAATTTTCAGGTGTCGAGAGATAACGTTACTTTTTCTGATGCGATACTTTATTCGCCCCACGAAATCAATGCTCAGAAAACAATTTATGTAAAATTTTCAGTGCCAGGAATAGCAGAGGATACGTACAGTGGATCTGTGTATATTATGTCAACAGGCTTAGCAACTAAAACAATTCTTCTGAAAGGAACAGATCTCACACAAACCTTTGATGTCTCAACCTATAACCTCGAGTTTTTTGGTACCGATGTAAAAGACACGGGGGGAACCGAGTTTGGTCCAGTCAATGATGCTCTTCAAATCGCAAATGTGACGACTGTCTTGCAAAATGTCGAAGCAGATATCTTTGCCGTGGAAGAAGTCGCTGATGACAATGCCTTTGATCAACTTGTGACAGCATTGCCAGGCTATGATAAAATTCTCTCTACCCGCTGGTCGTACTCTTTTAATGCTCCTGATCCAAACTTCCCACCACAGAAGATCGGTTTTATATTTAAAACATCAACTGTTCAACTGGTAAGTCAACGAGTGATGTTCGAACAGTTTTACGACGACATTAAATCCGGAATAATTCTTCTTGCCGGTTATCCAGGAGGTACCGCAAGTAGTTTCTGGTCGTCGGGTCGGTTGCCCTTTATGGTGACTTTTGATGTAACGATCAATGGCAGCACCAGGCGTATTAGAATGGTTGATATCCACGCTAAGTCAGGCTCTGCCCAGCCCGATTACGATCGAAGAAAATTCGATATCCAGGTTCTCCATGACTCCCTAAATGTCCATTATCCCAATGAGAATATTATTTTGCTTGGAGACTTCAATGATGACGTGATAGGTTCCATTAATGCAGGAGCTGTTTCTACATACCAGCCCTTCGTAGATGACGCGTCTAATTTCAATATCCTTACGTATGCATTAACGCAAACCACCGCGAGTACCTTTCCGAGTTCAGGCAGTTTCCTGGATCATATCATTACATCAAATGAGCTGACTGCTTCCTATGTAAGCAATTCGATTTCAATAGAAGACCCAAGAAATTATATTTCCAACTATTCAAGCACAACGTCGGACCATCTACCCGTCACTGCCAGATTTCTGTTGAGGAATCCTCAGTCGATAACATTGGGTGCGATGGCGGATAAAACCTTTGGCGAGCCTCCATTTGCATTGACAGGATCTGCTTCGTCAGGTCTAATCGTTGGATACACTACAACTTCAGATAAGATCTTAATAGCTGGAAGCCAGGTTACAATCATCAAACCCGGCCGCGTAACGATTACGGCAAGCCAGGCTGGAAATGACAATTTTACTGCCGCATCGCCTGTTGATCAAAGTTTCTGCATCAAACCGTCAAAGCCTACCATTTCAATTTCAAATTCAAATACTGAAACACCAATCCTAACTTCCAGCGCAGCTTCGGGTAATCACTGGTACCGCAATGGTACACCGATCATGAGTTCAACAGCGAATACTCTCAATGTGATTTCACCAGGTATTTATAAAGTTCAGTCAAAAGCCGATGATTGCGTTAGCGCTTTCTCATCCGATACTCCAATCATTTTTACCGGCGACACTACCTCTTTCACACGCATAATTATATATCCCAATCCGGCAGTAAACTATGTCGAGGTTGCTGGAATTCAAAACGAAATCACCGACGCCCTGGTGGTAGATATGATGGGAAAAATAAATCCGATCCTTCTGCAGAAAAACGGAGACGCCTACCGTGGCTCAGTTGAACATCTGTCAAATGGTGTTTACCTCCTCAGAATACAGGAGGGTTCGTTGGTGTATCAGATCAAGCTTATAAAACATTAACGCATGAAATTAAAAAGCAACTATGGTTTTGTGCTGGCATCAGCCATAGTATCGGCATTGCTAACACAGATGGTGTCTTGTAAAAAATCTGATCCTGCTCCGAGTACTCAGGAAGTTGTGAAGGAAAAATTGCTTGCCAACAATTGGAAGGTTCAAAGTGTGACCGTGGATGATGTAGATAGGACGAGTATGTACCAGGGAATGACAATACAGTTTGCGGCCTCAACCTATACAACCACCAATGGGGCAGCTATTTGGCCTGCGACGGGTGCGTGGTCATTTACATCCGGCAACGCCACAAAACTAAAACGAGATGATGGAATCGAAGTCAAGATAGATGTCATGGATACGACCTTGAAGTTATCCCTCAACTGGCCAACAACCACGCTCGGCAGCGGCCGATTTGAATCCATCAAAGGTCAGAATGTCTTTAACTTTATAAAATGACCGATGTGAGCAGGCCAATACATTGAAAAACGCTACCTCACTTCCAGCATCTTCACCACTGTCACTGCAGCTTCTTCTCCCTTATTTCCTAGTTTGCCACCGGCTCGTTCCAATGCCTGCTTTTTATTCAATGTAGTGAGTACGCCAAAGATGATGGGCTTGTTGGACTTTAAACTTAATTTCATCACACCATAAGCGACCGCCTGACATATGTAATCAAAGTGGGGAGTATCTCCCTGAATAACACAACCGATCACAATCACTCCGTCTATTTCTTTTTTTTCGGCGAGCCATTGGGCTGCAAGAGGTAGTTCAAAACTTCCCGGAACATTCGCGCGGATGATATTATTTTTTTTCATTCCAAGTGAAAGTAACGCATGATACGCACCTTCATAAAGAACTTCTGTTATATCCTCATTCCATTCAGCCACCACTATTCCAATCTTTTTGTTGGAAAGATTGATTTTGCTTTTTCCCGAAACCGATTTGAGTATACCTGCCATAGTGTATTTAACAATGCCTTTGCGAAGGTGGAAAAGTTCCGTAAAATAAAAAAGGGATAGAAATCTATCCCCAGAAAATCATTTTTTAGTTGAAAGCTCTTTAATCTTTCATCTTTCGTCTTTCATCTTTCATCTTTCGTCTTTCGTCTTTCGTCTTTAATCTTTCATCTTTAATCTCCTAAGAGTTCCCGTCCAGCCTCGCCTTATACTTCTTGGCATTCTGAACTTCAGAGCTTTCCCAATATTCGTCAATCACTTTCTGATACGCTTTGATAGCCTTGTCGTTCTGGTTTGACTTCTCATAGGCGAGAGCAGCCTTCATCAGATAAGTAGGCGTAAATAACTTGTTCGGTCTATATTCCGCAGCCTTGGTATAATAGCCCGCAGCCTCTTCATATTTCTTTTGCTCCATATACGCATCACCAGTCAGGCTGTAAGCACGCCCTTGCACAAGTTCATCGTCCGACTTGAAATCCTCCAAATAGTGAACGGCCAGTGGATACTTTCCCTGCTTGAGGCAAATCGTTCCCGCATAAAAGTTAGCGAGATTGCCAGCAGGCGTCATTGAATAATCTTCAATAATCGTTTCGAAACCGAGGTTGTTTCCATCACCTTTCATAGCCAGAGTTAGGCTATCCGATTCAAAATATCGAACCGCCTGAAACATCTCTTTCTGGGCAAGGTCATCCTGACTTCCGGCCCAATAGCGGTAACCAAAATAGCCTCCTACGATTAA
This sequence comes from Cytophagales bacterium, assembly GCA_038229375.1. Taxonomy (GTDB): domain Bacteria; phylum Bacteroidota; class Bacteroidia; order Cytophagales; family Cyclobacteriaceae; genus ELB16-189. Next base: position 77,307 of record JBBRON010000003.1, on the reverse strand, counting down.
AACGATCACACCGATCACGCCAAATACAATCTTTGGATTCTCCTCAATCCAATGCTCTGCACCTTCTACTTTTTCAGCGAGTATCTCTGAATTTTCAAGTACGTCTTTCTTTTCTTCGTTTTTTGCCATGATTCTTATACTAACCCACGACTTCAGTCGGGGGTGCAAAACTAAAAATTCGGTCCCATTAAACAAATCTCTGACTTTCGGATCTGGGGTGGTTTGTGCGCCTTTTAATCAAGCACAAAAGGATAGTCCGTTTGGACATAAATATCGGTCAGGGCCTCTTTTGGATCAGGAAAATTGGATTCCTCCGCAAACTTCACGCTTTCTTCAACCTGAGCGTGGACCTTGCTGTCAATCGCCTCGAGCTCTTGTTCCGTAGCAAATTTTTTCTCCAGAATAGTCGCCTTAACCGCTTCAACGGGATCCCGGTGTTTATACTCGTCGACCTCTTCCTTACTGCGATATTTCTGGGGGTCTGACATGGAGTGACCTTTGTAACGATACGTTCTTAGCTCAAGTAGCGTAGGACCTTCTCCACTGCGGGCGCGCTCAGCCGCTTTGGCTACCGCAATATGCACCGCCTCTACACTCATCGCATCTACTGGTTCTGACGGCATATCATATGCTTCTCCCAATGTATATAGGTCCGTTACGTTTGAAGTTCTCTTCACGGAAGTACCCATTGCATAACCGTTATTTTCTATAACAAAAATTACGGGAAGCTTCCATAGCATTGCCAGGTTGAGTGCCTCATGGAATGCACCCTGACGAACAGCCCCGTCACCCATGTAGGTTATGCAAAGATTTTTTGTCTTGTTATACTTTTCTGCAAAAGCAATCCCAGCTCCTAATGGAATCTGACCGCCTACAATTCCATGTCCGCCGACGAAATTTTTCTCCTTGTCGAAGATGTGCATTGATCCGCCTTTTCCTTTTGTTGTGCCGGTTGCCTTGCCATACAATTCGGCCATCACAGCGTTGGGGCTCGTACCTAATCCAAGTGGATGGGCGTGATCGCGATAAGCGGTGATCCATTTGTCATCTTTTGTTAGTGCAGTGATGGCTCCGGCGGCGCAAGCTTCCTGACCAATGTATAAATGGCAAAAGCCGCGAATCTTTTGCATTCCATAAAGCTGGCCTGCTTTGTCCTCAAATTTTCGCATGAGGTACATCATTTCGTACCAGCGCAAATAAGTCTCTTTAGAAAATTCAGTTTTATTTCCGCTTTTTGGCTTGGCTTGGGCAGTAGTCGGCATATCTCTGTTACTTTTGAATCTGCGAAAATAGCCCTCAATTCATCAATTCCCAACAAACATTTGTACGAAACCAGCTAAAACGCAATGCGACTCGAAAAGCTTCATTTGGTCAATTTCAAAAACTATGCGGAAGTAAAAGTTGACTTTACAGGCAACGTTCATTGCTTTTTAGGCAAAAACGGAAGCGGGAAGACAAACCTTCTGGAGGCAATCCATTATTTATCTTTTACAAAAGGAAGATTTCTTGCCAACGACACTGAGAATGTCCTTCATGGCCAGGATCATTTTTTTGTAAAAGGACTTTTTGAAAAAAAAGACAAACAGGTGGAGATAGCATGCGCTTTTGCTCTCGAGAGAAAAAAAACCATATCCGAAAACGGCAAAGACTACTCTCGCTTTTCAGAACATATCGGGAAGTATCCTCTCGTATTCGTCGCCCCTGATGATGTCGGGCTAATCGCAGATGGAGGAGAGGCCAGGCGAAAATTTTTTGATACTCTTCTTTCCCAGGTTGATAAGGAATATCTCGAAAACCTGATTATTTACCAGTCCCAATTGCGACAGCGGAACAGCCTCCTGAAAATGTTTGTCGAACGAGGTTCCATTGATCATGACTTAATGGATTCCTACAATGAGAAAATCATTTTGTCGGGCACTATCCTTTTTCAAAAAAGGTCTTCATTCATAAATGAGTATTTACCGCTATTGGCTGACCGTTATAATTTTTTGACCGAAGGGCTTACCGAAAAAGCCGGACTGAAATATGAATCTGAACTTGAGAAATTAGATTTTAAAAGAGAACTCCAGACCAGGCTTGATCGCGACATGGCTCTTGGGAGAACCACCGTGGGAATTCATCGCGACGATTTTTTGCTTACGCTCAATGATCATGAACTAAAACGGTTCGGCTCGCAGGGGCAGCAGAAATCGTTCTTGATTGCCCTGAAACTGGCTGAGTTTGACTACCTGACAATCCACCAGCACGAAAAGCCACTGCTTTTGCTCGATGATATTTTTGATAAGCTTGACGATGACCGCATTCACCAACTCATGAAACTGGTGACCAGTGGCGATTTTGGACAAATTTTTATCACTGATGCAAGGCCGGGACGAAGCCTGGAAGTCCTGAACGAGACTGGCGTGAAATCACAGAACTTCTCAGTTGAACATGGTACCTTGTCAGTGATAAAGTGATGAAATCCAACAAAAGCGATAGCGCAATCCATATCAGCCAGGCCATTCAGGATCTTCTCAAAGCGAACAACCTGAAGCCGAAATTCGATGAGGCTAACGTGGTTGCGTCGTGGGACCGGATCGTGGGAAAGGCCATAGCTAAACGGACAAAGCGAGTTTACGTGAGAAATAAGGTCCTTTTTGTAGAGCTTCAATCGCCTTCGATGAAGCATGAACTTGGCTACCATAAAACTCAGATGCTGGAATTATTTAAGAAAGAGTTCGGGGAAGATGTCGTTTTGGAGATCATTTTCATGTAAGGCAAACGATGTATTAACGCCCAATGCCTCCCGGTGCCGCCCCAGCATCCATCTTTGACGAGTGAAAACGAGCTTTCCTAAACACTGGAAATAATTCCACATGCTTGTCTATCACAAAAAAGCCGTTAATTTTGCACTCCTGTTTTTGGAAAAGGGTTGGATTGAGAGGTAGAGATTGATTTTTCCAGAGGAGGGCGTTCTAGGAAATACAGTTTCACACTAAAGCTTGTTGGCTGAAGGAATATCGTGTGAAGAATACCGGGGAGATACTCAAGCGGCCAACGAGGACAGACTGTAAATCTGTTGACTTATGTCTTCACAGGTTCGAATCCTGTTCTCCCCACGTGTCCGCCATAGCCTTAGCGAAAGCGGACTGGGATCTCCATAGCTCTAGCGAAGGCGATTAGTGTCAACTGGATTTAATTCTATGTTGACTAAATAATCCACCTTCTCCAAGGCTCCGGTGGAATAAAAGCGGGAGTAGCTCAGTTGGTAGAGCGATAGCCTTCCAAGCTATAGGTCGCGAGTTCGAACCTCGTCTCCCGCTCAGAAGTTGGGAATTTATTGACTTATTGATTTGACGATTTACGCAATCAACAAATCGATACATCTCTAGATCAACCAATGGACTGCTGTTGTAGCTCAGTGGTAGAGCACTTCCTTGGTAAGGAAGAGGTCGTGAGTTCAATCCTCATCAACAGCTCTGAGGTTGGTGAGAGTTTGATAAGGAGGAAGTCCTCATCAATATAAAGTGCGTTTTTAGTGGAATTTAAATGAAATTAACCGATTGCCGGTGGGTAGCGCCATCAAGAAAGTAATCAGAAAAATTTCAAGCCGAAAGGCAAACGAATAACCCTTATTCGAAGGCTTAACATGTTTGGGGTGTATGCTTCTTAGACGAAGAAGCTTTGGATTGTATTTTATTTAATCAATTATACACTTTTAAACTTTAACTGGGATTTTCAAATATGGCAAAGGAAACATTTGATCGTTCAAAACCTCACGTTAACGTGGGCACGATAGGACACGTTGACCACGGTAAAACAACGTTGACGGCTGCAATCACTACAGTGCTTGCGAAAAAGGGTTTGGCATCGATAAGAGATTTCTCTTCGATCGATAACGCTCCTGAAGAAAAAGAGCGTGGTATTACAATCAATACATCGCACGTGGAGTACCAGACATTAAAACGTCACTATGCGCACGTTGACTGTCCGGGTCACGCTGACTATGTTAAGAACATGGTTACGGGTGCTGCTCAGATGGACGGTGCGATCCTTGTGGTTGCTGCTACTGATGGCCCTATGCCTCAAACTCGCGAGCACATTCTTTTGGCTCGTCAGGTGGGTGTACCTGCCCTCGTTGTATTCATGAACAAGGTTGACTTGGTTGATGATGTTGAATTGCTTGACCTGGTGGAAATGGAAGTTCGTGAACTCCTTTCTTCTTATAACTTCCCTGGCGACACTATGCCAGTGATAAGAGGTTCTGCTCTTGGAGCGCTTAACGGCGAGCCAAAGTGGGTTGAGAAAATTGACGAATTGATGGATGCGGTTGATAATTTCATCCCTCTTCCAATTCGCGCAATTGATAAGGATTTCCTCATGCCTGTGGAAGATGTGTTCTCGATCACTGGTCGTGGAACAGTTGCCACTGGTCGTATCGAGCGTGGTATCATCAAAACTGGTGACCCAGTTCAAATCCTTGGAATGGGAGCTGAAAACCTTACTTCTACCATCACTGGTGTTGAAATGTTCCGCAAGATCCTCGACAGAGGTGAAGCTGGTGACAACGTCGGTTTGTTACTCCGTGGTATTGAAAAAGACCAAATCTGCCGTGGAATGGTTATTTGCAAGCCAGGTACCGTTACTCCGCACGCTAAATTCAAAGCTGAGGTTTACGTTTTGAGCAAGGAAGAAGGTGGTCGCCACACTCCTTTCTTTAACAAATACCGCCCTCAGTTTTTCTTCCGTACTACGGATGTTACAGGTGAAATCATGCTTCCAACAGGAGTAGAAATGGTTATGCCTGGTGACAACGTGTCAATTATCGTTGAATTGATCAATAAGATCGCTATGGAAAAAGGACTCCGCTTTGCGATTCGTGAAGGTGGCCGTACCGTAGGATCTGGTCAGGTGACTGAAATTCTGCCGGATTAATAGCTTAATCGCTTAAAGCTTTGCAAAAGGCTCTTAAGTAATTGATAATCAAATCAGAGCGTTTCCTGGAAATTTCCCGGAAACGCTTTTGTTTTGATGCCTTTTGTTCTACCTTTGCAGTCCTTTTGAAAAATTAGGATGCGGGTAGGGTTCAGAAGGGCTCTCTGCTGGAAGTGCAGAATGGACCAAACGGGTGTAGCTCAATTGGTAGAGTAGCGGTCTCCAAAACCGTTGGCTGGGAGTTCGAGTCTCTCCACCCGTGCAAGATGTAGGTCCCGTGAGATTCGGGCCAAAAGGGGTAAAAAATATGGAAAAAGTAAAGAATTACCTGTTAGAGTCAATCGAGGAGGTTCGCAATAAGGTCACTTGGCCGAAGTTCAGCGAGCTCCAGGGCAGCGCCATATTAGTATTGGTAGCCTCATTGATTTTCGCCTTGGTAATTTGGGTTATTGACCTCGGTTTTGGTGGTGCGTTGGGCTGGTTTTATAGGGAATTTTAAATCAGCGAGACAATGGGAGAACTAAAGTGGTACGTTTTACGCGTGATCAGCGGACAGGAAAAGAAAGTAAAATCTTACCTCGAAACTGAAATTGAACGCTCTAAGCTTACCGATTCAATACCTCAGGTCTTGATCCCATCTGAAAAAGTGTATGAGATGAGGAACGGGAAGAAGAAGATGCGTGAAAAGAACTTCTTTCCTGGATATGTTTTGATATCCGCAGATCTCAATCACCCGGAAGCTCACCATACTGTGACGAACATTCCTGGTGTGATTGGTTTCCTTGGAAACAATGGCACAGGATCAACAAAAGACCCTGTTCCGCTCAGAACGTCGGAAGTAAACCGAATACTGGGTAAGGTAGACGAGGTAGACGAAGTAGGAGAGAAGCTTGAAAGACCTTTTATAAGGGGAGAATCTGTGAAGGTGATGGATGGTCCTTTCAGTGGCTTTACAGGGAATGTTGAGGAAATTTTTGAAGACAAGAAGAAGTTAAATGTCATGGTAAAGATTTTTGGACGGAACACTCCGGTCGAATTGAGTTACATGCAAGTTGAAAAGTTAGACTAAGGGTATTATGGCAAAGGAAGCAATTGGCTATTTGAAACTGCAGGTAAAGGGAGGCGCGGCAAATCCGGCACCCCCTATTGGTCCTGCTCTTGGTAGCAAAGGTTTGAATATCATGGATTTCTGTAAGCAGTTCAACGCTCGCTCACAGGATAAACCAGGACAGGTTCTCCCGGTGTTGATCACTATATATAATGACAAGTCATTTGACTTTGTTATTAAGACACCTCCAGCGGCGATTTTGATCATGGAGGCCACGAAGCTCCAAAAGGGTTCTAAAGAGCCTAACCGCACGAAAGTCGGTTCAATTACCTGGGATCAGATCAAAAAGATTGCAGAAATAAAAATGCCTGACCTCAATGCATTTAAAGTTGAGTCAGCTATGAAAATGATTGCTGGTACAGCCCGCAGCATGGGTGTCACGGTAAGTGGCGCAGCTCCGTGGGATAAATAATTATAAAGATCATGGCAAGGATTACAAAAAATCAAAAGGCAGTAGCCGGAAAATATAACGCAGAGAAAGAGTATTCTCTGACGGATGCTTCCCAGCTCGTTAAAGAAATCACATTCACGAAGTTTGATGCTTCTGTAGATGTTGATATTCGTCTTGGAGTTGATCCAAAGAAATCAGATCAGATGGTCCGTGGTGTGGTGTCACTTCCTCACGGACTTGGTAAGGTCGTTCGCGTATTGGTGCTTTGCACACCTGACAAAGTTCAGGAAGCAAAGGATGCCGGTGCTGAACACGTTGGTCTCGATGAATTCGTAACAAAAATTGAAGGTGGATGGGCAGATATCGACGTGATCATCTGTACTCCAACCGTAATGGCGAAAGTAGGTAAGTTAGGTAAGGTGCTCGGACCTCGTGGTCTGATGCCAAACCCGAAGTCTGGTACAGTTACCCTCGAAGTTGGAAAAGCAGTGAAGGATGTGAAAGCGGGTAAGGTAGACTTCAAAATTGACAAACAAGGAATCATTCACGCATCCGTAGGTAAGGCTTCCTTCAGCGCGGACAAAATAAAAGACAATGCCGCTGAACTTATTAACATGGTTGCGAGGTTAAAACCAGCCTCTTCGAAAGGAACGTATTTCCAAAGCATAAGCCTTTCGACGACGATGAGTCCTGGTATAATGGTTGACGCTAGCTCCATCGGGAACTAGAAATTAAAAATTAATAACGATGACCCGCGAAGAAAAAGGACAAATTATTGATGAGTTGGCAGAGAAACTTTCTCAGCACGCCCATTTCTACATTACCGATGCTTCAGGATTTTCGGTTGAGCAAATCAATGCATTCCGCAGAATTTGTTTCAAACAAGGTGTTGAGTACCGCGTGTACAAAAACACATTGATCCGGAAAGCACTTGAAAAGCAGCCTGGTAATTTCGAAGGCCTTTATGACTCATTGCACGGTTTCTCTGGCTTGATCTTCTCAAAAGAATCAGGCAATGCACCTGCAAAAGCCATCAAGGAGTATCGGAAAAAGAATGAAGGAAAGCCTGTTTTTAAAGCAGCGTCTGTCCATTCCGACCTGTTTATCGGGGAGGAAAATCTGAATGTGCTCAACGACCTCAAGTCGAAAAATGAGCTCATAGGAGAAATCATTTCAAGTCTGCAGGCACCTGCGAAAAATGTATTGTCTGCTCTGTTAAGCAGCAAGTCAACAATCGCTGGGCTCGTAAAGACATTGGAAGGAAGAGCAAAATAATTATTGAACGAAAATTTTAAACACTTACTAAAATGGCTGACATTAAAGCACTTGGCGATCAACTTGTAGAACTTACTGTTAAAGATGTAACAGAATTGGCTTCTTATCTTAAAGAAACTTATGGTATAGAGCCCGCTGCTGCTGTAGCGGTTGCAGGTCCTGCTGCAGGTGGTGGCGCTGCCGCTGCTGCTGAGAAAACTAATTTTGATGTTGTATTGAAAGCCGCTGGAGCTAATAAGCTTCAGATCGTGAAGCTCGTAAAAGAACTTACTGGTCTTGGCTTGAAAGAAGCTAAGGACTTAGTTGACGGAGCTCCTAAAACTATCAAAGAAGGCTTACCTAAAGACGAAGCTGAAAATCTCAAGAAGCAACTTGCTGAGGCTGGTGCCGACGTTGAGTTGAAATAACTTTTTGAAGACGAAGGGTACCGTCTAACACTAAGTGTTGCCCCAACCCCGTTCCGACAAACATCGGAAACGGGGGTGGGGTTGCACTATTTGTACCCACTTTATGTTCTAATCAAGGAACCTTTAAATTAAAACGCACCTTGGCAAAGAAGACCATTAATAACAGGATCGATTTTTCAAACATCGAGAAGATCATCGAATATCCTGATTTCCTCGATCTTCAACTTCAATCGTTTAAAGACTTTTTACAGATCGAAACTCCCGCTGAAAAGCGTCAGAACGAAGGTCTCTTTAAAGTCTTCGCAGAGAATTTTCCTATCTCTGACTCACGCGAAAATTTCGTGCTCGAGTTCGTGGATTATACCATCGACCCGCCGAAGTATTCAGTTGATGAGTGCATTGACCGCGGATTGACTTTTTCGGTTCCATTGAAAGCGAAACTTCGCCTCACTTGTAATGACGAGGATAACGAAGATTTTGAAACAATCGAACAGGAGGTATTCCTCGGCAACATTCCATACATGACCGAAAAAGGGTCGTTTGTGATCAATGGAGCTGAACGTGTAATTGTTTCCCAGTTGCATCGCTCTCCAGGTGTGTTCTTTGCCATGAGCAAGCACACCAATGGTACCAAATTGTATTCCGCCCGTATCATTCCTTTCAAGGGATCATGGATTGAGTTCGCCACGGATGTGAACTCAGTTATGTATGCGTATATCGACCGCAAGAAAAAATTCCCCGTTACCACATTGCTCCGTGCAATTGGCTACGGTACTGATAAAGATATCCTTGACTTATTCGGATTGTCCGAAGAAGTAGAGGCTAGCAAGCCTACACTCAAGAAAGTTATTGATCGTAAGTTGGCAGCCCGTGTGTTGAAAACATGGACTGAAGACTTCGTGGATGAAGATACCGGTGAAGTTGTCTCGATCGACCGTAATGAAGTGTTGCTGGAACGCGATCACGTTCTCACAGCAGAAGATGTAGATATTATTGTTGAAAGTGGCGTGAAGTCAATTATTCTCCATCGCGATGATGTTAACGTGACTGACTACCACATTATCTTCAACACTCTCGCAAAAGATAATTCAAACTCTGAAAAAGAGGCCGTTGAACAGATCTACCGTCAGCTTCGTAATACAGAAGCACCGGATGAGCAAACAGCTCGTGATATTATTCAAAGCCTTTTCTTCAGTGAGAAGCGTTATGACCTCGGTGAAGTAGGTCGTTACCGTATCAATAAAAAATTAGGACTTGAACTTAGCGCCGATCAACGCGTGTTAACCACTCAGGACATCATCCTGATCGTTAAATATTTGATTGGATTGGTTAACTCCAAAGCGCTTGTGGATGATATTGACCACTTGAGCAATCGCCGTGTCCGTACCGTTGGTGAGCAGCTTTACACTCAGTTCGGTGTAGGTCTTGCCCGTATGGCGCGTACTATTAAGGAGCGTATGAACGTACGTGATAATGAGGACTTCAAGCCTGTTGATCTTATCAACGCAAGGACCTTGTCGTCAGTTATCAACTCGTTCTTCGGAACCAATCAGCTTTCGCAATTCATGGATCAGACTAACCCATTGGCAGAGATCACGCACAAGCGTAGGATGTCTGCCCTTGGACCCGGAGGTCTTTCCCGTGAGCGTGCCGGCTTTGAAGTACGTGACGTGCATTATACTCACTACGGACGTCTTTGTACAATTGAAACACCGGAAGGTCCAAACATCGGTTTGATCTCATCACTTTGCGTTCATGCAAAGGTGAACAAGATGGGCTTCATCGAAACTCCTTACCGAAAGGTTGATGGAGGTAAGGTGAAGACTAAGGATATTATTTTCCTTACTGCTGAAGAAGAAGATACGTTTAACATCGCTCAGGCGAATGCACGTCTTAAGCCGAACGGCGAGTTTGTTGCTGAAAAAGTGAAAGCCCGTTTTGAGGGAGACTTCCCGGTAGTAGAACCATCAGAGGTGAAATACATGGATGTGGCACCGAATCAGATCGTTTCGATCGCTGCTTCTTTGATTCCTTTCCTTGAGCATGACGATGCTAACCGAGCCCTCATGGGTTCGAATATGCAGCGCCAAGCAGTGCCATTGATGAGACCACAGGCTCCTATCGTAGGAACGGGTCTTGAAGGACGCATTGCTCTTGATTCACGTTCACTCGTATTGGCGGAAGCCGGCGGTGTAGTGGATTATGTAGACGCTAAGAAGATCGTTATCAAGTATGACGTTTCGGAAGAGCAACAATTAGTTCGCTTCGATGACGAATACAAATCATATAAACTGATCAAGTTCAGAAGAACTAACCAGGATACCTGTATCAACTTAACTCCTCTTGTTAAGAAGGGACAAAAAGTTGAGAAAGGTCAGCCGCTGTGTCAGGGATATGCTACTGAGAATGGTGAATTGGCCCTTGGCCGCAACCTGCTCGTAGCCTATATGCCTTGGCAGGGTTATAACTTCGAGGATGCGATCGTTATCTCCGAACGCGTCGTTCAGGATGACATCTACACCTCTATCCACGTGGAAGAGTTCGAACTTGAAGTTCGCGACACAAAACGTGGTGAAGAAGAATTGACTTCTGAAATTCCAAACGTAAGCGAGGAAGCTGTAAAGCACCTTGATGAGAATGGAATAATCCGCATCGGAGCTGAAGTTCGTGAAGGTGATATCCTCATCGGTAAGATCACGCCGAAGGGTGAAACTGATCCTACGCCTGAAGAAAAACTTCTTCGCGCCATCTTTGGTGACAAGGCTGGTGACGTTAAAGACGCTTCCATGAAGGCACCTCCATCACTTAAAGGTGTTGTTATTGAAACTAAACTATTCTCACGTCCTAAAAGAGATAAGGATGTTCGCGTCAAGTCCAAGAAAGAATTGGATGCATTGAGAGCTCGTTACAGCAAATCGCTGGCGGATCTTCGTGGGGAAATGGTTAAGAAGCTTACAACCATCTTTACTGGCAAGACCAGTCAGGGTGTGAAGCATAAATTTGGTGATGAACTTATTGCAAAGGGTGTGAAATTCTCTGGCAAGGTGATTGAAAGCAATCTCTTCCCGGATAAGAACATCTATCGCGATGAAAGTAATTACAACGTACCGGAAGAAGTCAATTTGATTGCAGACGTAAGTCTTGAATCATGGACTACGGATGATCATACTAACGAAATGGTTGCTGAGATCGTGAAGAACTACCTCAACAAACGCAACGTGATTGCCGGTGAGTTCAAACGTGAACGCTTCACGCTAGAAGTTGGTGACGAATTGCCAGCAGGTATCGTTCAATTGGCTAAAGTATACATCGCCAAGAAACGCAAGTTGAAGGTAGGAGATAAGATGGCCGGACGGCACGGAAACAAGGGTGTTGTTGCGAAAATTGTTCGCGATGAAGACATGCCATTCCTTGAAGACGGAACTCCTGTGGATATCTGTTTGAATCCACTCGGTGTACCATCACGTATGAACCTGGGTCAGATCTACGAGACTGTGCTTGCATGGGCTGGTAAGAAACTTGGAAGAAAATACGCAACTCCAATTTTCGACGGAGCAACTCTTGAAGAAGTATCAGCTGAGTTGAAAGAAGCAGGCTTGCCTGAATTCGGAAGAACTCAATTGTATGATGGTCTTACTGGTAACAAGTTTGATCAAACGGTTACAGTCGGTATCGCTTACATGCTGAAACTTGGTCACCTTGTTGATGATAAAATGCACGCCCGTTCAATCGGACCTTATTCCCTCATTACGCAGCAGCCATTGGGTGGTAAAGCCCAGTTCGGTGGTCAGCGCTTCGGTGAAATGGAAGTTTGGGCGATCGAAGCCTTCGGTGCATCACATATTCTGCAGGAGATCCTCACGATCAAGTCAGACGACGTAATCGGAAGAGCTAAGGCATACGAATCAATTGTAAAGGGTGAAAACATGCGCAAGCCAAATATTCCTGAATCATTCAATGTATTGGTTCATGAGTTGAGAGGTCTTGCACTTGAGATCACTATGGATTAATAATTGGGATAGGCGTCAGACAATGTCTGACGCCTAAAACCAAAGTGGTGTTTTAATAAATAACTGAAAACTCTTCAAAGCATGTCTTTCAGAAAAAATAAAAAGATTAACAACGATTTCTCGAAAATCACCATCAGTCTTGCTTCTCCGGAATCAATTCTGGAGAGTTCACATGGTGAAGTAACGCAACCGGAAACCATCAATTACCGGACGTACAAGCCGGAGATGGGTGGATTATTCTGCGAGCGGATTTTTGGACCCGTTAAGGACTGGGAATGTCATTGCGGAAAATACAAACGTATTCGTTACAAGGGTATCATTTGCGACCGTTGTGGAGTTGAAGTAACAGAAAAGAAAGTTCGCCGTGAGCGCATGGGTCACATCGAACTGGTGACGCCTGTAGCGCACATCTGGTATTTCCGTTCATTGCCGAATAAGATTGGTTACTTGTTAGGCTTGCCTACTAAGAAACTTGATCAGATCATATATTACGAGCGTTACGCTGTTATTCAACCAGGTATCAAGGAAGAGGATGGTATTAACCGTCTCGACTTCCTGACGGAGGAAGAATATCTCGACATCGTTGATAAGTTGCCACGCGAGAATCAAATGCTCGATGACACGGATCCTAAGAAATTCATTGCCAAGATGGGTGCCGATGCATTGGAAATGCTTCTTGCCCGCGTTAAGTTGAATGAGCTTTCTTACGAACTTCGTCACCAGGCTGCTACTGACACTTCTCAACAGAGAAAGGCAGAGGCTCTTAAGAGATTGAAAGTTGTAGAAGCTTTCCGTGATGCCAATACACGTGTAGAAAACAGACCGAATTGGATGATCATTAAGATGGTTCCGGTAATTCCACCAGAACTTCGTCCATTGGTGCCATTGGATGGTGGTCGTTTTGCAACATCAGATTTGAATGATCTTTACAGACGCGTTATTATCCGCAACAACCGTCTTAAGAGATTGATTGATATTAAAGCTCCTGAAGTGATCCTCAGAAATGAGAAACGTATGCTTCAGGAAGCCGTTGATTCTTTGTTCGACAACTCAAGAAAGGTAAACGCAGTGCGTTCAGAAGGAAACCGCGCTTTGAAATCCCTCAGTGATATGCTGAAAGGAAAGCAAGGCCGCTTCCGTCAGAACTTGCTTGGTAAGCGTGTTGACTACTCTGGCCGTTCGGTTATTGTTGTAGGACCTGAATTGAAATTGCATGAGTGCGGTCTGCCAAAAGATATGGCAGCCGAATTGTTCAAGCCATTCATTATCCGCAAGCTGATTGAAAGAGGAATTGTTAAGACTGTAAAATCAGCAAAGAAGATTGTTGATCGCAAGGATCCTGTTGTGTGGGATATTTTGGAAAATGTATTGAAAGGACATCCTGTTCTTCTCAACCGTGCTCCAACGCTACACAGACTTGGTATCCAGGCATTCCAGCCTAAGCTGATCGAAGGAAAAGCAATTCAGTTGCACCCACTTGTGTGTACTGCGTTTAACGCCGACTTTGACGGTGACCAGATGGCCGTTCACGTGCCGCTTGGTCAGGAAGCTATTGTTGAGGCATCTCTTTTGATGTTGTCTTCACATAACATCCTGAACCCTTCAAATGGCGCGCCTATCACCGTACCTTCTCAGGACATGGTGTTGGGATTGTACTACCTCACAAAGGGAAGAAAAGGTGAAAAAGGCGAAGGCAGAACATATTTTGGACCAGAAGAAGTAATCATTGCCTACAATGAAGGCATGCTTTCCAAACACGCGCTTATTAAGGTTCGTGTTAAAGTAAAGGATAAAAACACAGGAGAAATCGCATTGAAGACTATCGAGACCGTAACAGGTCGCGTGATCTTCAATCAGGTTGTTCCTGAAGAAACAGGATACGTTGATGAGCTTCTGACAAAGAAAAAGCTTCAAGGTATCATCGCTGATGTTTATAAGCTTGCAGGTTTGGCCAAAGCGGCAAAGTTCCTCGATGATATTAAGGAGCTTGGTTTCCAGATGGCGTATCGCGGTGGTCTTTCTATTGGATTGGACGACGTGAAGATTCCTGTAGAAAAAGAGAAACTGGTTGGTACTGCACAGAAGGAAGTGGACGGCGTGTGGAACAACTACATGATGGGTCTTATTACCGACAACGAACGTTACAATCAGGTTATTGATATCTGGACTCGTACAAACACGCTTCTGACCAACACGCTGATGAAGCAGTTGGAAGAAGATCAGGGTGGATTCAACTCTATCTATATGATGATGCACTCCGGTGCACGTGGTTCGAGAGAGCAGATTCGTCAGCTGGGTGGTATGCGTGGTCTGATGGCGAAGCCTCAGAAAAACCTTGCCGGTTCAGTTGGTTCGATCATTGAAAACCCGATCCTTTCTAATTTCAAGGAAGGTCTGGACGTATTGGAGTACTTCATCTCAACACACGGTGCACGTAAAGGTCTTGCCGATACTGCATTGAAAACTGCTGATGCTGGTTACCTGACACGTCGTTTGGTTGACGTGGCACAGGATCTGGTGATCACAGAAGAAGATTGCGGAACATTGCGCGGATTGAAAGTAATGGCATTGAAAGACAATGAAGACATTGTTGAGCCACTTTCAGAACGTATCGTTGGCCGTGTGTCGGTTCATGATATCTATGATCCCCTCACAGACGCTTTGATCTGTGCTGCAAGCGGTGAGATCACCGATGAGATCGCCAAGCAGATTGATGAAACAAGCATTGAAGAAGTAGAAATTCGTTCCATTCTTACATGTGAATCGCGTGTTGGAGGATGTACTAAGTGTTATGGTCGTAACCTGGCAACAGGCAGAATGGTACAGGCGGGTGAAGCTGTCGGCGTTATCGCTGCGCAGTCAATCGGTGAGCCTGGTACACAGTTGACCCTCCGTACTTTCCACGTGGGTGGTGCGGCGTCTAACATTGCTACGGAAGCAAGCATCAAGGCCAAGTTCTCGGGCACTATTGAATTTGAAGGTGTCCGTACGATCGATAGCACTGATAAAGACGGCAACAAGGTTAAAATAGTAATGGGACGTACTGGCGAAATCCGGATAGTGGAGAAAGAGAAGAGCCGCGTTCTTATTACCAACAACGTACCGTATGGCTCATTCCTTTTCGTTAAGGACGGTCAGAAGGTTGAGAAGAACGATGAGTTGTGTAACTGGGATCCATACAACGCTGTTATCCTTTCGGAATTTGACGGTGAGATCGAATATGAAGCAATCATAGAAGGTATCACATACAAAGAGGAATCGGATGAGCAGACAGGTCACCGCGAAAAGGTTATCACGGAGACTCGTGATAAGACTAAAAATCCGGCACTTGTTGTAAAAGGAAAGACAGATTCCAAATCATATAACATTCCTGTGGGAGCTCACTTGGCAGTTGATTCCGGCGAGCAGATCAAGGCAGGTCATGTACTTGTGAAAATTCCACGCGCAGTGGGTAAGTCTCGTGACATCACGGGAGGTCTTCCACGCGTAACGGAGTTGTTCGAAGCACGTAACCCATCAAATCCTGCGGTTGTGAGTGAGATCGACGGTGTGGTAACCTACGGTGGTATCAAACGTGGTAATCGTGAAATCTTCATCGAGTCACGCGATGGTGTGCAGAAGCGCTACTTAGTGCCGCTTTCCAAGCACATCCTGGTTCAGGACAATGACTTTATCAAAGCGGGTCAACCGCTTTCAGATGGAGCTATTACTCCTTCCGATATTCTTTCGATAAAAGGGCCAACAGCCGTTCAGGAATATCTGGTGAATGAAATTCAGGAAGTGTATCGTTTGCAAGGTGTGAAGATCAATGATAAACACATTGAATGTATCGTAAGTCAGATGATGCAGAAAGTGGAAATTATTGACAGCGGAGACACAAGCTTCTTACAGGGAGAATATGTGGATAAATTAGAGTTCCGTGAAATAAATGACCTGGTACTGGATAAGAAAGTTATCCTTGAATCAGGTGATTCACAGAAACTGAAACCTGGTCAGATTGTTACGGCGCGTGAGCTTCGTGATGAGAACTCTTCACTGAAGAGAAAAGATCAGAAGATCGCTGAAGTACGTGATGCAATGCCAGCGGTTTCAAGACCAACATTGCAAGGTATCACTCAGGCTTCATTGAAGACTGAAAGCTGGCTGTCAGCAGCTTCTTTTCAGGAGACAACGAAGGTATTGAGCGAAGCCGCGATACGAGGTAAGGCCGATCATTTGGCTGGCTTAAAGGAGAATGTGATCGTTGGTCACCTGATCCCTGCCGGTACAGGTCAGCGTCAATTCAACGATCTGATCGTAGGCTCCGAAGAGGAGTACGAGAAGATGATGGATACGCCAGCGCCAGCTCCCGCACCACGTAAGGAAAAGGAGTTAACAGCTTAATTCAAAATAGAAAAGACCCCTCTCACACCGAGAGGGGTCTCTTTTTTTCTGTACTTTCAATGTATTAATCCCGGTCATTCGTCAATCCTTTAAATCCTGTTCCCATGGCAGAAGAGAAGAACCAACCTCAGCAGAATCAGATCAATATTGAGTTGAGCGAGGAGATTGCAGAAGGAGTCTATTCAAACCTCGCCATGATAGCACATTCCAATAGTGAGTTTGTGATTGATTTTATCCGCCTGATGCCAGGAGTGCCGAAAGCGAAAGTAAAATCCAGAATTGTAATTACTCCGGAGCATGCCAAGCGCCTGCTGGCGGCCCTGAAAGATAATATTGAAAAGTATGAAGCCTCCTTCGGCCCGATCAAGCGTACTGATGAGCTGCCGAAGTTCCCCATGAATTTTGGTGGGACGATGGGAGAGGCGTAGTTCTTCCTTGCTCTGACTGAGATAGTCAGGAAAACATTACACAACCTTATTCCACTTTGCCATAGAACTTGGGGATACTTGCTCTTGTGGGCAAATATTCAGCAACGACTTAAAACTTGACGTTTGCTTAAATCGGGGGTTAACAAACGCAACCTTGCATACATTACGGCATAGTGTTGCCACTCATCTGCTTGAACAAGGAACTGATTTGCGCTATATTCAGGCGTTGCTTGGTCACAATTCGAGTAAAACCACGGAAATTTATACTCATGTTACGAAAAAGGGATTTGACAAGATCAGGAGCCCGCTCGACAATCTCGATTTGTAAAGGTGCACAAAGAGTACCGGATTGGCGATGTATGTGCACCGCCATATTGAATGTATAGGTATTATTGAACATAGCCACTAGTTGGCAGCCATACCCGGAAAACATGAAGAGAATCATTCCTCTACTTTCGATTGTATTGGCAACTTGTTCCCCTGCTGAGAAGAGCGATAAAACTTTTGATGACACATTTAGCGCTTACGTTTCTGCTTTCAATGGCAGTGAATACGATAAGTTCTTAACATTTCTACCTTCGCAGACCTTCGAAAAGGTATCAAAGGAACAGATAATTCAATACTATAAGAAGGCAGAGCGTACAATTGGCCAGACGAAGATTCAGGACTATGAGTTCACCAAAATGGGACCCGTTCTATCGAAAGGAGATTCAGTATTTCGAAGAATTCGATACAAATCGACAATTGTAAATTACAGTAATCGAGATACCATCAACCCCGCTGCCTTACTATACCTAAAGAATATCTACGGAGAAGCTAATCTCGAATACGATTCAACGCAGCGCATGTACATAATCCATCAAACAAAGGATCTTATTTTTATGAGGGCGAATGACTCAAAATGGACCTTTTTGGAATTTGATTCCACCAAAGAAAATAAATTGATCAAGCGACTAGTACCATTGGAAATCTTAACACGACTATAAGGTACGACTGCCAATAAAGTGTATGCGTCATGGTGGGGATTCGCAGTGAATTAAAATATTTATCTTCGTTTGTGGATGTTTTCGTGGGACACTTCGCAGCGGTCGGTCTTGCCGGCCCTTGGCCTTAGCAAGCCCTCCAAGCCCCACCACGAACAAATACACCGACGTTGTGCGTAATACTGTAAAGACTTCGAGATTGATTTTTAACAGGTCGCAGTCTTTAGTTTCAGGAATCATAAAAAACAATAGAATTAAATCTGTCTATATGAAACAAATATTGCTCCTTCTTTTATTTCCAATCTCACTATTTGCACAAAACAATACATCAATCTTTGAAACTTACATGCAAGCGCAATCTAACTTATATAGATTTAATGGAAATGTTTTGGTTTCAAGAAATGGGGAAGTTATTTATAAAAACTCATTTGGTTATTCTGATTATAGTACAAAAATCAAACTTGATAGTAATAGTATTTTTGATTGCGGTTCCATTGCCAAGGAATTCACAGCAATGGGGATACTATTATTGAAAGACAAAGGTTTGATTAAATATAATGATACACTCAGAAAATTCTTTCCGGAACTTCCTTATTCTAATATTACCATCCAGCAACTGCTTACCCATACTTCTGGTATACCTGATGGATTCAACATAGTATCAGAATTTTTTGACCATACTAAAATCGCTTCTAATAATGATTTGATTCGGTTGCTTGCCAGAGTAAAACCTCCTATTTTATTTAGGCCTGGTGAAAATATGATGTATTCAGGAACTGCTTTTAACTTACTGGCATCCATTATTGAGAAAATCTCCGGACAATCCTATAATGCGTATATGGACGAGCATATTTTCAAGCCGTTAGGAATGACTCACACTTTTGTTGTCAATGGCCCCCGTTCCATAAAATTAATTCCCGGTTACGCTTATGGATTTGTTTATTCTGATAGTTTGAAAAACTATATCAGGGCTGATGGTATGCATTCTGGTTGGACGAGTTATCTGTCAGGTATAACTGGTGAAGGCATGATAATTTCAACAACAAATGATCTCTTAAAATGGGATCGTGCACTCAATGATCACAGCTTGCTTACAGTGGCAACCCAACATGCAATGCTTGTTACGCAAGCACAAAAGAAAACCTTTCCATTCGTTCAATTTGGTTATGGTATAAGGGTTGGGTACAATGATTTTGGGAATTATATTTTTCACAATGGGTCGTACCCAGGATATGAAGGCATGCTTATACGTTATATAGATTATGATATAACAGCCATTGTTTTATCCAACAATGAATCTCATGCCGAATATATTGCAGATGCTTTGGTAGCAATAGCCCTAAATAAAAATTTTGTAATGTCTTATGATCACAAAGAAATTATTATAAAAAATAGCACTGAAAAATATGCTGGTAAATATATGCTACCCCTCCTCAAGCCTCCTTATATGGTTTCTTTTCCTGTTGAATTAGTTAATAAAAATGGCGCCTTATACATTCATACTGGTGGTGGCAAAGACATAGAACTGAAATCTGAGTCTGAAACTAAGTTTTTCTATGCAGATGGTTCCGACCAGCAAATAGAATTTGAAACAGATAACCACGGAAAGCATATTAAAACCTGGCATATTGGATGGGGGCTGAAAAAAGAAATAAAGAAAATAGATTAGAAACTTAGGAATTGATTGTAAGTACAACGGACAACACGCGGTATAAAACATTGGGGTTTAATTGGTTATTCAAGCATTCTGGCACGTATCAAGTTCGTTGTAACTGGACAGGGAAAGTAGCCCGCAATCCCCAACGATTTCATACCGCCAACTGTTATGCGCCATTTTAGTACCCGACCGAATTGAAAATATTTAGACTATTAATCAGATAGCAAACGATCGTTTTTCATAAGAGCTTTGTTGCAAAATGGAATGACAACATTCTGGCTATTGATTTGCTGTTCGACGATGTCCTTTTCTGCGACAGACAAACTAAACATTGATTGGTAATCGCGAAATCCAAAACTAAATCAGAATGAAAAGAGTGTATTTGTTGGTTCTATTCCTTACTTATTTTTTCTGCAGTTGTGGACAAAAAAATAGATCAAATAATACTTCCACACTATCTGACACGGTTGACATTCGCTCGACAATAAAAATAGTAGCCGACAGCGAGCCCGGTGAACCAATGATTATTTCAGGTACAATTTACTTGCCAGACGGGAGAACGCCAGCGAAAGGTGCGATACTTTCCGTTTGGCACACAGACGCTAAAGGGTATTATATTGAAGGTGGTGGTGGAGCCGGGGAACTTCACCCTCGCATTCATGGTAGAATGAAAACCAGGGCCGACGGAAAATACGAGTTTCGCACAATTAAGCCGGCACCGTATCCGAGTAACAATACCCCAGCTCATATTCATGTACACATTTCGGGTACGGGATTTCCGGAATATTCGCCTGATAACTATGTTTTAAAGGAGACAAATTAATTTCCAAAGAATTTCTAAGAAAACTGAAAAGTGATTCATGCATTATAGAATTAATAAAAGATCGAAACGGGATATGGACAGGGAACAGAGACTTCACACTTAAGTATAGTAAGCCAAGTAGCGAGACAATGAAATTGCAATGGTAGATGACGGAGGAAACGGCACATAACGAGTCATGTCCTTGTTTTCCCGGTAAACCTTTTCAAGTTGCTCGCGCATGTATTTTACAGCATCAAATTGCTTTTTGGTTTTGATATCAGTTTTCATACTCCATCATTTCTTTTGGTGATTTTATTTCGAAAGGTGTACAGCCGCAAAAAGGAATAAAGGAGCACAACTTTGCACAAAGAGGCACGAAACTGCCAAAATGTTCGGTAATGAACCTAGTCAATTAGAACCTTGCCGAAAGGGCTTCCAGTGAAGAAAAACAAAAGAATTGAGCCTCCATCGAAGCTCAATCGAAGTTCCATCGAAGTACTATCGAAGGTCAATCAGAGTTAGATTGGAGTGACATTAGAGTTGTATCGGGGAAAATGGCAATTTCATCGAAGTTCGATCGAAGAACTACTAAGGAACCATCGAAGAATGGCCTCATTTCATCGAAGAACTATCGAAGAACTACCAGAAAACATCGAGGAACGGCCCTGTTTCATCGAGGAACTATCGAGGAACCGACCAACGGCAGGTGACAAATTTTTCCGATTAGTGGGTATCGCTGAACCGGATTTGCAATCCGGTTTCTCCTTGAATTTGTTTGTGTCGTTCGTCTTTTTCTCAAAGGTTGATGGAGGGAAACTTGTCTAGCTTCGGAAAAGCTCGCAATTGTCTTCCCGGTACTAAAAACGGGAGCTGCCGGTAGTGGGTTATGAAAAACGCCTTTGCATATGATTTAATAGACCGGTTTGAAAAAAAGGAAATTAAGAACGGACTAATAACAAATATTAGGACACGACCATAACCTATTTAGAGAATGCTCGACAAGTCTGCTATTCGGTCTCCTCTGCGACAATAAGTTTTGGCCGACAATATTACTTTTACGCTTTAGTATTCAATTTTTCCATGAACAAGATAAAGTTTATACTTATAATCCTTGCTTTTACAACCTCGTGCGATATAAACGAGACAAAGAAAAACGGCAAGGAAAATTCAGCAAAGGACAATATGGAGAATTCAGGAACAGCTTTCATTGAAAGCGCATATGACAGAAAAGAAGTTGTATACGGACGGACTCTTGGTACCGCTCTAACAATGGACATATTTACACCAAGGAAAGGAGCAAATGGTGCCGCTATTGTATTACCACTTAGCGAAGGCTGGTATTCGGAACATACAATGATCGACCCGATGATACCCGTTTACATTCAGCCACTTGTAGACCGAGGTTATACAGTATTTGCAGTTATTCATGGAAGTAATCCCAAATTTTCAATTTTAGAAAACATTGAACATATTCATCGTTGCATTAGGTTTGTTCGACACAATGCGGACAAATACGGAATTGATTCAGGTCGAATTGGAATGACAGGTGATTCTGCTGGAGGTCATCTTTCGTTGATGTTGGGTTGTGGTGGCAGTAACGGACATCTTCAAGCAGAAGACTCCGTTGACAGAGAGTCCAGTATAATTCAAGCCACAGTTGCGTTTTTTCCGCCAACTGACTTTTTAAATTGGGGGCGAGAAGGTGAGATAATGCTTGGTAATCATCCTATAGTTCCATTGGCAGGAGCTTTTGACTTCAAGAAATTAAATAATGAAACAAACGCATTCGAATCAATTATAGACTTAGAGGAAAGAAAGAGAATCGGGAGAGAGATTTCGCCTATTAATCATGTGACAGAAAATTGTGTCCCGACACTAATCGTTTATGGTGATAAGGACGACTATATACCAACGCAACAATCAATAATTATGATTGAGAAACTGAAGAAGTTTGACATTCCTTCTCATCTTATTGTTGAAAAAGACGGTGGACATGACGAACTAACAATAAGAGCACATATCAATGACGCAATTGACTGGTTTGATAAATATCTAATAAAGCTTTGACAGGCCCGGGTTAGCCAAATCACGGTGGACTATAGGGCCGATGGGGCCAACAATGCATAATCAATGGCGGGTTCAGTTTAAATTTGTAGTTTAGTTTTTCAAATTACCCGATTCCGCGAGGCGCATCATCGGGCAAGCTGGTTGGTATCGTGGGATAGAGACGCGCTTCGAAAACCCGTTACGCCTCATGCACCAACGTTGCCAGCAATGCGCCAAAAAAAATTCGGCATCTAATCAATGGACATAAAATTATACAAGTCTCCGTGGAGAGCGATAAAGCTGATTTTACTTTGTTCAATATTTGTTTTCGGTGGACTATTTCTCCTAGGCAATTCGGACACACCAAAATGGGTTGCTTGAATGAGTATTGGTTTCTTCGGACTCGGTTATCCAGTAGGACTATTTCATCTATTTGACAGAAGACCACAAATAATCATAAATCAGATTGGAATATTTGACCGGACAACTTGCAAGGACTTTATTAACTGGGACGTTATCCAAGGTGCTTGTCCGATTGACATTCACGGACAAAAATTCGTTTGCTTAATGGTTGACGAAAAGTACGAACCATCGACTAAGAAAGGAAACTTTTCGAAATCAGCTTCAAATTTCAGCAAGGATATTGGGGCACAAGAATTAAATATTTCACTGGGACAGATTACCGTTGACGAAGTTAAGCTGACTGAGTTCATTTTGACAATGATTCATGTAAGACCAGAGAATAGAAAAGAGAAATTGAAAGACCGGCTATTAATGTAGCGTGGGACAGGCGCACAGCTGGCAACAAAATATATAATCAATGACGGGGTTCAGTTTAAATTTGTAGTTTAGTCTTTCAAATTACCTGATTCCGCGAGGCGCTTCATCGGGCAAGCTGGTTGATATCGTGGGACAGTGACGCGCTTCGAATTCCCGCCACTGCTCTTATGCACAGACAGGCTGTGGGCAATTAACTTTCGATAATGGGATACGATGTTCATATTACAAGAAAAGAGAATTGGTTTGACGAAGACTCAAATCATATCTCGCTGACAGAGTGGACTGAGTATCTCAAATCGGACAATGAAATGCGTTTGGACAATTTTGCAGAGGCTACAGCGACAAATGGAGAATATGTGAGAGTTGACACTGAAGGAATGAGTGTTTGGACAAAGTATTCTAAGGACGGACTTGGCGGCAATCACGCTTGGTTCTGGCCTAATAACGGGGACATCGTTGTTAAAAACCCAGACATTGAAATAAGAAATAAAATGATTGACATCGCTGGACAACTAAATGCCAAAGTCCAGGGGGATGATGGAGAATTTTATAATACCAAGGAAACAATAATTGAAAAACGACCTTGGTGGAAAGTTTGGAGTTAAGTTAACTGGCCACAGCAAAATGCATAGATCAATGGCGGGCCTCAATGTAAATTTTTATTTTAGTTTTTCAAATTACCCGATTCCGCGAGGCGCTTCATCGGGCAAGCTGTTTGGTATCGTGGGACAGAGATGCGCTTCGAAGACCGCCACTGCACAAACGCGGTCGGACAACCAAGACAATGAAATCAAACTTAAATAAGAAAGAATTTAAAAGACGACTGACAGAGCTGACGTCTAAAGAAAAGGACTTCTACTTTATCACTTCTTACAATTCATCTGGCACAATGTTCTGTGGAACGCATGACGACCAGACATTTGAACTAACAAGAAACTCATTTTGGAGACATGTTAAAGTCATAATTATAAAAGGAGAATACAAAGACGCTGATAATAATTTAACTGAAGTAACTTATGAAGTAGGACTTTCAAAATTTACCCGAAATTTTTTATTCGTATTCGCTGGACTAGTATTCGTAGCGGTAAATATTTTCTTTCTTGTCGTTCGTGACAAGGTAGACCCATCAGTATTTTTAACAATAAACGGATTCTTGGCATTCGGCTGTCTATGGGGTCTAACAATTAATTGGATGACAAAGAAAATTGTAAACCAAAGATTTAAAGAAGCGTTTGAAATTGGAATCGAAGAAGAATGGGAAAAGCTTGCGCGTAGTAATATTAAAGAGTTTGTTAAGCAGGACGGTTCCGTCTGACCTTTTATTAACGGAGGGCTTCATTTCGTGGGACAAATCTGGCGTTTATCAATCGACAAACACTCATTTATGAATAACGGTCGGACGAAACCGCCCAGCCCATGGAAAAAGCTGTTATACATTGCCGGGTTCAGTTTAATGTAAAAGTGTTACCTTCAAATTATGTTTGGCAACGGGGACGGTGACGCGTTTCAAAATCCGGCAACGCGTTATAGCCAAGGATAGTAGCCATTACATTATGAAGAATCTACTACTGATAATGTTTTTAATTGGACTACCCTTGCTAACATTCTGTCAAAGCACAGCATTGAAAGTCGTTGATTTTAAGCAGTCAGTCTGCGAATCTGATTCGGATTCGCGAAAGCATATTCGGGAAAGAATTATTGATAAACAACTGACCGGAGGCATCCTAAGAATACAAATCGGTGTTTGGGCGATTTGTTGTGCTGACTTTAGGCCGATCTCAAAATTGGAAAAGGGTACTCTGTTTTTGGACGTAGAGGATACACATAAAAAGGAATCTTGCGAATGCGGATGCTACTATCAATTCACCTACCAGATTGCAGGTATGCATTCCTATCCACTTGAAATCAATTATAAGGATAAGCCCATTGGGATATCGAATGAAAGATATATCGTATATCCTCCCGTCTTTAGATTGATTAGGGGCGATACTGTTGACTTTATTGATAAATACGGACTGAAGCAGGGGAAATGGCACACGGACAAGGACTCTCTTTTTGTCAGAGAGTTTTTCATCTATCGAGACGGATTGGTTTCAAGGAAACTGAATTTAAATGCCTCAGGAAAAATTAAAAGCGAAACAATTATCGAAATATTAAAGGAGGCAAACATCGAAAGCCATTATGGGAACAAAAGAAAACTAATTGAGTATTATGATTCCGGAATTAAGAAAAAGGAATGCGATGTGGACTACCATGATATAGGATTATGTAAAGAATGGAATGAGAAGGGGGATTTAGTCTACGAGGGAGATTTCAGAAAATGAAACGACCACCAACAGTATGCAATAGCAGGGAGTTATGTAAATTCGTAGATTGGTTTCTTTAAGACATTTCGGCTTGTGGACAGTACGCAGCTGGTCGGGCTTGACATTTTGCTACGCTACATTTTCAAGCCCTCCTATTCCCCGCACTACATAAACTTAAACGTTACGCACAAGGCTTTCGGACAAATTCTTCCACGATTTAATCGCCGACAAGCATCTGACTTTCAACAAGCCAACGTGGTCTATTCATAACTAACGTTGGACTATTTTTTCGTAAATTGGAACCGTGAAACAAAGAATATATATTGACACATCAGTATTTGGCGGTTACTTTGACGAGGAGTTTGCAGAACATACTCTTCCTTTATTTGAACGACTTAAAAGTGGAGAGTTCATTTTGCTATTTTCGACAGTAACTCAGGACGAGCTTGAAAATGCACCCGAGAAAGTAAAACAACTTGTGAAAAGTCTAAAAGCCGAATCGACTGAGTTTCTCGACACTACTGACGAAGCAGTTGACCTAGCGACAGAATATGTTACAGAAAGAGTAGTTGGACAGACGAGTTATGCAGACTGCTTGCATATTGCTTTAGCGACCATAAATCGAGCTGACTTTCTGGTAAGTTGGAATTTTAAACACATTGTCAATGTACAGCGAATACGTGGTTACAATTCAATTAACATAAAGAATGGCTACAGACAAATTGAAATACGTTCTCCAAGAGAATTTGAAAAATATGAAGACGATTGAAAAACAATTTGACGCAGTGAAATTCATGAGACAGCAACGTGATAAACTGAGTGATAAATTATCAAAGATGACCAAGACAGAAATCATCGAATATTTCAGCAGACGCAAAGGAGAGACTTCCATAAAGCCCAGTGCATGACAAATGGTTATTAGACGTATGCTGCATTGGTTCTTAGAATGTGTGCTGTTACATTTCGTTAGCAACTTGGGATAAAGATGTAGGTATTTAAATGCATACGTGTTAAAGCCGAACGTTTTGCACCATTTAGACATGAAGAACGAGAATAATAACACATGCAAATTTGGACTTAGAATTGGACTCCTGTTTAATATTATAATTGGAGTGGGCCTGTTAGGATTTTCTATTTTTTTCCTATTAAGATTTCAGACTGACAACGTCTTGATAATCATTTCGACTTTGATGGCAGCAATGGGATTGACAACGATCTTCTTAACAATAAATTATTTGACGAAAAGCTTAGACCTAAAAATTCGGATTGATCAAGACAAAGATGAATTTGAAATAATAACAATGGGCAAAAAGCACATCTATAAATTAACGGACGTTGCCTCGATCGACATTCGGGAACAACGAAGAATTGGATTTTATGGATTTGATTTTGACTTTGCCAAATACACGTTTAATGACGGTAAATATTGTGTGGTGACAAACATGATGACAAATGGGTATTACATTCCTGTTGGACTTGAACCCAAAATATCAAAGAGGATTCTGCCTATCATTTGGGGGCAGACAAATTTCTAAACGGTGCACAACTTGACCACTCAAAAATTCCAGCGATGAACAATTCCGACGTAGCCAATCAGCGTATCGCAAAGATGATCTTTGGGTCTGTTTATCCTTTGTATCTCGCAAAAGTAGAGAAGAAGGGCAAGACAAAAGAGGAATTACATCAGGTGATAGCGTGGCTAACAGGCTTCGATAAAAAGACGCTGCAGGAACTTATTAAGGAAAAGGTAACTTTTGCAGAATTCTTCCAACAGGCTTCGCTTAACCCCAATGTGCACCTCATCACCGGAGTAATATGTGGGTATCGTGTGGAGAATATTGAGAATCCGTTGACGCAGCAGGTCAGGTATTTGGATAAATTGGTGGATGAGTTGGCGAAGGGCAGGAAGATGGAGAAGATTCTGCGCGGCTCGTAGTTGGCGATTCCTTAAATGCAATGTCAATCGAAAAGGGACGGGCTAGTGGCATGGTCAACGCGCCTATTCGATATTTAGCCATTGGATATTTTTTCTTTCACACTAAGTCATCTTTTCAAAATACAATGGGGCCAAACTTATAGAAACTTAGAGCGGACGTTCCAACTCTGCAAATGGTCAGCCTGTGATTCAAATCAGTGAAGTGCAAACCGTAGAATAGTACTTAGCAAACCAAAAAATCAACGGTTTTTGCTACGCGCCGAAAGCTTTCGGGGGTATGGGTGTTGGCGAATCAGCAAAGCTAATATCCGTCTCATTATGCTGTAATTGAGCGAATTATTGGAAATGCGACCATTGGACTCTCGCAAGCGGCTTGTTCTGATACACGCCCGTCTGAGGCACATGTGCCGAAGCTAGGACGCTTCAATGGATTGGTCAGGTATTAGTAATAAAAGAGAACCCAAACCATAATCCCGGCTCAAATCAACGCGGCTCCAGACCTTTCGGGACCTCCGAACAGCCAGCGGCCAGTAGGCAGTAGCTTGCGCCCTTTCTCTCTACTTTCTATAGAAAGATTGCGAAAAACGATCAAATCGCTCCGAAAATCACGTTTCTCACTCCTAAAATACTTTCCAAAAGGACTTTGTAAGGTGTTTCCCTTTAAATACCTTTGCAGTCCAATTTTTAAGCGGTTCAAAGAAATGCCAACTATTCAGCAACTAGTACGAAAAGGGCGCAAGAAATTGACTTTTAAGTCAAAATCACCTGCTCTTGACTCTTGCCCACAGCGCAGGGGTGTATGTACACGTGTTTACACCACCACTCCAAAGAAGCCAAATTCTGCCCTTCGCAAGGTAGCGCGTGTGCGTCTTACGAACGGAAAAGAGGTTAACGCCTATATTCCGGGAGAAGGTCACAATCTTCAGGAGCACTCAATTGTGCTGATTCGCGGAGGTCGTGTAAAAGATCTTCCAGGAGTACGTTACCACATCATCCGTGGTGCGCTGGATACTGCCGGTGTAAGTGGCAGACAACAGAGCCGCTCCAAGTATGGTGCTAAGAGGCCTAAGGCTGGTGCAGCTGCTGCAGCAGGTAAAGGTGCTCCGGCAAAAGGTGCGCCCGCTAAGAAAAAATAATCATTAGACATAAGACGTCATGAGAAAATCAAAACCTAAAAAAAGATACTTACTTCCTGATCCTAAGTTCGGCGATACACTTGTAACCAAGTTCGTCAACTACATGATGGAGCAGGGCAAGAAGAGCGTTGCTTACAACATTTTTTATGATGCCATCGGTATCGTAGAAAAGAAGACCACTGAACCAGGTCTTGAAGTTTGGAAGCGCGCAATGAATAACCTCATGCCTTCAGTGGAAGTAAAGAGCCGCCGTGTAGGTGGAGCAACTTTTCAGGTGCCAATTGAAATTCGCCCTGAGCGTAAGATCAACCTGAGCATTAAATGGCTTATTGATTATTCACGCGCTCGTGGTGAAAAAACAATGATGGATAAATTGGCTGCCGAGATCATCGCAGCATCAAAAGGAGAAGGCGCTGCTATCAAGAAGAAAGATGATACTCACCGCATGGCAGAGGCGAATAAGGCATTTTCACATTTCAGATTCTAATTCAGAATGGCTAGAGACCTACGATATACACGTAATATTGGTATTGCTGCGCACATTGACGCCGGTAAAACGACGACCACTGAGCGCATTCTTTATTATGCCGGTGTAAACCACAAGATTGGTGAAGTTCATGAAGGCGCTGCCACCATGGACTGGATGGAACAGGAGCAGGAAAGGGGTATCACAATTACTTCTGCCGCTACTACAGTCTTCTGGAAATATAAAGACAACGATTATCACGTAAACATTATCGACACACCCGGTCACGTGGATTTTACTGTTGAAGTAAACCGCTCACTTCGTGTATTGGATGGTCTTGTGTTCTTGTTTAGTGCTGTTGACGGTGTTGAGCCTCAATCAGAAACTAACTGGCGCCTGGCTGATAATTACAAAGTAGCACGTATCGGATTCGTCAACAAGATGGATCGTTCTGGTGCTGACTTCTTAGGAGTTGTTAAGCAAGTAAAAGAAAAGCTTGGAAGCAAAGCCGTAGCGCTTCAGTTGCCAATAGGTGAAGAAGAGGGTTTCAAGGGCGTTGTTGATCTTGTTAGAAACAAGGGTATAATCTGGAATGAAACTGATAAGGGTATGACCTTTCAGGAGATTCCAATTCCTGCTAACATGATCGAAGAGGCAAAGGAATACAGAGAGAAGCTTCTTGAGGCGGTTGCCGAAGTTGATGAAACTCTTATTGAAAAATATTTTGAAGATCCTAATTCAATATCGGAAGTTGAAATTTTGAAAGCGTTGCGCGATGCAACTGTTCAGATGAGAATCGTTCCAATGGTTTGCGGCTCTTCATTCAAGAACAAGGGTGTTCAGACGATGTTGGATTATGTAATGGAATTGCTTCCTTCTCCAATGGACAAGGAAGTGATTGCTGGTACAGACCCCGACACTGGTGAAGAAGTACTGATCCACCCCGACGAAAACGAACCGTTTGTAGCGCTTGCGTTCAAGATTGCTACAGATCCATTCGTTGGTCGCTTGTGCTTTATCCGTGCTTACTCAGGTGTTCTTGAGTCAGGTTCGTACGTGTATAACACGCGCTCTGAAAACAAAGAACGTATATCACGTGTGTTCCAGATGCACGCAAACAAGCAGAATCAGATTGATCGTCTGCACACCGGAGACATCGGTGCGGTTGTGGGTTTTAAAGACATCAAGACAGGAGATACGCTCTGCGATGAAAAGCGCAAGGTTGTTCTTGAGTCAATGGTGTTCCCTGAGCCGGTTATCGGTTATGCAATTGAGCCTAAGAAACAGGCCGATGCTGATAAGCTGGGCATGGCAATTTCTAAGTTGGTGGAAGAAGATCCTACACTGCGAGTGAATACTGATCATGAAACTGGTCAGGTGATCCTTCGCGGAATGGGTGAGCTTCACCTTGAAATTATCATCGACCGTTTGCGTCGCGAATTCAAAGTGGAAATCAACCAGGGAGCTCCTCAGGTTGCATACAAGGAAGCACTTACAAAGTCGATTGAGCATAAAGAGGTTTACAAGAAACAAACCGGTGGTCGTGGTAAATTCGCGGACATCGTGTTTGAGATCGGACCCCGCGTGCTTGGACCAGAAGATAAGCCGGGTCTTGAGTTTGAAAATGACATCGTTGGTGGTGTTATTCCGAGGGAGTTTATTCCGGCAATTGAAAAAGGATTTGCATCAGCAATGGTGAATGGACCGTTGGCTGGATACCCAATCGATTCATTGAAGGTAAGATTGTTCCATGGTTCTTTCCACGACGTTGACTCAGATGCATTGTCATTCGAATTGGCTGCACGTATCGGATTTAAAGAGGCTGCGCGTAAATGTGGTCCTCAGTTGCTCGAGCCGATCATGGGGGTAGAAGTAATTTCGCCAGATGAGTACACAGGTTCTGTTACAGGTGATTTGAATAGAAGAAGAGGAGTTATGAAGGGTATGGATACCCGCGGTGGCGCACAGGTTATCAAAGCCGACGTGCCGTTGTCTGAGCTGTTCGGATATATCACTGACTTGCGTACAATTACGTCAGGTCGTGCATCGGCGACATTGACATTCGCTCACTACGCTCCGGTTCCAAGGAACCTGGCGGAGAAGGTGATTGAAGAAGTTAAGGGTGTAGCGGCTAAATAGGTTCAGCATTAAAGGATTATAGGATCGAAAGATTTCAATATTTATGAATCAGAAAATAAGAATTAAACTCAAATCGTACGATCACAATCTGGTCGACAAATCTTCCGAGAAGATCGTGCGCGCTGTGAAAGCAACCGGAGCCGTAGTCAGTGGCCCTATTCCTCTTCCAACAGAGAAAGAGAAGTTCACTGTATTGCGTTCGCCACACGTGAACAAGAAGTCACGTGAGCAGTTCCAGATCTGTACGTTCAAACGCCTCGTGGATATTTATTCCAACAGCGCGAAGACGGTAGATGCTTTGATGAAGCTTGAGCTTCCTAGCGGAGTTGATGTTGAGATCAAGGTGTAGTTAGTAGCTACTCAAAATCATTCAACCCTGTCGTGACCAATCATGACAGGGTTTTTTTATTTGCCAAAAAACATGCTGAGGGTATCTCGCCCCTTTGGGGCTTGGTTAGAGCTTGCGCTTTGATGCGCCGCGCTTCGCACGGCGCAAATAAATCTCGGCCCGTTGGGCCTGTTAAATTGATTTAATAATCATATGGCAGGCTTTAATTTTAACTAGATATTACTGCTTGGGCCATAGGCTCGGGCTTCAAGAGTAAAATGTAGATTAATGCCCGACGCGCCGAGATTTAATAACGATGTTCGAAGCGCGCGTTATCCCTTCGAAAGTAGATCCTTCCAAAACATCCTTGCCGCTTCAGTCGGCAGCAACTCACCCTTCATCACTTTTTTCATCAACTTTTCTTTTCCGGCAATAAATTCTGCTTCATCCTGAAGCTGACGAAAATAATTTTCAATGCTTTCATCCAGCCACTGCTTTTTCTGATGCTCACGATTACTGGCAAAAAATCCATTGGCGGTTGTATAAGCCTGATATTCCCGGATCATCTTCCATACTTCATTCAATCCTTTGTTTTCCCTTGCGGAAATAGTCAGAACTTTTGTCGTCCAACCGGAAGTTGATGCCTCCTGAAGGTGCAAGGCATTTTGTGCATCGGCTTTTGCCTGCATGGAAGGTTTCAGATTATCTCCA
This sequence comes from Cytophagales bacterium, assembly GCA_038229375.1. Taxonomy (GTDB): domain Bacteria; phylum Bacteroidota; class Bacteroidia; order Cytophagales; family Cyclobacteriaceae; genus ELB16-189. Next base: position 45,101 of record JBBRON010000003.1, on the reverse strand, counting down.
TCAGTTTTGTTAATGACCACACCATCGGCCATTTCCATAATTCCTTTTTTGATTCCCTGCAATTCATCTCCAGCGCCCCCTAGCATAAGAAGCAGAAAAAAATCAACCATGCTTCGCACATAGGTTTCGGATTGACCGACACCAACCGTTTCTATTAAAATAATATTATACCCAGCCGCTTCACATAATAGTATTGTTTCGCGTGTGTGAAACGAAACTCCGCCAAGTGCCTGGGAGGAGGGTGAGGGTCGTATGAATACATCAGGATTGCGACTCAGATGCTCCATGCGGGTTTTGTCGCCCAGAATACTTCCCTTCGTTTTCTGGCTGCTGGGATCGATAGCGAGTACTGCAATTTTCTTTCCTTCGAGTGTGAGGAGATTACCAAACGCTTCAATGAACGTGCTCTTGCCAACGCCAGGCACACCGGTAATGGCAATGCGAATGGAGTTACCAGTATGAGGTAATAACGTTTTCAGTAAAGCATCTACCTGAACACGATCTTTTTCACGTGTACTCTCCGCCAGGGTGATTGCCTTTGCCAGAACAGATCGGTCACCAGCCAGAATGCCCGAGGATAGGGTGTTTACGTCCGGGATTTGTTTGGCAGAAGCAGACATTTCAAAAGTTGATTTACAAAGCTAAATTTTTAAATTTACTCTCCTCCATATACCTAAACATGAGAAAATTCTGGTTACAGAGCCTTATCATCACAAGCTTCGTGTTCTTTCTGTTGTGGACCGCAAACCAAGTAACAGACCTCAAGATTTTCACTGACTTTGATGCAGTAGGAAAGGCGTTAGGCGATTTTGAACTCACGGATATTGTTTTTTCGAGAATCAGGAGTGATGATGATATCGTTGTTGACGACAGAATCATACTTGTCAACATTGGAAACATTCCCAGAAGGGCTATCGCTCAGCAAATTTTCAGGATCAGTGAGTATAAGCCGAGGATAATTGGGTTTGATGGTTTTTTCATATGCAGGCAAGGATTAAGGGATAGTATTAATTGTCCTGCATTATTGGATACATTGGGCAATCTCATGCTCAGTAGCGCGATTCAGGCGGCGCCGAAATTCGTGCTTGGAACGCGCCTCCTGCAAACAAAAAAATTAGGGAAAGTGGATTCCAATGAATCGGATTCTTTGCAATATTCGGATCCAATGTTCAATGACTATGCAGAACATGGTTTTGTAACTCTTCCAACCAACGCTGATTATCAGGAAGACGTGAAGCAATGCCGTACCGTGTGGCCGAAGTTTATGGTGAAAGGAAAAGAGGAGTTAGCCTTCGCAGTCCGTATTGCAATGCTTTATGATTCCGTTAAAACGAAAAAGTTTCTGGCCAGAGGAATAGAGGAAGAGCTCGTGAATTTTAAAAGAAACATAGAGGTAAAGCAGCTGGCAATTAATAGTTTAAAAGATAAGGACACCAACTCTACCAATAACGCCACTCAATACTATGTTATTGATGTTTTCGATATGCTGGAGGGAAATGTATTGCCGGAAGTGTTTAAAGACAAAATTGTATTGATGGGTTATCTTGGCGATTATGTCGGGCAGCCATCCTGGGATGATAAATTCTTCACCCCAATGAATAAGATTGTCGGTGGCCGTGCCAATCCGGATATGTTTGGATTAGTAATCCATGCCAACATTATTGGGATGATTCTGGATGAAGATTATATCAATACGATTTCTGATACGACAAAGTATTTGATTGCCATTATGGTTTGCCTGCTGACCGTCGCATTATTTATTTACATCGACTATAAGCTTCCAATGTGGTTTGATGCCATGTCGTTTGTTATCCAGCTATTGGAAGTGGTGTTTATCTCAGGGTTTACCGTATTTGCCTTTGTAACGTGGAATCTCAAACTTGATCTGAAGATCGCCATCGGTATTTCAGCCCTGGTTGGTCCCGCGTACGATATCTTCAAAAGCCTTCAAAATGAGTTTAACAGACGACTTACCAAACGGCGTGAGCGTGTATTAAAGACGTGAGCGAAGTACCTCATACACCTCAAAATTTGGCACGATTTTTAAGTATATTCGTAGTGTTATAGTCGCTATTTAGCTGAAAAAAACCTCAAATGCGGGGCGTCTTTAGTAATGCAAATCGAAACACGTAACTTTAATGACTTTATTAAATCAAAAAATGCATATGAAAAAGGGCAGAATTCTACTGGTAATTGGCTTTTTCGTTATAACAGTTTCAGGCTATTCCCAGGATTATACTTTCAAGGTGCTGGCCAACAAAGGCGCTAATGAATACAAATCAGGCAACACATGGCAAGCCCTTAAAACCGGCGCCAGTCTGAAATCAGGCGATGAGTTAAAGATTTCGGAGAACTCCTATCTAGGCTTAGTTCACGCGAATGGCCGGCCATTGGAGGTCAAGAAAGCAGGGAGCTACACAGTAGCTCAACTGGCTTCCCAAGTGGCTACCGGACAAAGTGTGTTAGCTAAATACACTGATTTTATCCTCAGCAGCAATTCGGCTGAAGCGAAGAAGAACAGATTAAGTGCCACAGGAGCTGTAGACCGTGGGGATAGCAAACTAAATGTGTTCCTTCCTCCTCCGCAGAACGCAAACATATTTGGAAAGACAATGGTTGTAGAATGGGAGGCACCTGCAGGAGGTGGTCCTTATGTAGTGACCTTCAGAAATATATTTGATGAAGACCTGATGAAACTGGAAACACCTGAGACCATTGTGAATGTAGACCTCAACAATGAAAAGTTGGCAAATGAATCGGTCATTATGGTGCAGGTAGCCAGCAAAGCTCATGGAGCGGTAAAGGCAGATGCGAAAGTTGTTAAAAAACTTTCTCCTACTGACTATGAAAAGATTAAGAAATCGTATGCTGAGATTTCCGGAGACATGAAAGATGATTCAGGTTTCAGTAAGTTTATTCAAGCTGGTTTCTATGAGCAGAATGGTCTGCTGATTGACGCTCTTACATCGTATGAGGCTGCTATAAAACTATCTCCTGATATAGATGACTTTAAGGACGCGAGAACAGAGTTTCTTCTGAGAAATAAAATGATTAAGGCTAAGCGATAATTACGTTGTTGCTTCTTAAAAAGCCCCGGCAATAATTGCCTGGGCTTTTTCATTTTTGGCTGGCAACATTATTCTCCTAATTTTGTAGACCTCCACAAAACAGGTTCCTATGAGCGTTCTGGTCAATAAAAATTCTCGTGTCATTGTTCAAGGTTTTACCGGATCAGAAGGCACTTTTCATGCGGGTCAGATGATCGAATACGGAACAAACGTAGTTGGAGGTGTCACACCGGGCAAAGGAGGCCAGGTTCATCTGGGTCGACCGGTTTTTAATTCAGTAAAAGAGGCCGTTGAGAAAACGGGTGCTGACGTATCCATCATTTTTGTTCCTCCGGCATTTGCCGCGGATTCTATCATGGAAGCGGCTGATGCGGGTATTGAGGTAATTGTCGCTATAACAGAGGGCATCCCTGTAAAAGATATGATGATTGCCAAGCAGTACGTAAAAGATAGAAAAGCAACATTGATCGGCCCTAATTGCCCGGGCGTTATTACCCCAGGTGAAGCGAAAGTCGGAATCATGCCGGGCTTCGTGTTCAAAAAAGGAACCATTGGAATTGTGTCAAAATCTGGTACGCTTACCTACGAAGCAGCCGATCAGATTGTAAAGGCCGGACTGGGAATTACCACTGCTATCGGAATAGGCGGAGATCCCATTATTGGCACCCCGACAAAAGATGCCGTTGAATTGTTGATGAATGATCCTGAAACCGAAGGTATAGTAATGATCGGAGAGATCGGCGGAAACTACGAGCCTGTCGCGGCAAGGTGGATCAGGGAGAACGGAAATAAGAAGCCGGTGGTAGGGTTCATTGCTGGCCAGACTGCTCCTCCCGGACGACGTATGGGCCACGCAGGAGCCATCATAGGTGGAGCAGATGATACTGCTGCAGCGAAGATGAAAATCATGCGTGAGTGCGGAATACACGTTGCCGAATCACCAGCTTTAATTGGTGAAACAATGGCGAGAGTGCTAGGCAAAAAGAAATAACCTATTTCGTTGAAGCCTGGTTGGATAGAATCGAGGACTAGAATGCAGCCCTGAATTCTTGCTCCAAATGTGAATTCAATTGATTTATATTTGAAAAGGTCAGTACGGTTTCAACTACTTCTGCAGAACCGTCTTTCTTAAATACGATCTCAACAAAAAAATCTCTCAGAAGGTAGATGTAAATCTTTCGTCCTTCAAGATTACGTTCACCAATTAGGGAGCCTTCCGACTTTACCAATTTGATAATTTTGGTTTTTGACCCGTCACCAAAGATGCTGTTGAACCACATATTAATTGTTGTTATTATCAATTAATAACCTGTGGAAAGCATAAGTAACAGTCAGTAATTATGGCTAAAAAAGGGAAGTGATTTCCTGCGAAATAACCTCTGTTTTTGGCCGGTTTGTTCGGAGAATAAAAAAAGGCGACAGATAAGCGGTAAATCTTACCCGGCGCCAGTGTTCTTTTCTCCAAAAACAGGGTCTGAAAGGCCCTTTTTACAATTTTTTAAGCAAATTCATCGAAAATCTTGCACGCATCACAAACCCCTAAAGCAGGTCATTTGCCAGATTTGCCAATTCCGATCGCTCCCCTTTTTCGAGCTGAATATGGGCATATAGCTCATGATCTTTGATGCGATCAATCAGGTAGGAAAGACCATTGCTTTGAGAGTCGAGATACGGCGTATCAATCTGAAAAATATCTCCCGTGAAAATGATCTTCGTGTTTTCTCCCGCCCGGGTTATGATGGTCTTGACTTCATGAGGTGTCAGATTCTGTGCTTCATCAACGATAAAGCAAATGTTTGATAAGCTTCGTCCTCGTATATACGCCAGCGGTGTTATCACCAGCTTTTCATTGGTCACCATCTCCGTGATCTTTGAATACTCCTTGTCGTTTTCACTGTATTGATTCTGAATGAATTTCAAATTGTCCCAAAGCGGTTCCATATAGGGATTCAATTTTGATTTTATGTCGCCAGGAAGGTATCCAATATCCTTATTGCTCAGTGGCACAATGGGGCGTGCAAGGTAGATCTGTTTGTATTCTCGCTTTTGCTCAAGGGCACCCGCCAGCGCAATCAATGTCTTTCCTGTACCCGCTACTCCTTGCATTGTGACAAGCTTTATTTCTGGCTTTGTTACAGCGTGAATAGCAAATGCCTGCTCAGCATTACGCGGCTTGATGCCGTATACCGATCGCTTCTCCACGTGTTCCACCATTCCATTGGCCGAATTATAAAAAGCGAGGATGGATTTCTTTCCACTTTTTAGAATGTAATAGTGGTTCTTGACAAGTTCAGATTTCCCCAAAAGATCTTCTGGCGGGCAATATCCTTTCTCGTACAACAGGTCGATCACGTCCGGGTCTACATTGTCTAATACCGTTTTGCCAGCATAGAGGGAATTTAGATTTTGGACTTTACCTGTTGTATAATCCTCCGCCTGAAGACCGAGCGACTTTGCCTTAAGCCTCAGGTTAATGTCTTTTGATACCAGAATAACTTTCCGGTCTTTCTCTTCCTTCTGTAAAAGAAGAGCTGAATTAAGAATTCGATGATCAGCCTTGTGTTCGTTGAATACTTTGTTGGCATCCATTGTGCCATTACTACCGGTATCCATTAGTACCTTGAAATTACCCTTGCTTTTTCCATTTAGCGGATTCCATTGCTGCAACATCCTGTCTTTAGCAAGCTTGTCAATCAGGCGGATGAATTCCCGGGCTTCAAAATTCTTGGTATCGTTTCCTTTTTTAAAATTGTCAAGTTCTTCCAGCACGGTAATCGGTATGCCGATATCATGCTCATCAAAATTCAGAATGCTGTTGTGTTCGAAAAGAATTACGGATGTGTCGAGAATAAAAACCTTCTTCTCTTTTTTGACAAGTTTCGCCATAGCAAAAAAAATTATGTGTGATCAACCTAACAAAATAAAACCGCGAAGACACTTCCTTAAGGGACTCAAAAAAGTTCCGTCAGGCATAAGCAGTATCTTCGCGGTATCCAATCGATTCTATAAACTAAGCGAAGCGTGGTGAGAAAAGCAAAGGGAAAGAATAAAAAAGACTAAACTCAATTTTCCGCTCTGGAAAAAAGATCTCCTTTGTCAGTTGCCTTGATCTTGAGCACATTGGCCAGCACCATGCGCACCAGTTTGCGGGATGCCATGAAGCGATTAAGGCCCGTTAGTTTCGAAAAGTCCTCCAGGCTTATGGCAGTTTGACTTCCCAGAAAATGAATGATCTTTTGTTCAGCTTCTCCATAGACAAGTTTTGTGCCGTTCTTGGATTTGTTTCTCCTGAGGATTTCACACATTTCCTTACTTGCCTTAATACTCTGATCATTTTGCCTCACGAATGACATACGGTCCCCGTTGGTGACATAAAAATGAGGACGCTTGTCACTTTTGGGAATGTGCCATTTCAAGACATACCGGTTTTCGGAAATCGGAATTATCTCTTCGTGAAAAGCCAATCCGGGCCTGCAATGATTTTTTAATTCAGTGTGAATAACGATGGACTCCTCTTCGGGAAACTTTACTCCCGGTATTGAACGATCATCATCGACGCCAATCAACAGAACGCCACCACTTGAATTGGCGAACGCAATCAGCTCACGAACTATTTTTTCCGGGTAAGAAGCCTTCCTCTTAAACTCCAGGTACTGGCCTTCCCCCTGATCAACGAGTTTTCGCAACCCGTTCACCTTGCCTTGATCAAAAGCGATTGACTCAGAGCGCACCATGATGGTAAAGTAAAAAAGCAGAAAACTTTTAACAGATTAATTCATTCGGTTTCCAAAAGCCTCGTCATCGTCGGCTTCGTCGTCGCCTGCTTTGGGCACACTGAACATTCCGCTGATCAAATCTTTGAATTGCAAACCTTTGGCGAGATAGTGTTTGCTGATAAGACTGTATTCCGCAAGACCATGAAGTGCAAATTCCATAAGAAAGAGCTTGGTGCCAATCTCATTTCCTTTTTGGAATTCACTTACCAGATCCGACAATCCCGGTACCGACTTCAGACTCTTTTCATAATCCTGATTGGTCATATCGCCAAGCAGATCAATCGTATTGCCATCACTGAACCACGCAGTAATTTTCTTGTACGGATTTTTGTCCTTCGACTTTCTGAATTTCTCAGGATCAGGAAAGTAATTCACGAATTGTGCCCTGATAGCTTTTCCTACCAGGTTTTGTGCTACTATGCCTGGACCCTCTTGTTCTCCTTCATAGACCAGCTCGACCTTGCCTGTAATAGATGGAATTACCCCCACGAAGTCAGTAATGCGAATGATCGTGTTTTTTTCCTGGTTTATAATGGTTCTCCGCTCAGCCGCGGCCACTAAAGCTTCATACGCCGAAATCGTCAGTCGGGCCGACACCCCACTTTTCGCATCTACATATTCGCTTTTTCTAGCCTCCACTGCAATTTGCTCCACCAGGTCTTTTGCGAGCTCCACAAACGTCACCAATTTCTTCTGCGCTGAATTAATCCGAGCCTCTTGTTCAGTAATTTTTTTGCCGATCTCAATTGTTTTCGGATAGTGGGTAATAATCTGACTGTCGATACGATCTTTTAATGGTGTAACAATGCTTCCTCGATTTGTATAGTCTTCAGGGTTTGCGGTAAATACGAATTGAAGATCCAGCAACAACCTGAGTTTGAACCCTCTTATTTGAATGTCGCCTTCCTGAAGAATATTGAATAGTGAAACCTGGATCCTGGCCTGTAAGTCAGGCAATTCATTGATAACAAAGATGCACCGATGCGCGCGGGGTATCAATCCAAAATGAATAACCCGTTCATCTGAGTAAGGAAGCTTCAGCGTCGCAGCTTTGATTGGATCAACATCACCAATCAAATCGGCTATCGATACATCGGGTGTTGCCAGCTTTTCTGTATAACGTTCGTCCCGGTGAAGCCAGGAGATCGGAGTAGTATCGCCTAATTCCTTGATCTTATCCTTTCCAAACCGGGAAATGGGATTCAGTGGGTCATCATTCAATTCAGACCCTTCGATTACAGGAATATATTCGTCAAGCAGGTTTACCATCAATCGTGCAAGGCGCGTTTTGGCCTGCCCGCGAAGTCCCAAAAGATTGACATCATGCCCAGCAAGGATAGCCCGTTCAAGATCCGGGATAACTGTTTCTTCATATCCCCAGATGCCTTCAAATGCATTTTCTTTCTTTTTTAGTTTTTCGATTAGATTGGCCCTTAGCTCTTCCTTTATAGTTTGTGATGGATAACCCGATGCCTTTAACTGCCCTAGTGTTGTAATTTTTTTATAATCCATTGTGTGTAGTGGTCTTTATTAAATTTCTTTAGTCATTAAAAATTTTTCCTTCTGTTGCGTTTGAAGTCCTCAAATACGAGGTTGCCCAATCCCTGAAGGCTGCTATAGTAGGCATTGCCATTATTGGCTTTTGTGAAATCCCTGACAAATGCTTTCAAATAGGGGTCTGTAGCAATCATGAACGTGGTGACAGGAACTTTTATTTTTCGAAGCTGGCCTGCCAGGTTCAGTGTTTGATTCAGGATTTTGGGATCAAGGCCAAAGCTGTTTTTATAATATTTAATTCCCTGTTTAATGCAGGTTGGCTTTCCATCGGTGATCATGAAGATCTGTTTGTTGGAATTTTTCCTACGTCTCAGAATATCCATCGCCAGCTCGAGCCCTGCTACTGTGTTGGTATGGTAAGGTCCAACCTGCACGTACGGGAGGTCTTTAATTTCAATCTGCCAGGCATCATCACCGAACACAAGGATATCAAGTGTGTCTTTGGGATATTTTTTTGTGATCAGTTCGGCCAGGGCCATAGCAACCTTTTTCGCCGGAGTGATCCTGTCTTCCCCATAAAGAATCATTGAATGGGAGATATCGATCATCAGCACGGTTGAGGTCTGTGTCTTGAATTCATTTTCCACCACCTCAAGATCTTCCTCGGTCATGAAGAAGTCCTCATAACCATGGTTGATCTGGGCATTCTTAATGGAGTCAGTCATGGAAATTTGTTCCAGAGTATCTCCGAACTCATAGTCCCGCCGATCAGTAGTGGCCTCATCTCCCCGGCCATTGTGATGAGTTTTATGCTCGCCGCCTCTTGTCTTTTTTAGTTTGCCAAAAATTTCTTCGAGTGCTGATTGTCTCAGGCTCTGTTCGCTTCGCGCTTTCAGCTTAAACTCACCTTTTGGGCCTTCTTCGCTGATGTACCCGTTCTTCTTGAGGTCTTCAATGAAATCACCCATCCCGTATTTGTCGTTAGTAAGTTTGTACTGGCGATCCACTTCGGTCATCCACTGCAGGGCTTCCGCCACATTCCCTGACGTAATCAGAATCAATTGCATAAATACCTTCAGCAATCGTTCGAAATCACTTTGAGAACCTTCCGGGGGAGGAGTGAATTTGGAAAATCTGTAGCCTTGCACTTGAAATGGGTCTTAGTAATTTAAACTTAACCATTAATCCAGTGTTTCTGTTTCAGAAAACGAGAAAACTGTTATTTTTTAGTTAACGAGAACCATGGCACTAAAATTCACGTTTACCTACAATAAGTTTGGCGTATAAACGTATAGTTTTATAGAATAATCAGAAATACTATGAAAAAATCATTTGCTCTGTTGGCTTTGGCGGCATCGATTCTGTTATCATCCTGCACGTCATATACATGCCCTACGTATTCGAAGGCACCGCAGAAAAAGGCAGTGAAAGAAACGCGGATATAGTATTTAGATTAACCCGTTTTTTTACTAAAAATCACCGCTCCGGCCTGTCGGAGCTTTTTTATTGCCAAAATTTTCTGCCGTGACTGATTACCTCGATTTGGTGCCAGATGACATAGTGCCGTATATGTAATCCCAGAAAGGTGAGGAAACGCCATACACACCGTCACCATTTTTGTAATGATGAATCGCGTGGTTCACCCAAAGAATTTTAAAGAAATTATTCGGTGGCTGAAAAGCATGAACCATATAGTGTATCGATAGGTACAAGGCATAGCCTACCAGAAACCCTGGTAGAAATGAAAACACAAAGTCCCCCAGTATAAACCGAAATACAAAGAGTAACATAGTAGCAAGGCTTATACTGAGAAGCGGCGGCATTGCCAGCCTTGTCTTGTCCTTGGGAAATTCATGATGAACGCCATGCATCGTGTATTGTGCCTTTGCCTTTCCTTCTGTCTCAGCCCCCATGTGGAACAGGTACCGGTGAATAATGTATTCTACCCAGGTAAATGAAAAGGCTCCAATAAAAAACATAGTTAAGGTAATCCAGGTCGAGAGAGATGTGTGTGTTGCACTCCAATACAACAACCCTGATGAATAGAAGAAAAACACCACCAATGGTACGGAAATGTGCGTGCGACTTAAATTCTCCAGAATTGGATTCTTAAAAAGTCGCTTAGTGCCTGTATTCCGTGGCTTTATTTCAGTTCTCATCATTGGGCTACTAATTAAACACGTCAAATTTAACTCGACTGCGCCATATTTCAACATTAGTTACAATGTCGTGCGGGCAGAAACCTTTTCCAGTACTCGCTGATAAACCTTCTCATACAACGGGAGGATGTTCGCTATATCAAACTCCTTTGCCCGTTTCAAAGCGTTTTGTTTGAAAGTCGGTAGGTTGTTTTTATCCAGAACAAACAGCGATTTTCGCGTCATATCTTCTACATCGCCAACGTTGCTCATAAATCCGGTGATACCCTGGATATTTAATTCAGGCAAGCCGCCGGCATTAGAGGATATTAGTGGAACTTCACAGGCCATCGCTTCCAGCGCTGCCAAACCAAAGCTCTCTTTTTCAGATGGCATCAAAAACAAGTCAGCCACCGACAATACTTCTTCTACCGATTCAAGCTTGCCAAGAAAACGAACATCTGCTTCAATATTCAGTTCACGACTTTGTACTTCAGCCTTTGCGCGCTCTGGTCCATCTCCAATCATTAACAACTTCGCTGGCAACACAGCGTGGATGTTCGCGAATATTTTTATGACATCCGGAATGCGTTTTACTTTACGAAAGTTGGAAGTATGAACAATAAGCGCTTCACCCTTAGGACAAATTGCTTGTTTGAAATGGTCTTTCTTCTGCTTCTTAAATTTATCCAGATCAATGAAATTGGGGATCACATCAATTTCATTGGTAATCTTAAAGTACTCGTATGTCTGTCTACGCAGGTCAGATGACACTGCAGTCACTCCATCGGATTCGTTAATGCTGAACGTAACGACAGGTTCATAAGAAGGATCTTTGCCCACCAGCGTAATATCTGTTCCGTGCAATGTTGTTACGACGGGGATAAAGATTCCCTGCGATTTTAATATCTGCTTTGCCATATAGGCCGCTGAAGCATGTGGGATGGCATAATGAACATGCAATAAATCCAGGCCTTCATTTTTAACTACGCTTACCATTTTACTGGCAAGTGCTAGTTCGTAAGGAGGGTATTCAAATAACGGATAAGAACGAAAATCAACTTCATGATAGAAAAGGTTCTCATTGAGGAAATCCAGCCGGCTGGGTTGAGAATATGTTATAAAGTGGACCTTATGACCTTCTTTTGCCAACGCCTTTCCAAGCTCCGTCGCAACTACACCGCTACCACCGAAGGTTGGGTAACAGACAATACCGATTTTCATTTGTTCCACTGTTTCTGGGTTTGGGTGTATAAACCACCTTTATGACGGTTTAGTTTCAGTTTTTATTTGAACAATAGTTAAAAATAGCCTGATAAAGGACTTCCTGAATGCGCGGACGGATATTGGCGGTCAAAAGCTTGTTATTCCTGTCGGGATACACCCTGTTCGACAGGAAAATGTAAACCAGGTTAAATTCCGGGTCAATCCACATGCATGTGCCTGTGAACCCGGTGTGTCCAAATGTGCGCGGAGACGCTACAACCGGAACCGGACTGCTCCAGTCATTTTGTATTGGCTTATCCCACCCTAATCCCCTTCTGCTATCCATAAACTGCTTTGCGGTGAAATAACGAATCGTCTCTGGCTTAAAAAAAACTGTGCCACCGTACGTGCCCTCTTGCAACAGCATTTGTCCAAGCTTTGCCAGATCGTTAGCCGTGCTGAATAGGCCCGCGTGGCCTGATACTCCACCCATCATCGCTGCGCGCTCATCATGAACGGTGCCCACTACTATGGATCGGCGATAGATCTTGTCGATCTCAGTAGGAGCAATTCGTTGCTCTGGAAACCTTTCCAGCGGATTGAATCCTGTTGTGTAGGCGCCCAGGGGCTCGTATAAATTCTGATGTAGGAATTCATCAAGAGGTTGATTCAGAACTTTTTCAGCCATCTCTTTCAACATCATAAATCCAAGGTCGCTGTACTTGTAAGGGAATTGAGTACGTGGGATCTTGTCCTGCATTTTGGAATTTACGATCCAGCTCCAGACAGAATCCCGCATCGAATTCACCGCAAATAAGTCTTTTGATATCTGAATAGGATGCTGAGTATCCCGTATGCTGCTATAGTATAATGGCATATAAACACTGTCTTTCACGGTCAGGTTCCAGAGGGGCATAAACGGGATGAGTCCTGACTGATGAGTAAGCATATCAATCAACGTAATATCTTTTTTATTCGTCTTTTTCAAAACAGGGAGATAAACAGACGCTTTTTTGTTGATGTCAATCAATCCTCTTTCATACATGAACATGGTAGTCTGTAGAGTTGCCGACACTTTCGTGAGTGATGCCAGATCATAGATTGTTTCTTCATCTGCCAGCGTTTTGTTTTCGTAAGTGAGCCACCCCATTGAATGCTGATAGACTACTTTTCCGTCTTTAATCACCAACACCTGGCAACCTGGGGTTGCGCCAATGTCAATGGCTTCTTTCATGATCACCTTAATTTTTTCAAGGGTGCGACTGTCCATACCAGCGGCTTCTGGCAACGTGTATGACATGCGGTCTGCCCGTGGAGTTTCGATAGCGGGAAGAATATTTTTCTTCAGGCTTACTGGCAAAATACCCGACGATGGCAGGGCACCAAAGATCATTTGAGCTGCGACTTGCGGCATCTCATCCTGATCGGTATAGGCAGCGATGATTGATGTGGCGTTTTTATAAGAGTCTAATTTGAGTGGATTTCCAAAATGCGTTATCACAACAGAATGATTCAACGACATTCCTTCAATCCATGACAACAGATGATTTTCCAGCATTCCAGCATACGGGGAGATTCCGATCATCACAATCTCTCCAGGTCGGAGCACAAGTGATGTGGTATCTTCGATAGCTTTGATGGAAGTGGTCTCTACGCGCGTATATTTTTTCAGGTAGTGAGGGAACTCATTCTCTGATTCGTTGCCAATGGTGATGCAACGGAAAGACTTATTTTCCAATAAGCGGATCGGCAGGAAGTCATTTTTGTTTTTTATTACCGTGATAGAAGCTTCTGCCAGCTCGCGTTTCAGAAGTTGTGATGCGGGAGAATGAAGTTTTCTAACAAGATTATCAGTATTTATTCGTTGAGGACGCTGTAAGCCTGCTACATATTTTGCGGCGAGTATTTTTTTAACCGTAATGTCTAATTGCGATTGAAGCAACTTATCCTTCTTTATTCGCTTCGTTATTTTTTTGATCCCGGCATTGATATTAATAGGCGCCATCAATACATCATTACCCGTTTCAAAGGCCATGAGCTCCGCTTCACCGGGTATGATTTTGTCTGAGATGTTCTTAAAATAATTTACCTCCGTGAAAATCAGTCCCTGAAAATCCAATCGCTTTTTCAGTATTTCCGAAATGAAGATCTGTGATAATCTTGCAGGCACAATTCCTTTTTCATTTTGCAACGAGAAGTGAAGGTAGCTGGTAAGTATTCCATTGACTTTGCTCTCAATGAGTTGATGGAATGCATGAAATCCCAGGGTATCAATATTGTTGAGTCGCAGAATCAGTGTAGAATCGCTAAGCGGATTTTCTGGCATAGCCCTTCTTGGCAAGTGTTTGGCCACTGTCAGGATTCCTTCTGCCTGCATTGCTTTTGAAAATGTCACAGCTCTTTTGCCAACGGATGACTCATCATTTCCAAAATAGCGGAGATAGTCGCCGGGGAAAATTTCACTGTCGCCATTGGGAGCAAAATTGATATGAAATCCTAACATCTTCATTTGATGTGCGATCTCGTTTACCCATTTCGTATAAAGACTGTCATTCTTCCACGACGCAGCAACAAGCGGTTTCTGAAAACCCATTGTACTATCCAATGTTTGTGAAAGTCCCCATTCCGCTGACAGCCCGGTCAATAAAGGGACCTTTGCCAAGCCCTGCAGTTTGTTCAGTAATTTGGTGTGACTAATTGGCCCACCATCGGTTACATAGTAGCCACCGATGTCACCATGTTTTACAAGGTCGGCCAATTCGTCAATTTTCTCCTGGTCGGCGTAGGTAGAAACCGGAACCATGAACAATTGGCCGATTTTTTGATCTTTGGAGAGGGTGCTGAAAACGCTATCCACCCAGTGGGTTTGGGAATCCTGACCAAAGGAGGGAAAGAAGAGTAATGAAAGCAGTACAATTGATAAAACTTTTTTCGGCATCCGGTGGTTAACTTTGTATTTGAAAACGAATAAAGCAATTTTACTTTTAACCCTTGGCACCATTTATTCGGCGAAATGTGGGGATCATGAGTTAAAATGCAAAATTATCAATACAATTCGTTCCCTGATACTTATTTAGAAGAGAGAAGTAAATTAAAAGCATATGAAATTGCCATCCCTTTTTACTAAAGCGCCCGCATACAAGCGCTTTTCATACGAGCCGAGGTTTTATGACCAAAAGGCGGAAGAAAGAAAAGAACGCGAGGAACGCATCCTCAGGGAAATAGAACTCGAACGTGGCGAGCAAAATACTGAAGCGATCGACTACAGAAAACGGATGAAGGGCTCGTTTCAGGCCGCACGCAAACTTTCCAAGTCGCCCACCTCAATGAGCGCTGCTGTGATTCGTCTGGCAATACTGCTCTTTATTACTTTATTCCTCATAGCCTATATGACATGGGGGAAGCCGGCACTATATAGTTTCCTCCTTTTTGTTCCGGTTTACTTTTTCATCAAGTTTAAAAACAGGACTCCTACACCTGAATAGATTTCATCCTACTGTATTGTTAATGCCTGACATCATTCGCCTTCTCCCTGACTCTATTGCCAACCAGATTGCGGCGGGTGAGGTGGTGCAACGTCCGGCTTCTGTCGTGAAAGAGTTAATGGAAAATTCCATTGACGCCAAAGCTTCTTCAATTCGCCTCATTGTAAAAGAGGCGGGCCGTATCCTCATACAAGTAATGGATGATGGTTCGGGTATGAGTGAAACCGATGCGAGAATGAGTCTGGAGCGTCATGCAACATCTAAGATCCGCGCGGCAGAAGATTTGTTCACGTTAAGAACCATGGGTTTTAGGGGAGAAGCATTGGCTTCCATTGCAGCCGTTTCACAATTTGAAATGAAAACCCGGCAGCCTCAAAAAGAACTTGGTACGCTGCTGGTAGTGGAGGGATCCGATATCAAGAAGCAGGAGCCGGTAGCTTGCGACAAGGGCACAAACATCAGTGTAAAAAATTTATTTTATAATATTCCAGCCCGCAGAAATTTCCTCAAGTCAAACCCTGTGGAGATGCGGCATATTATTGAGGAGTTTCAACGTATCGCCCTTGCTCATCCCGAACTTTCGTTCTCATTCATTCAGGGAGATGAAATTATTTATGATCTATCGCCTGGTAAACTCAGCCAGCGAATTGTAGCACTGTTTGGGAAATCCTATCAAGAGCAATTGGCTTCCTGTCAGGAGGATACCAGTCTCATGAAAGTGACAGGATATATCGGCAAACCGGAGTCTGCACGCAAGACTCGTGGAGAGCAGTTTATATTTGTTAACCACCGATTTGTTCGCAATAATTACCTCAATCACGCTATTACAAGCGCCTACGAAAACTTATTGCCGGAAAACAGTTACCCATTTTATGTTCTCTTCGTTGAAATTGATCCAAAGCATATTGATGTAAATGTGCACCCCACGAAAACAGAAATAAAATTTGATGATGAGCGGGCCGTGTATGCTATTATGAAGTCATCGGTCCGTCTGGCGTTAGGATCTCATAACCTTACACCCGCGCTTGATTATTCTTCTGATGTAAATCTTGTTAGTAAGATAGGTCATGCGCCTGCATTGAGCAAAGAACAATACCTTGAAGAACAACTGGGTACTTCCCTCCAACGGTCCAATCTTCAGAATTGGGAAAAACTTTTTGAAGGAGAGCGTCCCCAACAGTCGCGGTTGTTTACTCAATCCTTAGAAACAACGAATCAGAAAGGGAGTGTGAGCAATGGCGGTGAAGGTCGAAATCAGTTTGAGGAAAAAATTGTCTTTCAGTTTGATCAAAAGTTTCTGGTGAGGCCGGTAAAGAACGGATTGATGGTCATCCACCAGCAGGCGGCGCATGAGCGTATTCTGTTTGAAAGATTTCTTGCTAAGATGCAGAAACATTCGGGATCGAGTTTGCAAAGTTTGTTTCCCCAGACGGTGACCCTGAGCGCTGCTGACTTTACATTAGTAATGGAGATGGAGCGCGAGATCAAGGCGTTGGGTTTTCAATTTGACGTGTTTGGAAAGAACACGCTGGTGGTTACGGGCATGCCTGTTGAAACCGCAGGCAAGAACGAAAAAGAACTTTTTGAAGGCCTTGTGGAGCAATTCAAACAAAACCAATCAACGATAAATTTGCCTTTGGCCGAGAATCTTGCGAGGTCCCTTGCCAAACGGGCTGCTGTCAAGGCAGGGCAAAAACTTTCACGCGAAGAGATAGTTTCTATTGTGGAGGGACTATTCTCTTGTAAAAATCCCAACTATTCGCCGGAAGGAAACACAACATTTTACGTAATTGAAACGTCTAAGATTGAAAATCACTTTAACTGATTCTTTAGGAAGCATGCTGAACCTCACTCCCGTTGTCCGGAATATTATAATCATCAATGTAATTGTATATATCATACAGATGATGTGGCAGCCCGCCACTTCTTTTCTGTCACTGTACGATATTAATTCAGGTTACTTTAGGCCTTACCAGTTTCTGACATACATGTTTGCACATTCACCAACGGGTTTCCTCCATATTTTCTTCAATATGCTTACCCTTGCGTCGATCGCTCCGGTGCTGGAGAGCTATTGGGGAGACAAGAAATTCCTTTTGTTTTATCTCGCCAGCGGTATTGGTGCCGGCGTTATTTATGCGGTGGTGCATTTGTTATTTAATAGTTCCGGAGGAGCGATGCTGGGTGCTTCTGGGGCGATTTATGGCGTATTAATGGGCTTTGGGCTACTTTTCCCCAACATGCAGATTTCAATGCTCTTCATCCCTATGCCGGCAAAATACCTGGTTTTCGTGGTAGGGTTATTAACCTACTTTATGGATCGCAGTGGTCAGGTCGCCCATCTTGCCCATTTTGGTGGCGCCTTTGTGGCCTTCCTGCTTGTCTCATATTGGCGAAGCCAGGGCGAAAGGTGATCGAACAATTGCTTAAATTCGAAGCCTTAGGCATTAAAAACAATAACGCGCGGTGTTAGACGAATTCAAATCGGCCTTTAGTCGCTCGAACAACGGGCATGTACAGCTGATCATCATTAATGTGGTGACCTTTTTGGCGGTTGGTGTCGTTTGGGTGGTCGCCAAAATCTCGGGGTTTGAATCAGTCTTCACAATCGTTCACGATCAGTTTTCCATCCCACCGGTTTTCACTGATTTCATCACGCGTCCCTGGACGATCATTACTTATGCCTTCATGCATAGTCTGTCGGACATTTTCCATATCCTTGGCAACATGCTGGTTCTTTACTGGTTTGGGAAACTTTTTATTGAGTACCTGGGCAGTGACAAGCTGGTGGCTTTATACATCCTGGGCGCACTCGCTGCAGGAATGAGCTACCTAATAATATTCAACACGATACCTTTCTTTAAAGAGCAGTCAAATTTTTCTGGCATGGTGGGGGCATCCGGCGCGGTATATGCCATAATGGTGGGTGCAGCAACGCTTCTTCCGAACTATACTTTTTTTCTAATGTTCATCGGCCCCGTTAAAATCAAATACATTGCCGGGTTCTTCATTGCAATTTCTTTTCTCGGTACAGTTCAACATAATGCCGGTGGCAACATTGCACATCTTGGCGGAGCGCTGATGGGCTTTATATACATTAAACAACTACAAGTGGGGGTGAACTGGGGCGGATGGCTGACCTCATTGCTGGATTGGTTCAGAAATTTATTTGCTGCTCAGCCGAAAGTGAAAGTTTCATATCGAAAAAACGAACCTTCCAACGTAAAGAAGACCAGTAATCTATCGGGTATTTCGCAAAAGGAAATTGATGAGATTCTTGATAAAATCTCAGACGGCGGCTATGAGAGCCTGACCAAAGACGAGAAGGAAAAGCTATTTAAAGCGAGTAAAAAATAGCTGGATTGATCAGGACTATCCTGCGGGCAGAAATTCTCTTATGGCCTGAAGCATCTCCAACGGCTTTTCTTCCTGGACGAAGTGCCCTGCGTCTTTAAAGGTCAGAATCTTTGCATGCGGCAATTTTAATTGCCAGTTCTCCAACTCATACATCGGTACAAACGAATCTTTCATTCCCCAGAAAATCAGTACCGGCGTTGCCGAGAGGATGTTAAGCTGCTCCCATTGCGACTGCCACCATTCTGAAGCGCTCATTATCTCCTTTGCAAAGGTGTAAGGCGCTATTCGAGCGTGTGAATCTGGCAATGCATTTTTATAATGATTCTGGATTCTCCGGGTTAATTTTTTCTTATCCCCAAAGGACGCCGGCATCATTACATTTACTGGGAAATTCAAATAAAGGTAAAGGAGTCTTCCTATCCATGAATTGATTAGCCTTGATGGACCAGAGTAGTGTTTATCATTTCGCAATGAACGCATCCAGGTATTGAACAAAATGATTCGTGACACATTGTCTGGATGACGCAACGCATAGCTTACGCCAATGCCACCGCCAAAGTCATTGGCAATAAGTGTGATGTTCTTCAGTTCTAAGCGATCAATAAATTTTTGTAAGCGATCTGCGTGTGCCTTGACAGTAAAGTCTCCGTCGGCTGGCTTGTCTGAAAGTCCGAAACCCAATAGATCAAGTGCTACACACCGATAATCGGTGCGCAGATCCTTGATCAGATCTCTGTATCCAAACGACCACTCAGGAGTGCCGTGAACAAAAAGAATTACCTTGCCGGAGCCTTCTGATATATAGTGAATTTCATTTCTGTCGATGTTAATCCAATGGGATTGAAAAGGATAGAGCTCATTATCCAGCCATTTGGGTTGTTGTTTCATCGTCAAAAGAGGTTGCAAAAAAGTTCAATATGTCGAAACGGACTTCCGTGGAAAAAGTTGCGAAGCGATTAAGGCCTGCCAAAATCAGGTGATAAGTTTGGCCAGAATAAAAGCCGCCCCGGCAGCGAGCGCGCCGACCAGCGCCACACGCATGGCCCCCTTAAATAGAGGTTGGCCTGTTAGTTTGCTTTTTATCAATCCAAACAGAACAAGGCAAACCAGTGTGATGCCAGTTGAATATATAAGTCCCTCTTGTGAGGTGCTCGTAAAAAAATAAGCGCTTAGCGGTATGAGTCCTCCGATAACATAGCTGACGCCAATGACGAGCGCACTTTGAAGAGCCCTGTTTTTATCAGGTCGTTCCAGTCCAAGTTCAAAGCGCATCATAAAATCCACCCATTTTTTTGGGCTCTTAGCCATTTGGCGAGCGATCTTTTCTTGTAGCTCATCGTCCAGACCATACTGCGCAAAAATTTCCTTCGTCTCCCGAATCTCTACTTCATGCAGGGATTCAATTTCTTCATATTCACGCTTTTCTTCTACGTCATAATGCTCAATCTCAGTTCTGCCCGCCAGGTATCCCCCCAATCCCATGGCAATGGAACCGGCAGCGATCTCGGCAAGGCCCGCAGTGATAACAATGGAAGTGCTGTCGACCGCGCCGCTCAATCCTGCCGCGAGGGCAAATGGGACCGTCAGTCCATCGCTCATGCCGATGACGAAGTCGCGGACTTTTTCTGAAGACTGAAAATGTTGCTCTTCCAAGCGGAATTGTTTTGCGGAAAATTACGAAAAATGATAGGAAGGCTCAACCCTACTTCTTGCTACTGCTGGAAGCGTTGAAGTAATAGTGCAGAGAATACAGAATTCCTACTTCATCGCCAGAGTGTATAATGCTACTTTGGGTCTGATTAAAGATTGCGAGCAGTTCAAAATATTTTGACTCGGTGAGAGAATATTTCTCCATGATATCATATTTAAAATCCGGATTATTGACAATGGATTCATACACTTTTACCCGTTCAAGTTCCTGCAGGACTGCAACAAGTTTTCTTTTTTCTTTTTCCTGTCTGCTGAAATAGGCAAAGTTGATAGCGGCTCCGGCCCCGCCGGCCCCGCCAGCTTTTAGAGGTTTGGTTTTTGTTAACGTGGGAGAATAGATTTCCTTTTTGATGTATTGATAGGATCGGTCACGAATGACAACCTCCTTCAGCATAATGCTTTCTTCATGTAGCCTCACGAACATAATTTCCTCGTCGGGTTGGGCAAGCATCTCTGATTTAGTATAACCAACAGACGAGAAGATCAAGGTATCGCCGGGGTACACCATTATCACAAAAATTCCGTTGACGTCGCTGACCGTTCCCCGGTCGGCTTTCTTTACTTTCACATTTACGCCTGGGATATTATTCAATGTAAGTGAATCCACAACGAGGCCACGTATAAGCTTCTGGGAATTACCTGCTAATGAGATTAAAAGCAGCGCAATGACTAATGTCCGGATTTTCAGGTTTTTTATTCCCATTTGGAAGCATGATGCTGTAGTGAGAATAAAGGTTTCATTTTGTGGTTGGTTTTTTTGGCGACTAAGGCCTGTCGGCAAGGTACTAAGACCCGCAGATAATTGGTCCGACTTTGTCAAGCTGAAATTCATAGCGATTACTGACTAAGCTCGAACCGCGCGGCAAAGCAGCACATCGTACTGCTCGCGAAAGCTTTCGGGATTTCTTGGGTTACTTTTGGGCAAGCAAAAGAAAGTGACAATGTTGGAATGAAACTGATTTAAACTTTCAACGCGACCACTCACTGAACACCGTTTTACATAACTTGAAAAAGCAGGATTAGTTTTCTTTGTGTCGCAGCTCCTGACAATGAGGTTTAATTACTTACTACAATTTTCACAGTACGTCTTCTTAAGAAAAGGATCACTCAGCAGTTGGAAGCTTACGCCACCCTTCTCCCTTGAATCAAATAGTTTGCAGAATTTCCCTTGATTGGCATTGATTGCATTTAGCATGACTGTGCGATAAGAGGCGCTTTTTGTATTACGCTCATCAAAAATACTAAGGCTGAGGTAGTAAAACAGTACATCCTCTGAAACGTCAATTGATTTGGTTCTTGGCTGAAGGATCTTCTCCGACCAGTCAAACCTGCTGTTGTGCGAGAAATACTTCGCGAGATTTAACAGGTCATAGTCATTTAGGTTGAGTGATTTATAGGACTCATAAATGAACTTTACAGCTTTGTCCTTGTCGGCATATTTTCTCTGTTCCAGGTAGACTTCTGAAAGGATTACGTAAAAGTTTACGCTAAGTCTTCTCACCAGCACGTCAGGAATTCCCATTTTGCGCAGCGCTTCAATTTCTTTTTTTAGCTGGAGATAATTTGTTAGTTGGGGAGCTGTGAGCCATGAGCGCAATCGCAACGCTGCGAGATTATATTTTATCTTGGGATTGTTCTTCAAAAGGGCATCTAGTTTTTCAAATGTTTGGATTGCTTCGAAGATGCTGCTGTAGGAATTTTCGTAGCGAAATGACGCATTATTTAAAAGAAGACTTCCATATTCCAGGGCTTCGGGCAATTCCAGTTCGGTGAGAAATTCGTCAGGCAGTTCATGTCGTTCAATCTTATAAAAGATGATTTGTTGCAGGTAAAGGGCTTCTTCTATATTTCTCTGCGTGATGTGTTGGCTGAAATATTTTTTAAGGGCCTCGCCGTTACTTTTTAAATAAAGTATTCTCTTCTCAAGATCAAGTTCTATTATTGCCTTCCGATGATGTTGCAGAGTGGGTTCTAGTTTCCCCAAAATGTCAGGGGATTTCAACTTTTCTTTTATTTCTTCTTTTGACAAACTTGAAAGGCTACTGAAGCTGGTTCCGTTGATTTCCTCCAGAAACTCAACCCAATTTTCACTCAGCGCAATGCTTGACTCCAGTTTTTCGGATTGAAAAGATTGAAGGGCTTTTACAATGCTTTCCGCCCGAAGACTCTGAAGTTTTTGATTTCGGGCTGTAGTACCCTCGACAGAAGTATATGCATGAATACGAATAGCCTTTATTGTGTAGTCGGTAAGTTTTAGGGAGTCATACAACGGCCTGATATCTCCTTCCTTATATTCCCATTTATCCTTTTCAAATGGAATTCTAAAATGCAATGTTTTACTGATGTCTCGATACTTCTCTTCCAGCTTTTCAGAACTGAGGGTGTCATAGTAAAGTCCGTTTTTCAACAGGTCCCAGCCATGATAATCCACATTTACAATGCTGCTGTAGTGGCATAGATATTTGTTTTCCAGCAACATATAATTTGCCTCAATGTCGAAGTTTTTCCATGATGCCGGGATTTTGCCCGCATATACAGCCATGTATCCAGACTTAACCGGTATCAGGCCTTTCCGGATATCATCGCGATACATAGGAGGCAGGAGATAGCCTTTGTGGGACCAGCTTTGTGAGATGCGTTGTATGTTGTCGCAGGCAAACTGCTCACGTGCCACGAGGTCGATAGCAATTCCATCATTCTTGTCAGGTATTAATCGCCAGAACCAATCGGCATCGCTGTGAGTGAGTAATATGCTGTCACCTTTTACGAAAGTGGAGAACCTTGCTTCATCTGGCAATGATCGAAATGTGTTCAGGAGTTCACTGCATTTTTTCCCGATGTCTTTTCCCGGCGAACGCAGATCGTAATTTTCACGATTGGTGGATTGCGGAAATGCGGCTATGTTACCAAGGAATAAAAAGAGAAAGTATAAATGAATTCTCATGATCACCAAATAATCCAGGTGGCTATTAAAAGCCACACCAAAAACCAGATTTTTATTTATGACTTGTTCGCCAGCTGACCGCATGCAGCGTCAATATCTTTTCCGCGACTCTTCCTTACGCGTGCTGTAATGCCATTGCTCTCCAGCAGATGTTGATACATCAGCAATTTATCCTCACCCGCTTGCTGAAATTCGCCATCATCGATTGGATTGTATTCAATAAGATTAACCTTTGACGGAATGATCTTACAAAATTTCAACAGCGCCTGCGCGTGTTCCATAGTATCGTTTATTCCTTGCCATACAACATACTCGTAGGTAACTTTTTTCTTGCGTTTGCTGTACCAGTATTTCAATGCCTCACCTAGTTCTTCAAGAGAGTTGGTGTCATTGATTGGCATGATCGACGAACGGGTCTCATTAATTGCTGAGTGCAATGAAACCGCGAGATTGAACTTCACTTCATCGTCGGCCATCTTGATGATCATTTTCGCGATACCAACAGTTGAAACCGTTATGCGCTTGGCGGCCATGTTAAGGCCCTGAGGTGAAGTAATTTTTTCGATGGCCGTGATTACGTTGGCATAATTCAATAACGGTTCACCCATTCCCATGAAAACAATGTTGGTCAAGGGTCTGCCAAAATACTCTTCCGACTGCTGACGAATGGCCACCACCTGATCATAGATTTCATCAGGGTTCAGGTTCCGCATTCGCTTCAGCCGCGCCGTTGCACAGAACTTACACGCAAGGCTGCAACCAACCTGCGACGAAACACAGGCAGTAATTCTTTTTTCAGCAGGGATTAATACCGACTCTACGATCAGTCCATCATGAAGTTTTACCGCATTTTTAATGGTGCCGTCCGTGCTTCGCTGCATCGTGTCAACCAATACATGGTTGATTGTGAAGTGACTTCTCAACATCTCGCGTGTGGTCAGCGAAAGGTTGGTCATTTGCTCAAAATCCTTAGCTGATTTTTTCCAAAGCCATTCATACACTTGTTGAGCCCGAAACGCTTTGTCTCCATGCTGCACGAAGAACTCTTTGAGTTCGTCCAGCTTTAATTTTCGTATGTCGCGCTTAGGCTGTGTTTCAGTGATCATTACTTAACTCTGGAAAATACTTTTGTTTCACATTCATTTTTCCCATTGTGAACTTTCAATGTGGAAGTGGTCAACTCGTCAATTATTAGTTGTTGTGTCATGATCCCCGATTTTCCATCCAGCAGCGCAAGTACATTGCCGTTCACCGTGTACTTGAACTCGCTCATACCTGCACCTTTCTTTTTACCGACAGAAAATATTCCATCTTCACCCTTGCCCTTTTTATCGAATTTGATAATTCGTGCTATAGAACTATTTCCAGAAGAGTTCATTTGTGGGAGCAACTCCTTTTCCGTTTCGCTTTCTTTGATGTTGCTTTCAAAGCATGTTTTCTCTTCGGTAAGTTGCCAGGTACCAATGATTGTTTGAGCCTGACTGATTACAGCCAGTAAAATCAAGCTTAGGAGTAGTGTGGTTTTCATTTTTCCTGAGATTTTCGTTTCAAATTTACGTTAAATTGCTGTGATCCTTTTTTGCTGCAAAGCCGCAGAAATGCAATAGATTTACCTGGTGCCTTCAGGGCTGTTTTTTTTCATTCTTTATGCGAACCATTGTCATTATCTTTCCATTCCTTTTTGCCTTCGCATCCAACGCCCAGGTTAACAATGATCCGCAGCTCCTATTGCACCTGATGCAGCAATCTCCATCCATGTTCCGCTATGTCCTCGACCACAAGAAACAACTGGAAGTCCAAATCATTTACACTCAGATAGACAGGGATACAAATAACCGGCCAACCTTCAAATCCTTTCTTTTTAACGTTGATTCCACCAAATACTTCTATCCTGCTTCTACTATTAAGCTACCCATGGTGCTGTTGGCTCTTGATAAATTAAAACGTCTGAAAATCAATGGGCTGAATAAATTTACTACGGTCCTTCATGACAGTGTCTATGCAGGACAACGGAACATACACGCGGATCCTACATCTCAAAACGGTCTTCCTTCTGTGGCCCAATATGTTAGAAAAATATTAATTGTAAGTGACAATGATGCCTACAACGCACTTTATGAACTTATGGGTCAGCAAGAGGCCAATTCCAAAATGAAAGAAAAAGGCTATAACATACGAATTACCAGTCGGCTGGCGCGGCAGGCATCGTCGGATGAGAATCGCCATACAGAAGCATTGCGCTTTGTAAAAAATGACACGCTGCTATATAAACAATGGAGCCAGGTCAATGAAGATTCTATTCGTGCTCTGCGAACGGTTTTGAAAGGGAAAGGCTTTATCAGCAACGGACATCTTATTCGAAAGCCGTTTGATTTCACTTATAAAAATTCCTTTCCACTCGAAGATCAACAGGAAATTCTCAAGGCGATCATCTTTCCCGATGCTATTGCTCCTGAAAAGCGCTTTAATTTAACGGATGACGACCGCCAGTTTGTGCTTCAATACATGTCGCAGTTACCGCGAGAAACATTGTATCCTGAATATTATAAAGACACAAGCTTGTACGATGCAATTGTAAAACCGTTGATGTTTGGCGACAGCCGGGTTCAAATTCCATCCAATATCAGAATATTTAACAAAGTCGGTGTAGCCTACGGTTACTTAATAGACAATGCATACATCGTCGACTTTGATAAGAATATCGAGTTTATGCTTTCAGTAGTGATTAATGTCAACCTTGATCGGATTTACAACGATGATAAATATGAATACAAAAAAGTTGGATATCCCTTTCTGAAGAATTTAGGACAACTGATTTATCGCTATGAGCTTAAGCGGGTACGGAGGCTGGAGCCGGATCTCGTTGAGTTCAAATTGAAATATGACAAGTCGCAGTTCTGACGGCCACGTTTGCCTAAAACCTTTTATCAATTGCATTTTGTCAACTGCAAACTATTCCACTAATTTCCCGCTCAAATTTTTTTGAAATGCAAAAGACTAACGCTATTGTTATCACCGCCGGCTATCTCGACGGCTACGCCGGTAAGACGGCACACGGACTTATCCGCGGAACAGAACGATTCAACATTCTTGGAGTAATTGATCACAAATTTGCGGGAAAGGATGCGGGTGACGTATTGGATGGAAAAAATAGAAACATTCCTATCTATAGTTCAATATCCGAATTTGTTAAACAAAGCCCTGTTAAGGCAGACCATTGCATTTTGGGCGTTGCCACAAAAGGTGGAGTAATTCCAGAATCGCTGGCGGTAATGCTCAAAGAGGCATTAGAAAACAATTTCAATATTGTCAACGGTCTGCATGATTATGTATCTGATCATGAGGACCTTGCGGCACTTGCCAAAGAAAAGGGACTGCAAATTATTGACGTTCGCAAACCAAAGAAATTCAAAGACCTTCATTTCTGGTCAGGAACGATTGCAAAAGTAACGTGCCCTAAAATTGCTGTGTTGGGAACTGACTGTGCTATGGGCAAACGAACCACAACTCGTTTCTTAACACAAGCCATGCGCAAGGCAGGATTCAAAGCAGAAATGATTTACACAGGTCAAACGGGATGGATGCAGGGCTCCAAATACGGTTTTATATTCGACTCAACCCTTAATGATTTTATCTCCGGTGAAATGGAACATGCTATCGTTACCTGTTGGGAGGAGGCAAAGCCAGATATTATTTTTATTGAAGGTCAGTCTTCTCTGCGCAACCCAAGCGGACCTGCCGGGTCGGAATGGATCATATCAGCTGCGGCGGATGCCGCAATTTTGCAGCACAATCCAGCCCGTAAGCAGTACAAGGATATGGAGCACTACAAGAATTCCAATATTCCGGATCCGAAAGATGAAATTGCTTTGATTCAAATCTATGGTGCACCTACCGTCGCGCTCACTATTAATACAGCGAAGATGACCCTGGAGGCCGCCCGCGACTATGCGGCGAAATATCAAAAGGAACTTGGAATACCAGCAATTCTTCCCCTGGAAGACGGCGTTGAACAGTTGGTACCCATTTTCAAAGCAATGATCGAGAAAAAGAGTTAACGACTTCTCCAACTTCAACACTTCCATACTTCAACACTTCCACACATCTACCATGAAAATTAAGAACATCTCTGTCTGGAGCGCCGACCTCGGAAATACTAAACCGTACACTATTGCTTTCAAAACAGTGGATGAGGTGATCAACGTTTTCGCCGAAATTACCCTTGAGAACGGCATGACGGGGATAGGGTCGGGTGGACCCAGCGAATACGTGACTGGGGAACATCTCGATCAGACAAAGGCTGCCCTCGTGGAAAAGAACATTGAATTCCTGGTTGGGAGGGATATCCGCGAAATCAACCAGCTGCTGTTTGAAGTAGGGCAAAAGCTCCCAAAGACGCCTGCTGCGATGGCCATCCTGGATGTGGCGTTGCACGATGTTTTCACAAAATTCCTTGGCGTGCCTTTAGTTAAGTATCTCGGCCAGAAAATTTATTCAATGCCCACATCCAACACAATTGGGATCAAGAATGTGGCGGATACGCTCAAAGAGGCAGAGGAATACGGGAACCTTGGTTTTAAAGCGTTGAAAGTCAAGATAGGCAAAGACTTGGAGGAGGATATAGAACGCTTGGTAAAGCTCAGGGAAAAGTTTGGTAAGAAATTCTTTATCAGGATTGACGCGAATCAGGGTTATACACCGGCCCAAACAGTAGAATTTTATAAGCGGACAAAATCGCTTGATATAGAGCTCATTGAGCAGCCTTTGCCAGCAAAAGCGGTCGCCGATTTGAAGCTATTGCCAGCAGAAGTCAGGGATTGTATCGCAGCGGATGAGTCATTGCTCTCTCCTAAAAATGCGCTTGAATTGATAAAACCACCCCGGGCCACAGGAATTTTCAATATAAAGCTCATGAAATGTGGTGGCATCTATCAGGGTTTGAAAAT
Organism: Cytophagales bacterium; assembly: GCA_038229375.1. Classification (GTDB taxonomy): domain Bacteria; phylum Bacteroidota; class Bacteroidia; order Cytophagales; family Cyclobacteriaceae; genus ELB16-189. Next base: position 16,974 of record JBBRON010000003.1, on the reverse strand, counting down.
TGCTGACATCGGACTTCAGGAGGGCATTGACCTTTTCTGGGGATGCAATGATGAAAGTATTGTGAGTATCACGGCTGCGCTGCACGTGGCATTCGCGTGTTCCAATACGAAGTATATCGATCTTGATGGAAGTCTCGACCTGGCACGTGACGTGGTAAAGGGAGGCTTTATCCTGAAAGATGGCATGATGAGCTGCAATGACAAACCTGGATTGGGCGTCGAGAGAAATTAACTATTTTTGAACTTACAATTCACTGATAGTCAATAGATAAGCAGCAATTTTTTAAGAACTTCCTTAGGAATTCCTCGATTCCTGATTTTTTTTGAATTCCCCACTTGGTAACTCCGGGTCAGTTCCTATCTTTGCAGTCCTTTTTGAAGGGGTAAACCCCTCAAATCGGATTAAAACAGCAAAATAGGTTTCAACCATGCCTGGAATAATAGGACGTAAGATTGGGATGACAAGCATATATGGCCAGGATGGTCAGAATATCGCATGTACAGTCATCGAAGCGGGACCGTGCGTAGTGACTCAAGTCAAGACTGACGAGAGTGACGGGTACAGTGCCGTGCAATTGTCCTTCGGAGAATTGAAAGAAAAAAATGCATCCAAGCCGCTGGTAGGTCACTTCAAGAAAGCTAATACTACACCCAAGCGTGATGTAGTTGAGTTTCGTGACTTCAGCGCAGAGTTCAACAGTTTTGCCGAACTCGGCAAAGAAGTTCGTATTCAGGATGTGTTTGCCGAAGGCGATTTTTTGGATGCCGTGGGTACCTCTAAGGGGCGCGGTTTTCAAGGTGTAGTGAAGCGTTATGGCTTCGCTGGAGTAGGTGGCCAGACTCATGGTCAGCATAACCGTCTCCGTGCACCAGGATCTATGGGTAATGCCTCTTTTGCATCGCGAGTGATCAAAGGAAAGCGTCTCCCTGGCCGAATGGGCAATGACCGTGTGAAAGTTACCAACCTTCAGGTGGTAAAGATCATCACGGAGCACAACCTGATCCTGGTCAGCGGATCTGTACCAGGCGCGAAAAACTCAACTATAATCCTGCAGAAGTGATGGACGTAGCAATTACAAAACACAGCGGCGAGACTACTGGCCGTAAAGTAAATCTCTCATCAGAGGTTTTCGGCATAGAGCCCAACGATCATGCTATTTGGCTGGACGTGAAGAGCTATCTGGCTAACCAACGCCAGGGCACGCATAAGTCAAAACAGCGTAACGAGATTTCAGGATCTTCCAAGAAGATTAAGAAACAAAAAGGAACTGGTGGCGCCCGCGCAGGTAACATCAAGAATCCTCAGTTCAAAGGTGGTGGCCGTGTATTCGGTCCTGCTCCCCGGGAGTACTCCTTTAAGTTGAATAAGAAGGTAAAAGATTTGGCCCGCCGGTCTGCCCTCACTTACAAGGCAAAAGATTCTTCTATTGCAATCATTGAAGATTTCAGTTTTGACGCACCTAAGACTAAGCAATACGCAAGCATGTTGAAGTCTCTTGGGCTCAATGAGCAGAAGACGCTTCTTGTCATCGCTGAAAACAATCATAACATCGCCACTTCCGGCAGAAATATCAAGAACACTAAAATCATCACGGCGTCTCAGATTAACACATATGATGTTATCAATGCCGACAAATTGATCCTGGTGGAGAGTTCGGTAGGAAAAATCGATAACCTATTAAACAAGTAAGACGATGAGCATCCTCAAGAGTCCTTTGGTTACCGAGAAAGTTTCTTCCCTGAACGAAAAGGGTAAGTATGGCTTCATCGTTGAAATCACAGCCAATAAGGTTGAGATTAAGAACGCGGTAGAAAAAATGTATGGCGTGAACGTTGAAAAAGTAAACACCCTTAGTGTAATGGGTAAGTTGAAAGTACGCTCTACTAAGGCCGGTACCCTCACAGGTCGTAAGCCTAATTACAAGAAAGCAATTGTTACCCTCGCCGAGGGTGAAGTAATAGACTTTTACGGAAACGTATAATAGATAAACGATGGCGTTAAAAAAATTAAGACCGATCACACCAGGCACGAGGCATAGACTTGCCCCAGGCTTCGAAGACATCACGGAATCAGTTCCGGAGAAGTCATTATTGACTTCGCTGAAAAAGACCGGAGGTCGTAATAGCAACGGTCGCATGACCATGCGCTATATCGGCGGTGGCCACAAACAAAAGTTAAGAGATATCGAATTCAAACGTGAAAAGTTTGGAGTACCTGCGGTAGTGAAGTCGATCGAATACGATCCGACCCGTACCGCACGTGTTGCTAAACTTTACTACGCAGATGGTTTTAAGTCATATATTCTTGCTCCACAAGGATTGAAAGTTGGTCAGACAGTAGTGTCAGGTAGCGACATTGCGCCGGAGGTTGGTAATACACTTCCATTGTCAAAGATCCCGGTAGGAACGATCATCCATAACGTGGAAAACAAACCAGGTAAAGGAGCGTCGATCGCAAGGAGTGCTGGAGTATTTGTTCAGTTGCTTGCTCGCGAAGGCGACTATGCAACATTGAAGATGCCTTCAGGCGAAATGCGCCAGGTATTGTCAAGATGTCTTGCGACGGTTGGAGCCGTTTCGAACGCAGATCACATGAATGAATCAGTTGGTAAAGCTGGTCGTTCACGTTGGAGAGGTGTTCGTCCGCGCACAAGGCCAGTAGCAATGAATCCTGTTGATCACCCGATGGGTGGTGGTGAAGGTAGAGCGTCAGGTGGTCATCCAAGATCGCGTAACGGCTTGCTGTCGAAAGGCAAGAAGACACGTCACCCTAAGAAGTATTCAGATGGTCTAATCGTAGCTAGAAGGAAAAAATAATGGGAAGGTCAATTAAAAAAGGTCCATACCTCGATGCGCGGCTAGCGAAGAAGGTGACCACACAGGAATCATCAGGAAAGAAGTCAGTGATCAAAACATGGTCACGCAGAAGCACTATCACTCCTGATTTGATAGGATACACATTTGCTGTGCATAACGGCAACAAGTTTATCCCGGTATATGTAACAGAGAACATGGTGGGTCATAAGCTTGGTGAGTTTGCACCAACCCGTACGTTCAAAGGACATACTGGAAATAATAAGACTGAATCAGCTGGAGGTAAATAATATAACTCCCCATGGAAACAACTGAAAAGAAATTAAAAGGCTCGGTAAAGAAACGCTTGAAGATCCAGGCAGTGAAAGAAGCTGCTAAGACTGGTCCTGCCACGGCCCATCTTCATGATGTTCCTACTTCACCACGCAAGATGCGGCTGGTTGCTGATTTGATCCGCGGTGAACGTGTATCAAAAGCTTTGAATGTACTTAAGTACGAAGCAAAGCATCCTGCTGAGAGAATGGAAAAGTTGCTGATGTCAGCAATTTCAAACTGGGAATTGAAGAACAAAGATATCAAGTTGGAAGAAGCTGACTTGTTCGTAAAGGAAGTCTACGTTGGCGGCGGTCGTATCTTAAAAAGATTACGTCCTGCACCACAAGGACGTGCACACCGCGTGCGCAAGCGTTCGAATCATGTCACCCTCGTGGTTGATAGAATGCCGGTACAATTGGAAACAAAAAAGGTTGAAACAGAAACCAAGGCATAATGGGACAAAAAATTAATCCTGTCGGCTTCCGCCTCGGCATCGTTCGTGGTTGGGACTCTAACTGGTTCGGCGGAAAAACATTCGCCGACAAACTGGTAGAAGACCAGAAGATCAGAAAATATATCGATGCCCGTATTCAAAAGGGTGGTATCGCTAAAGTCGTGATTGAACGCACAATCAAACGTATCACGCTTACTATTCACACCGCCCGCCCAGGTGTTGTGATTGGAAAAGGTGGTACCGAGGTTGATAAGATCAAGGAAGAGTTGAAGAAACTTACCGGCAAAGATGTTCAGATCAACATCTTTGAAATCAAGCGTCCTGAACTGGACGCAAGATTGGTAGGCGAGTCGATAGCACAACAGCTTGAAGCACGTATTTCATATCGTCGTGCGATGAAGCAGTCAATCGCTTCTTCGATGAGAGTGGGAGCTGAAGGTATCAAGATAAAATTGTCTGGTCGTTTGGCAGGTGCTGATATGGCCCGTACAGAGCAATATAAAGAAGGAAGAATTCCATTGCACACATTGCGTGCTGACATTGACTACGCAATCTCCGAAGCACAAACTGTTTACGGCAAGATTGGAATCAAGGTGTGGATATTCAAAGGAGAGATTTTTGGCAAACGTGATTTGTCACCAAACATCGGCATCGTGTCTCAGGGAGAAGCCAACGCAGGTAAGCCACAGAGTGGTGGTCCACGCAGAGGTGGAGAGCGCGGTGAGCGTAGAGGTGGCGAAGGTCGTAGCGGTGATAGAAGAGGTGGAGCTGGTGGCGGTGACCGTGGCGGCAGAGGCGGAGATAACCGAAGCGGCGGCGGAGGTGGTGGCCAAAGAGGTGGAAGACGATAAAAAAACGAAAGATTAAAAAGGGTTTTTAGCGATGTTACAACCGAAACGTACAAAATTCAGGAAGATGCAAAAGGGCCGCGTCAAAGGCATGGCCACTCGCGGACATACAATTGCATTTGGATCATTTGGCCTAAAGGCTGTTGAGATGGGATTGTTGACAGCGCGTCAGCTGGAAGCAGCCCGTGTTGCGGTAACGCGCGCCATGAAGCGTGAAGGTCAGGTTTGGATCAGGGTGTTCCCGGACAAGCCAATCACACGCAAGCCTGCTGAAGTTCGTATGGGTAAAGGAAAAGGAGCTCCTGAATATTGGGTCGCTGCTATCAAGCCTGGGACCATTTTATTCGAAGCAGGTGGTGTAACACGCGCTGTGGCTTTGGAAGCATTGAAGCTCGCCGATGGCAAGCTTCCTATTAAAACAAAATTTGTAGTTCGCAGAGACTACACAGAAGCATAAGATTATGAAGAACAACGAGATCAAAGACCTGACGTTGGATGAGCTAAAAGAGAAACTTGGCACCGAGAAAGAATCGTTGCGCAAGTTGAAGTTTGCTCACCAGGTATCGGCAATTGAAAATCCAATGAAGATAAAGGAGACCCGCAGGGTTATTGCCAAGATCAATACATTGTTGCACCAGAAAGCAACACAAAAGTAATACCTATGGAAAGGAATTTAAGAAAAGAGAGAGTTGGTCGCGTGGTGAGCAACAAAATGCAAAAATCCATCACGGTTGCTATTGATCGCAAAGTAAAGCATGAGATCTATGGTAAGTTCATGAACAAGACCACCAAGCTTACTGCGCATGATGAAAAAAATGAAGCAGGTATTGGTGACACAGTGAAAATCGCTGAAACACGTCCCCTCAGCAAGAACAAGCGCTGGAGACTGGTAGAGATTGTCGAGAAGGCTAAGTAAGCCTGATTTGAAAGATAGATAAAGAAGAAAAGTTATGATACAGAGCGAATCCCGTTTAACCGTGGCAGACAACAGTGGAGCAAAAGAAGTCCTTTGCCTGCATGTATTGGGCGGAACCCATCGTCGTTATGCCTCCGTTGGAGATAAAATTGTTGTAACTGTTAAGTCAGCCATCCCAACAAGCCAAATTAAAAAAGGAAGTGTATCCAAGGCTGTAATCGTTCGCACTAAGAAAGAAGTTCGCAGAAAGGACGGATCATATATCCGCTTTGAAGATAACGCCGCTGTACTTCTTACACCTCAGGACGAACCCCGTGGTACACGTATTTTCGGACCGGTAGCACGTGAGCTTCGCGAGAAGCAGTTTATGAAAATCATTTCATTGGCCCCTGAAGTATTATAAGATTATGGAGAGAAGTACAAACAAACAGCCCAAGCTGAAGATTCGGAAAGGTGACACCGTAAAGGTGATTGCTGGAAATTACCGTAGTACTCCGGACAAAATTAACTCTGGCAAAGTGCTGGAAGTTATTCTTGAAAAAAACAGGGTCATTGTTGAGGGAATCAATATGGTGACCAAGCACCAGAAGCCATCGGCTGGCAAGCCAGAAGGTGGAATCAAGAAGACAGAAGCCTCTATTCACATCAGTAACGTTGTGTTACTCGATCCATCAACTGGAAAGCCAACAAAAGTTGGAAGAAAGTTAAATGAAAAAGGAAAGCTTCAGCGCTTCGCCAGGAAGACAGGAAAGTTTATCGAAATCGTTAAGTAATAAGCCATGGCAACGCCCAGACTAAAAGAAAAATATACAAAGGAGATCATTCCGGCATTGAAAGAAAAATTTCAATACAGCTCGGTAATGCAGGTTCCCAAGATTGAAAAAATCTGTGTCAATAAAGGTATTGGCGCAGCAGTTGCCGACAAGAAATTGGTGGATGTTGGTCTTGAAGAGATCACTACAATCACCGGTCAGAAAGCTGTTTCAACACGATCTAAGAAGGACATTTCCAATTTCAAATTGCGTAAAGACCTTCCTATCGGTGTTAAAGTGACATTGCGCGGAGAAAGAATGTACGAGTTCATGGACAGGCTTATGAATGTAGCCCTTCCACGCGTACGTGACTTCAAAGGTGTGAGCGATAAAGGATTTGACGGACGTGGAAACTATACAATGGGTATCAAGGAACAGATCATTTTCCCAGAGATATCTATTGACAAGGTGACCAAGATCAACGGTATGGACATCACGTTCGTTACCTCGGCTGAGACAGATGAAGAAAGTTATGCGCTCCTGAAGGCTTTCGGGATGCCTTTTACACAGAAAAATTAATTATTGCCATGGCAAAATTAGCAGTTATAGCAAGGGACAAGAAGAAGGAACGACTGGTAGCCCGTTACAAAAACAAGCGCCAAGAGTTGAAAAAAGCAGGTGATTGGGCCGGTTTGGACAAGCTGCCACGCAGTTCGTCTGCTGTTCGGCTCCATAGCCGTTGTAAGCTAACCGGCCGTCCAAGGGGCTATATGAGCAAATTCGGCATTTGCCGTAACCAATTCCGTCAAATGGCTCACGATGGAAAAATCCCAGGAATGACGAAAGCCAGCTGGTAATTTGAAGTAAGGAAAGGATTAAATATCTTTGCGGCCCCGTTTTGAATTCCGATAGCTATCGGGAGGCCGCGATTAAAGAATAAGAACATGACAGACCCGATTGCAGACTATTTGACAAGGCTTAGAAACGCCATTAAGTCACGTCACCGTGTGGTGGAGGTGCCTGCGAGCAACATCAAGAAGGAAATTACCAAGGTGTTGTTTGACAAAGGCTATATTCTCAACTATAAGTTCGACGAGACTGAGAACAAGCAGGGAATGATCAAGATTGCCTTAAAATACAATCCTGAGACAAAAGACTCTGCGATCTCAAAAATAGACAGAATCAGCTCGCCCGGTTTGCGCCAGTACAAGCCGGCTGACGAATTGCCTAAGGTTCTCAATGGCCTGGGAATTGCGATCCTGTCGACGTCGAAGGGAGTTATTACAGACAAAGAGGCGCGTGCTCTCAATGTTGGTGGAGAAGTATTGTGTTACGTTTATTAATAAAGAAAATGTCACGGATCGGTAAACTACCCATAGAGGTTCCTAAAGGCGTCACTTGTACGTTTTCAGAATCGAATAAAAAGGTGACGGTGAAAGGCCCTAAGGGAGAACTTCATCAGGACCTTAAGTCAAACTTCAAAGTGAAAGTTGAAAACAACAGTATTGAAGTGACTCGCCCATCCGACGATAAGCCGGACCGCGCGCTTCATGGTTTATACCGTGCGCTCATCGCCAACATGGTGATTGGTGTTAGTCAGGGATACAAAGAGCAGTTGGAATTGATTGGAGTAGGTTACAAGGCTTCTGCTCAAGGCAATGTTTTGGAATTAAGCCTTGGATATTCACACAGCGTATTTGTTGCTGTGCCTTCAGAATTGAAGTTGGTTGCTTCTCAGGAAAAAGGTTCTAATCCAATGATCTTTTTGGAAGGAATTGATAAGCAATTGCTAGGTCAGGTTGCGGCGAAGATCAAATCCCTCCGCAAAGTTGAACCTTACAAAGGCAAGGGTATTCGTTACATTGGTGAGTATGTACGCAGAAAAGCTGGTAAGGCTGCTGCTAAGTAATAACAGGTTAACATAAGATTATGTCAACAAAGGCAAGAGTTAAGACAGGACGCAGGTCCAGAATCAAGATGGGAATTCGCAAGAATTTGGAAGGCACTTCAGTGCGCCCTCGCCTGTCAGTATTCCGCAGTAACAAAGGAATCTATGCTCAGATCATTGATGACTCAAAAGGTCATACGATCGCTGCTGCATCTTCCGCTGAAATGGAAAAAGCATCTCTTAATAAAGAGACATCCAAAGCAGTTGGAAAGAAAGTAGCTGAAAAAGCGTTGGCTTCAGGTGTAAGCGAGATTGTTTTCGATCGCAATGGTTATTTGTATCACGGAAACATTAAAGCTTTGGCCGAAGGCGCCAGAGAAGGTGGTTTAAAATTCTAAGCGCATGACACAAAGCAACGTAAGTACAGTAAAAGCCAGCGAAATCGACTTGAAAGAAAAGGTTGTAGCTATTCAGCGCGTGGCCAAGGTGGTGAAGGGTGGACGTAGGTTTAGCTTCTCAGCCATTGTGGTTGTAGGTGATGGCAACGGAGTTGTTGGATACGGCTTAGGTAAGGCAAATGAAGTAACAGACGCTATTACCAAAGGTATTGATGATGCAAAGAAGCATCTTGTGAAAGTGCCAATTATAAAAGGAACTGTTCCTCACGATTCTATCGGGAAGTTCGGTGGCGGTCTAGTGTTGTTGAAGCCAGCCTCACCTGGTACGGGTGTAATTGCAGGCGGTGCGATGCGTGCCGTGTTGGAGAGCGCAGGAGTTCACAACGTGTTGGCAAAGTCGAAAGGATCTTCTAACCCACACAATGTGGTGAAGGCAACTTTCAAGGCGTTGACAACAATGCGTGATGCTCACACAGTAGCACGTAATCGTGGAGTTGAATTATCAAAAGTATTTAACGGATAAGAGTCATGGCAAGAGTGAAAATTACACAGATCCGTAGCACGATTAAGCGCCCCGAAACTCAATTGAGAACGATTCAGTCGTTGGGATTGGGTAAGCGTGATAAGTCCGTGGAGGTAGAATATACGCCGCAGATCCAGGGCATGGTAAGGAAAGTAAGTCACTTGGTGAGCGTAAAAGAACTATAACAATGAAGCTGAATACATTAAAGCCCGCAGATGGCGCCACGAAGAATAATAAGCGTCGCGGAAGAGGACAAGGTTCAGGTGGAAGCACATCGGGACGCGGACACAAGGGTGCCCAGTCACGTTCGGGCCACAGCACAAAGGCTGGATTTGAAGGTGGTCAGATGCCATTGCAACGCCGCATTCCTAAGTTCGGCTTCAAGAATAATAACAAGATCTATTACAAGGCAATCAATCTTGATGCTTTGGAAGAGCTTGCACAAAAGACAAAGGCCGCTGCCCTCAGTTTACAAGTGATGATGGAAAACGGAATTGTTGGAAAGAAAGACAAAGTGAAAATATTGGGCCGTGGAGAATTGAAATCGAAAGTGAATGTTGAAGCACATTCTTTTTCTGAGACGGCAACGAAAGCAATTGAAAACGCGGGCGGAAGCGCCACAACGGTAAAATAAATGAAGAGATTCTTTACTACCATAAAGAACATTTTCTCAATCGAGGACCTTCGGGTTCGGATTCTGAATACTATTGGGTTCCTGATTATTTTCAGGTTAGGCTCCTACATTGTATTGCCAGGGATAGAGCCTAGCGCACTGACCAATCAGGCCGGTGGTATGTTTGGTTTGCTCGATACATTGGTGGGAGGATCATTTAATCGTGTTTCGATTTTCGCATTAGGCATCATGCCGTATATCTCGGCATCTATCGTTGTTCAGTTGCTTACCGTTGCAGTTCCACATTTCACCAAACTTCAAAAAGAAGGTGATAGCGGAAGAAAGAAATTGAATCAGTTCACACGTGTGCTTACGATCGTTATCACGGCAGCACAGTCGTATGGCTATTTGAGATCAATTGTGAATCCTGAAGCGATCATCAATCCAGGAGTGTTCTTTACAATGTCGTCCATCGTGATCCTGGTGGCAGGTACGATGTTTTGCATGTGGCTCGGTGAGCGTATCACAGACAAGGGTATTGGCAATGGAATCTCCATGCTGATCATGATCGGTATTGTTTCACGTTTTCCTGGAGCGCTTGTACAAGAGGCTGCCAGCAAAGGAATGCAGGGAGCTCTTCTATTCATTCTTGAATTGCTTGCATTATTCTTTGTCGTGGTAGGTGTAATAGCATTAACCCAGGCAACACGTCGCATACCGGTTCAGTATGCAAAGCAGGTTGTTGGAAATAAACTTTATGGTGGAAAGCGTGATTTTATACCACTGAAGTTGAATTCAGCTGGTGTTATGCCGATCATTTTTGCTCAGGCCCTTATGTTCATACCTCCGCTCATGGCAGGTATTTGGAGAGATAGTGACCTGGGAGCTTATGTTGGTTCTACGTTTGCCGACTTTACTTCATGGCAATACAATTTGTTATTTGCGATACTGATCCTGTTGTTCACTTTCTTTTACACAGCGATTACAGTTCCTTCAAACGACATAGCAGATAATTTGAAACGCAACGGAGGATTTGTCCCGGGCATTAAGCCAGGTAAGCCAACCGCAGAGTTCATAGATGGTATTTTATCAAAGATTACACTTCCGGGCGCGCTGTTTCTCGCAGCCGTTGCTATCATGCCTGCATTTGCAGTCAGGGCAGGGGTTACACAGAACTTCGCACAGTTTTATGGTGGTACGTCTCTTTTGATTCTTGTCGGTGTTGTGCTTGACACACTCCAGCAAATTGAAAGCTACTTGCTTATGAGACATTATGAAGGGATGATGAAATCGGGAAGAGTAAAAGGACGTTCTCAGTTTGCAGCGGCTTAAGGTTGATGATTCACCTAAAGACGAACGAAGAGATTCAGATCATACGAGAAAGCGCTGCAATATTGGCGCAGACTCACGGTGAAGTAGCTCGGCTAATAAAGCCGGGAGTGAAGACGAAAGTTCTGGATCAAAGGGCCGAAGAGTATATCAAAGACAAAGGAGGGATACCTTCTTTTCTGAAGTATAATGGTTTTCCTGCTTCACTTTGCATCTCTGTAAATGATACAGTGGTGCACGGGTTTCCTGGGGACTATGAATTGAAAGAAGGTGATGTTGTTTCAGTTGACTGTGGTGTAAAGTATCAAGGATACCACAGTGACTCAGCTTACACCTACCCGCTGGAAGGTGCTAGCACGGAAGCGCTGGATCTTCTTAACCGGACGTACGAAGCATTGTACCTCGGTATCGGGCAGGCAAAGGCAGGAAACAGAATTGGCGATGTTGGATATGCGATCCAGTCGTTTGTTGAAAGTTTTGGTTATGGAGTTGTGCGGGAATTGGTTGGGCACGGTGTAGGGAAACAACTTCATGAGGATCCGGAAGTACCCAACTACGGTAAACGTGGGAAGGGGCCAAAGATCGTAGCGGGAATGGTCATGGCGATAGAGCCAATGATCAACCTGGGAACCAAAAATGTGGTTCAGGAGAAAGACGGATGGACGATTCGGACAGCAGATCGCAAACCATCAGCTCACTTTGAGCATATGGTAGCGGTTTATGAGGATAGAACAGAAATATTGACAACGCACGAGCACATAGAAAAAAATTATAGTTATAAGTGGCGAAACAAAAGTCGATAGAGCAGGACGGTACCATACAAGAGGCATTGTCCAACGCGATGTTCAGAGTGCAGTTGGAGAATGGCCACGAGGTATTGGCACACATTTCGGGTAAGATGCGAATGCACTACATCCGGATTTTGCCAGGAGACAAAGTAAGACTGGAAATGTCTCCATATGATTTGACAAAAGGTAGGATAACGTTTAGATACAAGTAATATGAAGGTAAGAGCATCCATCAAAAAGCGCAGCGCCGATTGCAAGATTATTCGTCGCAAGGGCAAGTTGTATGTGATTAACAAGAAGAACCCGCGTTATAAGCAACGTCAGGGGTAAATCGACCAATCATTAAATCGACCAATCAAAAAATTAAACAATGGCACGTATAGCAGGCGTAGATATTCCAGATAACAAAAGAGGTGAGGTAGGTCTCACGTATATCTATGGCATTGGCCGTAGAAGAGCGCAGGAGATTCTTACTACAGCTGGCGTAAGCTGGGATAAGAAAGTTAAAGAATGGAATGATGAAGAATCCAATGCGATTCGGGCTATCATTTCTGAGCGTTTCAGAATCGAAGGTGCTCTTCGTTCTGAGGTGCAGTTAAGCATTAAGCGTTTGATGGACATCGGTTCTTACCGTGGTCTCCGTCACCGTAGAGGTTTGCCTGTGCGTGGACAGAAAACGAAGAACAATGCGCGAACCCGTAAAGGAAAACGCAAGACTGTTGCCAACAAGAAGAAGGCAACTAAAGGATAATTAATTAACAGAACGAATAAGACTTTTTCCATGGCAAACGAACCGGTAGAAAAGAAGAAGGACAAGAGCAAAAAGCGCACTGTCCAGGTAGAGGCGGTAGGTCAGGTCCACATCAGGGCTACCTTCAACAACATCGTGATCTCCATGACCAACACAACGGGTCAGGTGGTAGCGTGGGCGTCTGCAGGAAAGATGGGCTTCAAAGGATCTAAGAAGAACACTCCCTATGCAGCGCAGACAGCGGCTCAGGAAGCATCTACGAAAGCTTTTGAATTGGGTCTTCGGAAAGTTGAAGTCTTCGTAAGAGGACCCGGTTCAGGTCGTGAGTCGGCAATTCGTGCAATTCAAAACTCAGGTATTGAAGTGCTTACAATCAAGGATCTGACGCCACTTCCGCACAACGGATGTCGCCCTCCGAAGAAGAGAAGAGTTTAATAGAAGTTAAAAAAGATTTTTAGAAAATACCATGGCAAGATATACTGGTCCTAAAGCGCGAATTTCAAGAAGGTTCAATGAGCCTATCCTGGGTGATAGCAAAGCTTTTCAAAAGAAAAACTATCCTCCCGGTCAGCATGGCAAAACCAAGAAGCGCAAGCAGTCGGAGTATGCTATTCAGTTAGCAGAAAAGCAGAAGGCTAAATACATCTATGGTGTACTTGAGCGTCAGTTTGCACATACATTTGACAGAGCGACCCGCAAAAAAGGAGTCACTGGTGAAGTGTTATTGCAACTTCTCGAATCACGTCTGGATAACATGGTTTACCGCCTTGGCATTGCTCCAACCCGCCGCGCTGCTCGTCAGTTGGTGGTACACAGACACATTCTTGTGAATGGAGAAGTAGTGAACATCCCATCGTATTCAACTAAAGCAGGTGAGACAGTAGGTGTTCGTGAAAAATCAAAGTCATTGGAAACGATATCAACAAGCCTTTCGATAGGTGGAGCAAAAAAATATAATTGGCTTGAGTGGAATGATGCAGAGATGGTTGGGAAAGTAATCCAATTGCCTCCACGCACTGAAATTCCTGAGAACATCAACGAGCAGTTAATCGTCGAGTTGTATTCTAAGTAATTTTTTTAATCAGTCTTTCAAGTAATTTTTTAGTAATTCTCGAAACGAAAAAAAAGTACCTATGTCAATATTAGCATTTCAAATGCCGGAGAAGGTAGTGATGGAGAAGTCAGATGACTTTCACGGCTTCTTTACTTTCAAACCGTTGGAAAAAGGATATGGAGTTACGATCGGTAATGCCCTAAGGAGGATATTGTTGTCCTCATTGGAAGGTTACGCGATTTCCGGAATTAAGATCCCTGGAGTTCTCCATGAATTTTCGACCATTGAGGGAGTTGTAGAAGATGTAGCAGAAATTATTCTGAATCTGAAGCAAGTGCGCTTTCGCAAGCTGGCTGATAATTTTGACAACAAAATTACAGTTAACATCAAGAAGCAAAAGCATTTCAAAGCAGGTGATATCACAAAATTTACGTCAGCTTTTGAGATACTTAATCCTGATCATGTTATCGCTACACTGGATGAGTCGTCACACTTTGAGATTGAATTGACGATCGAAAAAGGACGTGGCTATTTGCCAGCGGAAGAAAACAAGCCAAATGAGCAGGTATTCGGATTCATTCCGATAGATGCGATTTTCACACCGATCAAGAATGTAAAATTCAGCGTTGAGAATACACGTGTTGAACAACGTACTGACTACGAAAAACTATTGGTTGAGATCGAAACGGACGGCTCTATTCACCCTGAAAAGGCCCTTGAAGGAGCGGCATTTATTCTGATCCAGCATTTCCGTTTGTTCTCTGACAAGTCGATCGAACTAGAAACAGGAACGGATAGCGAAGTAGAACAAGTAGACGAAGAAATGCTTCACATGCGCAAGCTGTTGAAGACACCTCTTCATGATCTTGATCTTTCTGTGCGCGCTTACAACTGTTTGAAGGCTGCTGATGTGAAGTCGTTGGGTGACCTTGTTCAGCTAGAGATTTCAGACATGATGAAGTTCAGAAATTTTGGTAAAAAATCGCTGGCCGAATTGGAGCAGTTGGTTTCTGAAAAGAACCTGACGTTCGGAATGGACCTTGCGAAGTATAAATTGGATGAAGACTAATGAGACACGGTAAAAAAAATAATCACCTTGGGCGCAAAAAGGCTCACCGTGATGCACTCCTTTCCAACATGGCATCGTCGCTCCTTATACACAAGAGGATCACGACAACGCTTGCAAAAGCAAAGGTGCTTCGCAAATATGTTGAGCCGTTGATTACCAAGGCGAAAACAGATTCGACGCATTCACGCAGAACGGTATTTTCCTATTTGCAGAACAAGGAGTCGATCCAGGCTTTATTTGGTGAAGTAGCAACCCGCACAGCGGATCGTCCAGGTGGTTATACCCGTATCATCAAATTGGGCGATGCCCGCCTTGGGGACGCAGCTGAAATGTGCCTTATGGAATTGGTTGATTTCAATGACCTCTACCAGAAGGATGATTCGGAGAAGAAGGGCAAGACACGCAGAAGTCGCAAAGGCAAGAAAGCCGATGTAACAGATGCTAAAGTCGAGAAGGAGGCACCTGCGGCCAAGGAGGAGAAAAAGCCAAAAGCGAAGAAGGCGCCAAAGAAAGAAAAAGAGTAATTGAAGACTTCAAACGATAGAAAAAAGGGATTGGACAATGGTTCAATCCCTTTTTTCATTTAGTAGCGCAAGCAACGTTGAAATGTTATTTTTGTCGAACCAACCACAATAACCTTGAGCCAAAAAGCATATCTCCTTCTACAAGACGGCCTTCTCCTGGAAGGAATGGCTATCGGAAAGACCGGAACCACCGGGGGTGAAATCTGTTTCAATACCGGAATGACCGGTTATCAGGAGATTTATACCGACCCTTCTTACTATGGTCAGATCATTGTAAACACGACGGCCCATATCGGGAACTACGGGACTCTGGACGAAGAACAGGAATCTGACAACCCTAAAATTAGTGGTCTCGTCGTAAATGATTTCTCGGATTCATTTAGTCGCAAAGCCTCCAAGGAAAGCCTGCAGAAATACCTTGAGAAACATAATATTGTCGGTATCGCCAACGTCGATACCCGCATGCTGGTCCGCCACATTCGCAGCAAAGGCGCCCAGAATGCAATCATATCTTCTTCGCTGAGTCCTGAACAGCTCAAAGCTGAACTTGCCAAAGTGCCCGATATGAATGGCCTTGAACTATCATCTGTTGTCAGTACAAAAGAGGCCTATACTGTTGGTGAAGAGAAAGCTGAACTCAAGATCGCTGCCCTCGATGTAGGCATAAAGAAAAACATACTTCGTAATCTTGTTAAGCGTGGATGCTTGATAAAAGTATTTCCGGCCAAAACAACTTTTGCGGAAATGGAAAAATGGAAGCCGGATGGATACTTCATTTCTAACGGCCCCGGAGATCCATCGGTAATGAGCTATGCGATCAAGACGGTAAAAGATATTCTGGATGCTGATAAAGTGCTGTTTGGAATTTGCCTCGGCAATCAACTGCTGGCGCTGGCTTCAGGTATATCTACCTATAAAATGCACCACGGCCACCGCGGATTAAATCATCCTGTTAAGAACCTGATTACTGGCCTTGGAGAGATGACTTCACAGAATCACGGATTCGCGGTAAGCGCTGAGGATATTGACAAAAATCCGAATGTTGAAGTGACCCATCTCCATTTGAATGATCAAACGATCATGGGTATCAGATTGAAAAATAAAAATGCCTTTTCTGTGCAGTATCATCCGGAGGCATCTCCTGGTCCTCATGATTCAGAATACCTTTTTGATCAGTTCGTCAATCTGATCAAGGAACGGAAACTGCAACCCGTTAAGTAATTTGTTTAACCCATATACATAAATCAAAACACCTTTCCCATGAGTTACATTGAAAGCATTCACGCCCGGCAGATCCTTGATAGCCGTGGCAATCCTACGGTTGAAGTAGATGTGTTTACAGAATCCGGAGCCTTTGGCCGTGCCGCAGTTCCATCAGGCGCGTCTACCGGTACTCACGAAGCAGTAGAGCTTCGCGACGGTGATAAGAAAACCTACATGGGAAAGGGTGTACTGAAAGCTGTTAGTAACGTTAACAATAAGATCGCTTCTGAAATTGTTGGTTTTCCAGTATTTGATCAAACCTTGATTGACAAGATCATGATTGAATTGGATGGTACACCAAACAAAGGTAAGCTAGGAGCAAATGCGATCCTTGGCGTGTCATTGGCCGTTGCAAAGGCAGCAGCTATGGAAGCCGGTCAGCCGCTGTACCGTTACATCGGTGGTGTTAATGCGAATACACTTCCAGTACCGATGATGAATATTCTGAATGGTGGAAGCCATGCTGATAACTCGATCGACTTTCAGGAATTTATGGTAATGCCGGTTGGTGCTGATACATTTTCTGAAGCACTCCAGATTGGAGCTGAGATATTCCATACATTAAAAGGCGTGTTGCACGACAAAGGTTTATCAACCAATGTAGGAGATGAAGGCGGGTTTGCTCCTAATATCAAGTCCAATGAAGAGGCCATTGAGATTGTTTTAAAAGCCATT
>JBBRON010000002.1:0-318871 GCA_038229375.1 Cytophagales bacterium | reverse complement strand
ATCCCTTTGAATGGTTGAGAGAAATTCTCCGGAGGATTCCTTCCCATTCCGTTAATAAATTGGAAGAGCTTCTCCCAAACAACTGGTCAGCTCAAATTCCTGAATAAAATATTTAATACCTGTACTTCATCGGATGCTTACTTACAATCCACAAATAAGGGTGACGCTAAAGTGGACAAAAATTGGTGATTACAAACTGGGCGACCTAAAGAATGATATTTTCAAGCAGACGGACAGAGACGATGACATTATAACTCAATTTGAGGAGGGGGAAATAATAAAAGAAAAGGTTAAAGATTGTGACTCATTTGATGACATAATTTGGACACTGAACAAATATGTTTTCAAAGTGGACGAAGAAGAATTGTGGAAAGAACAAGAGTCGAGAAAATAAAACAACAGCAAAAGCTTCCATGAATAATCCTTTCGAGAACATTTTCTAAAAACATTCCCAATGCTGAAGAAATCAGTTAGAATACTTAGATCTAATTGGACTCACCTTATCGGTTTCTATCTTTCGACTTATTTGTTTATGATCTTCTCTAAAGCAAACGGACAAGTACCAGATAGTTGGGGTGAGGTCATAACGACAGGCTTGTTCTGGGCTGGGCTGTTGTTCTATGTATACGGAATTAGTCTAATCGGATGGTTCTACTTAGCAATTATCACGATAGATATGCTGGCATTCAGTTGGTGGCGCAATAAGTGGATAACTGAAACTCTAATTATTGAATGGCTAATTATTATTACCCCGTTTATCTATTGGGCCTTCAAGTACGAATATTGGCTTTGGATAGCACTTTCAGCTTCCCTCCTGGCGACTCAAGTCCTAAGAGGAAAGACGATAAGAAAGATTCTTTCAAACTAGCGTGATGAAAACGCTCAAGAACAATGAATGCATATGCAATAGCAGGGTGTTGAGTAAATTCGTAGATTAGTTTCTTACAAACATTTCGGTTCATGGACAGTAGCCAACTGGTAGGGCTTGACGTTCCGCTTCGCTTCATTTTCAAGCCCTCCAAAACCCGCCACTACATATGTACCGACGTTGCAGGTCATTTTTCAAGATAGTATGGAGATCAATCAAGAAATAGTAGAACGGCTGACAAGTCTGAGAGAAAGGAAAAAGTTCACAGATGTGGACTGGGAGAAACGTGGACTAATTCCTTCTGACTCTGATAAGATCAGCGAGATGATTCAATTGACTGACGTGTGCTTGGACGAAATACTGACTGAGGTGAAATCAAACACAACAGAGAGACAAATAAGAAAGACCTTAATAAAAGGACTGAAGAGATTTAAGAATAGTTATTACGACACAGAGGAGAAAGAATTCATAGGTGAAAAGTTTTATAAAATCGGTTCAATCTTGGGACTTGATATCGCTGATAATTTAAACGATTGGCTTTACGGTAAGGTCCTCGGCACACTTATCGGAGTGACTAAAAAGAAGGAAGTTATTATTGAGACGAAATCATTTGAATGTTCAAAATGTAAATTGAGTTTGAATATCAAGATTACTGCAGCAATAGACGGAGTTCAGAATCATTGGATTATTGGACTGTGTAGTCAATGTGGAGAATACAACTTGCTATCAACCGGAGAAAATGCTGGTGGTACCAAATTTGAAAACTTTGAATTCGTAGAAATGTTTGACAGTAATGTAAAATCAGAAGATCAAGCAAAGACGAGATTGGAACAGATAAAATATTTTAGAGGGCGGAAATAAAAACGGCCCACAACATTATGTTTATGAATCAGCGTTAGGAAAGTTCGTATATTGAAGAAGTACAAAATTTTCATGCCATGAAGAGAGGTTTTGTTTTAATGATAGTTCTTGCAAACATTTGCATTTGCACTTTTGGTCAGGATGTCCCGCTTTTTCAATCAAAGGATGCCATTGACCTTCGCATAAATGGATCGATCAAATCGATAAAAAAGAATTCAAACGATTCCACATTTGTAACGGCAAAATTGGAATATGCGAAAAGCCCTGATCAGTGGATAGCCGTGCCGGCTCAAGTCAGAGTAAGGGGGAACTACAGGTTGAAAAATTGTTTTTTTCCACCTTTGAAGCTGAAATTCAGTAAGAAGGAAGTGGCGTCCACTCTTTTTGAAGGCAATAAGGCTCTCAAGCTTGTGATACCATGCTTGACAACGTCCGATAACAATAGCCTTGTAAGGAAGGAATATATTTGTTATCAACTTTATCAACTAGTGTCTCCGTACTATTTCAGAACGCGACTAGCAAACCTTGAGCTTACCGAGGTATCCCGCAAGAATCCTCATGTTTATAATATCCTCTCTTTTTTTGTGGAGGATAATTCCATGGTGGCCAAACGCAGCCAGGGCAAGGTGATAGAATCGAAAATTAGTCCGACAGCATTTGACGAGAAGCAGGCGATTCGGAACGATTTCTTTCAATATATGATCGGTAACGCCGATTGGTCCGCTTTCCGTCAGCACAACAGCAATACGTTGTACGTCGATAGTAAGTATGTCCCGTTATCCTACGACTTTGATATGTCTGGATTTGTAAATGCCGGCTATGCTCACCAGAATGCCCCAACACTGGGCACTGGCAATCCGCGCGATCGGGTTTATGGTGGCTATTGCAAATCCCAATCAGCGATGGAAGACATCAGAAAAGAGTTTTTGGGAAAGGAACAAGCTATTCAAGCCAGCATTGATGAGTACTCAGTTTTCTTCGGTAAGCCTGATTTGAAAGACATGCATGGCTATTTGGATCAGTTTTTTGAAATCCTGAGAAATGATCACAGGTTTAAAAATTCGATTTTGGATTTATGCAAGACTCAATAGGATAAGGCCTATTCCAAAAAAAATGTGTTAACACACCTGGTGATGACTTCTGCGACGGTTGTGTTGCAAGGAGCTTACCATTAAAAGAAGTCAGTCAACTATAATTTTTTAAAATATGGAAACTCTGCTCGCGCCATTTCTAAAATTGGTTATAGTGTGATATTCGATAATTTTAGATCGATGAAAATTTGCATTTCGCTCTTTTTATTGATTTCAGCGCTTGTAGCGCATTCACAGGGCGATAAGCAACTAAATCCTGGGTGGGAAGCCATTAAGAAATCAAAAACCGGCACCATAACCGTTTTTTGGTTTGACAACAGTCCATTTATTTATCAAGATGAAGGAACTGGAAATTTGAAGGGAATCGAATTTGAGGTTATGGAGGGATTCAGGAATTATGTGCATGATGTATATAAAATTGATCTCCGGATTCGATGGGAGCAATTGAAGAGTTTCGAGGAGGTTTTTGATAAAATAAAAGGTGAACCGAAGGGCGGAATTTTCAGCGCGGGAGGATTTTCTAGTACCGCCAGTCGCCGCAAGATAATAAACCTCAGCCCTTCCTACATGGCTGACGTAGCAGTCCTGGTTTCCACCGACGATATACCTTTGGTGTCGACCAGAGAGGATTTTAGAAAATACTTTTCGCGCGCTACGGCCATCACGATACCTGGGACAATGATGGAAATAGATATTTCCAATTTAGCCGAGGCTGAAGGGGTGTCATTTAAGATGGAATTTGTCATCAATAGCTTCGGATTTCTTCATGCGATAAAAAATCGAAAGAAGGCGTTTGGATATCTTAGTCTTCCGGTTTATCTGATGAATATGAGCAGTGCCATCGCAAATATCAAAAGGCAAAACTACTTCACCAAGATAAAGGATGGACATGGGATAGGCTTTCCGAAGAATAGCGACTGGGTAGTGCCTATCAATGCTTACTTCAAAAGCCGGATGTTTAAAGCCAGCAACGAGGCTATCGTTTCGCGGTATATCGGACTTGATTTTTATAATTTCCTTAAGACGATTACCAGCGAGAATGAAGTAATCCTGCTGAATAAGGAAAAGGAAATTCAACAACGTGAGATACTACTTCAGGAATTTCAGATCAAGGAAAAAGGCATCCGGCAGAATTTTTTGATTCTGATAATTATAATTTTCTCTCTTCTATTAATAGTAATTCTGGCGCTCTACAGAAATCAATTGCGGAATCATCGTATGCTGAAGGCGCAAAACGCCGAGATTGAAGCGCAAGCGAGTGAGATCAAAACAATAAACGAGAATTTAGAACTCATCGTGAAACAAAGAACGCAGGATCTGGAGCGAAAAAATCAATCGCTTGAGGAATACGCTTTTATCACGGCACACAAATTACGCGCACCTCTTGCCAGCATTTTAGGGTTGGTCGACCTATTTAACAGAATGAACTTGAAAGAAGAGGATAAGGTTGTCGTAAAACACCTTGAGGAGTCAGCACAAAACCTCGACACCGTAATCCGATCGGTAATGAGCGCAATTGAGGCCGGGGAAGCTGATAAAAACTGAACTTAACAATTGTACATTTTCGTGTGACTCATGGATGATCGCCTGCCATAATTCTCTCAGCAAATTTCCTCTTCTCATTGTGTGATATATTTTCACGCTCTTTGATCGATTGGAAAATCACTTCATACTCCTTGATTACCTTGTCTGTTAAATCTATCGAGTCTTCGAAGTATCCTGTAAACCATGACTTTACTTCCTCTACTGCTTTTTCTGTATCGATCTGATACGATAATTCCTCATTGTCTTTGAAGCCGCTTAGTGTAAAGTCAGATGAGCCAATGAATGCAAGCCTTTTTCTAAACGGCATATCAAAAATATAAGCTGCGGGGTGAAAATGATTTCGCATATAAATCCGCAATGTGACGCGATCGTTATTTTGCTGCAAGATCTTCCAAAGAACTATGGGATCGGTTGGCAGATCAAGCCCGGTTACAATATCAACATGACATTTTTTTGAAAGCCTGCTCATGAACAAATCAAACCCATCTTCGGAGATGGAAGCGGTTGCGATGTAACAATGCTCCGCATTCTGCAACACCTTATCGTTAATAAATCTGGCCAGTAATTTTTTTACAATCATGACAATAAGGAAATTTAGTAAAGATGTATCAGTTTATTAAAAGGGTCTTTCATTTCTGCCACAATGAGGACGGGATTTTGCAATGTTTTGACCCGGACTCATGTCTTTATTGGAACACTAAATGTTTTGATTGCAATTATAATGAAATCCTTGTGTCCGTTGCGTCCACGATGCTCAATCGGTGATAAACTCGCCTTGAATCTCGCCACCATGAACAAAAATCCTAATTCATTCACGGTTTCTGTAATTTTGCACTGGAATGATGAACGAAACTGAACAAGATGAACGCGCTTGGCTCGAACAGATCGAGGAAAAGCTGGCGCTGGCAATAATCCGCATTGACGACATCGTAAAGCAATACTCTGCAGAGCTCAGAGAGAACAAGGAATATATCTACGAGCACCAATCGGGGATGGACGAAGCCGACATGGTGGCTGCCGGACAATCGATCAATCGCATGGCCTTCACGGGTGAAACGGCAGTCGCCAGAAGGAAAAAGATTCAAAAACTTATTCAGTCGCCATATTTTGGGCGCATTGACTTTACGGCGAGAGATGAGCGCACCGTCGTGTACTTAGGAATCGGAACTTTTTCCGATGATGAAACAAAAACCAACGTCATTTACGACTGGCGTGCGCCTATCTCTTCCATGTTCTATGATTTTGAACTTGGCCCTGCATCCTACTCAACGCCTTCAGGAACAATAGACGGAACGATTGAGCTCAAGCGACAATACAAGATACGCGACAGTCGCATGGAGTTTATGATCGAAAACTCTGTAAACATCCAGGACGATATTTTACAGAAGGAACTAAGCAGGTCTGCGGATGAGAGGATGAAAAATATTGTCGCAACAATCCAGCGCGATCAGAATAAGGTCATCAGAAATGAAACCGCCTCGGTGATGATCATCCAGGGAGTGGCTGGATCTGGCAAGACGTCCATCGCATTGCACCGTATCGCTTTTTTATTATATCGATATAGAGACACGATCTCTGCCAAAGATATTCTGATAATTTCTCCTAATAAGGTGTTTGCTGATTACATATCCAACGTGTTACCAGAGCTTGGAGAAGAACACATTCCAGAAACCGGAATGGAGGATCTGGTCGACGAGCTACTGGAGTATAAATATGAATTCCAGACGTTCTCCCAGCAAGTCACGATGCTACTGGAAAAACCTGATGAGAAATTTGTTGAGCGAATTCAATTCAAATCAACCTTTGAATTTCTCAGCAACATGAACAAGCATTTGTTATATATTGAAAACAAATATTTTGCGGCCATTGATCTAAAAATCGGAGGTAAAACGATTTCCGCAGAATTTATTGAAAAGAGATTCAGAAAATACCACCAGGTGCCCATGTTGAAACGATTTTCTCATGTGATAAAAGATGTTCATGAAGAACTGAGAAGCATGGTTCAGCGCAAACTGACGGGTCATGAAAAGAACCAGGTATGGCAGGCTGTTCCACGCATGTTTAGGTTCAGTCAGGTGTGGGAATTGTACAGAGATTTTTATGTATGGATCGGAAAGAAGGAATTGCTCGTGACCCCTCATGGAAACAAACTTGAATATGCTGACGTGTTTCCATTCATCTATTATAAGATCCGCCTGGAGGGTGCAGCGCATTTGCAGTCACACCAGGATGTAAAGCATCTTCTGGTGGATGAAATGCAGGATTATACGCCTGTACAGTATTCGGTACTGTCGAGGATATTCCGATGTAAAAAGACAATCCTGGGGGATGTCAGTCAAACTGTAAATTCTTACAGTGCTTCTTCTGCGGAAACTATTGAGAGAATTTTCCCTCAGGCTGATATTATCAAGCTCTTTCGAAGTTATCGCTCTACTTGGGAGATCACTGCTTTCACGCAGCGCATTTCAAAAAATCCGGACATCATCCCGATGGAGCGGCATGGGTCTGAACCCGTCTTGACAGGATTCAGCAATCATCAGGAAGAAACACAAGAGATCATTCATCGCATCGAAAAGTTTAAAAGCTCAGGTTATCAATCGTTAGGGATCATCTGTAAGATACCGCGACAAGCTGAAGCATTGCACCGTAACATAAACTCTACCGGGGCTCATTTGTTAACAGCAGAAAACACCACGTATAAAGGAACGGTGATCATAACTAGCGTCCAGCTGGCAAAAGGACTTGAATTTGACGAAGTCATAGTAGTAGATGTATCAGCAACTAATTTCCACACAAACGTGGATAAGAGTCTGCTGTATATTGCCTGCACACGGGCGATGCATGAGTTAAGAGTGGTGTGGGTGGGGGAGAAGAGTTCATTGATCTAATCACCCCATGTTTGCCCAAGTACATATCCCGCAGGTTCTACCACACGCCGATCTTGATGCGTATCTCTCGAAGGGTTGGTTTAGGATGGGGCAGACAATATTTACTACAAATTTTCTTCGTGTCAGGAATGAAATATTCAGCACCATCTGGCTTAGGATGAAACTGGACGAGTATGAAGCTGACAATACCCAGATAAAATTATTCAAAAAAAACGCCGGATTTCGAGTAACGATAAATCCCGCAACACTCACACACGAGAAGGAAGACCTGTATGCTGTATATAAGGAGTCGGTTCCGTTTCAGGCAAGCTCATCACTTGAGCATCTGCTGCTTTCCGGAACAGCGGAGTTGAACTCCATTTACACCACGTATGAAGTAACTGTTCGCGACGGTGATAAATTAATAGCCTGTGGTTTTTTTGACATTGGCGGGACAAGTGCTCAAGGAATCACTTCCTTTTATGATCCGGCCTATAAAAAATATAGCCTCGGTAAATACCTCATTTATTTGAAAATTCAGTATTGCAAGAACGTGAAGCTGCACTATTTCTATCCTGGATATTTTGTTCCTGGTAATCCTTACTTCGACTATAAGCTTACGATCGGGCGGTCAACCTTACAATTCTTTTCAGTAGTACAAGAGGTGTGGTTGTCTCTCGAAAAATTCTCGAACCAAAATATTCTTGTTCAGGTAATGCATGATAGGCTTGCACACGTTCACACAATAGTCGCGAAGAATGGCTTCGAAAGCCATATTTTAAAGAATGAGTTTTTTGATGTGAATCTGATGCCTCAATTGCGTGATACAGGACTTTTTGATTTCCCGGTGTTCCTTTTTTTTGGTGCGGTCGACGAGGACAACTTCAATCCCATCATTGTTTTTGATCCGCGCGATGGTCTTTACCATTTGATGGAGTGTATTCCTGTTTGGAAACCCGTTGAATCTAACCCTGATCAGACTTTTTATTCTATTTATTTCTTAAAAGTTAAAGAATTGGATTCTTCAGCCAGCGGAGAAGAGATAGTGCTGCGATGGGATTATTTGACACATTATAGTGGTTGAATCGAATTGGCGTTATAAAACAATCAGCCTGGAAGATATCGATGGAAACACCACAAACGTGATCTGGTAAAGTTTATATTTTTGTACGAGTTAACGCAACCGATTATGACATTCGAAATAGTACTTCGTTACATTCATTTTATTAGCATTTTCGCTATCGTCGGGGCACTGGTTTCAGAGCATTTACTTCTTAAAAAAACATTGAACCGCAAGGAGATCGGCCGCATTGCCGCGATCGATGCAGTATACGGAATTGCAGCTGTGACACTGCTCACGGCGGGTCTTACTCTGTGGCTTGGAGGTGTAGGAAAGCCAACCTATTTCTATTCAAAAAATTGGATCTTTCATTTGAAGATTACGCTGTTTGCACTGATTGGAATTGTTTCAATCTGGCCAACGATGTTCTTCATTCGGAACCGCAAGGGCAACTTGGACGAGGTCATTGAGGTTCCTGCCTCGGTCTTTTTGATGTTACGATTAGAATTACTTTTGCTCTTCATAATTCCTTTGTTGGCAGGATTGATGTCACATGGTGTGGGTTATTTCGGATAAACGCATCACCTATGGACGACAATCTGTCCGCAAACAAAGAAACAACTGATCACATGTTATCCGGGACTGGCGATAATCTGCTTGTCAAAAGGAAACCAAATTGAGCTTATCTTACTTCATTGGTCACCAGCCAATAGGTGCCAAGCCCGGTCACTGCTTTTTCAAATTCATCGGACGAGACGGGCTTTACTACATACCCATTTGCTCCAAGATCATAGCACTCGTCAATGTCTGAATCTTCTTTGGAAGAACTAAACACAACCACAGGTACCTTCCTTGTTCTCTCATCAGCTTTGATTCTCATAAGGCACTCTTTGCCGTTGACTTTGGGCATTTTCAAATCAATTAGGATTACTTTTGGAACATCCTTGGTTTGCCGTCCTTCGTATTTGCCCTGACCGAAGAGGAAAATCAATGCTTCGTTTCCATCTTTAACATGTAAAACGCGATTTGCCAGGTTGCCTTTCTTTAAAGCACGGATTATCATTTCTGCATCGCTTGCGCTATCTTCAATTAGCAGGACTTCAACTTCTTGTGTCATGTGATTATATATTTTGAGGTAATGAAAAATAAAAACTTGCTCCTTCGTTTACTTTGCCTTCGGCCCACACTCGACCACCATGTTTGGATATTATTCGGTGGACGATCGCAAGACCTACACCAGCTCCTTCAAATTCTTCGTCCGAATGCAGTCGTTCAAATACCCCAAACAGTTTAATGGCATATGACATATCGAAACCGACACCATTGTCTTTGATGTAGTAGTCGATTACGTTTCCATTGACCTTTGATCCGATTTCAATAACCGGTTTCTCCCGTTGCATGGAATATTTTACGGCATTTGAAATTAAGTTTGCCCAAACCTGTTTGATAGTAAGGCTGTCTCCCTGGGCCGGAAGCAATTCATTCATAACAAATTCAACATGGCTGGTTGTTGAATCACTTTTTATTTCATTGCAAAGGCTCGTCACGATATCGCGCATTGGCATATTCACTTTCACCAATTCCTTACGACCCAGGCGGGAGAATGTGAGCAGGCCATCAATGAGCTGTCCCATTTTCATGGAATAGTCCATCACATTGTTGATTACCCTGTTACCTTCATTGTCAAGGAGATTTCCATAGTCTACTTTGAGTATTCTTGCGTAGCCGTGAATGGCCCGAAGCGGTGTACGCAAATCGTGGGCCACCGAATACGAAAAGGATTCAAGTTCTTTGTTGGCAGATTCCAACTGCGATGTGCGCTGAATTACCTTTTGTTCTAGTTCCTCATTCAGGTGACGAATATCATCTTCGGCTTTCTTAAGCTCCTTGTTGGCCCTGATAAGTTCAATAGCTCTTTTTTCTTTCTCCTGATTTTGAAAGGCCAGCTCTTTATTGGCGATGGTTAATTCGGCAGCACGTTTTCCTTTTTCCTCATTTTGAAACGCCAGTTCTTTATTTGCGATGGTCAATTCCGTGGCACGTTTTCCTTTTTCTTCATTCTGAAAAGCAAGTTCATTATTCGCCACGATTAGCTCCGCTGCACGTTTTCCTTTCTCTTCATTTTGAAATGCCAGTTCTTTGTTGGCAACGGTTAATTCAGCTGCGCGCTTTCCTTTCTCCTCATTTTGAAAGGCAAGCTCCTTATTGGCGATGATTAATTCGGCGGCACGTTTTTCTTTTTCCTGATTTTGAAAGACAAGCTCTTCATTGGCAACGATCAGCTCAGCAGCCCTTTTTTCTTTTTCTTTGTTTTGAAAGACAAGTTCCTTGTTGGCTATAATTAATTCAGCCGCCCGCTTTTCAATTTCTTCACTTTGAAGGGCTGCTATCTTGTTATCCATTGGTTATTTTGATCAGGTCAGAACCTGTTTGAGTTCCGGACGAAGGTCGTGGAATTATCTGGTTTCGCATAAAACTAGGCCAGGTAAATAAAATATGGCTAGCAAAAACTTGGGCTAAATGTTACACTATTCACGCATTTTAGAAAAGTGCGATTGCGAGAACCAGAAATCCGAACCATGTAGTATATATTGGATTATGGTTCTCGTATTGCTCGCAGTCATGGCATCTGCAGTTGGGATTGATGCTGTTAATCAACGCCACATCATGCGATTTTCATGTGGCGAAGGCTTTTTTTTGGTCAAGGCTATTAGACCGGAAGGACAGTTCTATCCGTAGGAATTCGCAAACAAATGTTTACTTTTAACTCAATTATTCCCCCCCTTAATTGTTTGCTGAAGGCCAAAGACCGACTAAATCTAATTTCATCCTTGTGTCTGCTGGGATATTTCTATTCACTTTACTGGCAGGTAACACAACTGGTTTCGCTCAGACAGTTCCTTCACAGAAAGACAGGTTTCACATCAAGAATACAAGTTTCATATTACCTCAGCCTCTTCCAAAAGGGCGATATTCTCATGCCTTCGCTATTCAATACGTGGTGGTGCCGAAAGACTGGTCGCTTGATAACATTCAGGCTCCGATGTTTAACTATACAGGAAAATATACCTTGCCAAAAGGATTTAACCTGCAGCTATCAGCGTCTACTCTTATTGTGTCAAACCGGTTTGCGTTGGGTCCATACTGGAATCGTTCTTTTAATAATTTTCACATAGGAGTGGGTTATCAATGGGCATTTAATCTGGGTGTGTTGAAAGAATTTGGTTTTAATA
The DNA here is from genome assembly GCA_038229375.1 of Cytophagales bacterium. GTDB lineage: Bacteria > Bacteroidota > Bacteroidia > Cytophagales > Cyclobacteriaceae > ELB16-189. The sequence continues at coordinate 307,346 of JBBRON010000002.1, read as the reverse complement.
CCGTGCTGACAGGTTGGGAGCAGCAGCCTTCTGTAACGGTTGGTTACAGTTTCGACAAGTCAGTTCTTACGATCCGTGGTGATTTATATTATACTCAGGCGCTATATCTTTCAGAAGGGGGGAATACGATATCGTTTACAAATGGCGGAGAAAATGGCTTCAGTATTACAACAGCGTTAGAGCAACGCCTCTGGAAGAACAGACTCATGTCTTTTGGTGTGAAATTGAATGTTGTCCGATATCATATTCTTGCATGGCCCACGTTTCCAGTGAATAAGTATCGCTATCTCGTGCCGGAATTTCAGATTGGATTAAAGTTGGGTAAATAATAGAAGATCAATGAAGCTGCAGCATTTTCTTATTGTCTTGTTGATAATTGTTTCAGCGTGCTCGCAAAATGAAATTTTATTGCCACCGGTAAACACGGATTCAAACCTCGCTAACACAATGATCATCCTTCAGCCAACCATGAAAAAAATGGAGGCAATCTATAAGTTGAGCGGTGGAAGCGCTGGATTGGGTTCGGAATTTGTCTGTAAGGTGTCACGCCATAAGCTTTCATTCTTTTCCAATGCTAATGGCACCTCGCTTATTATGAAGTATGGGTTAAACGCGGTTGATGGTTCTATTCAATTTTCAGGCTTTTGGCGGGTCACGGAAGACGCGACACAAGGATTGGTAAACTTTTCTATCTCGGCAGCCGATGGGGCAGCAATGTTTTTGCAGAATGGTACACTGACGAACCTGAAACTGAAGGGTAAATTCACTAACATCAATGGTGGCGAAGCCCGCGACCTTGAGCTGCAGTTCTCGAGGGATTTTTCGACCTATGCAAAGAATAACGAGTTCATTATTTTCGGTCATCATGGAATTTCAACCACAGCTAATCCACCCTACGCCGAAAATTCGATCTACGCGGCAAAGTATGCTTCGGACTACGGAGTTACCGGAATAGAATATGACATCCGTCTTACGAAAGACAATGTGCCCATCTGTGTGCATGATCCATCGATCAATATCCGCCTTACAGTAAAAGGCCCACTGGCAGGTGACTACGACCAATACAAATTCAATTTCATTCGTGACTATGTTGACCTGATCGATGGACAGAAAATTCCTACCGTAGAGGAAGTTCTGAATACAGTTATAGATGAAACTTATCTTAAATATGTCTGGCTGGACATAAAAGGCAACCCTGATGTATTTAAATACCTGGAGCCCGTAGTGAGAAATGCCTACGCACGAGCAGCAGCGCAAAACAGAACGGTAACTATTTTTGCGGGACTGCCTTCAACGGATGTGATTGCTGAATTTAAAAAGCAACCATCGTATTCTTCAGGAGCCTCACCCCTTCCAACATTATGTGAGCTGAGCCTAAGTGATGTTAAAGAAAATAATTCTTCTTTTTTCGGTCCACGGTATTCCGAAGGATTGATCTTGTCGGATGTTGAAGAAGCCCACAAAATTGGAGTAAAAGTTATCAGCTGGACTCTTAATGATAAGAATATTATTAAGAATTATCTTCAGAATGGAAAGTTTGACGGTTTTATAACGGATTATCCTGCGTACGTTGTGTATGATTTCTACACCATGTTCTGATGAAAAATTGTATCAACATCACCTGGATTATTATGAGCAAAGTGTTTTGCGTAGTCCTGTTTTGCTTTTGGTGCTCCTCAGCCTGGGGGCAGGATGCAGTTCCCAAGCGGCATCGGTTTGCAGTTTATGGCGGAATAGGGCCGAATTATTACTTCAACAATCTTGTCAAGTTTAATAGTCAAGTGAACGAGGTGAATTATTCTTTTGTCGCGAGGTTCATGTGGGAGCCCGAACACCTGTTGATGCTAGGATTCGAAGCCGGTTATTACCGCCTTTATTCGATCAATTTTAATGGTCCTGCTAAAACCAGCATCAGAAATAGCGCTATTCCTTTTCAGCTCGTCGTGGGTATTAAGTTCGCAAGGAGTTTTTACTACAACTTCGGAATAGGCAGATCGCTGCTCATCAATGATATATCCACAAAAGCTGATGGCGATTATGATGCCAGTGTCCTGTCCCTGGCTGATTTTACCAATACTCTGGGTTACAAGAAAAAATTCAACGACCGGTGGTCGCTAAGTTCCGAACTTAAACTATACTATGCTTCCAAAGCCAGCGACATGAACCTGGCATTGGCATTCGTTGCCGGATATAGTTTCGGTCATTCACAAAAAAGGTGATCAGTCAGATCACCCTTTTTAAATTTGAAATAATTCTTTGCTACTTAAAAAAGCATTTCCTGCGGCGGAGTTAAGCCACTCAGCCTTAGATACACAGTTGTTTGTCCGCGATGATGCGTCTGATGTTCAAAGGCTTTGTTTAGGGCGGTTTCAATCGTCATATCCATGTTAAACATTTTTACAGTGGAGGCGAGTTTGGCATCATCTGCTCCTTTAATTGCTGCAATCATAAAGTCGTAACTGTCCAGCACTGCTTTGCTGATCTCTGCTTTTGTTTTGAGTGATCCTTTTTCAAGATCACCAAATTTGTAGGGAGATGCTTTGCCTAGTGTTGCGCCAAAAGCATAATTCACTTCCGCAAGGTGGAGCATTTGGCCGCCGAATGAGCGCATTTCTGGTGTCGGCTTCGCTCCGTAAGCGGCTTCCGTGGCTACGTCGAGATAGGCTTTGGTATACGTTTTCGCTCGTTCCCATTCCTTTATCATAGCGTCGGTTTTCGCTGAAGGCATGTCGTCAGTAGTTCGGAACGAAAACGAAATTGACATGATCGCTGCAAGCGCGGCAATCAGTCCCCATTGGGATGTTTTTTTCATAAGTTTTTAAATTTGAGGTTTATTAAATATAAGGATTTTAAACTGAGCTCTGGACAGACCGCATTAAAAATGGCAAGATCGCCTTAAAAATACTTCTCCATCACCAACCCATAGGTCATCAGCAGGTTTTCCCGATTTGTGACAGTAACTTTATTGTAGGTAAGGGAGGATGTAAGGCTAAACCATTTATTTAATTTCAATGAAAGGGTAGTGGTTGATTTTATAATGGTATCATCTCCGGATGAGAGCGATGGTTGTAGGAAACCAAATCCGTCAAGGTTTACGATATTATGGATCAACCATTTGTATTTAACACGAAGCGAGTTTCGCCATACATCATACTTCCGCTGTCCGAGTTCTGCATCAGTAAGATCAGCAACTTCATAAATGAGACCATCGCTGACAATAACTGATACATGATCCTTCCTGACAAGATGCAAACCCAAACCTGCCCCAGCCTGAGCCCTGTGATTGATTTTAAGTGAGAAGCTCTTGTCAAACGTTGCTATTGCCCAATAATAGACCTGCTGTTGGTTTTTAAGGACATCGCAGTCGAACACGGCCGAAAAATCATTATTGATCAGAACACCTGATTGTTCGCCGTAAATCCAGGTGTCTATGGTATGAAAGGAAATAGTCTTTTTTTCAATTGAGAACTTAAAGTTGTTGTTTAGAACAAATGAGTTTGCATCGTTGGTTTTATTAAAAGTGCCTGCAGAGCCGTAATGTATAAAATGTGTGATGGAGTCGTTGAATTGTGCGAATACTGCTGGGGGGATCAGCACCAGAAGCAAAAGGATTATTTTCTTCATGCTTTCAAAATAAGGAATTCCAAACGCAAAAAAACACGATTAAAAGAGTTTTTTGGAAATGAAGGAGATATTTAACTGCCTTCTTTATAAGCGAGCTTCATGAATTTTTTCACCTCTGCGTTGAGATCCTCGGGCTGCTGAAGGCGCAGGTGGTGGTTGAATTGCTGGATGCCAGGAACCTGGGCAATTTTAGTAAAGCATAAATTGTCGGGATACGGTTTCTTTAATGGGAAAACTACATCAACGAAATTCCTGCCAAGCCGAATTACATACGCAATTCTTGTTTTGGCGGCGAAACCTATCATGGATTTTGTTGGGTGTACTGTCACCTTTCCAATTTGCTGAAACGATTCTACGAAATGCCAGAATAGAAAAATTGTAAGGTCAGACTTGTTGTTGAGAAAATCATCGAGGAAGGTGTCACCACATGAATGCGATTGATTTTTGTTGACAAATTTTTGATGGCAAAAGGGGCAGATCCACATATCTATAAAGATACATGATCACCTGCATTGAACGCTATGGTTTTCAATGCAAGCGTAATCGGAATGGTGAGTAAAATCCGAGTCTCATAGAAAGAAGGTCATGACGATCTCAGAAACGGCCATAGACGAGTCAGTTCGCAATGAGTTGTGGTGTCTAAAAAAATGAATGTAAAAATTGCATTTGTAGTTGCTTGGAATTTTTCTACATTTAATAAATGTAAATAATACGTTTATTATTTCAAGCAATTCCTAATCATACTATAAGACCAATGAAAAAATTTACGTCAATACTCATCCTAACTTTGCTGGTATCGGTTAACCATTACTCTGCCCTTAGTCAGAGCACTGAAACAAAGGTGATGATTAACACAGACCAGGGCAAACATAAGATCAGTAAACATATTTATGGACATTTCTCTGAGCACCTCGGTCGATGTATCTATGGTGGATTCTATGTAGGTGAGAATAATAAGTTGATACCTAACACGGCCGGAATACGAAATGATGTGATTCAGGCACTAAAAGAAATGAAGATTCCGAATTTGAGATGGCCTGGCGGATGTTTTGCTGATACCTACCACTGGAAAGATGGCGTGGGTCCAAAAGCAAGCAGGCCAACGATTGTGAATAAATGGTGGGGCGGTGTGACAGAAGACAACAGTTTTGGAACTCATGACTTCTTAAACTTGTGTGAACAAATTGGCGCTGAGCCATACATGGCTGCAAATGTGGGCAGCGGAACTGTTGCAGAGTTAACTGATTGGGTACAATATGTAAGTCACGATGGGGCGAGTCCCATGGCTGACTGGAGGAGAAAAAATGGAAGAGAAAAGGCATGGAAAGTAAAATACTGGGGAGTAGGAAATGAGGCTTGGGGTTGCGGTGGTAATATGACTGCTGAATATTATGCGAATATTTACAAGCAGTACGCAACATTTATGACGGATTGGACTAATGGTGAAGGTCTTTACAGGATTGCCTCTGGGGCAAATGTTGCCGACTACCACTGGACCGAGGTTTTGATGAGAGACATTCCTAAGAATCTTGTTGAGGGTGTGGCCTTGCATTCGTACTCATTTGTAAAGTGGGAAGAAAAGGGCTCGGCAACAGATTTTAATGAGTCGCAATATTTTGCAACGATGAAAACGGCACTGAAGATGGATGAGCTTGTAACACGTCACTCTACCATCATGGATAAATACGATCCTGAAAAAAAAGTAGGACTTATGGTGGATGAGTGGGGAGGTTGGTACAATGTTGAGAATGGAACAAATCCGGGATTTCTATATCAGCAGAATACCATGCGTGATGCTATGATTGCTGGCACTTCGCTCAATATCTTCAACAATCATGCTGATCGCGTAAGAATGGCAAACATTGCTCAAACCATAAACGTGCTGCAGGCAGTTATCCTTACGAATGAAGAAAAAATGCTTTTGACGCCAACGTATCATGTGATGAAGATGTATAACGTTCATCAGGATGCTACACTTTTGCCAGTTGACTTTACAAGTGCATCCTACACATTTGAGAATGAAAAGCTTCCGGCTATTTCTCTATCCGCTTCAAAAAATAGCAGTGGTGTTGTACACTTATCCATCGTTAATATCGATTCGAAAAACAGCCGCTCCGTAGACCTGAATATTCGCGGAAGCGAATTCAAAAGTATTACTGGAACTATTCTGACCTCATCAAAGGTCCAGGATCATAATACATTTGAACAGCCCAATAAGGTTGCGCCTGTAGATTTCAAAGGGATCAAGAATACAAAAGGTCAGTTAAAGGTTGAAATTCCACCGTTCTCTGTGGTAGTCCTTGAACTGAAATAAAATTATTAGATGATACTCCGGCATTCCATATTGATCAAGTTGTCTATGTGACAGATAGTATGTGATGTTTGTTGGGTGCTGATTACGGGCTTAGTGTTACATCCCGAGAAAAAATAAATTTATATTTTACTTCTTTACCTGATATTACATGATAACCTCGGAATCTAGAAACAGTGGCATATGAAAAAACATCATCTCACGTTCCTGATCTGCGTCTTCTTATACACAGCCAGTCTCTCCCAGTCGCTAACGGTGGATGTCAGTAAACCAAAAGCGGAGATACAATCAACTATGTGGGGTATCTTCTTTGAGGATATCAACTTTGGTGCTGACGGCGGACTGTATGCGGAGCTCATCAAAAACAGATCTTTTGAATTTGACACTCCCTTGATGGGTTGGAAAGAACAAAAAAGTGACAAGTTCTCTCTGAATAAGGAGTCGGGTCAGGCGCTGGTGATCAACAGGGGAGAGGAAGATAAATTGAATCCACGCTTTGCGCGAATTACAGTAAACGCAGATAAAGGTTATGGTCTTACGAATGAGGGATTCCGTGGAATGGGGATCAAAAAAGGAATGACCTACAATTTTTCCCTTTTCGCCAGTCAGCATTCCGGCAACGCCACAAAAATTCACGTTGAGTTGGTGAATGAAGCTGGAACTGTATTGGGAGAAGCTACGCTGGCACCATCAGGAACCGAATGGAAAAAATATACTGCCATATTGACTTCCGAGGGCACGGATGCAAAAGGTAAATTAAATATTTGGTTTGAAGGCAAAGGAGTCATTGACCTTGATATGATCTCGATGTTTCCCGGTGACACATGGCGAAATCGTCCAAATGGATTGCGAGGTGATCTTGTCCAATTACTCGCAGATATGAAACCAGGTTTTTTAAGATTTCCTGGAGGCTGCATCGTGGAAGGACGTGAACTCGCCACCCGATACCAATGGAAAAAAACAATCGGCAATATTGAGGATCGTGAAATGATTATTAACCGGTGGAATACTGAATTCACACATCGTCTTACTCCGGATTATTTTCAAACATTTGGTTTGGGGTTCTTTGAATATTTCCAATTGGCGGAGGATATTGGAGCCGAACCTTTGCCTATCCTGAGTTGCGGAATGGCTTGTCAATTCAACACTGCTGAAGTTGTTCCAATGGATCAGATGGATCCCTACATTCAGGACGCGCTGGACCTAATAGAATTTGCCAATGGAGATGTCAGCACTGACTGGGGTAAGGTTCGCAACGTCATGGGACATCCGTTGCCATTCAATCTTAAACTTATCGGTGTTGGAAATGAACAATGGGGACCTCAATATATTGAGCGCTATACAGCTTTTGTTAAAGCAATAAAGGGAAAGTATCCAAAAATCAGGATCGTAACAAGCAATGGACCATTCCCGGAAGGTGAATTATTTGATTATGCAGATAAAGAGTTAAGGGCATTGAATGCGGAAATCATTGACGAACATTATTATAATAAACCAGAGTGGTTCCTGAAACACGCTACACGCTATGATAATTATGACCGCAAAGGACCAAAAATATTTGCTGGTGAATACGCAGCACAAAGTATAGCTACTGGCAGTCCAGACAACAAGAACAATTGGGATTGTGCATTGGCGGAGGCCGCTTTTATGACCGGCCTTGAGCGCAACGCCGACGTTGTGACAATGTGCTCCTATGCGCCTCTCTTTGCACACGCGGAAGGATGGCAAAGGACACCTGATCTCATCTGGTTTGATAATCTGAAATCCTACGGCACACCAAATTATTATGTGCAGAAGTTATACGCGAACAACAGAGGTTCACAGGTTTTACCAATTCTTCAGGGCAGCGCGCCTGTTACCGGACAGAATGGATTGTTTGCCTCGGCTGCCCTTGACAAGGTAACCAAAGAAGTTATTCTGAAAATTGTCAACTTCTCCTCAGCGGATAAGACTACCGATGTTGATATAAAAGGTATATCCAAGTTGAATCCTTCCGGAAAAATAACCGTCTTGAAAAACGATCAGCTTGATGGAGTGAATTCATTAATCGATCCAATGGCGATCGCACCAAAAGAGGAGGCCATTACCGTAAAAGGGACGAAACTGAATCTGACCCTGGCGCCGTATTCATTTACAGTGGTGAGGCTGACGCTGCGGTAGAGATTCTTAAAAAGCAAGACGATGAAGTAGGGCAGGTTAGTTCTGGCCTGTTTTATTTTTAACACACTCCAGCCTCCTCTGGTTCAAATTTTCCAATGACCGCCGATCATTGCTTCCAATGCATCCAGCGTGGCACGATAATTTATATGCGGGACCCAAACAATTTTCTTTTAACCATAAATTTTAAACTAATGAACGGCTTATTCAAAGGATTACTCGCAGGCTGGGGAGCTTCAAAAATAGGTGGTGGCTGCCTTTCGACCATTTTAGTGTTTGGACTCATTTGGTGGCTGCTCGGAACATGTGATGGTAATCAACGTGTGCATGTGCGTCCGGCTCAGAAACAGGTAGCGGTGACTGTCGGTGGAGAACGCACAAAGTGCGTGGAGCAATTAACACTGAGTATCGCAAGATTGGATTGACTAAACACTCGAACACTTCAAATAGGACTTAATCTTTGTAGAAAAAATATAATAGCTGGCATGCGTCCCGTAAGGAGCAACTTTCTATTCAGGTTTTCCACAAATAAGATTTCTATGAGAATGGGTTCAGGCGTATGAACTTATTCAGGCTTTGTTCGGTGCCGACCTCACCCAATACCATGCCAGCACTCCTAAACAGATCAGAAGTCCGAGAAACTCTCTTGCTTCTTCGATATAAGGATACTGCATCTTCGCAAGGTCATTGAATAATAGAGACGGGTCTGGAGATTTCAGCCAATCGATTACTCCATGAAATAGAATTCCAGCATAGAGAACATAACCTGCCGCCTGAAGTCGTATTAAATTTCTTATGTAACGATTAAACGCAGCCATTCCGCAATCCACGGCCATCGCACCATAAATGAGGATCCATATGATGGGATCTGGATCGTTGTACTGAAGTGCCGCAAACCCAAGAAACATTATTGACAATAAGATATTGGCAACTTTCATTTATTGCTTTTTAGTTTCTTTCATCTTATTTCACCAGCAACACTTTTCTATTCACCGGATACACCCATTCCACCCCTCTTTCCGTAACAACAGCGTCATCCTCCAGTGGAATGCGCAATTTACTTCCGCCCCATTCCGGAATGGCAGTATAAGCAAAGAGTTCAATGGATAGAAAATTAGTCGGTTTCACCACGTATGTCATTTGAACGGGATTGAAGAAGGCGATGGATGGTCCTGTGCCATGTCCCCAATCTCCCACTGAATGACAACCAATGACGACATCTGTTTTGTTGTCAGCGCCCGGTTTGTTGAACGCTATCCGCGAATAGCCAGCATCCTGAAGATTTTTATAAATGTTATCCTCGTTTTGCTTGGCGGTAATCCCCGGCTTGATCGTGCTGGTGACAATGTTGCGAACCTTTATAGCCTGGTCGAATGCGTTCTGAATACTTTTAGGAACTTCTTTCTCCCCATCTTTCAATACGTAAGCCATGCGCTTCATGTCGGTATAGAAATTCATGTATCCAACGCCCCAGTCAAGCATCAATATATCGCCGCGTTGAATAATGCGATCGGTGGAAGTTGCTTCGATGCCCTTCGGACCGGTCACATACACGGATGGCATTCCAAAGGATGAGTATAAGTTGTTTTTATAAAGCTGTTCTTTCATCCACCACGCTACATCTTCAAGAGTGGTCACTCCTGGAGTAATTACTTCGTTGGACAAGGCACGTTCTGCGATCTGATAGGAAAAGTCTCCCGCCTCTCCGAAGGCGGCAATTTCACTTGCCACGTGGCGGGATCTGAAGTCCGAAACAAGTTTTTCCGCGGAAACAAATCGCTCTTCATATTTCTTGCCCAGCAGTTCTGCCAGTTCTTGTCGGCCGGTATATGACATTCCATCGGCACCTCCAATGTCTTTTGACATGTTCAATCCAATGCGTTTTGGGTCGCGCTTGATGATAAAATCTTTTAGCTCTGACTCTGATCCAAAATAATCCCAGGCTTTTGTTTCTTCGAGTAAATAGCCCTCTATCCCGAGAACGGAACGCTCAATACGTGGCTTGCCGTTGTCTGTAAAAATGTAATATCCGTTATGTCCCACATAGCCTTCGCCCATATCAGAATAGAGTGGGTCGAAATTCCCCTCGCGACACATAATGATCCACATGTCGATCTTGTTTTCACGCATCGCATCTGGGAGTATCAGATCAAATTTATCCAGACGGATCTGGTTCGTTTTGCGCCATCTTCGAAATGCTTCCTGGGAATAAGCACCGGTGAGGCAAAATAATGTAATGATGGTAAAGAGCGTTTTTTTCATGGGTGATGAACTGTCTGAAGTCAATTATAAGGAGAAAAGGAGGGTGGTGCAAGGGGAAAAAGTTCGAAGTTCAGCATTCAGCGCTCAGTATTCGATATTTTTTTAATGTCGAATACTGAACTTTGAACTACGAATGTAGAAGTATCGCAGCCACTATCGAACGGTCAAAATTAAATGATCAACGTATTATTTCAACTTTCCCAGATCCACCTTCAAAATCACAATGTCCTGCAGTTGCTCAAACGGCTTAATAGTGTGGTCGTCATTGTATCCCGACCACTGACTGTTCGCAATATAGTATAGTATGTTTTTGTCGATCGTCCCGAGGGTAGGCTCGTTGAAGGCAGGGTGATTTCTGTCGATAGTTTTAAATTCTGATATGGACGTGTATTCTTTGTTAAGAAAAAATTGCACCACTCGCAGGGGTGCAACACCATTTTGAATGGCGATAAGACTGCCTTTGTAAAAACTGAGTCCATCAATCCCTTTCACAGATACATCCAGGGTGCATGAAATTTTTGTGAGACGCCTGGCTTTCATTTCAAGTTTGAAAATGTTGCCGAGATAATCAGCGATGAACATTATTGAATTATCATCAGTGAATGTAATGCCTTGAAGATTCAAGAATTCCGATGATTCAAAAAATTTGTCCAGCTTTTTTGTTGACTCATTTACTTTAAGAATGAGATTGTTCTTGCTGTCGGATACATATACTTCGTCATTTCCAGTGAGAACAAGATCACCGAAAATAGCTCCCTTTACATCAGCAGGAGGATCAAACACGCCTATCAGATTTCCCGCGAGATCGAATTTGTAAACTTTCGAAGCAATGGTTTCATTGTAATTCTTTGTTTCAGGGAGGGCTGATGAGCATGCCCATAAAAATTTTCTTTTGCGATCGAGTTTGAGCCCAAAGATGGAAGCCATTTCCGGCAATGAAGTCTTAATGAAATCAGTGCTGTATCCTTTGGTGTCTACCTGCACGATTTTTCTTTGATGAATACTTCCCAGGTAAAAGATCTTTGAGTCCGGGTTATAGGCAATACCCTCGGCATGCAATTGCCGATCTCTAATAACCAGAGCGGTGTCGGAATGAATAATTGGTGAGTTTATTTCCGCCTGTAGCAACACGAGCTCTTTAAAGTCAGGCCTTTCTTTGAGGCTTGCGAGATCAGGATTAGCCAGGTCGTACCGGGTATCAATCAGAATACTTTGCTTAAGATGAGCAACGGCTTCTTCCGGTTTGGAATTTAGCGCTGCTGCAATTCCTGCAAAGTATTGCGCACCTTGATGTGTGGGACGTAGTTGCGCAGCAGATGATGCAAGCGTATAGAATGTTTTATAATCCTTGCTTTTATAGCTTTCCCTTGCTTTCGTATAAATCGTATTGAAGTCTGTTTGCGAAAAACTAAAATGGCTGATGGCTAGCAGGGCCAACGAATAGAAATATTTCATAATGGAAAGTTTTATAAAGAATCGAAACAAAACTATCTGTGTTAAAACTCTTATCTATCACCCCGAATGGCGTAGACTTGTTTTAATTTCAGTGAGCTGAACAGCTGACAAAGCCCAGGTATTTGCTTTCTTTGGTAGTTTAGACAAATGAAACAGCAGATAGCCCACATTACCTTGGTCGTAGATGATTATGACGATGCCATTAGATTCTACACGGAAAAATTAAACTTCATTCTTTTGGAGGACACGCCACAGAGCGCCACCAAACGATGGGTAGTGGTCGCTCCTCCGGGTTCCAGTTGTTCGTTGCTCCTGGCGAAAGGAGTTGGAGATGAACAAAAGAGCAGAGTTGGCAATCAATCAGGCGGTAGGGTTTTTCTTTTTTTGAAGACGGATGATTTTTGGAGGGATTATAATTCCATGAAGGAGAAGGGAGTTGAGTTTGTACGTGAGCCTGCCACGGAGCCCTATGGAACGGTGACGGTGTTTAAGGATCTGTACGGTAATCTTTGGGATTTGATTGGACCGAAGTGATTCAACGCAGTAAGGTCACAAAGGAAGCCACAAACGTAGAGAAAGATTTTGTCGGTTATTCAGCCAGCAGTTCCTGTTTCCGCGGATCCAGGGGGCGGGATTAACGGAAACATCGACGATGGGCGAAATTCGAGGCAACGGGACGTAATTCAATAAAGAAGTTTTTACCTTACGGCCAATTACACACTAAAGCCTGGTTGCCAATTGGTATTGCAATAGCCCAACGAAAACAATGATTTCTATAGGAAGTAAAAGATTAACATCGGGAGACTTTGAAAAGGTCCTCTATAAAAAGGAAGGCCTGCAGTTGGACTCAAAGGCTGTTGAAAAAGTTAAACTGAATTATGATTTTCTCAAATCATACTCAAAGGACAAAGTTATTTACGGCATCAATACCGGTTTTGGTCCGATGGCACAGTATAAAATCAGCGATCATGATCAACGCCAGCTGCAGTATAACCTGATCAGAAGTCATAGTTCTGGTTCTGGAGATATTTTTACCGAGGATCTTTCCCGTGCCACGATGCTGGCGCGCCTGAATGGTTTGATGCAGGGATCGTCTGGCGTTCATCCCGAAACGGTTGAATTGATCACCAGTCTCCTTAACAAAAATATCAGTGCATGCATCTTTCAACGGGGTGGTGTTGGAGCGAGCGGTGATCTCGTTCAACTGGCACACCTTGCATTAAATCTAATCGGAGAAGGTGAACTATTGGTTGATGGAAAATTGCAAGATGCAGGCGACGTATTTACACGTGAAAAACTAACGCCTCTCTCTATTTTACTCAGGGAGGGGATTGCTTTGCTCAACGGAACATCCGCAATGACGGGGGTTGGTATTGTCAATATAATTCACGCAAAGAAATTGTTGAACTTATCAGTAACTCTTTCTGCTGTCACCAATGAACTGATGAAGTCTTTTGACGATCATTTCTCGTTAGAGTTGAACCAGGTAAAACCCCACATCGGTCAGCAGAAGATAGCAGAGGGGATGAGAAACTTTTTACAGGATAGCAAATTGATACGGAAGAGGCCGGATCATTTGTATCATGCGAAAATCAATGAAGCGGTTTTTACGGATAAAGTCCAGGAGTATTATTCCCTGCGGTGCGTCCCACAGGTGCTTGGGCCTGTCTACGATACCATTGTCAATGCCGAAATCGTATTGGAAAATGAAGTAAATTCCGTGAACGATAATCCGGTGATTGACCATATTAAAGAGAACGTTTACCATGGCGGAAATTTTCACGGTGATTATGTTTCCCTGGAAATGGACAAGCTAAAGATTGTCATCACAAAACTTTGCATGCTTGCCGAGCGACAGCTTAATTATCTGCTGAACGAAAAGCTTAATCAGAAACTTCCTGCTTTCATTAATCTCGGTACACCCGGATTGAATTTTGGAATGCAAGGGATGCAGTTCACCGCCACCTCTACCACTGCAGAAAATCAAACACTTTCGTACCCGATGTATCTGCATAGTATTTCAAATAACAACGACAATCAGGATATCGTCAGCATGGGTTGCAATGCGGCGCTGATTACTCGCAAAGTGATCGACAATTCATTTGACGTGTTGGCAATTCAGGTAATTTCCCTCATGCAGGCAATTGATTATTTAAAATGTCATTCGAGGCTATCGACCGCCACTAGCACTTTATACAATGATATAAGAAAGATCATGCCTTCTTTTGTCGAAGATCAGCCGAAGTATAAAGATCTTCAAAGGGTACGCAGTTATTTATTGAATCGTGAGTCATCTTTAATTTTTTGAAAGTGAAGTATGCACTTGTAACAGGAGGATCCAGGGGAATAGGCCGTGCTGCCTGTGTTAAGCTGGCCGAGCAAGGATTTTTGCTTTTGATCAATTATAAGAGTAATCATACTGAAGCCTTAAAGACACTTGAATTGGTAAAAGAGAAGGGAGCTTCCGGAGAGCTATTGCAATTCGATGTCTCTATCAAAGATGAAGTAGAAAAGATATTGGGTGGGTGGATCGACAGAAATAAAGATAAGTCAATTGACGTGCTGGTAAACAATGCAGGTATCCGCGACGATGCGTTGATGGTTTTCATGAGCGATGACCAATGGAAGAACGTGATGGCAAGCAGTCTTGACGCATTTTATTATGTGACAAAAATAGTGATTCATGGAATGGTAGTCAGGCGGTACGGTCGTATTGTAAATGTTGTTTCTCTTTCAGGTATTAAAGGAATGCCTGGACAAACCAACTATTCGGCTGCAAAGGCAGGTGTAATAGGTGCCACAAAGTCCCTTGCCCAGGAGGTTGCAAAAAGAGGCATTACCGTTAATGCCGTGGCGCCGGGTTTCATTCGAACTGATATGACAGAGGATTTAAATGAAAAACAATTCAAGGCCCTGATTCCGATGCAACGATTCGGAGAGCCGGAGGAAGTGGCCGACGTAATAGCTTTTCTCGCTTCTTCCAAAGCATCCTATATAACAGGGTCAGTGATCTCTGTGAATGGCGGGTTGTATACTTGATTCTTTATTAATTTTACATGTAATCCTCACTCATGAATCGGGTAGTAATCACTGGCCTTGGAATATATTCCTGTATCGGCAAGACCCTGACAGATGTCAGGCAGTCCTTGTATGATGGTAAATCGGGAATTATTCTTGATCCAAAAAGGAAAGAATTTGGTTATCGTTCCAGCCTCACCGGGTTTGTGGAACGACCTGCTTTGAAAGAGTTGCTCGACCGCCGTGCCCGTCACATGCTGGCAGAACAGGGAGAATATGCCTACGTCGCCACCGTGCAAGCGCTCCAGCAGGCCGGGCTGGATCAGGATTTTATCGATCGGCATGAACTTGGAATTATTTATGGAAATGACAGTTCAGCCGCACCGGTAATTGATGCCATTGATATTATCCGCGACAAGAAGGATACGATGATGGTGGGGTCTGGAAATGTATTCCAGGTTCTCAACTCAACGGTTAACATGAATCTTGCGACCATTTTCCGATTGAAAGGAATAAACTTTACTGTCAGCGCCGCCTGCGCAAGCGGATCACATTCGATTGGTTTGGCAACGATGTTTATCCGTGATGGTATGCAGGATTGCATCATCTGTGGAGGTGCTCAGGAGATGAATGTTTACTCCATGGGAAATTTTGACGCGCTTGGAGCATTTTCTATTCGTGAGTCCGAACCCACACGTGCGTCAAGACCTTTTGATAAGAACAGGGACGGATTGGTGCCAAGCGGAGGAGCAGCTACCGTAATTCTGGAAAGCCTGGAGTCAGCTCAAAGACGGGGCGCGAAAATACTGGGCGAAATAATTGGATACGGATTCTCATCAAACGGTCAGCATATTTCCAATCCAAGTGTTGAGGGACCTGCGCGGTCATTGCGGATGGCGATGAAGAATTCGGGATTGAAGTCTTCAGATATAGATTATATAAATGCACATGCTACTTCTACGCAAGCAGGCGATACCAGTGAGGCCAAAGCGATTTTTGATATTTTTCGTGAAAGCAAAACGCCAGTAAGTTCAACAAAATCCATGACAGGACATGAATGCTGGATGGCAGGAGCTAGCGAGATTGTTTATTCACTATTAATGATGGAAAATTCTTTTATCGCACCAAATATTAACTTTGAAACTCCTGACGAAGATTCATCTTTTCTGAATATTATTGCCAAAACAATGGAAAGAAATATTGATGTATTTTTGTCTAATTCATTTGGTTTTGGAGGGACTAATTCGACCCTGATCGTAAAGAAGTGGAAGCCTTAAGAAAAATGGAAAAAGGGGATATTGTAGAGAAAATCAACGGTTTTTTAGTTGAGGAGTTTGAGGTTGCGGCGGAAGGAATCACTCCGTTGGCCAACCTACGGGAAACCCTCGGTATGGATAGTTTGGACTATATAGATCTGGCCGTTGTTATCGAAAGCAATTTTGGTTTTAAGGTAAGGCATGAAGATTTTGCAACCATCGATACTTTTCAAAGCCTTTACGATTATATTGGCCAGCGCACGGGAGTGAAAGTTGCATCCTGATCATGCCTCGCTGGCAGGGCAAATCAAAAGGAACTCCCCTTGGCTATAGGATTGTAATATTTGTCTGCACAAAATTCGGCCTCTCTCCTGCGTATTTCTTACTTCGATTTGTTTCGTTTTATTATTTCCTATTCTCGTGGTCCTCCTCCCGCTATAGTTACCGGTATTTTCGTCATCAGCAGGGATATGGTGTGATCAAGTCACGCGTGAAAGTATATCTCAACTACTACATTTTTGCCCAGACCCTCCTTGATAAGATGGTTGTTATGGCAGGTATCGAAAACAACTTTACGTACGATTTTGATGGAGAAGAAAATCTTAGCGATATAATCAAAGGCGGCAAAGGAGGGATACTTTTAAGCGCACACGTAGGCAACTGGGAAGCCGCTGGTCATTTACTTCGGAGACTGAATGCAAGGGTTAACGTGGTAATGTATGATGGTGAGAATCAAAACATAAAGGAATACCTCGAGCAACTTACCGGGGGAAGAAATCTGAATGTAATTATCATTAAGGACGATCTTTCTCATGTTTATGCGATCGGAGAAGCACTGCAGAAGAATGAATTGATCTGCCTTCATGCGGACAGATTTCTTGAAGGGAACAAAACGGTTTTAAAAAGATTTCTAAAGGGAGAGGCTAAATTTCCTGAAGGTCCATTTGCCCTGGCAGCAGCGTTTCACGTTCCGGTTTCTGTGGTTTTTGCGTTTAAGGAAACATCATCACATTACCATTTTTTTGGAAGTCCCCTTATGCAACGTAGCAATGAGGAATCAAAGCAGGTATTCATTGGGCACCTGACAGATTCCTTTGTTAACCAATTGGAAGAAAAAATCAAGATATATCCTGACCAATGGTTTAATTATTATAACTTTTGGGAATGATGCTGGCAGCCCGGGAAGAAATTATAAAATATATTCCGCAACGGTATCCCTTTGTTGCCATTCATGAAATACTTCATGCAACAGACGAATTTTCAATTACACAATTTGAAGTTTTCGGGGAAAGTATTTTTGTAAAAAATGGTGTTCTGAGTGAGGCTGGGCTAATCGAAAATATCGCCCAAACCGCCGCCGCTAAAATGGGTTACAGTTGTATAAAAAAGGGAATTCCTATTCCGATTGGATATATAGCAGGCATTAAGAACCTCGAAGTGTTTGAGTCTCCGGTCATTGGCAAGGTGCTAAGAACATCAATTCAGGTCACCAACAGGGTAATGGATGTAATATTGGTTATGGGCGAAATCACGTCAGAAGAAAAAGTTATTTGCAGGTGTGAGATGAGAATTTTTGTAAAATCGAGCAAATAGAAAAATTTAGAACAAAACTCCATGAAACGACCGTTGCCTCAAGTCATTTTATTTTTGCTGATGTTTTCTCAGAGTGGTTTTGCCCAACAAGCAC
This sequence comes from Cytophagales bacterium, assembly GCA_038229375.1. Classification (GTDB taxonomy): domain Bacteria; phylum Bacteroidota; class Bacteroidia; order Cytophagales; family Cyclobacteriaceae; genus ELB16-189. The sequence continues at coordinate 289,576 of JBBRON010000002.1, read as the reverse complement.
GTGAGGTGTTCAATCCTCAGGTGCCTATTGTTTGGCTTGGACTTGATTTTTCACAAGTTCGATTTATTGGTGACTACGCAGAGTTCAGAACGATTGACGCCGCCAAAAAACTTATTATAGCCCTGAATGATCTGATGTTGTCAGAACCGGAAAAGTATGATGTTGGTAAAATGCTGGGCAAACAAAAAGTTGAACAAAGACTGGATGTTACAATGGTGCATAATAATGGTCTCGATATCTCCGCGCTAATGGCCGACAGCCTTGGAAGCCACAGTCACTTAAAAGAACAAGACATACAGAAAATTATAGATGATTATGATTTTAAGGGAAGTACTGGCATTGGTCTGATGTTTAATGTTGAATCATTCAATAAGCCCCTGGGCGAGGGATTGATCTGGGTAACTTTTATGAACATGAATACCAAAGAAATATTATTTACTGAGAGACTTGGTGAAGATCCCAGCGGGTTTGGAATACGAAATTATTGGGCAGGATCAGTTTATCATGTAATGGCCAGGGTTCGGAAAAAAGAGTTGAAGGCCTGGCGGGTTAAGTATGTAAACAAATGAGTGCATGGATCATTTCAAGTAGTGTTGTTTCTCCCTTGGGATTTACGAGCGAAGAAAATTATGCGAAAGTCAGATTGAAATTATCCGGCCTTTCTACGATAATCGATTCTTCTCTTTCTATCAATCCAATCTTTGCAGGTCGTATTAAATCGCTGCAAAGTTCTTCAGATGACACGATTTTTGAAATGATGTGCCGAAAGGCTGCGGAAGTTGCGCTGCAGGCGGTTGAGCTGGATCCCGAGAAAACGCTTTATATATTATCCACCACAAAAGGCAATATTGACCTACTGAATACGGGTAAAGGCATTCCATCGAGACTGCATCTTCATGCTACCGCGAAATATCTTGCTGGTGTAGCCGGGTTTCAAAACTATCTTGTAGTATCCAATGCTTGTATATCGGGAGTGTTGGCAATGATTGTTGCAAAGCGATTTCTGGATTCGAAGAAATATCTCAATTGTATTGTCGTTGGTGCCGACGCGCTGAGCCAATTCATCGTCTCCGGATTTGAAAGTTTGCATGCCCTTAGCCCGGAACAATGTAAACCGTTCGATGCTGATAGAAAGGGAATCAATCTGGGTGAAGCAGCATCTTGCGTTGTACTGAGTTCGAAACAAGAATCAAGTTTACACCCGTCCATACGAATAGCTGGTGGAGGATTGAGCAATGACGCCAATCACATTTCTGGTCCGTCGCGCACCGGCAAGGAGCTAGCCATGGCGATTAAACAGGCTTTAGGTGAAGCTCGAATACCTGCCAGCGAAATTGATTTTATTTCAGCTCATGGCACTGCCACTTCATTTAATGATGAAATGGAATCGAAGGCATTCAATCATGCGGGGATGGAAAAAATTCCTTTGCACAGCCTTAAAGGGTATTTCGGTCATACCCTTGGATCGGCCGGAGTTGTTGAAAGTGTTATGTGTGTGCAAAGTCTTTTAAATGACGAGATAGTGGCGTCGAAAGGATTTCAAAATCTGGGAGTTTCTCAGACGCTGAATATAAATCAGGAGTTAATAAAAGGACCGATCCGGTTATGTCTTAAAACAGCATCCGGTTTCGGTGGTTGTAATGCTGCGATTGTTTTAGAGAAGGAATAGTCAAAGTGAATTGTAAGGATATAGGATAAGTCAGGGGCGGAGGCAGTTTCACCAGTAGCACCAAGCCTCACAAATTACATCATTAATAGATTACTGATCCTTCGTTACCTTTGTAACCTTGGCTTTCTAAAGGAGCTTATTGCATATCCGGATTAATCCTTGCCTATTAATCGAACTAAAACTACTTTCACGCCTTTGTGATTTACTATGAATTTTTTTGAAAAAGAGAAGTTAACAGCACTACAAGCGAAAGAGCGTGCCCAGTGGATTACGTTTGCTCCGTTCGTTTTTCAAGCCACACGCGTGTTACGGGATACTGGTATTTTGAACGCAGTTGAAGCGCATAAAAACGGGATATCATTGGAAGAAATTGCGGCAGCAGTAAAGCTTCCTGTTTATGGTGTGAGGGTACTGGTGGAGGCTGGACTGGGAATTGGTCTCCTTATAAGAAATGAAGGCTTTTACAAGATTACAAAAACAAGCTTTTTCATTCTTCATGATGAGCTTACCAATGTGAACATGGACTTTACCCAGGATGTATGTTACCAGGGAATGTTCTCGCTGGAGGAAAGTATCAAAAAAGAAAAGCCCGTTGGGCTAAAAGTTTTTGGTGAATGGGCCACAATCTATGAAGCACTGTCTACTAACCTTCCTGAAAAGGCAAAGAAAAGCTGGTTCGCCTTTGACCATTTTTATTCCGACTATGCTTTTCCAGAGGCTCTACCAATTATCTATCAACATCATCCTAAAACCCTTTTGGACATAGGAGGCAATACTGGCAAGTGGTCATTGAAGAGTTCTGATTATGACCCTAATGTGAGAGTAACCATCATGGATCTTCCGGATTATGCCGAAACAATAAATAATCAGATTCTTGAAAAAGGTTTTGATAAACGGATTTCATTTTATCCGATCAATATTCTCGACGAAGCGCAAAAGTTTCCTACCGGATTTGACGCGATCTGGATGAGTCAGTTTTTGGATTGCTTTTCTGAAACGCAAATTGTATCCATATTAACTCGCTGTAAAAAAGCGTTGAATCCTAACGGGCGCATTTTCATACTGGAAACATTTTGGGATCGGCAGAGGTTTGAAGCGTCTGCTTTTTCTCTACAACAAACGTCATTGTATTTCACGGCAATAGCCAATGGCAACAGTCAAATGTATGATTCGGAAGTTTTCATTAGATGCATCAAAAATGCCGGGATAGAAGTGGTTGAACAGAAAGATTTCATTGGCGTGAGCCATACTTTATTAACGTGCAGGCCGGCCTGATGTAATTAAACATGTCCGAAAAAATTGATGTATTGGTCATTGGAGCAGGGCCTGCAGGGTCAGTGGCCGCTTCAATGATTCACCGGGCTGGACTTTCGGTGCGGGTAGTAGAGCGTGAGAAATTTCCGCGCTTTGTTATTGGCGAAAGCCTGCTCCCGCGATGCATGGAAGTTTTGGAAGATGCCGGTTTTCTTGAACCCGTGAAGGCAAAGCATTTCCAGAAAAAATTTGGAGCTAAGTTCATGAAGGGTGAAAAAGTTTCTGATTTTAATTTTTCTGAGCAATTCTCAAAAGGTTGGTCCTGGACGTGGCAAGTACAGCGCGCTGACTTTGATCTTACCTTGATCACCGAGGTCCAGAGAATGGGGGTGCCGGTAGACTTTCAAACTACCGTAACCGCCATTGATTTTTTTGAAGATGAATCTTCTGTTACGACCGCTAATCATTCTGACGGTTCCGTCGAAAAGATTGAAGCAAGATTCATTGTCGATGCCAGTGGATACGGCCGTGTGATTCCGCGACTGTTCAATCTTGACACGCCGTCGAATCTTGATCCGCGGAAAGCAGTGTTCGCTCATGTGAATGACATTCATCGCAATGATCATGATGAACCAAACAGAATAATTGCTGTGATGTACGCGCCCGGTGTATGGGCCTGGATTATTCCGTTTTCCTCAGGAGTTACTTCGTTGGGATTTGTCGGCAGCTTTGATTTCTTCTCGCAAGCGGGAGGAGATGAACAGTATCAATTCGGCAAATTTATTAATGGAAATGAGTATCTGAAGAAAAGATTTGGTGATGTTTCGTGGGTATTTCCTCCGCGAAAATTGGAAGCGTGGTCCGCAACGACGGAGAAATTTTATGGGAAGGGATTTGTATTAACCGGCAATGTCACTGAGTTTCTTGATCCTATTTTTTCGTCTGGCGTTATGTTCGCGACAGTATCGAGTCATGTGGCCAGCAAGCTCTTGATTCGCAAATTGAAAAATGAAGTTATAGATTGGGACCGAGAGTACACCAATTTTATTCGTCAGGGAGTTGATACGTTTCGCACGTTGGTGACGGCGTGGTACGATGGTACTCTTGAAAAAATATTCTTTTCAAAAAATCCAGATCCGCTAATTAAAAGCCAGATTTGTTCTGTGTTGGCCGGCTATGTTTGGGACTACCAGAACCCGTTCGTGCGCAATCATGCCATAGCGCTAAACCGACTGGTGAAACTAATCGACGTTCAGGAACGGCTTTCCCCAACGTAAGCGCTATGACTTTCATTACTCATCATTGTCACATCCGCAATCTTACCCTCAGGCATCAGGGTAAGTCATTATTCGCAAAAACACATGTTACACTGGATGACTTTCTTGAAATGGCATATGAGTTTCTTTCGTTGAATTATCCGAAATTTTATAAAATGGATCGCCTTTCAAAGTTGGGATTCCTTGCGAGTGAGATAATTGTTAAGGATATGCCGCTGTTTCCCCGTTATTCCCGGGAGGAAGTGGCTTTGGTTTTGTCCAACGCCAGTGCAAGTTTGGATACGGATCAGCGCTATTCTCAATCGATTAAAACCGTTCCAAGCCCTGGATTATTTGTATATACTCTACCTAATATTGTGGCGGGAGAGATCTGCATTCGTCAGGGCATTCAAGGAGAGAACGCGTTTTTTGTTTCAGAAGCGTTTGATGCAAGACAAATCGCTGACTATGTTACTCTTGTGATGACATCCGGCAAAACGAAAGCCTGCATCGCCGGTTGGATAGAAGTTTTGGACGACCACCACGATGTTTTCTTATATTTGGTGGAAAATGAGAAAGACCCGGAAGGGCTGGTGCATACCGCAGAGCAACTGGAGAAAATTTATTCACTGAACCATGAATGAGCTGATAGCTAATCTTAAAATACAGATTATTGAAGCGTTAAGTTTGAAGCATCTGAAACCTGAAGATATAGGAGATGATCAGCCACTTTTCGTTGAAGGTCTTGGGCTTGATTCAATTGATGCACTTGAATTAGTCGTACTGCTTCAGCAGCAGTATAATATTAAATTGGCCAACCCACAGGACGGTACCAGGATTTTTAAGTCGGTGAAGTCAATCGCCGAGTTTATCCAACAACACCAAACTGCCTGACAGATTTTGAAAACCCGCGTTCATGTCGCCGGTTTTGGAGTGATTTCAGCGATCGGAAACTCAGTACCCGAAGTATTTAGATCGCTCAGTAATTCAATTTCTGGTATTTCACCATTAACGTTATTTGACTCTGTCCATACTGGTGTGTTGCCAGTTGGAGAAGTCAAGTTGTCGAACATAGCTCTTTCTGAAATCCTCTCGCTGTCTCCAAACACAACACGAACGGCATTGCTGGGCACGCACGCTGCCCGTGAGGCTGTCAAGAATTGTGGTGTTGATCTGAAAAAGTGGAAGACTGGACTTATATCCGCTACCACTGTCGGTGGAATGGATAAGACGGAAAAATTTTTTAATGACTATCTGGTTGATTCGAGCAAAGGAAAGTTGCGCGACGTGGTCAATCACGGTTGTGGCAGATCCACTGAACTGATTGCCCGTGAGCTTGGAGTCAATCGTTTTATTTCAACGATAAATACCGCGTGCTCTTCGTCTGCTAATGCCATCGCGTTGGGCTGCCGGATGATTGCAGCTGGATTGCTGGATGTTGTAATCGCAGGAGGTACAGATTCATTGTCAAAGTTTACTCTGAATGGTTTCAACAGTTTAATGATTCTTGACCCGAACCCTTGCCGCCCCTTTGACGCCAGCCGAAACGGATTGAATTTAGGCGAAGGCGCAGGTTTCACTGTTCTGGTTTCTGATCGAGTAAGGGAATCTGAAGTAATAAATTCAAAAGCATATGTGAGTGGTTACGCAAATACCAACGATGCTTTTCATCAGACGGCGTCGTCGCCCGAGGGAAGAGGCTCTTTGGCTGCCATGCAGCAAGCGCTTGCCATGAGTAATTTGACAGCAGAGGAAATTGATTATGTTAATTTACATGGGACAGGAACTGTTAATAATGATTTGTCGGAAGGCACCGCCATCAAGAGATTATATGGTGATGGTTATCCCAAGCTTAGTTCTACGAAAGCATTTACCGGTCATACGCTGGGGGCGAGTGGTGGGATAGAGGCGGTGCTCTCATTATTGGCTGTTGAAAAACAATGTGTGTTTGCCAATCTGAGATTTGAAAATGCGATTCCTGAAATTGGAATCATTCCTCAGCTGCGTTTTGAATCTGGGATACAGATAAATCATGTGATGAGTAATTCTTTTGGCTTTGGCGGAAATTGTTCGTCACTGATATTTTCAAGGAGTATTTGATGTTGAAATAATAGATCAATGGCTGCGTATATTAATGGAATGGGAGCAATATCACCTCAGAAATCCTGGGTTGATGAGGGTATGCTTCTGCCAAATCCAATTGATTACCATGAAGCTTCCCTTGGTTGTGTAGAGCCGGATTATACCCAATATATTGATCCAAAACATCTGAGAAGGATGAGTCGCATTCTGAAGATGGGAATGACTGCGAGTTTGCTGGCCCTTAAAGATGCGGGAATTTCAGTTCCCGATGGTATTATCACGGGCACTGGTTATGGGTGTCTGGAGGATACTGGAATTTTTATGAAAAAAATGATCGTGCAAAAAGAGCAGACGCTTAACCCGACTCCGTTCATTCAATCTACGCACAACACAATTGGATCACAGATAGCCCTATTGCTGGGATGTCAGGGATATAATCAAACGTACACACAGGAAGCATTCTCTTTTGAGAATTCACTATTGGATGCGTCGCTTCATTTAAGGGAATATCCTGGTCAGACTATTCTGGTCGGTGGGGTTGATGAGATCACTGAGTTTAGTCTTGACATTCAAAAGCGTTTTGGGATTTATAAGAGGGCACCAGTTTCCAGTCTTGATTTATTTAAAACAACAACCCGGGGTACGTTAGCAGGTGAAGGAGCTTTCTATTTTGCTTTATCAGGCAAGAAGTCAAATGAACATAGCGTGTCGATTGATGCTGTCGAGACTCTTTTCAATCTTTCAAAAGAGGAATTGACATCAGCAATTAATCAATTTGTGGCATCGAATGGACTGAAAATGGATGAGATTGATTTGGTGATGGCAGGAAAGAGTGGAGATAGAAAAAGCGATTTAGAAACGGAAGCCCTATGCAAATCGACATTCGGTGAATTTCCCATTGGAATGTTCAAACATCTTTGTGGCGAGTTTTCGACTGCTTCCGCATTCGCGCTGTGGCTGGCAACTCGAATTATTCAGGGCCAGCATATCCCGTCGGTGGTGATTGATTCCCCTTTTAAACATCGATTAAAAAATATTCTTATTTATAATCCGTATTTTCAGAAGTATCATTCGTTAATACTCTTGAGGTCATGCTGAAATTTAAAGCTATTAGTGGCATTTTTATTTTGACCATGATTTTGCTGACGGCTTTTGATATATATTTTCCCGTTTCATTTTTAGTTGACGCCATAGTCATTCTCCTTTATCTCGCCATCCTGGCCTATGGATCAGTGACGTTGTCGATGGAACTGTTTATTCCAACAGTGTGTAAAGGTGATTCATCGACTGGAGCTATAGCCCTCACGTTTGATGACGGACCCATTCCTGGCAACACTGAAAAAATACTTGAGATTCTAAGATCCCATAAAGTGGCGGCAGCATTTTTTTGCATTGGGAATCGGGTAGTATCAAACTCTGCCTTGGCGAAACGGATTCACAATGAAGGACATTTGTTAGGAAATCACAGCTATTGGCATAAGAGCACTTTTGACCTTCAAAGCACTGAGAAAATACATCATGAACTTGTCTCTACTGACACAGCCATTCAACAAACTATTGGTGTGAAGCCTGCTTTTTTCAGACCTCCGTATGGAGTGACAAATCCCATGGTGGCAAAAGCCATTCTAAAACAGGGCTACAAGACCATTGGCTGGAGCGTGAGGTCATTTGACACAATCAGTAAAGACCGGGAAGCTCTTTTAAGTCGGGTTACGAAATCACTTAAAAGTGGTGATGTGATTCTCTTTCATGACTTTTGTAACGTAACCATTGAGATTCTCCCGGACCTCCTCGCTCACGTGTCGAAGTGTGGTCTGAAAATTGTACGACTTGATGAACTGCTGAAAGAGAAAGCCTATGTCTTATAGCGTTCACCTTCGTTTTTCTGTTACTTGTCTCATGGTGGCCGGCTTAGTCTCCCATATAGATACCAGCGTTTACGCCCAATACCCCGGATATACTCCCGTTCGTGACATTGTATCCTTTAAAAAGCAATTCAGTCAGGAATCAACAAAGGTGCTATCCATCACCAGCGAGTTCACTCAGGAAAAGACATTGATGGCTCTTACTGAAAAAATTACGTCCACTGGAAAATTTTGGTTCAAGAGAAGCAATAGGGTGCGGCTTGAATATAGTAAACCGTTTACTTATCTCGTGATAATGAGTGGTGATAGAATACTGTTGCGGGATCATCAAAAAGAAACTCGCGTCAATGCCAAATCGAATAAGCTTTTTCAGCAGGTGAACCGAATTATGATCGATTGCGTTCAAGGAACTATTCTTGAAAGTAAGGACTTTACGACGCGCGTTTTTGAAAATGAAATCACGCTGCTTTTGGAAATGACGCCTGTATCTAAAACACTGAAGGAGTTCTTCAAAACAATAGTTCTTTCAGTTGACAAAAAGGATTATTCAGCAAAGTCAATTTTGATGAATGAGCCAATGGGGGACATCACCCTTATTTCCTTTGACCATAAAAAGTTAAATGAACCGATTGCTGATACGGTATTCGCTCCTTAGTCTTTGTGTATTGATTCATGGTTGCACATCAGACTATCAATTCCTGAAATCTGTTCGGGTGGACAATGGCTGTGGGAGAGTAACTTCACCGACCTGGGTAGGGACTTCGTGGTATCATACTAGCGTTGACGTGACCGGTAAACATTTGAGTGGACTGGTGCTAATCAAAAACATGCCGGATAGTTCACGGCGAATTGTATTTACCAGCGAGGCGGGAGTAACATTCTTTGATTTTGGATTTGATCAAAATGGTCGGTTTAGTGTTCATTCAATTATAAAAAAATTAGACAAAAAACCTATTATAAATACGCTGGAGAAAGACTTTGCATTGATCACCGGAATACCGTTTAAGTCAGGGGACGTTCAGGCGTGGAGTATGGGCAACGAAATCTATTTTGGTGTTCAGCAAAAAAAGGAAACGGCCTATTTCATTACGAATAAAGATTGCAGTTCTTTGCGGCGACTGGAACTTGGTACAAAGATGAAACGAAAAATTTCGGTTCGGATTGCCAGGAATGGATATCCTTTACCTGATAGTCTTGATATCAATCACTACACATTTCCCTTACGCATTCAGTTAATACGGTTTGAAAAAGAATGATCCTGATTAACGACTTCTTTTACATTGTTCAACAAGAAAATTCTTCTGGTTCTATAAACGCAAAAATCACGATCAATCCTGCCCATGCGATTTTTAATGGCCACTTTCCAGCGAAACCCGTAGTACCTGGGGTTTGTATGCTTCAGATTATTCTGGAAGTCACGGAGAAAATACTTTCTCAAAGACTAAAACTAATTACAGCTGAGTCGATAAAATTTCTATCAGTGCTCGAGCCAGCAGTCAACAATGAGATAGAAGTTGGGATTAAATACACAATTGAGCACGGAGTGATTCTTCTCACCGCAAGTTTATTTTCAGGGCCAGTAATATTCTTTAAATTAAAGGCAGCCTTAACGTCCGCATAATGGCATTGGAAGAATTTATTAGTCTGTTTAAGAAGAATAAGGTTGCCGTACTGGTTCCCACTTTTAATAATGAACACACCCTCGGACACGTACTATCAAGCGTCCTTGAATATTCACAGGATGTAATTGTTGTGAACGATGGATCAACAGACTCCACTGCGGAAATTATTAGCCAATTCCCCCAGGTACATGTTGTCAGCTATATGCCAAACAAGGGAAAGGGATATGCGCTGAAAAACGGATTCAGGCGCGCCGTTGAGTTAGGGTACGATTATGTTGTCAGCATTGATTCAGATGGACAGCATTTTGCGGAGGATCTTCCTAAGTTCTTAGGTGCATTGGAAGCGCATCCGGCAGCCATCATTATGGGCGTGAGGAATATGGAGCAAGCCGGAATTCCTGGCAAGAGTAGCTTTGGACATAAGTTTTCAAATTTCTGGTTTTGGGTGGAGACTGGGATAAAAATGAACGATACGCAGAGTGGTTATCGTCTGTATCCTGTTAAATTATTAAGTAATATAAAACTCATTACCCGTAAATTTGAATTTGAAATTGAAGTGATGGTCCGCTCTGTATGGATGGGAGTAGAGATGGCCGAGGTGCCTGTGAAAATTTTCTATGCTCCGAAAGAAACGCGCATTTCACATTTCCGGCCCTTTAAAGATTTTACACGAATCAGTATTCTGAACACGGTCCTTGTGACGATCGCACTGTTTTACATAAAGCCGCGTGATTTGTTGCTAGGTAAAAAAAAAGGAAAACTCTGGCCTTCATTGAAAGAGCAACTTTTTCGTCCTCAGGAAACCGATAGTACAAAAGCATTTTCGGTCGGGCTTGGAGTGTGCATGGGCATCGTTCCTATATGGGGCTTTCAAATGTTAGCAGCTATTGGATTGGCGTTCATTCTCAGGTTGAACAAAGCACTGGTGATAATAGCATCCAACATTAGCGTACCACCAATGATCCCGCTCATCTTATTTTTGAGTCACTATGTCGGGGCGGTATGGATGGGTGATCACGCACAGCACCTTTCTTTCGATGAAGATCTTACGTTGGACATGTTGAAAAACAGCTCTCTACAATATGTACTTGGTGCGATGACATTGGCTATTGGGGCTGGATTTATTTTTGGTTTACTAACCTGGCTTGGATTGAAGCTTTTCCGGCAACCGAAAATCTGAGATATGATCCGGATATTCCTTTCGCTGTATGATTTTTTTCACCGCCGCAAGACAGCATTCCGGGTTACGTTCATTTCAATTCTGATTTTACTGGGTGCTGGTGCTTACCAGATAAAAATTGAGGAAGACATCACCCGGTTCTTTCCTGATGATAAGAATGTAGAGGATCTAAACTACGTATTTCAGAATTCGAAATTTGTTGAGCAGCTTGTAATAATGGTTTCGATGAGGGACAGTACCTCATCGCCTCAACCGGACAGCCTGGTGTTAGTTGCTGAAAGTCTTGTTTCGCAGATCGACGCTGATCTGAAACCTTATGTTACCAAGATTACCAGCCATGTTGACGATGAAAAAATTCTGAATGTTTTCAGTTCGGTCTATGATCATCTGCCTGTTTTTTTGAATGATAAAGACTATGTTGAGCTGGATTCTGTTCTCACACCTGAAAATATCAGAACCACCCTTCAGAATAATTACAATCAATTGATCTCTCCGATAGGAATGGGGGTGAAGCGAATCATTCTTCAGGATCCTCTTGGGTTTTGTTTTTTGGCATTGCGCAAGCTCAATGATATTCAGTATGATAGGAACTTTGAATTGTATGATGGGTATATCATTACAAAAGACCATCGCCACGTTATTTTTTTTATTACACCGCGTTATCCGCCCAACGAGACCGGCAACAATATTGAATTCATTGCTGGTTTGAACACAATCGTACACACGGTTTCGGATAATAATCCACTGATCAAACCGTCCTTTTTTGGAGCTTCGGCAGTGGCCGTTGGAAATGCTGTTCAGTTGCGCCGCGACACGGTACTTACGGTTTCAATAATGGTAATCATACTGGCGGTTTTTCTATTAGGTTTCTTCAAAAGAAAACGCATTCCTTTTTTGATTGCCATCCCGATTGCCTTTGGCGCTTTGTTCTCGCTTTGCATGATTTTTTTGATCAAGGGCTCGGTTTCCATTCTGGCGCTTGCTGCCGGATCAATGATACTGGGTATAGCTGTTAACTATGCTTTGCACTTTCTGGCGCACCTCAAACATGTTCAGAACGTGCGTCAGGTTATTGAGGACCTGGTGAATCCCATGACTTTGGGAAACATGACAACGGTTCTTGCGTTTTTTTGTCTGCAGTTTACAAATGCCGCCGTGCTGCGCGATGTAGGTCTGTTTGCAGGGTTTAGTTTGGTCGGTGCGGCAATTTGTTCACTTGTATTTCTTCCACATTTCATTTCCGATTCTTTATTCGACGGCGAGCATTCGAAAGAGACCTGGATCGAAAGGATTCCTTTTGCAAAATGGGCTGACAGGAGATATGTAGTACTCGTTATTTTTCTGCTCACGCCCTTGTTCTTCTATTTTGCCGGCAAAGTGTCGTTCGACGCAGACATGAATAATCTCAACTTCATGAATGAAGAAACCCGTGAATCGCAGAAACGGGTTGAAGCAATCAATCATTCAACGCTGAATACCATATTTGCCATCTCAAATGGACGGGATCTGGAAACGGCACTACGCAAGAATGAGCGAATGTTGCCTGTTCTGACTTCATTAAAAGCGGAAGGTCACATCAATAAATATTCGTCGGTTTCTTCATTTCTGATTTCCGATTCTTTACAGCAGCGCCGCATTGAAAAATGGAATTCATTTTGGACAGAAGAAAGAACGTCCAATGTGCAGAAAATTATTCTTGCGGAAGGCGCCAAATTAAGATTTTCAGCCGCGGTCCTTGATAATTTTGATTCACTGATCGCGCGCCAATACAAAGTGATGAGCGCTGACAAAAGAGACGTCATTCAGAACTCGTTTTTTGATGAGTATATCATTTCTAAAGATACCAGCACAACTATTATCACTCTCGTAAAAGTAGAGCCTTCAAAAAAGGCTGGAGTGTCTGATCAACTTCAAGATATATCGGTAAAGACTTTCGACCGCCAAATGATGGCGAATCTTTTTGTTAAATATGTCAATGCCGATTTCAATTTCATTGTACTATTTACGGGTATCCTTGTTTTTTTATTCCTGCTGATGTCATACGGACGAATCGAACTCGCACTGATCACATTTGCACCAATGTTTATTACCTGGATATGGATTCTTGGAATCATGGCGATCATAGGAATACAATTTAATATCGTGAATGTAATGGTGTCCACGTTCATTTTTGGATTGGGTGATGACTACAGTATCTTTATTATGGACGGCCTTCAGCAGGAATTCAAGACGGGTAAGAAAATCCTCCCTTCCATACGCACCTCCATATTCTTATCTGCTGTTACAACTGTAGCAGGGCTCGGTGTGCTCATTTTCGCAAAGCACCCGGCAATGAAATCCATCGCGGCGATCTCGATTATCGGGATTGTTTGTGTATTTGTAATGTCGCAAACAATTGAGCCCTATTTGTTCAGGGCATTAATATCCAATCGCACACAAAAGGGACTTCCCCCCAGAACAATGCTGGGAATGTTCTATTCATTTGTCACCTATTTCTTATTCATAGTCGGAGCCCTGATACTTACCGTTGTTGGTCTGGTGTTCCAGATAATTCCTTTTGGAAAGAAAAAATTAAAACTCGCCTTTCATTGGCTGCTAAGCGTGGTTACATGGATCATAATCTACCTTCAACCACACCTCAAAAAGAAATTTATTAATCTGAACAAAAAGACGTTTTCACAACCTAGCGTGGTCATTGCCAATCATTCTTCCATTGTTGATATTTTATTGATGATACTTCTTTATCCAAAATTGATATTGTTGACAAATCAATGGGTGTGGCATTCGCCCATTATGGGAGGAGTTGTGAGACTTGCTGACTATTATCCCGTTGGAGAAGGCGTTGAAGACAGTGTTGAACTGTTGCGCGCTCGTGCTAAAGAAGGGTATTCAATTGTTGTGTTTCCTGAAGGTACACGATCACCTGATCAGACAATAAGACGTTTTCACAAGGGCGCATTTTACCTTGCGGAAATATTATCGCTTCCGATCCAGCCCTTGCTGATTCACGGTGCCGGATATGCTGTTCCCAAAGGAACGTTTTATCTGAACCCTGGACAGTTCACGTTAAAATTTCTTGATCCGATCAGCAATCAGACGAAAGATTTTGGTGCGACCTATACCGAGCGGGCAAAAGGTATCAGTCGTTATTTCAAAACCCAGTATGCGGCCCTGGCAACCGAGATTGAAACTCCGGCTTATTTTTACCGGCGACTGATTTCCAATTACCTTTATAAAGGGCCAGTGCTCGAGTGGTATCTGAGAGTGAAGTTGAATCTTGAAAACAACTATACTCCGTTTTATAACCAGCTTCCCAGGTCAGGTACCATTCTCGATCTTGGCTGTGGCTATGGTTTTCTATGTTACATGCTTCATCTTCGCTCAAAACATCAAAAGATAGTTGGAGTGGACTATGATGCAGAGAAAATTGAAACAGCCATGCATAGCTATCTTAAATCAGAAACTATTGAATTTCATCAGGCGAATATCCAGCAATTTCCCCTTGCGGAATATTTAGGGATTGTTTTGAGTGATGTGTTGCATTACATGGGGTCACCCGAACAAGAAGATTTATTAAGCCGATGCTGCGACGCGTTACTTCCGGGGGGAATCATGATCATTCGCGATGGCAATTCAGAATCCAAACAACGTCACAAACGGACTCAGCTATCGGAATTTTTCTCTATTAATCTGCTGCAATTCAATAAGTCATCAAACACCCTGAATTTCTTGCCGACAGAACAGATCAAACAGCTAGTGGAGAACAAAGGGTTGACGTTTGAAATAAATGATAATTCAACCGTGACATCCAATGTTATGATCGTCGTGAGAAAGAAGAGTTAGTTACGAACTTTAGTAAACCTTGGAGCGGCTCTTGTAGCGCGTTCCGCTGCGATCTAAATAGCAAGGAGCGTTCCCCAATTTAGTAATCCACCCCTTCCCCGTATTTCCATACCATAAATGATTCGTTTACTTTGCAATTCAGACCTATTTAGATGCAGAAGTATGATGTAGTGATTGTTGGAAGTGGCCTCGGCGGCCTCGCCTGTGGGACTATTCTGGCAAAGGAGGGCTACAAGGTAATTATCCTTGAAAAGAACAAACAGATCGGCGGCAACCTTCAAACGTTTGTCCGCGACCGCGTGATCTTTGATTCCGGAGTCCATTATGTCGGGGGACTCAGCAAAGGTCAGAACCTGTACCAGCTATTCCGTTACCTGGGTATCATGGACAAGATCAAGATCCGGAAGATGGATGAAGACGTCTTCGATGTGATAGCTTTTGGTGGTGATCCCGTTGTGTATAAATATGCGCAGGGCTACGAGAAGTTTATCGACACTCTTGTAGGATATTTTCCAGAGGAAAAAGCTGCTATCACAAAATACTGCGACATCATCAAGGAGATTTGCAGCAAATTTCCCCTTTATAACCTTCGAGTGGGCGGTGGGCTTTTTGAAAAAATGGATTCACTTGAGACCGATACAAAAACGTTTATCGAAAGCATTACCTCGAACAAAAAGCTTCAGCATGTGCTTGCGGGGAATAACTTGCTATATGCCGGAGCTGCCTACAAGACACCGTTGTACGTTCACGCGCTGATCCTCAACAGCTATATTGAAAGTTCATATCGCTTCATTGATGGTGGTTCACAGATTTCAAAATACCTCTCACGGGAAATAACTTCACGCGGAGGGAAAATTCTTAAGCATGTCAAGGTTGTAAAACTAAAAGATCAGGATGGAACGCTGACCTATGCCGAAACGGACAAAGGGGAACGTTTTTACGGAGATCTTTTCATCTCGAATATTCATCCTGCGCAGACATTGGACATGACGGACAGTCCGCTTATCAAGAAAGTATATCGCAATCGGATTAAGGGACTTGAAAATTCTATCTCTGTCTTTTATGCAAATGTTGTAATGAAAAAGGACAGCTTCCGGCACCTGAACCATAATTACTATTACTTCGAGGAAGAGAATCCCTGGAGTGTACTGAACTATACAAAGGAAAACTGGCCAGCAGGATTTGCCATGTTCTTTACCACTTCTTCAAAAATATCACCTTTTACGGAAGGTGTCACAGTAATGGGCTATATGCGTTTTGATGAAGTCAAAAAATGGGAACATACTTTTAATACGGTGACCAATGAAGCAAGCAGAGGTGAAGATTATGAAGCGTTCAAAAAAGAGAAGGCCGAAATTCTTTTTAACTACGTTGAAAAGAGATTTCCGGGCTTTAAGGCGAGTATTAAATCCTACACCACGGCCACCCCTTTATCAGCCAGGGATTACATTGGCAATGAGGACGGATCTTTGTATGGCCTGACAAAGGATTTTCGCGAACCGCTTAAAACCTTTATCTCCCCCAGGACAAAACTGCCTAATTTGTTCTTGACAGGGCAGAATATCAATCTTCACGGTATTCTCGGAGTAACGGTCAGTTCCATATTAACTTGCGCACAGATTCTTGGTATGGAGTATTTAATAGATGAAATAAAAAATGCTCAGGAAGATAGGTAAAATAGCGGCTTGGTTTTTCGGAACAGTTCTTGTCATAGTGGCTGGATTCCTGGTCTATGTTTATCTTTTCATAGAAATAGATCCTCCCGTTTCATCGTCTTCTGCACCTGCTGGCGAGGTGGTTCAGATAGATCGCGGGCTATTCAAACTGGGAAAAAACTGGTTTCGCAAAAGCGAAAGCGGCCTTTATGAATTGTACGTGGAGGGTGAACCGTTTGAGATCGGCGTGGCCAATGGAAAACTCACAAAAAAGCTGGTTCAATATCAGGAGGTAGTATTTACAAATCAGATCACGCGGCTCGTCTCATCAAATTCTTACAGAAATGTTTTAAAGTACATCGTGGGATGGTTCAATCATTCTATTGATAAGTACATTCCGGAGGAATACGATCTTGAGATCTACGGCATTTCTCGATCGGCATCACATGCCTATGATACTATTGCTACAGCATATCAACGCATGTTAAATTATCATGCAGCCCACGACATCGGGCATGCATTGCAAAACATATCGCTTGTTGGTTGCACATCCTTTGCCACCTGGGGAAGCCGCTCGGAAGATAGCACACTTATCATCGGTAGAAATTTTGATTTATATCTCGGTGATGAATTCGCTCGTGACAAGATAATAGCTTTCTATAATCCGTCGCAGGGACACAAATTCATGATGGTCACTTTTGGAGGAATGGCCGGTGTGTTGTCAGGTATGAATGATCAGGGACTGACGGTTACGATTAATGCAGCAAAATCAGAAATCCCATTGTCGTCGGGAACCCCAGTTTCTCTTGTGGCCCGTGAGATTCTTCAATACGCATCTACAATAAAAGAAGCGTACGAAATTGCCGCTAAAAGAAAAATGTTCGTGTCTGAATCGCTGCTGATAGGATCAGCAAAGGATGGTAAAGCATCGATCATTGAAAAGACTCCAGACACAATGGACTTATTTGAATCCACGGACGACTATATTATTTCGACCAATCATTTCCAAGGCAATCTTTTGGGGAATACAAAGCTCAATAAGGATCATATGGCAAAAAGTGCCTCTGTTTACCGTTATGAGCGAGTTAAGGAGTTATTGGATAACGATAGGAAAAATTCTGTTGCGAAAACGGCTGCTATCCTGAGAAACCAAAAAGGAAAAGGCGGGCAAAACATTGGACATGGGAATGAAAAGTTGATCAACCAACTCATTTCTCATCATGGGATAATCTTCCAACCGGAGAAGAAACTGGTATGGGTCTCTGCCGCACCATGGCAGTTGGGTCGGTTTGTGTGCTATGATCTGAATGAGATTTTTAACACCCAAATGATTAAAAATCAGGAAGTTTATGAAAGCGATCGTATGATTACTGAGGACCCATTTCTGAAAACACCTGAATATTCTGCCTATCTGAAGTTTCTTCCTTATCGGTTCCCTTTCAATCCTCATCAGGATCTTCAACCTGATAGTCTGATCAGCTGGAACCCTGATTCCTACCAGGCATATTTGGTTGCCGGTGATTATTACACCGATCAGGGTGAATTTGCAAAGGCTATAACCGTTTATAAAACTGGCCTTACCAAAGAAGTGGCCACGGAGCAAGAGCGGAATCACATGGAAAAAAATCTTCAACTTTGTGAGAAGAAAATAAAATGATCATCGGTGTGGGAATTGATATGATTGAAGTAGATCGCGTTACTGAAAAGGTAAACAAGGACAATGGGTTTAGGGAAAAGATCTTTTCTGAAAAAGAGATCGCTTTTTGTGAATCAAAAAAGAATAGAACTGAAAGTTACGCCGCGCGCTTCGCAGCAAAAGAGGCTTTCCTGAAAGCGACCGGATTCGGATTGACCCTTGGTCATCAGCTGTCAGAAATTGAAGTAATCAACGACGACCTTGGTAAACCATCATTCAATCTTATAGGAAGCTTCAAAACGAAGGCAATAGATAACAACTGGAATAGAATCCACTTATCCATTTCGCACCTTCAGAATGTGGCGTGCGCTGTCGTTATCATAGAACAATGAGTTTCGTTTCTGAAATTGAATTGCAATCACCCCAAAAGATCAAGGATCTTCAGGAAAAGCAATTGCAAATATTATTGGACTATGTTGCAAGCAACTCTCCTTTCTACAAACGTTTCTTTGCGTCCAACAACATTGATGTTAGTTCCATCCGATCATTGGAGGACCTGACACAAATACCTCCGACAACCAAGGATCTCTTTCACGACTTTAACTGGGATTTTCTGTGCGTTTCCAGGGGCAAGATCATTGAATACATGAGCACATCGGGAACACTTGGTAAACCGGTGACCGTTGCGTTGACAGAAAATGATATCAAGCGACTCGCCTACAATGAATGCATTTCGTTTGCGTGTGCCGATGGTACACCGAATGATATATATCAGCTTATGCTGACCCTTGACAGGCAGTTTATGGCGGGCATCGCTTACTATGAAGGTATCAGGAAGTTGGGAGCGGGGCTGGTGCGTGTTGGCCCCGGACTTCCATCCCTTCAATTGGAAACTATCCAACGATTGAAGCCTACAGTACTCGTTGCCGTGCCATCATTTATTGTTAAGCTCATCGAATTTGCCCACCAACAGGGAGTGAATTTGAATGAGAATTCAGTGAAAGGAATTATTTGCATTGGAGAAAGTCTCCGTACAAACAGTTTTGAATTGAACACGCTTGGTAAACGAATAAAGGATTCATGGAATGTAAAGCTGTACAGCACCTATGCGTCAACCGAGATGCAAACTGCATTTACAGAATGTGGGCATGGGCAGGGTGGACATCTTCATCCCGAATTATTGCATGTGGAATTGCTTGACGATAATGATAGGCCAGTTAAGTCCGGAGATTTGGGAGAGGTCACTATTACAACCTTCGGTGTTGAGGGGATGCCGCTTGTTCGTTACAAAACGGGCGACATAGCCAGCGCATTCACAGAAGTGTGCGGCTGTGGTAGGACAACATTGAGGCTGGGACCGATCGTCGGTCGCAAACAGCAAATGATAAAATTGAAAGGCACAAGCTTATATCCTCAGGGGATCTTTGAAGTTTTGCAGCAAGCCGATCATGTGAAGGATTATGTAGTCGAAGTGTTTACCGGATCATTGGGCACAGATGAATTGAAATTGTATATCCTTACAGCTGAAGAACATTCTTCTGCTATCAAATCCGGTCTCAAGTCAGCTTTTCAATCCCATTTGAAAGTTACTCCTGAGATTTTTTTTATAACGGCCGTTGAACTTGAACTCAAGCAATCTGGTGGACGGAAGATCAGGAGGTTTATTGACAATAGGGTACTTTGACACCAAGCATTGAGTATCAGGACGCTCCTTTTATCAAGTTTGCCTAATCTCCCAATACTTGTTCCTCAGGTTCTCTTTACATAATCTACTCATTTTCAATTTATTAGGATATTTTACCTTCTTGAAAACGAATTGGTAGATATATAATATCTTTGCTGTTCATTGAAACCTTAAACTGCTGGCCAATGTCCATTTTGGATTACATACTTGAACCGCCCCGTTACGGTTGGCAGGATTCCAAAGGAAGCCTCGTCAAACCGACCAACGGTCAGATAATAAGTGAATTCTTTTCACGTCTGAATGTGTTTAAAGATCGCAGGAACTGGATGTCGTTTATGAGTTGGCTGCAGGTGGCATGTCTTGCACCGTTTTTCTTCCTTTTCATATTCAAGTTTTTTAGCTGGGGACTTCTTGCTGCTGCGTTTTTCTATAGCATGATATTTATGGGTACCCACGGCACAGTTTGGCACCACCGGTATTGTACCCATGGCGCGTACACTTTCCGTAATAAATTTTGGCTTTTTGTTACCCGCAACCTTTCATTGAAGATTATTCCTGAGGAGATTTATGTTTTGTCTCATCACGTGCATCATGCAAAATCTGATCAGCCTGGCGATCCATACAATGCGACAGCAGGATTTTTATATTGTTTTCTGGCGGATGTAAACCATCAGCCAATAAAGCGAAATCTTAGCGAAGAAGATTATGCCCGTGCCGTTAACATGATGAAGCATACGGGGATCCAACCGAACACCTATCAACAATATCTCAAATGGGGATCGATTGCTAATCCCGGACTATCGGTTTTGCATTGGTTCCTGAATTGGGGATTCTGGTATCTGACATTTTACCTTATTGGTGGACATGCGTTGGCGTTTGCATTGTTTGGAGGAGCAGCTTTCTGGGCAGTAGGCGTTCGTACCTTTAACTATGAAGGACATGGTAAAGGAGAATTGAAACAGCGTGACGGTGTTGACTTCAATCACAAGGACAACTCGATCAATCAACTCTGGCCTGGAATTGTTGCCGGTGAATGGCATAACAATCACCACTTGTTTCCTCAAAGTGCAAGGAGCGGATTCCTCTGGTACCAGGTCGACTCGGCGTGGTACTTTATTCGTACGCTATCATTTATTGGAGGCGTTACGTCTTTCAATGATTCGAAAGCCCAGTTCAGGAAACAGTATCTGGCTTCAGAGAATGCGGCACAGCCGACATATACCAAGTCCGTTAATACGGTTGCTAAGTAAGTTTGGTCGTTTATTGCCGCTAAGACACCGTTAGTTGCCGGAATATTGATCAATCACTTTTTCAAGTGCGTTTACCTGAACAACGCCGGATTGCCTCCATTTAATCTCGCCTTTTTGAAAGAGAATTAGTGTCGGTACGCCTTGTATGCGATACTGTTCCGCCACGTTTGGATTCCGATCTACATCCAGCTTTATGATTTTTGCCTTGTCTCCAATTTTGGATTTGAGTTCATGGAGAATTGGTTTCATCATTTTGCAGGGACCACACCACTCGGCTGAAAAATCCACCAGCACTAGTCCATCGACGTTGACGACATCTCCAAAACTCTTCGCTTTTTCTGTTGCTTCCATGGGAATTGTTACTTTGGCGAAGCAACGAATTTTGCGCTGTAAGAGTTCGGTCTACCGTCAATATCCGAATACTTCTTTCAACGCTCCCCTTGCAACAATAATATCGTCAGCTTCAGGCAATCCGCTTACGCCCAACCCACCGATAACAGTATTATCCTGAATTATAGGTACGCCACCTCCAAAGCCCGTAATCTTTGGATCACCCCAGAACGCAGGGTTGTCGCTTCCGCGCATCCGCTCGCCCATCTTGCTGGTTTCTGTCCGGTCGACGGCAGAAGTGTGTGCTTTGTTTTGCGAGATAGTAGAAGCTGCAAGACTTGTGCCGTCCATTCGGATGAACGCGATCAGCTCACCTTCCGGTCCCGTTACCGCAGCGGCAAGAGGCTTACCATATTTTTCAGCTTGTTGAACACAGTATTGGACAAGTTTGAGTGCTTCTTGAGAGCTGACTTTTGAATATTGATACATTTGGGTGTGATTTATTATTAAATATAAACATTTGATGCGGCCAGGGCTAGCCGTACAATATATTTAGCCACTGGTTCGACAGTTTTACCCAACTAGGTCTGGAATTTGTGGTAAAAAGGTCTACGATTAAATGTTCAATTAAATTAGATTAACTTTTGATTCAATATCAAATGGTATGAGAAAAGTATCTATCGTCTTGTTCCTGATCTTGATCGTTATAACGGGAAATGCGCAATTCACCGTTAGCGCCAATCAGCATTACATATTAAAAGAAGGTAAGCCGTTCTTTTGGCTTGGTGATACAGCCTGGGAATTATTTCATCGTCTTTCACGGGAAGATGCTGAGCGATACTTTAAGAAAAGAAGTGAGCAGGGATTCACAGTAGTCCAGGCAGTAGTTCTTGCTGAACTGGATGGGCTGCATGTTCCGAATGCATACGGGCAAATACCATTAATTAATAACGATCCGGCACTACCAAATGAAAAATACTTTGAACACGTCGACTATGTTATTGATCTGGCAAACAAGTACAACATTACTATTGCTTTGCTCCCAACGTGGGGAGACAAGGTATTCAAGGATAGATGGGGTACGGGTCCGGAGATTTTTAATGAAAAGAACATTGCTCAGTATGGTACCTGGATTGCGAAAAGGTATAAGCACAGAAGAAATATTATCTGGATTGTCGGCGGGGATAGGAACCCAAGGAATGAACAGGATGTTGCCATCTGGAGGGCAATGGGTCAGGCAATCATGAATGAGTCGGGTGAAAAGGCGATGATCAGTTATCATCCTCAGCAAAATATGACCGGCGCAGGCCAGTGGTTCAATGATGACAAATGGCTTAGCTTTAATATGTTTCAGAACGGGCATTGTCGCGACAATGCCAACTATGAAAAAATATTTAATTCCTATAATCGGTTGCCCATACGGCCGGTGATTGATGGTGAACCCCTTTATGAGGACCACCCTGTTTGTTTTAATGCAAATGACCTTGGTATATCTAGCGCCTATGATGTTCGTAAGTATGCGTATCTCGATCTTTTCGCGGGAGCATTTGGACATACATACGGATGTCATGATATATGGCAGATGTTCGCTCTCGGAAGAGAGGCGATCAATGGCGCCCATATAAATTGGTATGAAGCAGTTGATTTTCCCGGTGCAAATCAAATGACATATCTTAAGAAATTAATGGAATCACATCCAATGCTGGATCGTGTACCTGATCAGTCAGTGATAAAAGAAAGTGATTTGCTGCCTTCCGAACGGATACAGGCAACACGTGGAAATGATTATTTGTTTGTTTATTCGGCGCAGGGAAAGTCGTTTACCGTATTACTTGATAAGATAAAAGCACCCAAGCTCCAGGCATATTGGTTTAATCCCAGGAATGGAAAGATAACAGATGTCCAAATTTCTGATGGAGCCATCGTGCGAAATTTTGTTCCTCCGACGTCAGGTTATGGACAGGATTGGGTGTTAGTGGTGGATGACGCAGTGAAGAATTATCCAAAACCTTAGAGTTCAAAGAAGGTTTCCGCGTCCGAGCAGATCCTGAAAAACAACTTTTACCACTCGATAGTACATCTACGGCATTTCCTGCGCATTTTAATTTGATAATTGTAATATTTACACTTAATTATTAGTTTTGTCTATTGACTGAAAATCGATGACAAGAAAAGACTTGCAGCAATGTCCGCGGGAGGAGCTACTGGTAATCATGAAGGAATTGCAACTGAAGCTCAAGCAGAAGAATGCGAAGCTTCATGAAACGCAGTTTAAGCTGCGTGAGACAAAAAAACGTCTGACAAAGTTGAAAGATACTGTGGTGCACCAGCGCAATCGCATTCTGGAACTTCACACCTTGGTTTCTTTTTGAATTTTAGCAACTCATTCTGAGAGGGAATGATGGTGATCCGTTTTTTTGAAATACTGTAATTAGAGTTGATCGTAGTTTTTGTCTGCTAAATCGAATTCTTTATCAGGATAATGGCTTCTAAAAATCAATGTATATATACCACTCATTCATCTTTTTGTAATTAACTTGCTCTATTAACGTCAACGTATTTGATTGGAATTGAAATGCGCCCAAATTCTTTTGTAATAGGAGTAGACTACGGCACGGATTCGGTCCGCGCCATTATCGTCAATGCTATCAATGGCCATGAGGTGGCCTCTTCTGTTTATTCATATTCAAAATGGAAGGACGGTGAGTATTGTGTTCCATCAAAAAACCAGTTTCGTCAGCATCCGCAAGACTACATTGATGGACTTGAATCAACGATTAAAGACGCGTTAAAGAAGGCGGGTCCCGCAGTAGCGGAGAATATTAAAGCAATTTCAGTCGACACGACGGGTTCATCGCCTGTTGCTGTTGATAAGACAGGTACTCCACTCGCTTTGCTGCCGGCCTTTGCTGCCAATCCTAATGCTATGTTTGTGTTATGGAAGGATCATACGGCAACAGCTGAAGCAGCAGAAATAAATGAACACGCCGAAAAGTTTGATATCAACTACCTTCAATTTGTTGGAGGGATTTATTCTTCGGAATGGTTCTGGGCAAAACTTCTTCACATTCTTCGCGAAGATGAGGCTGTTCGTGGGGCCTGTTATTCCTGGGTGGAGCATTGTGATTGGATACCATTTTTGCTTACCGGTGGGAAAGATATTCATCAAATGAAACGCAGCGTTTGCGCAGCCGGTCATAAGGCGTTGTGGGCTGCTGACTTTGGAGGGCTTCCTCCCGATAGTTTTTTTACATCGCTGGATCCTTTATTAGAAGGATTTACTTCACGATTGTTTAAAGACACGTTTACGTCCGATAAGTCTGCTGGCACCCTTGGACAGGAATGGGCAACACGACTCGGGCTGTCGACGGATGTTATAATTGGGGTTGGTGCTTTTGATGCACACATGGGCGCAGTTGGTGGACAGATCGAACCTTACCACCTCAGCAAAGTAATGGGCACTTCTACGTGCGATATGCTTGTAGCACCTCAGAAAGATATTGAGGGAAAATTAGTAAAGGGAATTTGCGGACAAGTGCCGGGCTCGGTTATTCCTGGTATGTGCGGGCTCGAAGCTGGGCAGTCTGCATTTGGTGATACCTATGCCTGGTTTAAGAATGTGCTGAGCTGGCCATTGAATACGCTGTTGAGTACGTCAGCGCTCATTTCAACCGAAGTTGCAGAAAAACTCAAAATAGAAATTGTCGATAAAATAATTCCTGAGCTTACGAAGAGGGCATTACTTTTACCAATCAGCGAGAACGATGAGTTGGCGATAGACTGGCTTAACGGACGGCGTACCCCGGATGCGGATCAGATGCTGAAGGGCGCTCTTATCGGTTTAAGTCTTGGAACGGATGCTCCAGCTTTATTCAAAGCATGGGTGGAAGCAACTTGCTTTGGGGCAAAAGCCATCGTAGACCGATTTAATCAGGAAGGTATTCCTGTTAAGGGTTTGATAGGACTAGGTGGTGTGGCGAGGAAGTCGCCTTACATAATGCAAGTAATGGCGGATGTGATGAATATGCCGATACGTATTCACCGCTCTGAACAAACTTGCGCGCTCGGAGCGGCCATGTTTGCAGCAACTGTAGCAGGCATTCATCCTTCCGTAGAGGTTGCAATGAATGCCATGGGTCAGGGCTTTGACGCAGAGTATGAACCCAATCCAGTGTTGGTACCACTCTATGCTAAGCGCTATCAGAAGTATAAAACGCTCGGTTTGTTTGCAGAAGGCAAGACCAAAAGTGTTCAATCCCTCGTTGAATAATTAAAACATCTGCCGCAAATATGAGCAAGTACGATCACCTCAAGCAATCAGCTTACCAGGCAAATATGCAACTTCCAAAACTGGGGCTTGTAATTTTTACATTTGGAAATGTGAGCGCTATTGACAGATCGCTGGGAGTGTTTGCTATTAAACCAAGTGGTGTACCATATGAAGAACTCACCGCAGAAAAAATGGTGATCGTTGATCTTGATGGCGATACTGTTGAAGGCAAGTTGCGCCCTTCGTCTGACACTAAAACTCATGCGCTATTGTACAAACACTGGCCATCCATTGGGGGTATTGTTCATACACATTCGACATTTGCTACTGCCTGGGCACAATCACAGCGTGACATACCGATTTTCGGAACAACGCACGCAGATCATAATGCCGTTGATATCCCTTGTGCGCCACCTATGAGTGATGAAAAGATCAAAGGGAACTATGAGTATGAGACTGGGTTTCAGATCATAGATTGTTTGAAAGCCCGCAACCTCAGCCCTGAGGAAATTGAGATGATATTGGTGGGCAATCACGCTCCATTTACCTGGGGAAAAACACCGGAGAAAGCAGTTTATAACAGTGCCGTTTTGGAATCTATAGCTCATATGGCATTGTTAACAGAACAGATAAATCCTGGCGCTCCTCGACTAAAAGATTCATTGATAAAAAAGCATTTTGAGCGCAAACATGGCCCGGATGCCTATTACGGCCAATGATGCAGTCTAAATAATTAAGCTGCAGTAAATACCTAACCTGATGATCGACATTAAAAAATTAGAAGTTTGGTTTGTAACGGGAAGCCAGAATTTATATGGGGATGAAACTCTACGGCAAGTAGCCACACATTCACAGCAAATTTCCAGCGAGCTTAATGCTTCCAAAAAAATTCCTGTTACAGTTGTTTTCAAGCCTGTCTTGAAGTCACCTGAAGAAATTTACCAGCTCTGTCAGGATGCCAACACCGCAAAGGACTGTATTGGTATCGTGGCATGGATGCATACATTTTCTCCTGCAAAAATGTGGATTGGTGGATTAAAGATCCTGAACAAACCGTTGCTGCATTTGCACACTCAATTCAACCGTGATATTCCCTGGTCTTCTATTGACATGGATTTCATGAATTTGAATCAAAGCGCTCACGGCGATCGCGAATTTGGTTTTATCATGTCGCGCATGAGGCTAAGCCGAAAAGTGGTGGTTGGACATTGGCAGGATGAAAATGTACACGACCGCCTGAATGCCTGGATGAGAGCCGCCGCGGGATGGCATGACTGGCAGGGAGCAAGATTTTGCCGTTTTGGAGATAACATGCGCTACGTGGCGGTTACCGATGGTGATAAGGTGGAGGCTGAAATGAAATTCGGCTATTCGGTCAATGGCTTTGGTATTGGTGATCTTGTGAAAGTGATCGGAGAAGTTTCAGATTCCGACATAGCGAAGACTACAACAGAGTATGAAGCGAAGTACAATGTTGCTGTACCGTTAAAAAAAGGTGGTGAAAGATATAATGATTTAAAGGAAGCAGCGAAGATAGAAATTGGACTCAGAACTTTTCTTGAGCAAGGAAATTTTAAAGGCTTCACTGATACTTTTGAAGACCTTCATGGTATGATCCAGCTACCTGGTATAGCGGCGCAACGCCTGATGGGTGAGGGCTATGGATTTGGTGGGGAAGGAGATTGGAAAACATCAGCTCTTGTTCGCGCAATGAAAGTCATGGGAAGCGGACTCAAGGGTGGAAATTCTTTCATGGAAGATTACACCTACCATTTTGATCCAAGCAATGCCTCAGTACTCGGAGCCCATATGCTTGAAATATGTGAATCTATTGCGACGGGTAAGGCGTCATGCGAAATTCACCCTCTCGGGATTGGTGGTAAAGCCGATCCGGTAAGATTGGTATTTAATTCTGCCCCCGGTCCTGCGCTCAATGCATCAATCATAGATATGGGCAACCGGTTCCGCTTGTTGCTCAATGAGGTAGAGGCAATTACGCCGCCGCATGAGCTTCCCAAACTTCCTGTAGCCCGCGTGCTTTGGAAACCTTATCCGGACATGCAGACGGGTTGCGCTGCTTGGATTTATGCGGGAGGAGCACACCATACCTGCTATAGCCAGAATCTTACATCCGAACATTTGCAAGATTTTGCCGAGATCGCTGGAATAGAATGCGTTCTCATCGGTAAGGATACCAACCTTCATCAGTTCAGGAATGAATTGAGGTGGAACGAGATTTACTATAGGTAATGATCGCAGTTGTTGGTTGACAGGTGTTGGCTTGGGGTGAGCGATGTCCCCTTGTAGGACTAACACTGCACCTGGAACTTAGAAACCAATGAGCGATTAATTCTAAAGCCTTCCAGTTGGGCAAGGAAACGTTTAAACTGGCTCCATCTACCATGGTGACGATCATAGCGACAATATTAGTATTGGCATTGCTTGATGTAAAGTTTTGGTAAAAATTCTGATATTCGATTTTCTAAACTGAACCAATGGACATCAGAAAGTATAAAAGTCAGGATAAGCTCCTCTTAGCAGTAGACTGTATCATTTTTGGCTTTGATGGGAAACAAATGAAAGCGCTTTTGATCAAAAGGGGCTTTGAGCCTGAAAAAGGAAAATGGTCCCTGATGGGTGGATTTGTTAGCAAAAACGAAAATGTATCGGAAGCTGCCGCCCGTATCCTAAAACAACTAACTGGACTCACGGATATTTACATGGAGCAATTATTTTGCTTTGGAGATACCAACCGTGATTCAGCAGGTCGAGTAGTATCGGTGGCATATTTCGCATTAATTAATATCGCAGATTATAATGAACAGCTCACCAGCAATCATGAAGCACATTGGTTTCCCCTCGATAAGATACCGGCACTGATATTTGATCACAAACAGATGGTGCAAACGGCTAAAGAGCGTCTTCGGCAGAAAGTAGCCAATCACCCGATCGGATTTGAATTACTCCCGACGAAATTTACTTTACCCCAATTGCAAAGTTTATATGAAGGCATTTACGAGGCATCTCTCGATAAACGGAATTTTACCAAAAAAATACTCTCGCTTAATATTCTGAAAAAGCTTACCGAAAAAGAGAAGGAATCGTCCCGTAAGGGTGCTTTTTTTTATGTGTTTGATCGCGACAAGTATGGCAAGCTCAGTAGTGATGGCATAAAATTCCTTTAGTACCACATATAGTTTTAGACGAAGTCGGGCTGCTTAGCAAGATGTGACAACTGTCGAGGGTACTTTCTGGTCTGATTTAAAACATTGAAACGTGGCTAAAAAAACGATGTTATAATGTTTTTTCACCAACAGTGCGTTTGCTTTTTTCATTTTGTTTTGACAATCACAACGGAAATCTACTGGGTGGCATATGGGCGACGTATTCTCCTTAAATTGCATCCTCAAATCAAGTAATCATGAAGATCCGCTCGTTCCTCTCCGTTCTATGTGTATTGACAGTTCTAAGTTGTGGCCCGACTCGCGACGGTGCCGACCTGATCTTTATTAATGGCAAGATCTGGACAAGTAGTGACTCAACTTCATTCGCGGAAGCTGTCGCAATAAAGGGAAACATCATAGAGGAAACCGGAAGTTCTGAACAGATCCTAAAGAGTAGTGCCGGGAAGTTGTCAAAGATTATTGATCTCAAAGGGCGACTGCTAATTCCAGGCTTTAATGATGCCCACATTCATTTCCTTGGTGGATCAGTAGGACTAACCGAAGTTGATCTTACCGATGCTCACTCGATAAAGGATGTGGTGGGTTTTGTAAAGAGATTTGCCACAGAAAATCCCAACAAAAAATGGATTACAGGAAGAGGCTGGCAATACACTATGTTTAAAGATGGACTTCCCTCGAAAGATATACTGGACAGCATTATCAATAACCGCCCCGTTTTTTTAAAAGCGTATGATGGACATAGTGCCTGGGCTAATAGCGCAGCCCTCCGGTTGTTAAAGATTACGAAATCAATTAAATACAATGGCTTTGGGGAGATTGTTCGCACTTCCAATGGTGAACTCACCGGGGTATTTAAAGAAGATGCAATGGCGGTGGTGGGTGACAGTATTGCTCCGCTTACCAAAGATGAAAAGATAGCTGCGCTCAGAAAAGGTTTGAAACTGGCAAGCTCGCTCGGAATAACCAGCTTGACTAACGCTAGTGGCTCGCCGGCAGAATTGATTTTATACAAGACCCTACTTAATAACAGAGAACTTACTGTGCGAATAGGTGCTGCATTTTCTGTAGGTGGTGGGACCACTGAGGAGGACATTAAGAGGTTTACAGCATTGAAAGACAGCGTCGGTGTTAATCCGCGATTAACCATCAATGCTGTCAAATTTATGCTCGATGGTGTTATTGAATCTCATACAGCAGCCATGCTTGCGCCATACAGCAATGTGAAACCAAAAGAAAGTTTACCACAAGGGAGTTTTGGATTGCCACTTGAGATTTATAACGACCTTGTTTCCAGGTTTGATAAAAATGGTTTTCGCGTATTCACTCACGCGATTGGTGATCGTGCTGTGCGCGAAGCATTAAATGCTTATGAAGCGGCTGGCAAAGCCAACAACACTTCCGGTCGCCATCGGGTTGAGCACATCGAAACAATCTCACCGGATGATATTCCCCGTTTTGCTTCCGTTGGAGTTCTCCCGTCAATGGAGCCCATTCACGCCGAGCCCGGTACTGTTTCTGTGTGGGCCGAGGGCGTTGGTCCTGATCGGTTGCCATACTCTTTTGCCTGGAATTCCATATTAAAGGCAGGCGGGAAACTTGTTTATAGCAGTGACTGGCCCGCGTGTGTAAGTTTGAATCCGATTAGAGGATTGCATACAGCGGTAACCCGAAAGACAATTCTTGGAGAGCCTAAAGGTGGATGGGTAGGGGAGCAAAAGATTTCAATTACTGATGCATTGTTGGCCTACACCCAGGGAGGCGCTTATTCATCTTTTGAAGAAAAGACCAAAGGTAAAATCGCACCAGGTTACCTCGCTGATTTGGTTGTACTTTCTCAGGATCTTTTCAAGTGTGATCCATTAAACACGCATAAAACAAAAGTAGTTATGACAGTCTTTGATGGGAAGGTGATTTACGATACCGGTGAATTGAAATGATCATTCACTTTCAAACCCTGCATATTTTAAAATGAAATCAGCGATCCTGGGTTCATCTCCAAAAAAATTTTTCGGCTTCCCCTGAGTAATGGCCCATCGATGAATCCAGGAGATGCCAGCATTTCCTACAAAATTATCAGGTGTTAAGTACAGTGGGTCTTTGAGTGCTTCGGTAAGAGAGACGAATTGATAACCGTCTTTTTTCAGTGCTACTATCAGGCTTGAAAGAAATTCCGCATTGATCGAATTGGCGTGCATTAGGAGAATGTGGGAAATATTTTTCCCAAATAAATCTATGGACTGAGTTTCATAGTACTTCACTTTGCTCATCATATAGGGCACGTATGCCTGACCGATCCTACGGATGATGGAAGTGTCATTTTTCTGGCGGGCAATATCGTATGCCCTTGCGAAAATGTAGTCACCGTTGTCTATGGTCACAGGAGCTTCAATGTATCCGAGCGTAGCGACAATTTTAGTCAGCGCTTCTTTCTTCTGCTGTGTATTTCCAACATGAAGGTAAGGATGTCGGAAGTACTTGATTCTGCCAATTTTGGATTTGTACAATTCATTGGTGAACTGCCCACCCTTGACAATCTCTTTTTCAAAATCCTCTGGTGTAGCGGTGTTATAATCTAAATGTGAGAATGTATGATTTCCAAGCTCCAGGTGATTTTCTTCCCAGCCCCTGAGAAGCTTTTCCAATTCTTTGGACGGTTTGCCATCAACCAGTAATTTTTGTTCGTTCACAAAACCGATTGCGGGCACTCCTTGCGATCTCAATGCGAAAAGTAAATTGGATGTAATATTTTTCGCCTGCGCAGGGGAAGGATCCAAACTCACGACGGGCAGGTCATCTATTGTAATGCATATAGATTTGGTCTGAGCGAGTAAAAATTCGCAAGAAAACAGAGTGAAAAGGAGGAAGCCCGTTGTAAAAAAGCCGATTCGTTTATTCATGCGTTAAAATTACGAATCAGTCGGCAGTTTATCGGTAGTCAGTAATCAGTGACAGTTGTCGGTAACGAAGTTCACTATTTTGGAGCGAACGGCCGATCTTTGTCCTACTGACTACTGACTCCTATAGATACGAGGATGTATTAGAACCCAAACGATATCCCCGCAGTAACGCCAAGAGAATTATTATTCACTACACCAGCCGCTTTTGTGATATCGGAGAAACCGTGAGTATAACGTGCATCAATTATAAAATAGGTTTCGTTTGCTATCAGGAAGTTTAATCCGAGCCCAGCTGTGATGCCCAAGTCGAACGTGTTGAACGATGACTTGAAATTATCGTCACTGATTCGATCAGCGCTGCCTACCTTATTTGTAACCCCGGTGAGAAAACCGAACGAAGGTCCTAGAAAGATGTTAGGGCGAAAGTTTCCAGATTTATTTAGAAAGAAGCGTCCGATTACTGGTACTTCAAAATAGTTCAATGTTTGTTTGTTATCAATAGAAGGAAAATATGCTCCTTTTTGTGAATACAGTAATTTGGAAGTGATGGCAAACGTATTTGCAATGCTGTAGGTAAGGAACAGCCCGCCAATTGCGCCAACTTTGGTTTCATTTGTGCCAGCGTCTCCACCGTAGGAGGAAATACTTACACCAACTTCAGGTCCAATACTCCAGGTTTTTTCCTGTGCCATGGCGCCTGAAATGAGCATTAGTGTTAGTGCAGCGGAGAGCAATGATATTTTATTAAGTAGTCGATTTTTCATGATTTTAGTTTTTGACCCCCTTAAAAAAATTGGGCCACGCAATTAAGTACCGAAAAGAAGCGACCTCGAAAAGTTGGGTAAGAATATCCACGTTTCACCCGCTGATTAGGAATTTTGAGCTTCGAGAGATTCTAGACGGCAATGATATCGCTTTGGCACAGATTTTAGGTGTAAGTATGAATAGGTCACCAGGGAGTGTTTTTGAATTGTGATGGATAATCGCGATGATGAATCTGAGAAATATCCTATCAACTTGACCTGGATAATACCAGCGTAAGGAGGGGCCAAATTAAGAAGCTGTTTTAAGAGAGCAGCTTCTTTTTTTATGACCTTTTTTAATGACATGCATTGCGAAATAAACTTTTTGCTCTTGTTTTAGGTTTTATCACAAATTCAATTTACATGAGTACCGCAATCAAGTCTATTAAGCCCCTCGGTTTTCCTTGGCAAACACAAGACCCTTTTCTTTTTTGCGTTCATCACGAAGATTTTTATCCGAAAGGAAATAATGAGATGGGACCTGCGGCATCGTTGGCCGGCCGAACTATAGGGCAGGATTTTGCTGCAAATAAAGAGGGTTGGAGAATGTACCATGGCGAGCACGTACCTGGTTTTCCGGCTCACCCTCATCGCGGATTTGAAACGGTAACCGTTGTTACAAAAGGAATTGTTGATCACTCTGACTCCCTTGGTGCTGCAGGAAGGTTCGGTTTCGGAGATGTGCAATGGATGACTGCGGGAAAGGGCGTGCAACATTGTGAGATGTTTCCTTTGTTGAATAAGGACAAAGAGAATCCGTTAGAGCTTTTTCAGATTTGGCTAAACCTGCCCAAGGCAAACAAGTTTGTACCACCACATTTTTCGATGCTGTGGAGTGATGTAATACCTACCTTAATCTTCAAAGATGAGAAAGGCGCAAGCACGTCTGTGCGGCTGATTGCCGGTATGATAGGAAAAGATAGGGCAGCGGCACCTGCCCCTGATTCGTGGGCGGCAGATCCAAACAATGAGGTTGCTATCTGGACTATTAGTATGGATCCTGGTGCACAGTGGACGTTGCCCGCTGCGTCGGCTGCGGTGAACCGTTCGCTTTATTTTTACAGTGGTGATTCAGTGATTGTATCGGAAAAGAATTTTACTTCCCATCAGGCTGTCGAACTGCACGCTGACTTTGAAGTAGTGTTGAACAATGGCAAATCAAAAAGTTATTTATTGTTACTACAAGGTAAACCGATCAATGAGCCGGTTGTGCAGCACGGTCCATTTGTTATGAATACGCAGGCCGAGATCCGCCAGGCAATGCTGGAATATCAGGAAACAGAATTTGGTGGCTGGCCCTGGGGAAGTTACGAACACGTACATCCCCACGAGCGGAGCCGCTTTGCTAAGTATCCGGACGGGAAGGAAGAAGTCAAGGGTTGATTTACTCCCATATAAAAATGCCTTTCACTGTCCCCCACAACCAACTCTCAGTGACAGGCGTTCCGGCAACGTAACCTCCCAAGATTCTCAGAAGCCCATCTGGTACCTCTAGTTGTTTGTTGATTAGAAAGACATGTGAACTGGTGGATGAAAAGGTATTTATTGCTATTTCCTGCCTTTCATATCCTACTGAGGAGAAGATCAGTTTTTCTTCTTTGTTCGGATTATCGATAGTTATTGAATAATGCCCGTTAGCATCAGACGTAAGAACCTCATGACTCCTTGCTCTCGAAATACGAACATCGGAGAGCGGGAGTCCATCAATGCTGGATGTAACAATTCCACTAACCGTAATCTGCCTGATTTCATGCGGCAACGATGGTTGATTTAGCGACCGATGTTCAGCAGAATCCAAAGGCTGTTTTATTTCCTGAGCGTCGACAACACTATACTCACAGCAAAGCAGTATCACGTTTAAAATGAATGCTGAAAGCCAGTGCCTGGAACGAGATAGTGGCCTTTGAATCTGATATTTTTTAAGCTGTTCGGGTAGAAATTTTCCACAGCCTTGCCCGTTTTTTTTAAGATAGGCGATCAGCTTTTCTTCACCTCAGAAGGAAAAATCGATCACTTCTTTCTGGCAGCTTTTGCAATGTGCACCTTTTTCTGTGGGTGTGAATGTGTTCCACTTTTCATGACAAGGCGTTGGTACTGTTAAGCGGAGCTCCCTCATAAAGGCTTGGTTTGACAAGAGGATGCAATCCGGAGCCTTTTTCCATAAAGATAGATTTTTTGCAATTCCTGTAAACGCTTGGGCTTGCGTAAAAAGATAAGCCGTGGTTATTTCGCAGCTAATTTTCCCTCGCGCTTTATTTTTGCCCTGTGCATCACACCCCATTTTGTCGGTCGACCGTAAACTTTTCCGGTAAGTCCGACAAGGGGTACGGCACAAAAAAATCTTGAGTATATTCATGGTGACGCTACCGTATAGTTTTGCCCAAAAATTCTATTAATTTTAAGGTGTTCGGATTTATAATTTTCTATAACAGAATCTGGCGGATTTTTGAATAATGAAAACCAAACATTATCGTCGTCCGCTATGGTCTCTATTCCTTCAATAGCTTCAACCAGACTTAACCCATGCGCGCTATTCTTTTTGGATTGACCATCCTCTCTTTTACAGGGTTTTCACAAGGCGATTCTCTCAGTTCAGCACGCCAAACTTCCGCTTTTGACAATATGCATTTTTATTTGACCGGGCTGGTAGCAGTTCCATCTCCACAACTAAGCAAAGCGGTGAACAACGACTGGTCAAATCTCGGCGTGGGGCTTTCATCGGGGATACTATTTAATCCATTCGGTCAGAAGCAGGCATCGCCGGTTTTGCTTGGGGTTGATTTTAGTTATATCACATTTGGTGTGGATAAAATTGCCAAGACGCCGTTCAGTCCACCCCTTAAGACAACTTTTAACGTTTATAGTATCAACGCCAATGCACGATGGCTGCTTGGCCAGCGAACGGGATTTGCCCCATTCGTTGATGGAATGGTAGGAATAAAAATTTTTAACACGCGTACTAAAATTGACAAGGACCTTCTCGATACTGTTTTAGGTACTGATCAACCGGAAGTAATCAACACCACAAATGACACTGGATTGAATTACGGGTTGGGCATCGGGTTTTTCAATAGAAAGGAGAGGGGAGTAAATTCTGCTAACGGGTCGTTCACGTTCAGGGTTCTGTATGTTTGGGGAGCTGATGCCAAGTATGTGGTTCGTGATTCCATTACACTGGACGCCAATAATTATGTGCATTACGAGACAGGGTATACGAAAACGGATATGATTTTGGTGCAGCTGGGATTTGTGTTGTATTGATCGCTTCGGCGAAGTTTTTTGACACTTCTCTATTTAATGGATTTTGGTGAAAAAATACCCACCTGGCACGAACGCCTACTTTCAATATTCGACGTCATAGACGTGTTTGATTTGCGGAGATCTGCGTGAAATAAACATGTTTTCCTGACTATCTCTCCCCTTGCATTGCACCATCCCCCCTAAAATTGCTATTTGCAGTCAATGGATGATCTGTTATCAGCAGCTGCGCGATTCGTCAACACAACTGCCGGCCATATTTTTCTTACAGGAAAAGCCGGCACAGGAAAGACCACGTTTCTGAAAAATCTCGGTAAGCTTACTCATAAATCGCATATCGTAGTAGCACCCACAGGCATCGCTGCGCTTAACGCCGGAGGAGTAACAATCCATTCTCAATTCCTCTTACCACCAATTTCTTTTCTTCCCGACCGGTTTTCTGATAATCTTACTGAAGGCGGTAGATTTGTAAATCAAAATACCCTCGCCCGAAAGCATCCGTTGAATAGTGCACGAAGGCAAGTGTTGAAATCGATTGATCTCCTGGTCATTGATGAAGTGAGTATGTTGCGCGCAGATCTGCTCGATGCGATTGATTATAGAATGAGAGCGGCGCGCGGAAATTATCAGCAGAGCTTTGGCGGAGTTCAGGTCTTATTTATCGGGGATCTGTATCAATTACCACCAGTGGTAAAGAACGAGCAATGGGAAACCCTCAGCCGGTACTATAAGAGCCCTTGGTTTTATGAAGCCAATGCCATAAAAGAAGATGTGCCTATATATATTGAGCTTGATAAGATTTTCAGACAGAACGACTCTTCTTTTATTTCGATCTTAAATAGCCTTCGTAATAATATTACTACGAAGGAGGATATTGATACGCTGAACAAGCACTTTAAGACAGCTGAAGAAATAGGCAACCTGCGTGAAATAATCACTCTTACGACCCACAACTATAAAGCGGATGAAATTAACCAGAAGGAACTTCGCAGTCTGAACAATTCTTCGCGTTTTTTCGAAGCGCATTTGGAAGGTGATTTTCCTGAAAGTATGTATCCTGTGCAATTGAACATGGAACTGAAGGTGGGAACCCAGATAATGTTTGTTCGCAATGACAATCTTGACAAAGTCTATTTTAATGGTAAACTGGCGACAGTAGTTGAAATTACAGAAGAAAATGTGTGGGTTGAATTGTCGGAATCACACAGGCGATATCTTTTAAAACGGGAGCGTTGGGAGAATAAAAAATATGTCGTAAACGAACAGACAAGGGATCTGGACGAATCGGTGATCGGTGCGTTCGAACAATATCCCATTCGACTTGCCTGGGCTATTACTGTGCATAAGAGTCAGGGACTAACCTTTGACAAGGCTATTATTGATGTTGGGCAGGCGTTTGCTGATGGGCAAGTATATGTGGCACTTTCAAGATTGCGAACATTGGAAGGACTTGTCTTGAGAACGCGAATTCAGCCATCCGTGATCAGCACCGATAAGCAGATCGTTGAGTTTGTTCTAAACAATCACAAGCCTGATATGCTCGTTGATGAAATGAAATCCCGGCAGCAGTATTTCATTCGTCACCTGATTGACAAGACATTCAATTTTGCATCACTGATTAAGGATTTTCGGTATGTTCATAAGGAACAGTCAGAAGAGGGATTTACGGAAAGTGCGATGAAGCCTGTTCTGGCCCAGATTGCAGAGGTGCTGGAGGCCGAACAGGTAAACACCGAAAAATTCCGAAGACAACTTAATGAGTTGTTGAATGCAAATGATATTGTAACCCTTGTGGAAAGAATTCGCAAAGGTAGTGTCTATTATAAGGCTCATCTTTTTCAAAATTTGAAAATGCTTTTGGAGCACTTGGAAATCATACGTCGTGGGAAGCGCGTGAAGACCTACACAAATCACCTTATGGATCTGGATCAATCGCTCAGCAAGAAACTGGAGGAAGTTGATAAGGCAACTTCTCTTGCCGAGGGAATATTAAACGGCACGGAAAAATTTGAGTTTGATGCATTGACGAGGAGTAGGGCAGAAGAACGTAAATTACTTCTTGCTATGATCAGCAAGGCAACAGAAAAAGAATTGCCGCCAGATTCTGAAGGAGCTGTTAAAAAGACAAAAAAGCCGCGCAAGCCCAAAAGGCTCGATGGTAAAACCACATTCGATATCACGCTGGATTTAATCAGGGGTGGAATGACGGTTGAGCAAATTGCAGAGGAGCGGGGACTGGTCGCAGGAACAATTGAGTCACATCTTGCAAAAGGCGTTGAGGAAGGAAAGATCAGTATTTTCAAATTCATGCCAGAAGAAACAGTAGTGGAAATTATCAACGCAAGGCGGCAACTTCCAGAGGGATCCACTTCTAAAGATTTGTATGAGAAGATGAAGGGAAAATTCGGGTATGGGCAATTGAGAGCAGTGGCAGCATATGCGAAGTTAAATGAGTCGTCTATCTAGGTCTTGCCCTTATCAATGAATTAAGTAATCGTTAAATTGTTCAACGACTTAAGAAGCCATTATTGTTTTGTTTAACTAAGAATTTCTTATTGGTTGAATATTGCTCCACCATAAAGTCGCTGAATAATTTTTGCACCACGATCACTGACGTTTGATTCTCGGTGCCTTTATGGTAATCGGATTGTTCGAATTTTACCTTCACCTCTTTTAGAAAATTTCCCCAGTTCTGAGCGCTGTCCAGGGGTAATAGCATTTCGCAATTGTATAGACTTGCTATTCGATACTCTGTTCTCATAAATCCGGGATCGTATGCCTCTTTGTCAATCTTAAGGCGTAACGTATCTCCGGAAATTTTCCATTTTCCAGCCTGAAGGTAATCTGACCTAGTACCTGCGGGGTGTTGTACACCAGTTTGTATCAACAATTCGCCTTTATCTTTTAGGGCGATGGACCACCAGGTGTGGCAAGGGCCTAGAGTACAGCCTGTATAACTTGCCCTTACATCCTTAATCTTTTCAATGTCTGGAGGATAAGACTTCTTTTGTGTCGGCCGCTGCGCAAATAGTGTACTTGAAGAGATTGTCAAGCAAACTATCAATAGAGTAAATCTCATAGCTTTGGTTCTTTTTATTGGTTAGGATTTAGCCAGTTCTGTTAGAAATTTCCGATGGTAGTGATGATAGATCCCTCTTCTTGTACCTTATTCCCCTAACTCTCTCTCTGATTGAAATATAGAACTATAATTTGAGATGCACGCGTAATAGAGATACAAAGTTCAATTGTCTTTGAAAAAGTGCTACATTTCATCCAAGCTCTTTTCCCGTTGGAAATGAACCCGGAGCCGTAATCTAGTCCTTTCATTTGCTCCGCCAATTAAATATATTTCATATTACAAAGACAAAGAATCCTCACTGGCCTATGAAAAAGCAAGCTTCCCTTATCTTACTTATGTTATTCCTTCAGTTTTCATTTGGCCAGAATACCTGGACTGCGGAAAAGGTGATGCAATACAGGAACGTTACGAGTACCGCCATTTCCTCTGATGGAAAGCAAATCGCTTATGTTGTGAGGGTGCCAGTCATGCAAGGTGAAAAATCAGAATACAATAGTCAGATCTGGGTGGCGGCGGCCGATGGTTCATTCAATCTGCAGTATACCCGCGGAGAAAAATCTGCCACTTCGCCAGAGTTTTCAGCCGATGGAAAACAAATCGCTTTTCTGTCCGATAGGGTTGGGGATAAAAATCAGGTTTTTATAATGAGACTGATGGGTGGAGAACCTGAGCAGGTTTCCGATGCGAAAACTGGCGTTTCATCTTTTAAGTGGTCGCCCGATGGCGCGCGTATTGCTTACCTGATGGATGATCCTGATTCGAAGGAAGAAGAGAAAATGAAAAAAGAAAAGAATGATGTGATCCTCGTCGACAAGAATTATAAGTATAGTCATCTCTACACAGTATCTGTTCAAGCTGACAAAGCTGGTAAACGCAACACGAAGCAGCTAACATCCGGCATGTATCACGTCAATGGCTTCGATTGGTCGCCAGACGGATCTGCAATTGCTTTTTCTTTTGCACCCAATCCGAAGATCAATGATTCGGGCCTGGAGTCCGATATTTCCACCGTACCTGCTGATAGTGGTAAGGTAACTTCTTTGGTAAAGAGATTGGGAGTAGATGTCAATCCGCATTACTCACCTGATGGAAAATGGATTGCGTTTGAATCTTCCGGCGGCCAGCCCGAACGAGTTGGGCTTAGCGATATTTTTAAAGTAGCGAACACAGGCGGCGATGTTATTGAACTTCAGAAGACGCCCGACAGGAATGCCAGTATTGCTGGATGGGCTCAGGATGGCTCGTATTTATTCATTGCCGAAGATTATAAAACCTCGCACGCCCTGCTGGCCCTTCCTTCAGGTACAAATGTTAAAATTCCGAAGGGAGATTACCTTGCGTATTCCGATTCTAAATTACCGATCCTTACTTCTTTAAAAGGTTCGGGCAACGCTTTTGCCGTAAGCAGGTTAGGTAATCGTATAAGCTTCACATTTGAGGATGTCAATACACCAAAGGAGGTTTTTACAGCAGGATTGAAAGGTGAGGGGGCTAAAAAATTGAGTAGTGTGAATGACGACTTTAATCCCCCTGCTATGGGTAAAACGGAGTTGATCTCATGGAAATCGAAAGATGGTTTGATGATAGAAGGCATCCTTACGTACCCTGTTGGTTTTGAAAAGGGTAAAAAGTATCCCATTGTATTGACAATACATGGTGGTCCCGCCGGAGTTTTTTCTCAAACGTATACAGGTGCTCCTTCGATATACGTAACTCAGTTCTTTGCTCAAAAGGGATTTATTGTACTCAGACCTAATCCCCGCGGAAGCACGGGCTATGGGAAGGATTTCAGGTATTCCAATGTTCGCGACTGGGGTTTTGGTGACTACCAGGATTTAATGACTGGCGTTGATCATGTGATTACCATGGGTATTGCAGATGCTGACAAGCAATTTGTGATGGGGTGGAGTTATGGTGGATACATGACTAGTTGGGTCGTAACACAAACCGATCGCTTCAAGGCTGCGAGTATGGGGGCAGGGCTTCCAAATCTTGTTAGTATGGTCAATACCACTGATATTCCTGATTACATCGTTGCGCATACTGGTGGCAAGGAGTTATGGGAGGAATATGAAGAGTACGAGAAGCACTCTGCCATGTACCATATTAAGAATGTAAAGACACCCACTCAGGTAATTCACGGAGCCAACGACCTTCGTGTGCCGTTTACACAGGGACAGGAATTTTATAATGTGCTCAAGCGAAAAGGCGTTGATACTGAAATGGTGGTTTATCCACGCACACCCCACGGACCGCAGGAACCAAAACTTTTGATGGATGTATCGCCGAGGATCATGACGTGGTTTGAGAAGTATTTGAAATAAAACAATGTTCACACCCCCTAAATCGGCGGGGCAAGCGAAGTATTCAGCGACAGGGCACAAAGCCACGAAATTTTCGGAAAACATCGTGGCTGTTGCTGTTTCCGGTTTTTCTTTTATCTCAACGTCCTTTTGAAAATTCCACCCCACGTTTCCCACGCAGGCTTGCCTTGAAGGTTCACATCCACCATGCCCAGATAAACAAAAAAATTAATATTGGGATCGACGCTGGGTGGGTATGACGATAGATCTATATCCGTGAAAGTTAATTGGAACAAGGCTGTTGCATTGACCTTGTCTAGCAGCTGACTTTGTCGCGCGATGTATTTTTGTTGAACTTCATTACTTCCTTTGATGGTTGGCTGGTTGGGTATGACGATATTTTGTGTAGTCCATCCTCCCTCGGAAACAAACACGGGTAGTGATTTCCCTTCTACCAGCCTCGAGTAATAATCTATTGGAAGGTCGTCAGGATTATCAACGCTGAAATAGGGATAAGAAGAAATTCCCAACTCGTCAATGAAAGGAAAGTCGATATAATCCTGACCAATGCCCAGGTATGTACTCGCCACTTTTGGATTTCCCCAAGCAACATCGGCCTGAATGCTGATACTCAATTTGACCAACTTATCAATAGTCCTTACATCCGCTACTGCATCATTCGCAGCTTTTTTCACCCCGTTATATATGGCAGACGATGAAACCAACCGGATTAGGTTGGTTTCGAGTGCCAGGCCCAGGTGCTCAGGTCGCAGTATGCTATCCATTACCACTGCAAATCGGCGGTAGAGTTTTTGAACATCTGTATCAGCGATGCTTTTGTTCCTGGCTACCAGCGCGTTGGAATTGATTGTTCTGTTCAAGCCATTTTGAGGATCGATATAAACCCACAGTTTGAAATTTTTGCTTCGATAGAAATTGACGAGCCCCAGATAGTTGTTGATGACGAAGGCAGGAATGGATTTGCCAGCATATATTGAGTCCCATGGCACCTCCGTGGTGATAATTGCAGCATCAGCTCGGGTTGTCCATACCTGCAGAGCCTGAATGGTAATAGTAAAATCCGGACGCGGTGCTGAATTTTGAAATCCCATTCTGTACGTTCGCGTCGTTTTTACCTCTGGTCCGTCATCGCATGAAATCATTGCAGTGATGACAGTAGCGATACCCAGCAAGTAAAACTTATTCATGTGATGCCAGGTTCTGGTTACTCATTCCCGAAGTTGAGTCAACTTTTATTCTTGACATTGAAAATTGACATTTTAAATTCCAGAATTGCCTTTCAATTCTTCTTCCCTCTTTTAAACCAATTAGTATACGTGCCATGATCCATAATCTCTGATATACACGTGTTGTTAAAATTGTCTCCTGGATAAACTGAAAGAATCTGAATCGCCAGCTTATACAAGTAGTTGTCGTGTTCAGTATCTTTTTTTCCAACGCCTTCACAGTTTGCGCTGTTGTCAATTATGAGTGGTTGTGGAACCGGAAGATTTTGAAATTCAAACCTATCCTGAAGTTCCGTTTCAAGACTGTTTACGACAACAAAATTACCAGCAGCGCAGGCAAGCGAGCTACATTCATGACAATACGTTCCAAGGAGGTAGACCATTATTCTCTTCGGGCGGTTGCTGGCGAGAAATTGTTCGGTTGATTTTCCGTCGCCTCCCCAGATCCACCAAATCTTTGATGCAGGATTGAAATCCACCACGATAACTTCGCCAATTCCCGGCCCGTTTTTACCTTCGGCCCAATACGTTGTAACACTTCCATCTGTTGCCGCTGACGGTAGGTGTTTTGCCAGATTGGAGCTTGCCTGCAATGCACTCAGATCCATGTCCGTCAGATAAATCCAACCCGGTATAGTTCCAGCTTGCAATCCCTCAACCCAATCCGGGGGCGCCAACTCGGTCGACAATATGCTTGCGCCCTGAGCAGCGCAAGTCACTGACGATGCAAAAATCCCAAGCAGGAGTGCCGCTGATTTTATCATGATGGCAAGGTAGCTGTTTTGGAGAAGATAGATTTATGGCTTCAGGCGATTTCTAAGTTAATGCTTTGAAAAAATATCCAGGGGCCCAACCGAAACATTGCATAGCAAGTAATAGGATTTTTTGCTTACTTAGATAAATGGCAACTATCAATGGTGGCCAGTTATCTTCCTGCGTATGAAAACAAACAAGAATCTGTCTCTAATGGAGGATCTCAGTCAGTCTACCGATAAGTCATCAAGAAGGGCATGGCTTGCGAAAGTAGGGATGGCGCCGTTGGTAACATTGCTGGCTGGCCAGGCGAGCGCAAATGCGGCCCCAATGGTTAGCCCTTCGCGAAGTCTTTCAGCGAAAGAGCTTTTTCAGGTGAAGGGTACTTTCATTAACGCAGCGTATACCCACCCGATTAGTATAAGCACTAGCAAAGCTGTTCAGGCCTATATTGACCGCAGGCTTACACCAGATCGTGTGAACGACGAGAAAATGGATTCGATTCGAAGTGAAGCCAAGGAGTTGTATGCCAAACTTATCAATGCCAGTGTTGAAGAAATTGCCTGGGTGCCCAGCACGATGGTTGGAGAAAACCTTATTGTATCAGGATTAGGCCTGCCGGGTTCACCTGGTCGCGTGGTTACAGATATTCTTCATTTTGAAGCTTCACTGTATTTATATGGACAACTCGCCAAGCAGGGACTGGACGTTCATGTGGTACGGGCGAAAGACAATCGCATTGATCTGAAAGATCTGGAAGCCGCTATTACACCGGGCACAAAGCTCGTGGCAATATCACTGGTATCAACCGTCAACGGATTTCAACATGATCTAAAGGCAGTATGCGATCTTGCGCATTCCAGGGGAGCACTTGTATACGCCGATGTTATACAAGCTGCGGGAGCAGTGCCCATCGATGTGAAGGCAAGTGGAGTGGATTTTTGTGCAGGTGCCAGTTATAAATGGTTAATGGCCGACTTCGGCATTGGATTTCTGTATGTAAGGAAAGACCGGCTGGAACAGCTCAAGCGCAGTCAGTATGGATACAGACAGATTGAAACATTTACGACCCACACTTTTCCTTTTGATGAGCCGGGAAAAGTTCCTTACGAGTTTACTGCGAAGAATGACATCGGCGGGCATTTTCAGGTTGGAACATTTGCCAGCGGAACGATTGCTGCCCTTCGAGACTCGCTCAGCTATCTGCTTGAAACTGGCGTTGATAAAATCCAGGCATATCGTCAGCCGTTCCTGAAAAAACTCCAGACAGAACTTCCTAAACTCGGATATGCATCCATGACTCCTATTGAGTCAACGTCACCGATCCTAGCCTTTGCCTATAAAGATGCAATCCACAAACTCCAGCCAAAACTAGATGCTGCAGGAGTTACTGTGACTGTTTATGAAAACAGGTTCAGGGTTTCTCCATCTGTTTATAATGATATGGCGGATATGGAAAAGCTTATTGAGGCTTTGTCGTAAAATGACGATCTGATTGATCGTATGAAGATATAATAAGCCAGATTGAGAATACTCGGCGGAACCAGGGAGTGAAGATTCACCACTTTTCTAATCCCAACTTTATGCCGGATATTGAATGGATTGACGAACGATGATTATTTCCTGGCCAGCGAGCTAATGACCTGTATTTGTTACTTCAAAGACGCAGACGAGCTTAAGCTTTTGAATGCCAGATTTCATGAGATCAGTTTCTCATATGATAGAAAAGATATTCAGGAGAGAAATGAAATCCTGGATAAGTTCAAAAAGAATATTCAGTTGATTGCTTCGCGATAGCTGGCACCGCCAGTCAATGGACTCAAAATGTCATTAACGCTCCATCTAGTGTAGCGTTAATGACATTTT
This sequence comes from Cytophagales bacterium, assembly GCA_038229375.1. GTDB lineage: Bacteria > Bacteroidota > Bacteroidia > Cytophagales > Cyclobacteriaceae > ELB16-189. The sequence continues at coordinate 244,589 of JBBRON010000002.1, read as the reverse complement.
TCATTTTTCATTTGCCGGGAAATCAGCACCCACCGTCGTCTCCTCCCAGGCATCAAAATCTTTCTTCAACAACTCCAACTTATTCCGTGCCCCTTTCAATGCTGCTGCTCCCAGCAACAAGCGCAATGGGGGATGTTCAGCTTCCACTGCTTTGACAATTGCCTTTGCAGCGCGAACGGGATCACCTGGTTGTTGACCGCTGTATCCGCGAATAGTATTTTTATTCGCACCAGCGGAAGACGAATAATCCTCAATAACAATCTTGCTGTTATTTGCCGACCTGCCTGCCCAATCAGTGCGGAAACCACTCGGCGCAATTACTGTCACTTTAATTCCCAGATGTGCCGTTTCTTTTGATAAAGCTTCAGAATAACCATCCACTGCAAACTTGGTAGCATTATAAAACCCAACCGCAGGAAAGCCTACGAGTCCGCCGATGGATGCTATGTTAAGTATGTGGCCACTGCGTTGCGCACGCATGATGGGCAACACTGCATTGGTCATTTTAGCCAGCCCAAAAAAATTGATTTCAAACATTCTTCTCACTTCGTCTTCTTCGCTTTCTTCGATGGCTCCAAAGTATCCGATGCCGGCGTTGTTAACAAGGACATCAATTCTCCCGAATTTTTTCATCAAGTGATCAACTGAGGACGCGATCTCATCTGGTTTTGTTACGTCCAGTTTCAGTGCAAGGGCAGTGTCAGGAAACCCCGCGACAATATCGGTCAGGTCGTTCGTATTTCGTGCGGCCACTCCGGCCATGTAGCCAGATTTCAATACCAATTTTGCCAATTCACGTCCAAAACCTGTTGAACAGCCAGTGATTAACCATACCTTATTCATACGTATTTTCTTAAAACCCTCTGTCAATACAATTTCTGCTGGCTTTTTGTTCGGCGTTATTTTATAATTATATTTTACCTTTCAAAAATTCCGTTTTTATTTCTCCGTTTTAATCCGACATGCTTTTACGACTCTCTCTGTATTGGTTAAATCACCTGGTGGTTCGCTGGCAGTTGCTCCTTACTCTGCTGGTGCTCTGGCTCGGCAGTTCCTGGCTTACGGCTCACTACAGCCACGACGATTCAAACTTGTGGATAGTAATGAAGCAGTTTATCATAATAGTCCAATGGTCAATAATTGGACTGTTTTCTGTTAGCTTATTTACGGCGCTTACCGTGTGGGCTTTCTTTCTTTATAAAATTAAAAACAACCAGGTCAGCGTTGATGTAACTTTTGGTGATGGTCAGCAGGCGGAAGCAGGGTTTGTAACCTTGTCCATCATGCTCAAGGGTACGATCATTCGCCCCTTGCTTGGCACCATACGAGCGCGTTTGATTTTTATGGGTAAAAAATTATCCGATATCGTTATTCTCGATACTGATATTTATAAAAAGAGGGGCTTATCGCGAAAAGCAATCAAAGGTGCCGGGAAGACGCTTCTTCATGACAGAGGCATCTATGATGTTGAAAAGGTTCAAATTCTGTTTTGTGATATGTTCAATCTGATTGCCCTCCCGTGCAGCGTTCCATTTTCGCAGCAACTTTATACATTACCAAAAGAGCAGGAGCACGGCAGAGTGTTGGCTCAACCGAATACAACGGAAGAACAAAAACACCGCATTGAAATACCAAAAAGGGTAGAGGGCGAGTATATCAGTTATAAAGAATTTGAAACAGGCGATAATATCCGGAGAATTGTTTGGAAGATTTATGCAAAGAGCGGACAGCTGGTTGTACGGGTACCTGAAACCAAGGATCCTTACGCCTCTCATCTTTATTTTTATGCGAGCTTCTATGAAGGGTTGGACCTGAAAAATGGTGTTTTTAATACCGAGCTTCTTAATGTGTATAAGGATAAAGTGCGTAATTTTTTTGAAGCTTTGCAGAGAAACGGCTATGATGTTCGAATTCCGGAGGACCAGGAAATCCCCAAGCTTTCCGGCATGAGCGACAAAAAAAATGAGTTATTTGAGATTACAGCGGCCTCTTGGCAAAAAGTGAATCCGCCGGGTGCATATATAAATACGGGCAAGGCCGCATTTGTTTGCTTATCGGCTCTTACGCCGATATCAGAAGTGGAATTGCTGATGCGTACCTTGCCAATGTCGGTTCCTGTGGTGGTAGTAAAACTATCGGATGCCATCCCGTCACCTTTCAAGATTGCTTTCAAAGATTTCTTTTTCCGGCCCGAGAAACACCCGGTTGATAAACTTCGCAATCCATGGTTCATTTCCCCGCTGCGCCAGCGCATTCAGAAAAATGAATATGAAATTGAGAAAGTGCTCAAGTTGAGAGGCAATGGCTGGCTGGCAAGTTCAATTGATGTAACAAGATGATTTGAAGAATATGCGAGAACGACTGGTGCAGTTACTGATCCGATGGTTATTTGTTGTAGTTCCTACAGCCATTATTGGCTACGTTACTTTAACGTATATCAATTTCTCTTATACCGCTCAGAGTTCAAGCATCTTTAATCAGGCGTTGTTCTTTAGTTCAGGGCTGCTTATCGCTTATTCACTTTATTTTTTCAGGATACGCTGGGTGGTCACCTTTATCTTGCTCTGGCTTGCTTATTGGATGGTCGGGAAGATTATTGTAAAACTTCCCGGAGAGTTCGACGTGTTTTATGCGACCGCTAAATTTCAATTGTATTCCGCGCTGTTCTTTTTAGGTTGGATCTTCGGGTTTCTGCTGGTGCGTGTAAAGTATTCCTACATTATTCTTTTTGGAATTCTGGCAGTAGCAACACTCGTCGTTGTTTCAAGCACTATTGATATTAGTTTTTCATACATACTCCTCCACCTTGTTCCGGTGATAACATATGGGCTATACATGCTATTTGTCTCACCTATGCTGGTGTACGACGTCGAGATGGATCTAAAAAAGTCCGGCAGACTTCTTATCCGATTCTCTGTTTTCGTTTTGCTCGTGTTTTTGGCATTTCTACTGGTAGGTAAAATCTTCACAGAAGACCTGAAAGCAGTTGAGAAAGAACTCGTTGCCCGAGGTGCCAAAGATGAAGATGGAAAAGAGCGTGAAAAAAAGGATGGCGGATACGACCAGCGCTATGGTCTGATGGACAAGCCGGATAAAGATGATGGGTACAAGCTCAAGGACACCATGAAGATCAGCTCAAAGATGAGCCAGTCGGATCAATTGATGTTCTGCAGTCATATTAACAATTTCTTTCCTGACGGAACACCGCAGCCCCTGTACTTTGTGTACCACTACCTTACCAAATATGATCAGGCGAAGGAAAGTTTTATCAGGGACGCCAATGTTCCCTACCTGGATGAGTTCAACGCGGATCCTTCAGAGGTTAGCATCTTTCATTCGAAACAAGACAGCAGTGTAATCCCTAATTCGTTGGGAAGAAAGTTGCGCAAGGTTGTTGAGTCGGAAGTTTATTTATCATCTAACACTTGGAAACATGCATTACTCGCTCCTGCCAGTGCCTTCTATGTTCAGTCGATTCCCGTTGAAAAAGATTTTCAAAAGCAATTCCTGTCGGCTTACAAGGTGAAATCGTATGCCTCCGAATTGAATAATGCCTACTTCGTTTATAATCCTTCCGCCAATCCGATGCTGGAAAGTTTTCAGGAAGAACGTTACAATGAACTGAGGACCGTGCGTGATTACCACAGCGTCGACACCGCTTTTTATAATTATTACACGAAGGTTCCTTCAGGAGTGATCTATGATTCGATTACGAATCTCGCAAAAAAGATTACAACAGGAATCGTTAATCCTAACGACAAGGTAATTGCTATACGGGATTTCTTTCTGGACCGCGATAAAAACGGTAAGCGTATTTTCCGATATACGCTGAAGCCGGGTTCACCAAGCGACCCTAATATTCCCAACACGTCCATGCTGAGCGACTTTTTATTTAAGACGCATGCAGGATATTGTACCTACTACGCCGGTGCTTCATTGTTCTTGCTGAGATCAATTGGGATCCCTGCGCGGTTCACGACGGGTTTTGCTACGATAAACCGCAGCGACAAAAACAAGGGGTGGTATTGGTTCTATGCCAGTCAGGCTCACGCATGGACCCAAGTGTATTTTCCAGGTTATGGCTGGATGGATTTCGACATGACCATCGGTAATGAAGATCAGCAGGGTGCACCTAAGCCAGATGGTACTCCTCCATTACCGCCGCCGCAGCCATGGCTCGTGCTAAATGCAATGACCAATGCGGCTCCCGATCTTACGAAGAAGCGCCTTGATATTACGTTTGATAATATGATCTATTTTGATGAAAAGTATCAGTTGAAGAATCCTCTGTCGCGTGTCATTGACGTGTCGATGTGCCGGGTTTTATATGACAAGAAAGATACAACATTGAGTATCCTCTCAGCAGGCGATTCGGTAATTATTGTTTCATATAAGGATGAATCGAAAGCGATTCCAAGACCAAAGAGAGGTGTTGCCATTGAAAGTCAGGTGGATGATTTCCCCTCACCGATTGTAGCGGATGAGATCCATATTAAGCCAAAACCAAAAGCGGAGAAGCAGGATAACGCGAAGAATGACCAGCAAAAGACGGAAGAGAAGTCAATGACGTGGAAGGAAATACTAATGCTTGCTGCCAAAATCGCGGGAGGTGTAATTGGGTTTATCTTCATCCTTCCAATACTCTTTCTACTATATCTTGTAGTCAAAACCGCTTTTGCAAAAAATGATACCGATAAAGCCGACCGTATTTACCAGTCAGCGCTCTATCAATTCCATATGGCTGGGGTGGAGCGTATAAATGAAACGCCGCTGGATTACGCCCGCACGAAAGTTGATCCGGCATTACACACAGCCTTCCAGGAGTTCATGACCGTTTACCTTCGCTTAAAGTATGGTAAGGGCACCTTGCGCGACGGCGATTCTGAAATCATCAGGCGGTTTGCCAGCAACTTTGGCCCTGCGATAAGAAAGTCAAAAGGATTTTTCAAAGTGGGATTTAATTATTTTAATATTTTACTGGCTAGCCGGTATTTCTTGCAATCTGAAAACAACGAATACGAAAATTAATTACCGTTATGAACGAAAGCACCCAATCAACAAGTCACAGCTCAAAGCTTCTGACTCTTACTGACAACATCGGAAAAATCATTCGTGGGAAGCCACAGGAGATCAAATATGTAGTTACGGCGTTGCTGGCGAAGGGCCACATCCTTCTTGAGGATAATCCGGGGGCAGGAAAAACTGTACTGGCCAAAACTCTCGCTCAGTCTATTTCTGAGGGGGTTGCCGATCATTCCGTCGCTAGCGGAGGTGTCGCATTCAAGCGCATTCAGTTTACGCCGGACCTTTTGCCCATGGACCTAATCGGTTCATATATCTTCGATGAGGAGAAAAAAGATTTCGTTTTTAAGAAGGGACCACTCTTTACGCACGTCTTGCTGGCGGATGAGATCAACCGTGCTTCGCCTAAAGTTCAAAGTGCGTTGCTCGAGTGTATGGCAGAGAACCAGATCTCAGCAGGAGACACGACATTTCAACTGGATAAGTTCTTTTTCACAATTGCGACCCAAAATCCGATTGAAATGGAAGGAACCTATCCACTGCCAACCGCTCAGTTGGATCGTTTCTTTATGAAAATTACTTTTGGATATGTATCCGAAGAAGTTGAATTGGATATTTATAATAATTACCTCGCCATTGGAGATGTAAAGGGTACTGTTCATCAGGTGCTTACCTATAATGACATCATTGGTTTGCAACAGGAGGCTGAAAATATCTACCTCCACCCCGAACTTGTAAAATCAATCGTTAAGCTGGTGCAGGCCACCCGTCATCATCCTGAGATTGCATTGGGCTGCTCAACGCGCGGGGGTATTATCTTTATTAAATGTCTCAAAGCATGGGCACTTGTTAATCAGCGCGATTACGTTATTGAAGACGATATCCGCGCGCTGGCTCAACCTGTGTTGCACCACCGTCTGATTTTCCGAAACCGGGAAGCGTCAAAAGTAGCCTTGCAGCAGATTGTGGATCAGGAAGTAAATCGTCTTGCCAAACTAGGTATTACCACAAAAAAATAACGCTATGCGAAACCGCGTCAATTGCTTCTGTTTGATTGCCTATTGTTTTCTCACAATAGGATTTGCAAACAGTTCTTTCGCCCAATCAGCGGCAAGAGAATCTATTGATCGCGAACGCGCCGAGCGAATGTCCTTTTATGATGAGAAGACGTTTGATAAAGCCCGAAGTTTTATCCGCCGCGACAGCACCTATTATGTTGGTCATATGTTCCAGGGAGCTTTCCTTTTCTTCAGGGCAAATGACAAACTGGGTTTCACGAAGGCAATTCCTCCGCTTAGAATGGCTTTTCGATTGATGGAAAAAGAATTCGGCAAACAGTTGAGAACCAGGTCCAATAACTATTATGACTATAATGCAGTGTATCGGTATCATGACGACTATGGCCGGATCGCTTATTTGCTGGAAAGCTGCTACCAGAATATTGAAATGCCAGACAAAGCGATGGAAGTCTTGACCCATGTGAAAAATTACAATTTTCAAATGGAGCAGCGAATTGATTCATACAATACGATGGCCTGGATCTTTCACCGCAACCGGGTCTTCACGTCGAAGCAGTTTCCTTTCCTTAAGAATTCTGTGGCAGAGAATGTGACCATGGCAAATAAATATCTAGACTCGGCTCTCTATAAAATTTACAACGACAACGCCCTTAACACCGGGCTCTTTGATCCGTCCTATCTGGGTCGTCAGTATCTATCGACGTATCATTACAAGGCGATGATCTACGACTACAAACTTGAAATTGACTCAGCTGAATATTTCTATAATGAATTGATCCGCAACGATGCCTATTCAAGTAACAATTATGCTGAGTTCAAACTTGCTATGGGCGAGTTCAGTGAAGCGGATGATTTTTTCAAGGAAGCTGAACAAAAAGAAACCCGCACTGACAAGGATACAAAGGAATATTTCTATATGCGGGGCTCGCTGAATACCTACAGGGGTCACCCGGAAGAGGCAGATTCGCTATTGCGCAAAGTTTTGAATGAACAAGGCTCAACTCCGGGATACGGATGGCATTCTATTGGCTTGGCACGTGCCTTACATTATGAGGGCCTGACCGATGAAAGTCAGGAACGCGCTAACAAGGCGTCACGATTTCAGGAATTGCACATCGGCACAACGTGGGGTCAAGAGCAGTATAACCTGGCAGTTGCTTCACTGAATTATTTGAATCAACTGAATTTCGAAAAGGAGTATTTTTTTGAAAATGATCAGTGGTGGTTCTGGCTCAACCCTGTCAACTGGTATAAATGGGTAAGCTATTCTCTTCAAATACACCACTATAAAATGGTGCTGGCGTCCCTGGTGGCGGAAGATCCGGAGAGAGAGCAGGTTATTTACTCTATCTTTTCTCCGGAAAACCTCATCACCTTTGATGAGGTTGGTTTTGTAATCGATGGATTCGGGAATGAATATTTTATCGATGTCTATAAAAAATTGCTTGCGACGGATAAACGCCCGCGGGTTAAGAAGTATTTCCAGTATTTTCTAGGTAAACTTTATCTGGCGGAGGGCAATAAGTCTGAGGCGATAAAATATTTTCAACAGGTTTTGAATGATAAGGAACGGAATGACGAGTATCAACGGTTGCTATATGCCCGTGTATTTGAAGGAATGGCCGAGGCAAGTTCAAATGACGCCGAAAGAAATCAATGGACGCTGATGTTCTATGAGGCCTTTCCACAACTCGTTCCGTTCTCTGATCTTGAAATGAGTTTTAAGCTCGAAGTTGGAGGTGCAAAAGATTCTGACCTGGCTGAGGAAATTATCGACGAATTGAAAAATTGTAGTATTAATTTTGACGGTGGGCAGGATGCTCCGATAATATCCGTTCAGTTTTCAAAAACGGCAGCGGGGATTGACATAAACTACCTTATCGAGTCTGCGGATAGGAGCAAAGTAATACGACAGGGCTCATTGCAGATAATTAACGAAGAAAGTGAAAACGCAGGCAGGACGCTCGCTTACAGTTTATTTGGCATCAATAAAAAGAAAATCGGCGAAAAGCTGGAGGCCTTGCAGGCCCCGGTATGATTTTTATATCTTGGATAATCAGGTCAAAGTCTCCTTTAATGATACTGTACTAAATATTAACTATGGTCCGCCCCCTGCGTTGGATTATATATGGAATTGCAGCGGTTGCGGTCGTGATGGTCCTCTCGTACGCTGCAGCGCTGTTTTACCGCCCTGCCATCCTCAGGACCCTCAATCGGGAACTGAATAAAAGCGTAAATGGCGATGTTAAGATCGGCTACTTAAATTTCACCTTCTTTGAAGATTTTCCAAATTTTTCCGTTGCGATCGGAAAGATCTATCTCAGGGGACCTCAGTACGGAAAATATAATAAAGATTTTTTTACTGCGGATGTAATTTATACGCATGTCAATCCTTTAGCCTTATTTCTGGGGGAAATAAACCTCAAATCGATCATTGTCAAAAATGGAAATATTTTCATTTTCCGAACCTCGCAGGGCTATACCAATCTGGATGTCTTTAGGAAACAAAACCAAGATTCCGTAAAGGACGGCTCAGGGCCTTCAATTGATCTTGAAAATATACGTTTCGAAGATTCACGTTTTATTTATGTAGACTCATTAAAACGGAAGTCGTATGACGTTGGGTTCATCAGCACCAATGTAGATATCTCATCAAGTGACTCGTCTAAATTCATCTCATTGGATGGAAAAATGTTGTTTGGTGGCGTTACTTTTAATATTGAAAGCGGTGGTTATGTCGCCAATACCCGCACTGATGCGAAATTGAACATCGAAGTTAATTCCCAAAAAAACCAGCTTATAATTCATCCTTCTGAATTAGAATTTGCCAAATCAAAAGTTAATCTGGAAGGTAATTTTGATTTGGGACCACCAGGATTATTCACCCTTAACATTGTGGCAAAGGACCTCAATTATAAAGAAGGTCTCACATTGGTGACGAGAAAATTAGGTGAAAAACTCTCCAAGTTTCAATTCGACGGGCCAATTGACTTGGCTGTTCGTTTGCACAGTCTTCAGCCGGTGGGGGAGCCTCAGGTTGATATTGCCTATTCGTCTAAGGGAAATCATTTCACCACCGGAAAACTGGAGTTGAAAGACTTTTCGTTCAACGGAACATTTACCAACCACATCGATTCGCTAAAACCTATCGATGACCTGAATTCACGCCTTGTGCTGGACACGGTTATTGCTAAGCTTTCGGAAGTGCATATCAACGCAAAGTTGAGTATCACCGATCTTAAAGTGCCCAAACTTGACCTCGATTCAAAAAGCCTGTTGAATCTTATCGACTTCAATTATGAAACCGATACCACTCGCCTTAAAATGCTGGGCGGTACAATTACTACCAATGTTAAGTATTCCGGCTTGTTGGATGAATACCTGGACTCGGATCATACTGTTTATCATGGCAAGCTGAAAGGCGATTTGCAGGTGAACAATGCTTCAATGAATATGGTGGTGCAGAAAAAGAAATTTGAAAAGGTGAATGCACGACTTCATTTTACTGAGAAGCGGATGGATATTGATAAAATTGACCTGATTGTCAATGGTAATGAATTTCATCTTCAGGGCAATGTAACGGGATTTATACCCTTTTTCTTCCTCCCCGAAAAAAAGGGAATTGTGAACCTCACGGTACATTCACCACGCATCGACCTCGCAACGATGATTAACAAGAACAAACTCGTGAAGGCTGTTCCGGTAAGTAAAAAGGAAAACCGAAAAAGGATTTCTGACCTACTCGATGTCCTAAACCATAAAGTTGACTTCGTGCTCAATCTTAAGATCGATGAGCTTGTGAATGGACCATTTAACGGAACGAATTTTTTGGGGAAGGTCACTCTATCTGAAAATGAATTGACAGCCAGTCCCGTGACGATGAATATGGCCGACGGAGAAGTGAGTTTCTCCTTTAAGATGTCAGACCTTGAAAAAGAGATTAATCCCGTCATCCTCAACGCAGAAGTAAAAGATGCAGATATAAAGAAGTTCTTTTCCACCTTCAACGATTTCTCACAAAAGACTATACAATCAAGCAATCTCAGTGGGAAAGTATTTGCAAAAATGAGCTTGACGACAAAAATTGATGATCAGTTCAATGTGCTTATGCCTTCGTTGGTAGGTGAGGTGGATTTCAAGCTAAAAGAGGGCGAGCTCAAAGATTTTGCGCCGCTTGAGAAAATGAGCAACTTTCTGCTGAAGAAGCGCGATTTTACCAGTGTACAGTTCGCGGAAATCAAAGGTGAGTTTCGAATATCGGGGCAGTACCTCGACGTCAGTCGAATGGAGATTGAGTCAAGCATATTGACACTTTTCCTGGAAGGCCGTTATTCACTTGGAGACAGTACGGACTTAAGCATTCAGGTGCCGCTAAGCAATCTCAGAAGGCGAAATAAGGATTATAAACCCGAAAACGTTGGTGTGGACGCAAAAGTTGGACCGAGCGTTTTCTTACGCGCCCATCAGAATAAGGATGGACAAATGGTGATCGTTTACAATATGTTTAAGAAATTCAAAAAGAAGTGATCACTTAGGAGTCGATTTACCATTAAGGGCAAGTGCCATTTTCACGGCATCATACGCATTGATCAAACCACCTGTATTGCTAAGGTCACTAAAGTCTGCTTTACCACCACCGGGCTTTTGAACTTTTAGTCCATCAAATTTTCGGGAGGATTTTCTCAGAATGTCAATCACCTGACCGGGTGTGAGGTCAGGAAAGTAGGATACCAACAGAGCAGCAACTCCCGCTGCAGCAGGTGAAGCCATGCTTGTGCCATCTTCACTTTCATATGTATTCCCTGGAGTGGTCGAATAGATTTTTACTCCGGGAGCAAACAGGTCAACTGATTTTTTTCCATAGTTTGAAAAGTCAGCGGCGAGCTGATCATCTTTTCCCCATGCGGATGCGCCAACTTCAAGCCAGTTCCTTGCCTCTTTTCCATCCTGATAAACGCGAGTGGGGAAATTTTTTGCGTGGTCATTGTTTTCGCTTTCGTTTCCGGCCGCGTGAACAAGAATAACGCCTTTGCTGTCGGCATACTTTACCGCTTGGTCAACGAGTTCTTTTTCAGGTGAAAAAGACTTGCCAAAGCTCATGTTGATCACTCTTGCGCCGTTGTCAACTGCATAACGAATAGCATTGGCAACATCTTTATCTCTTTCATCACCATTCGGCACAGCGCGCACGGCCATTATCCGCACATTGTCTGCGATGCCTTTTATGCCAACATCATTTTTGCGGTCAGCGCCTATAATGCCGGCTACATGAGTGCCGTGTTTCGCATCCGGCCCCTTCACATCGTTGTTGCCATAATATTTTTGAGTGAGATCACGGTAGGTGTCGCCGACAATAAGGCGGGAGTCAAATTCTGTGTTGTATCCATACTCCACAATTACTTTATAATAGTCCACGCCCTCTTTTAGCTCGGCCAATACTTGCTCTATGTCCGCGCCTCCATCAGTTCGCCTTAGCAAGGCAGTTATAAATCCCTTGGCAAAGGCAAGATCAGGGTTTGTTGTCTTCATTGTATCAAGCATAACGGTGGTAACTGAATCAACTTTCAGGGTTGCCTTGAGTGTATCTACACTTAACCGCATGTTTCTGTACATACTGCGGTAGAGGTCGTATTCCTGTTTGTTTTTATCACGCAGCCGTTCGAACTTATCTTTAATTTTTTTGTATTGATCGTATTCAGTTTTTTGCGTCTTTGATAGTTTACCAGGGTCAGCCTCTTCATACAGCTTATTCAGTCGCATGAACTCGCGGGTGAGCTCGTAGGTGTCTTCATTCACACTGGCAGTTTTTCCGCCAATAAAATTCCAACCGTGGATGTCGTCAATGTATCCGTTATTATCATCGTCAATTCCGTTCCCTGGAATTTCCTTTTCATTTATCCAAATTACATTCTTCAAATCTTCGTGGTCCACGTCGGTGCCCCCATCAATTACGGCAACCACTACCGTGCGTGACGGCAGACCTTTCAAAAGAGTCGAATAAACTTTTTCTGCGCTTACGCCCTGAAGATGATCAGATTCAGGATCAAGTAAGAACCAATCGTGTGGAGGCTCGGTGGAGGACTGGGCAAAAGCTCCAAAAGCCCCGAAAATGAGGCCAAATGCGCAAATGGTGGTGCGGAATAACATGAACTTTATCAACAATAGTTTGTGGTTATGGCCAGCAAATTACGCGCCGGCGTTGTGAATCAGGAGAAATTGTTAAAAACTTGAAAAAATATTACTTCTGACGGCTCCCATTGAAGAACGAACGGTCCGCCGAGATGCTGCAAGCGACCTTTATTAAAATTTAAAACCAACCACCATGGTACACTTCAGCATCTTCTTCGTTGCCATCTTCTATACACTGTTTTTCTACTTCGTTGTCTCTGTTCAGAAAAAAACTGCGGAGGCAAATTCAGGACAAATTCCACAAGCTATTTAATCACCAAAAACAAGGCTATTTGAGAGATCTTTACATTCAGTAAGGAATCCGATTATCATGGATAGTCGGATTTTTTTTGGTTTGAAAGCAAGGTCACAAAGAATTTCGTCGCTGCCTTCGCGGGGTTTCATATCCTTGGTGACCGTGCCTCGGCCCCATCAATCAGGCAAATTCTCTATAATAAAAAAACCCAACCAAATATGGCTGGGTCTTTCGTGCCGAAGGGGGGACTCGAACCCCCATACCTTACGGCACACGCCCCTGAAACGTGCGTGTCTACCAATTTCACCACTTCGGCATTAAATCCTCTCCCTTTAGGGAGAGGACTGGTGAGGGTGCCCGCGACTGGACTCGAACCAGCACACCTTGCGGAATACGCCCCTCAAACGTACGTGTCTACCAATTTCACCACGCGGGCATTACCATAAACGAGGGGCGGCAAAGGTAATAAACCTCGGCTTTTAGTCAATAACCCAGACCTCGAGGTGTTGGTTAATCACAAAAAACTTAACTTGAACCGAAGTTATGCTATCCAAAAAGTGCAAATACGCGATTCACGCGCTCGTCTACCTTGCTGAACGATACCAGCAGGGACCTGTTCATATTCAGGATATTGCTGAAGCTCAACACATTCCCAAAAAATTTCTGGAGGCAATTCTCCTCGAAATGCGCAATGCAAAAATATTGCACAGCAAAAAAGGGAAAGGCGGTGGCTATTACTTATACAAAAAACCCGAGGATGTTAACATGGTGGAAATCATCCGCCTGATGGATGGAGCTATCTCGCTGCTGCCGTGTGTTTCACTCAATTACTACGAGCCATGCGAAGAATGCCGGAATGAAGTGACCTGCGGCATCCGTGATGCTTTTACGGGTGTCCGTGATGAATCCCTCAAAATCTTGTCCAGGAGTACCCTGGCCCATATCGTAAAAAGACAGCGGGAATTAGGAAAATAAGTTATCACTAGTAATCTATTAAATCAATAGACTTTCAGTCTATATTTGTCTAACAAAATAAAACGAGATATGGCAATTCGACTAGGAGACATAGCGCCTGATTTTCAGGCTGAGACCTCAGAAGGTAAAATTCAATTTCATAAATGGCTGGGTGACGGTTGGGGTGTTTTGTTTTCGCACCCCGCGGACTTTACTCCAGTGTGTACCACAGAACTTGGAGCCGTTGCCAAACTTCGTTCTGAGTTTGACAAGAGAAACGTAAAAGTGGTGGCGCTGAGCACAGACAATGTAGAATCACATGGAAAATGGATAGGAGACATCAACGAAACTCAAAACACGGTCGTGAATTTTCCGTTGATCGCAGACCCGACATTTGAAGTTGCCAAACTGTATGATATGATTCACCCGGAGGTGAGTGATAAGTTCACCGTGCGATCTGTATTTGTAATTGGTCCCGATAAAAAAGTAAAGCTTACGATTAACTATCCGGCCGCGACTGGAAGGAATTTTGACGAGATACTTCGCGTAATTGATAGCTTACAACTTACTGCCAAGTATAGCGTTGCTACTCCCGCCAACTGGAAACAGGGTGAAGACGTAATCATCACCGCGGCAGTGAAAGATGAAGACATCGCCGGAAAATTCCCCAAAGGACATACTCGTGTGAAACCTTACCTTCGCATAACACCGCAGCCGAATATTTAGTATCCGGAATTAGGTAAAATGACCTCCGTAAGGGGGTCTTTTTATTTAATAACGTTTTGATTTTAAGTAATACACTTAGATTTGTGCTCTCATAAAACCTACTACGTGCGCAAAGAAAAACCCATGAATGAACTCCCTGTCATGCAGGAAGGGGAAGGAATCACATTGTTTTATCCATATGTTCCGAAAGCCGCTATTGCCGCTGTGACTGAAGTCTTGCAAAGCCGTTGGATCGGACAAGGTCCTCGTGTCGCGCAATTCGAGAAAGAATTTGAAGAAAAATTTGCTAGTGGAGGAAGAGCCCTTGCGGTTGGTTCAGGAACAGATGCCTTGCACCTTGCCTATATCCTCGCAGGATTGAAAGCGGGCGATGAAGTTATCACACCTGTGTTCACCTGTACTGCCACGACCATTCCATTCCTTTACATGGGTGTTGTTTTTCGTTTTGCTGATGTTGATCCCAAAACGTTAAATATAAACGTTCAGCACGTGCGCACTCTGGTAAATGAAAAGACCAAAGCCATCGTATGCGTTCACTATGGCGGACTCCCCTGCGATATGGATGAGTTGAATGCTATCGGTAAGCAATATGGCATACCGGTGATCGAGGATGCGGCTCATGCTATCGGCGCAACCTATAAAGGAAAAAAGATCGGTGAAATTTCCCCTTTCACCATGTTTTCTTTCCAGGCCATAAAGACAATGACAACAGGCGATGGTGGCATGTTGTTAATTAAAGATCATGCTATTTTTCAAAAAGCCGAACGAATCAGATGGTTTGGCATCGATCGCTCCAATAAACAAAAAGGTACGTGGGAAAATGATATTTGGGAAGTGGGATACAAATATCAGATGACCGATATCGGTGCAGCCATGGGATCGGCGGCTCTTCACGAGTTCGATCAGACACTGGCCTACCGTCAGAAATTATTTCAGGGGTACGTAAACGGACTAGCCGGAGCGAAGGGAATTACCCTCATCGGAGCTGACTCTACTGATCGTACACATGCCGCCTGGCTATGTACTGCTCTCGTAGACCGGCGTATTGAGTTTATGGGTAAACTCCGGGATCGCAAAATTGAATCAGGACAAGTTCACTATCGCAACGATCGCTATTCTATTCTCGGTGGCCGTCGTGATGATCTCCCTTACATGGATGCGATTGAGGAAAATTATATTGTGCTGCCATTGCATTTGCATATGACAGAAGCAGATGTAGAGTATGTGTGCGGGGTTATAAAGGGTGGGTGGTAAAAAAAATTTGAAATGAAAGCTTCTTTGCCAGAATAGCTCCCATCGAGTCACCCTTTTTGGTTCCAATAATTAATGAGTTTAGTTTTTGGCAGATCGCCTGGATGGGGCTGACGGTGTCTGCGTCTGTGGTGAAATGATTGCGGCCTTACGACAACCCAATTACCTTCTTCACCTTGTCTCTTAACATTCTCACCCTAAAATCTCCGGTGCTATCGGGTTCTTTCGCTTCACCTTCGAACGGAGATCCCATTTTTAGATAGAATTTATACAAAGTAGAAATCGACAAGTTCCACTTTTCAAGGAATTGTCTGTTGGCATTGTTGCGATTGATTCGTGCTGTCGTCTTTGATCCGAAATGATAAACACGTGAACGACTCACGCCTTTATAATACCTCACTCCAGCATGCCATAACTTCATCATCATATCAGGATCAGACCCCATACCGGGAGAAAATTCTGTACTCAAACCACCAATAAGATTCCACAATGTGCGTGGCACGACCAACGGATACCAATTGCTTCCACTCCAGTCCCTGAAAGGAATGGCACTAAACTCCGCCAGGAATTTTTTTTCATCAAATGTCTGAACGGTCTTACCAAAATCATACGGTGCAATGGCACATGAATTCCGTGAAAGCGTATGCTCAATCATTGTCCCCGAGATGCAGAAATATTCCCTGTCGACCTTTTGTATCTCTTCCATTAAAGCCATGTCCCAGCCAGGTGCGAAATAGAAATCATCATCCGATAAGAGGATGTGTTTTGAAATGGCGAGTGAAGAAGGCGCGTTGAAGCCATAACATACTCCTGCGTTACTGAGTGAATGGGTATAATCGAGATGCTGCGATTTCACCCAATCAAGTGAACCGTCACTTCCTTCGTTAACATGTATAATAATCTGATGTTGAAAAGCGGAATTTTTTTGAATGCTTTCGATACAGCATTTCAAATAGGGAAGATTATTCCATGAGGGTATTAGAATGGAAAAAACTGGATTCACATTTTGGCCAGCGCGGTGGAACGTTATCGATGGGATCATACTTTTTTCTTTGTCAATTGATGATATCCACGGTTAACAAGGTATATTCCAGAGATAGTAATCAGAATTGCGATGGCAATTTTGCCATTTAGTTTTTCAGATAAAACAAGAGAGCCTAGAATAACCGCTACCAACGGATTTACATAGGAATACATGCTGGCGATCGTCAACGGAAGATTGGCAAGCGTGTAGGAATACATCGCCTGGGCGGCGACAGATCCAACCAGTACCAAATATAAAAGGGGATAGAGTGTTTCCATCGACCAGTTCATGACCGAATAATTATCGAATAAAAGGCTCAGCGGAAAGCAAAACAAACCCCCAAACAGCATTTGAAGTCCCGCATTTAAAAACGGATTTACATTTATGTTAGAGCGTTTCATCATGAAGCTGGCAGTCACCCAGGCCATGGTTGAAATAAAAATAAGAACGATCCCGGTAAAATATTTTGGATCCGAAAAATCTGCAAGATGTTCACTGAACACCATCAGGATTCCTGAGATGCCCGCAATCACTCCGAAGAAAATCATTGCGTTTGGTCGTTCTGTTCTGTTGACACTGAGGTTGATGGCGATCACCCACACCGGCATGGCGGAACAAATGATGGCAGCAACACTGCTCGGCACATACATCGATGCCCAGGAAACCAATCCGTTTCCTAATGTGATAAGCAGAAACCCTCCGAGGACTTGTCGTAGAATGTGACTTCCTGGAGGTAATTTGATCCTGAGCACGAAAATCATGTAGCCTGCGAGCAACAAACCTGCCGTCGTCTGACGAAGTGCTGTAAAAAGAAACGGTGGAAAGCCTCGTACTCCTAGTTTTAATGCAAGGAACGTTGATCCCCAGATGATACAGATGCCGGCAAGGCAACAATAGGCAATGAGGACGTTCCTTTTGATGTTTAAGGGATTAGGGCGCAAAAGTAAGTTAATGGATCCTTAGGCCCAACATGCAATTTAACACGGATCTTCTGTTCTTTGTGGCTTCCTTTGCGTTATTGGTGACCCGCCTCAAGCGGGTTGCTCCCTTCACTTCAAACCCTAATTCCAGCGCCTCAATATTCTTTTCTCATGCCTCGCCCCGCTTTCACCAACTACCTTTCAACTCTCCCGTATCATTAAACATTGAAAAAAATTTGAAATCAGATTAAAATGAAAAAATTTGCGATCATCGGTGGAGGAATCGGCGGCTTAACGCTGGCTATTGCGTTGCAACGCAAGGGAATGAATGTCACCGTTTATGAAAGTGCGTCAGCCTTCAAGCCACTGGGAGCAGGCATTGCTCTTGCTGCCAATGCCATGAAGGCGTTTGCGGAAATTGGCATTGCCGAAGCAGTAATCAACATGGGCAAGGAAATCAAAACAATGATCATCAAAGATGAGAAGGCCAATGCCATTACGTTTACAGATGCCGAAAAACTTACACGACAATTCGGTGCGATCAATAATTTTACCATTCATCGAGCTGACCTGCATAAAGTATTATCGGAACTTTTACAACCAGGCACAATCGAGTTTGGAAAGACCTGTGTGGATGTTGAGCAAGGTGCACATGGAGTGATCCTGAAGTTCAGTGATGGCACCGACGCTTTCGCAGATTATATCATTGCATGTGATGGCATTCATTCACCCATCCGAAAAAAACTTTTACCGGGAAGTCTTCCCCGTTATGCCGGTTATACCTGCTGGCGCGCAGTGGTCGATAACCTGCCTCTCGGATTTAGCTTAGAAGAGACAACCGAAACCTGGGGACCCGGCCGACGATTCGGAGTAGTGCCACTTAGGGATAATCGTGTGTATTGGTTTGCAACGTTGAATGCCAAAGCGAATGACCCGGCTATGCGCAACGCAACTGCCAAAGATCTATTGAACTATTTTGGGAAAGCTCATTTCCCCATTCCGGATCTCTTACAGAGAACAAATGATGAGCAGATTATCTGGAGCGATATCATAGATCTCAAACCTATCCGACAATTTGCTTTTGGAAAAATAGTTTTGATGGGAGACGCAGCGCATGCCACTACGCCCAACATGGGTCAGGGTGCCTGCATGGCAATTGAGGATGCGGCTACGCTTGCAAACGGATTGACAAAATATTCGCCCGAGGAAGCATTTGTGAAATTTCAGCAACACAGGATTGAACGAACAACAAATATTGTCTCACAGTCATGGAGTGTTGGAAAAATTGCCCAACTTCAAAATCCTGTTCTCAGATTCCTAAGAGATGGAGCCTTCAGACGAATGCCGAAAAGTATGATTGATAAACAAGTGGAGTCGCTATATAATGTTTCATTCCACTATTAGTATGAAGAGAATACTACGTTCAGAGGTAATTATTTTACTAGTCACGGGAGTGGCCTACGTGGTCAGACTTTTCTCGGGACAGTTTAGTCCCGAGTTTAATTTTATTCTTTTAATAGTTTCATTTATTCTCATTTCAGTCACCTGGGAAACTCTACGATGGGTGAATGCGCGGTTAAACAAGGTTATGCCTTACGAAAAGGGTATACCACAGAGAATTGCTGTTCAATTGATAGTTGGCGCAACGATAGCATTAATCATCAGATTCCTGATTTACACTTTTGGCGAACCGTATTTGCCTTTCAAGCTAGATAGTTTATTCATTGCGTCTACCTGGGTACTTTACGTGCTGGCAGCATCTATTGTTAATACAATCTTTTTCACACGTTATTTTATCGACCGATGGAAAGACTCGCTTGTGATGGCTGAGCGCCTGGAAAAAGAAAAG
Organism: Cytophagales bacterium; assembly: GCA_038229375.1. Taxonomy (GTDB): domain Bacteria; phylum Bacteroidota; class Bacteroidia; order Cytophagales; family Cyclobacteriaceae; genus ELB16-189. The sequence goes on along the minus strand of JBBRON010000002.1, from coordinate 225,400 downwards.
GCGACTGTGCAGTTTGATAACCTGAAGAATCAGCTGAATCCGCATTTTCTTTTTAATGCGCTCACATCTTTAAATAGCCTAATCTCTGAAAATCCAGCATTAGCATCGGAGTTTCTTCAACAGATGTCGAAAGTTTATCGTTACGTGCTGCAGAACAAGGAAAAGAATTTTGTCAGCGTAGGTACGGAGCTGGATTTCATTAGCAATTATGTCTTCCTGGTGGAAACCCGGTTTGGTGCGTCACTTAAGATCAATATTTCTGTTCCCTCCGAACTTCGTGAAAAGGCCATCGTTCCGGTCACGCTTCAGATCTTAATAGAAAATTCGTTGAAGCATAATGTTGTTGATGCACAAAGGCCTTTGACGATCGACATCTATATGGTAGGGGATTACTTGGTCGTTGGAAATAACCTGCAGCTGCGAAAGATCGTTGAAACGTCGAATAAACAAGGGTTGGAGAATCTGAGGTCGCTGTACCGTTTTCTTACGGATAAGCCACTGGAGATTGAGCAGACTGATCAACGGTTTAGTGTAAAAATTCCGCTTCTATGAGCGGGCATTATCTTTCATCTTTAAATAACTCCTATTAAATAGCGGAAATGAAGGTACTAATCATCGAAGACGAACCGCTGGTTGCCAAAGATCTCGAAACCCAACTTCGGAAAATTGAACTTGACGTAGAGATAATGGGACCATTGGCGAGTGTTCAGTTGAGCCGGAAATGGTTCAACGAAAATCCGTTACCGGATCTCATATTATCAGATATTCAACTTTCCGATGGCATCAGCCTTGAGGTGCTTGAATCCCTACGACTCAATTGTCCTATAATTTTTACAACCGCCTATGACGAGTATGCGATACGGGCATTTAAAGTCAATAGTATTGATTATCTATTGAAGCCCGTTGATCCGAAAGATCTCGCTGCTGCTATTAAGAAATACAAGTCGTTGACCATTGAGCATTCGCTAACCGATCAGTTAAAAGCGATGATGAGCACCTGGGGAAAGGATGTTCGTCGCTATAAAGAGCGATTTCTCTCACTTCAACGAAACACACTAGTGCCCGTCACGACAGAAGAAATAGCCTTCTTCCACAAGGAGGAATTGATTTTTATTCACACCATGTCCAATGAAAAGTTTATTGGGGAGCATCCTACGCTGGATGAAGTCGAAAGCTTACTCAATCCGGAAAAATTCTTCCGCGTGAATCGCCAGTTTATTATACACATTCAGAGCGTCGCGCGAATCAAGTCAACTCACAAGGGGTTGAATGTGCAATTGAAGGCACCGTTTAACAATGAATTGGAGATAAGCAGAGAGAAGGCGGTTGCGTTTAAGAAATGGCTCGGGTGAGGCTCCTCAAATGCTCTCTCACACGTCAATCGAATCGTACACGACAACCTTCTCCCATAGCATCGAACAATCCTCTACAAACTTCTTATGGATTGGATGCTCCTGATAAATCTTCTGTCCGGCTGTGTCATCAAAGAACATTAGCTCCGATACACTATAGCTATTGTCGACGACTTCGCGTTTCTCCGTATCCGCCGGTACACCGATATGGATCTGGCGAATACTTTCAATTTTTTTCAACGTCTGTAAACCCGCGATGAGCTTGTCCCTATCGGCGGGGGAAGCAGGATTTTTGAGCCAGAAGAAAACGTGGTGTGTAAGCATGGGCTTTTTTGATTTAGTAGTGAAGCTGCTAAGCAAGGTAATTCCAGCAGCCGATGCAGCGATGGTTCCAAGAAATGTTCTGCGGGATGTTTTCATTTATTGAGTTGTGACTGGTGAGGAACAAATCTAATTTGTTGCGATTGAATTTCGAGAGGCAAAGTCATAAGTTCGCGAAGAAACATCATAAACGGTACAAAGTCTGATGCATTCCTTCGTGTTCTTCGTGCCATGCTTCAGGTGCTTCGTGACCTTGCCATATGAATTCTCCTGTTAAAAAGGCCTGCCCATCAAAAAACTAACACTCGTTCACGATTGAAATGAAATTTTTATCCGAAAAGAATTGAATTTGCAGCCTTTTTTCTCCAATCTTGTATACATTGAAAAGAAAAAAGTGAAGTTTAACAGCTCAAATAGTGAAATATTAATCGCGCGAAGTGTTAACAGCATGCTCGTCGTGATTATTATCGTCATTCTCCAGCCCGCGGGGTGGTGTTGATCTGATATACAAACAGAATTTTCAACCGCCCCGACAAAATCGGGGCGGTTTTGTTTTCTATAGGTAGTCACAAACTAACGATTGTTCTAAAAAAGCCATGTATTACGACAAAAACACAGTTCTCTTCCTGGATGGAAAATTCGTGAAAGCAATAGACGCCAAGATGGATCTATTCAGCCAAACTCTCCATTATGGCTACGGAGTGTTTGAAGGCATCCGCTCTTATCTCACGGTCAACGGAACAAAAATTTTTAAACCACACGAACACTTTGAACGCCTCAAGCGCAGTTGTGAATTGGTGGGAATACCATTGAACTACAGTGTTGAAGAGCTGACGCAACTATCCTATCAGGTTCTTGAAAAGAACAATTTGTCGAATGCCTACTTGCGCCCACTGGTGTTTTGCAGTCCCAACATGTCTCTCAACGGCCCAAAAGACGTATCAGTGATGATCGCCGGTTGGGATTGGGGAAAGTATTTCAGCAGCGCGTCTCTTCGCGTTTGCATTTCTACGATCCAGCGTCCCAATCCAAAATCAGTTAGGATCGAAGCAAAGGCTACTGGCCATTATGTGAATTCTATCATGGCTACTATGGAAGCAAAGCAACGCGGCTTCGATGAAGCGTTGATGCTCGACATGAATGGATTTGTGGCCGAAGGTCCTGGTGCAAATTTTTTCTTCGAAAAAGATGGAACACTGTACACACCTCCCCTTGGAAATATTTTACCCGGCATCACACGCAATACTGTAATCGACATCTGTCGCGAGCTGGAGATACCACTTGTTGAGAAATTTTTCAGACCTGAAGAATTATTCGACGCCGACAGTGCATTTTTCTGTGGTACCGCGGCTGAGATCACTACGATCGAATCAATCGAGGGTCAGGCGTTTGGTAAATCGTGGAGTAAGTCGTTGGGAGTGGTGGTGCAAGAGGCGTATCAGAGTATAGTGTTGGATAAGAGTTATAGTTATGTAATCGTATAGGAAGGAAGCAACTACTTCGGCGTTGGAAATTTTAATGTCGAATGTTGAACATTGATTGATGAATATCGAACTGAATAGCAGCCAATGGAGTTAAATAGATATAGCAAGACCATCACCCAGGACATGACCCTTCCCGCATCTCAGGCGATGCTCTATGGAATTGGCCTTACCGAACATGACCTTAAAAAAGCGCAGGTAGGTGTGGTGAGTACCGGATACGATGGTAACACTTGTAATATGCATCTCAATGCACTGGCGCTTGAAGTAAAGCAGTCGGTATGGGATCAGGATCTTGTAGGATTGATTTTCAATACGATTGGTGTGAGTGATGGAATTTCCAACGGAACAGAAGGAATGCGTTACTCACTCGTAAGCCGTGAAGTTATTGCGGATTCAATTGAAACGGTGTGTGGCGCACAGTACTACGATGGACTGATAGCGGTAGTAGGTTGTGATAAGAATATGCCGGGTTCTGTGATGGCGATGGGAAGACTGAATCGTCCTTCCATCATGGTGTATGGTGGCACGATTGCCGGTGGTCACTGGAAAGGAAAGTCCTTGAATATCATTTCTTCTTTCGAAGCCCTTGGCGAAAAGATTGCTGGTAAGCTTAGTGATGAGGATTATAAAGGCATCATCCAGAATTCCTGTCCCGGAGCGGGCGCGTGCGGAGGAATGTATACGGCCAACACAATGGCATCGGCGATCGAAGCGTTGGGAATGGCGCTACCGTACTCGTCTTCGGCGCCCGCATTGAGCAAAGAGAAATCGGCTGAATGCGTGGAGGCTGGCAAGGCTATCCGATTGCTGCTTGAGAAAGATCTCAAGCCTCGCGACATCATGACGTTAAAGGCATTTGAGAATGCTATAACAATTGTCATGGCATTGGGTGGATCAACAAATGCCGTATTGCATTTAATTGCCATGGCAAAGACCGTGAATGTAAAAATTACCCAAGAGGATTTTCAACGCATCTCTGACAAGACTCCATTGATTGCCGATCTGAAGCCTAGTGGAAAGTACCTGATGGAAGAACTTCACAAGATCGGTGGCACACCTTTGGTGATGAAATATTTGCTTGACAAAGGCTACATACACGGGGATTGTATCACGGTTACAGGAAAGTCACTCGCAGAAAATCTTAAGAGCGTTCCTGCTCTGGATTTTGAAAAGCAGGATGTTATTTATCCGATCGAAAGACCACTGAAAAAGACCGGTCACATTCAGATCCTTTACGGGAATCTTGCCGAAAAAGGTTCTGTTGCCAAGATCACTGGCAAAGAAGGTGAACGTTTCAAAGGGACGGCACGAGTGTTCAATGGTGAGTTTGAACTGATCGCTGGAATTCAATCCGGAAAAATCAAAGAAGGTGATGTTGTGGTGATTCGCAACGTAGGACCAAAAGGTGCGCCTGGTATGCCGGAGATGCTGAAGCCAACAAGTCTGATTATGGGTTCAGGCTTGGGCAAGTCAGTAGCACTTATCACAGACGGAAGATTTTCCGGCGGATCCCATGGATTTGTAATCGGTCATATCACACCCGAAGCGTTTGACGGTGGATTGATTGCTTTGGTAGAAGACAATGATTGGATTGAGATCGATGTGAAGAAACATCAGATCAATCTATTGGTAGACGAAAAGACATTGGCGATCAGAAGGTCGCACTATAAAGCTCCGGAGCTTCGCGTGAAGAGCGGAGTACTTTTTAAATATGCAAAACAAGTAAAAACAGCTGCTGATGGATGCGTTACTGACGAAGAGTAAACCCGCTGCAAAAGCTGAGTCCGCAACAAAGGATCAGCCGAGGCAAAAGATTTCAGGATCGAAGGCGTTGCTGCAAAGCCTCGTGGCCGAGAATGTAGATATCCTGTTTGGTTATCCAGGCGGTGCAATCATGCCCGTGTACGATGCGTTGTATGATTTTGCTGATCAGCTTACACATATACTTGTGCGTCACGAACAGGGAGCGATCCATGCCGCACAAGGATACGCACGCGTTTCAGGAAAAGTCGGTGTGGCAATCGCGACGTCAGGTCCCGGTGCAACCAATCTCGTGACAGGTCTTGCTGATGCATTGATCGATTCGACACCGGTTGTGTGTATCACGGGTCAGGTGTTTGCACACTTGCTGGGTACCGATGCGTTTCAAGAGATCGATGTAATCAACACCACACTTCCGGTAACGAAATGGAACATCCAGGTTACGGAAGCGAAAGACATTGCTCCCGCTATTGCGAAAGCGTTCTTTATCGCGAAAAGCGGAAGACCGGGACCTGTGCTCATCGACATCACCAAGAATGCGCAGAACGAACTGATCGACGACATTGAATATGAAAAATGTGAAGGAGTAAGAACATATAAACCAAAACCCGTTCTTCAGATTTCTGAAATAGAGGCTGCAGCCGAATTAATCAATAATGCCAAACGTCCATATATCCTGGCCGGACAAGGCATCTTGTTATCAGGCGCGACAGACGAATTGATTGCATTCTCAGAGAAGACCGGGATACCTGTTGCGAATACCCTGCTTGGACTGGGCAGCTTTCCACAGGATCATCCGAACTATGCCGGGTATCTTGGCATGCACGGTAATTATGGTCCAAATATCAATACCAACGAGTGTGATGTGTTGATCGGTGTGGGAATGCGTTTCGATGACCGCGTAACCGGCAACGTAAGCAAGTATGCCAAGCAGGCGAAGATCATTCACATTGATATCGATAAATCAGAGATCAACAAGATAGTAAAGACGGACGTGTCGGTTCATGCTGACGCGAAAGAAGCATTGCTGGCCTTGACTGGAAAATGCAAGCCAAATAATCACGAAATGTGGAGGAGAACGTTCGCCGCCTATGCTGCGATCGAATACGAGAAAGTCACTGAGAAAGAGTTCAATCCCAAAGGTGAATTGATGATGGCGGAAGTGATCAATCACCTTTCCAACTTTACAAAGGGTGAGGCTATTGTCGTTACCGATGTCGGTCAGCACCAGATGACAACGTCACGCTATTATAAATACATGAACCCACGCACCAACGTTACTTCTGGTGGGGCAGGCACAATGGGCTTCGCGCTTCCTGCGGCGATGGGCGCTAAACTGGCGATGCCACATAAACAGGTGGTGGCAGTTATTGGTGATGGTGGTTATCAGATGACCATCCAGGAACTCGGAACCATTATGCAGTATAAAATTCCTGTTAAGATTTTAGTGTTGAATAATAACTTTCTCGGAATGGTTCGTCAGTGGCAACAACTCTTCCACGGTAAGCGCTACTCATTCACTGAAATGCAGAATCCAAACTTCGTGGGAATCGCTCAAGCGTACGGCATCGCTGCCCGCAAAGTTGAGAAGCGTGAGGACCTGCAGGGTGCACTAAAAGAAATGTTGGAATCGAAGACTTCCTATTTCCTTGAAGTTGTCGTGGGCAAGGAGGATAATGTATTTCCTATGGTTCCAGCTGGCGCTGGCGTTTCGGATGTATTGTTAGAAGAACCGAAATAATTTGAGGATTGGTCAATTTGAAAATTTGAAAATGAGCGAACGTTCGGAGACAAGAATATTTAAAGATCAAGAGAAATGCTAAAGCAGGATTTTACACTGGAACTATCATCCGACAACAACTTCTCTGTCCTGAACCGGATCATCAACATCCTGAACAGGCGAAGGGTCCGCATCAAAAAGATGATAGTATTCGAAAACGAAGACGACTTCCGCCGTGGAGGTGTCGTTGTTTTGTTGTACACCACCCAGGACATGATGGAAAAAGTAAAAGCCCAACTGGAAAAGCTGATCGAGACCAACGAAGTCAGCTTTACCGAAGGCAGCGCCATGTATCTGGAATCAAGCGAAAGAATTATTGATATCGATTAAGTAAAAAAAGGAAAAATAAACCCGTTAAATTTTTAAAATAAGAATTATGGCAAAGATCAATTTTGGTGGAACAATGGAGGAAGTAGTTACGCGCGAAGAATTTCCAATGGAAAAGGCGCTCGATGTTTTGAAAAACGAAACCATTGCAATCATCGGTTACGGTGTGCAAGGTCCGGCTCAGGCGCTCAACCTCCGCGACAATGGCTTTAACGTTATTGTTGGACAACGCAAAGGTTCCAAAACCTGGGACAAAGCAGTTGAGCATGGATGGATTCCTGGCGAAACACTGTTTGACATTGAAGAAGCGGCCAAACGCGGGACCATTCTTGAATTCCTCTTATCAGACGCTGGTCAGATTGCGCTGTGGCCAACCATCAAGCCTCACCTCACTAAAGGCAAGACTTTGTATTTCTCTCACGGATTTGGAATCACCTTCAAAGACCAAACAGGAATTATACCACCTGCTGATGTTGACGTAGTATTGGCAGCACCAAAAGGTTCCGGTACTTCTGTAAGACGTTTATTCCTGCAGGGAAAAGGAATCAACTCAAGCTATGCTGTGTTTCAGGATGCTTCGGGAAATGCAACAACAAAAGCCATCGCGTTAGGAATTGGTGTTGGATCGGGCTATTTGTTCCAGACAGATTTCAAAAAGGAAGTCTATTCGGATCTTACAGGTGAGCGCGGTACATTGATGGGTGCTATCGCTGGAATTTTCGAAGCGCAATACGAAGTGCTTCGCTCGAAAGGACACACACCTTCAGAAGCATTCAACGAAACTGTTGAAGAGCTAACTCAAAGTCTTATGCCTCTTGTGGCTGAGAACGGAATGGACTGGATGTATGCCAATTGTTCAACGACTGCACAGCGCGGTGCGTTGGATTGGAAGAAGAAGTTCAAGGCAGCGACGTTGCCCGTTTTTAAAGAATTGTATGACAGCGTAGCGAGTGGCGCTGAAGCGAAGCGCACGATTGATACATGCAGCAAGCCGGATTATCGTGAGAAGTTGGCGGAAGAGTTGAAAGAAGTGAGAGACAGTGAGTTGTGGCAGGCGGGTGCGGCCGTTAGAAAGCTGCGGCCGGAGAAGGCGTCGGTGGAGGCAAGTATGATCAATTAATTTAATTTTTGATAACCGGTGGTTGGTAAGTTGGTTGTTGGTGTCTTTGACGACCAACTACTCCAAGGTTTCAGGATTATATACAACATAAAATGCAACCCATTACAAAGAAGGCTTATCTTGATATCAACGGTGCTTACGAGGTGTTAAAGCCGGTAGTGCTTAAGACACCCCTGCAATACCATCGCAAGTTGTCGGAGAAATTTGCAGCAGAGATCTACCTTAAGAGAGAGGACCTCCAGGTGGTGCGTTCGTACAAGATCCGCGGGGCGTACAATTTGATTCAGAGTTTAACGGAAGAGCAACGCAGCCGCGGAGTGGTATGTGCCAGTGCGGGTAATCATGCGCAAGGGGTGGCATTCAGTTGCAAAGCACTGGACATAAAAGGGATGATCTACATGCCGGCGATCACGCCAAAACAGAAAATCAACCAGGTGAAGATGTTTGGTGGAGATAAAATTGAGATTGTATTGATCGGCGACACATTTGATGAGTGCCAGACGCATGCGATTGAGTATGCCAGTGTGCACAGGAATGTATTTATTCCGCCATTCGATCATGTGAAAGTGATGGAGGGGCAGGGGACGGTAGGAAAAGAAATCCTGGAGGAGCAGTCGAACATTGATTATGTGTTTGTTCCGATTGGAGGAGGAGGTTTGTGTGCCGGGTTGGGAAGTTATTTTCAGACCTATTCACCGCAGACGAAGATCATAGGAGTAGAGCCGTTGGGGGCGCCGTCGATGAAGGAAGCTCTGAAAGCAGGCAAGCCAATTATTCTTGACACTATTCAGAGGTTTGTGGATGGAGCTTCCGTGAAGAAGGTGGGGGATCTTACGTTTCCAATTTGTAAGGAAGTATTGTCCGACATGCTGCTCGTTCCCGAGGGAAAAGTAAGTTCGGCGATACTCCAGTTATATAATGAAGATGCCATTGTAGCGGAACCAGCGGGCGCGTTATCAATTGCGGCGTTGGATCAATATGCTGATCAGTTGAGAGGCAAGAAGGTCGTATGTATACTGAGTGGCGGTAACAACGACATTGACCGCATGCAGGAAATAAAAGAGCGTTCCCTGCTATTTGAGGGATTAAAGCATTATTTCATTGTTCGGTTTGCCCAGCGGCCGGGGGCATTAAAAGAATTTGTTAATCACATCCTGGGACCATCGGATGATATTGTTCGCTTCGAGTTCATTCAGAAACATAATAAGGAAACCGGTCCTGCGCTGATCGGCATAGAAGTAAAATCCAAAGAAGATTTTGCGTTGCTGATTGGAAGGATGGATAGTCACAAGCTGAACTATACTCTGGTGAACCAGAATGAGAACCTGTTTGAGTATCTAATTTAGAGCTCAGTCCTCACAGTTATTTCTTAGATTTCAGGTGCATTGGTAACGCCCTGAAGACTATGAAGGTATCCGACTTTACTGGACCCCGACGGATATTCATGCGACATGGGAGCGTTTGAAGGGATTTAGCTACAAAGTGTCGGAGATCGAAAATAGAGAGTACGGGCAGACCGAGTTCTTTGTTACTGATGACGATGGTTACTCCCATTGTTTTGGCGTTGCCACGAAGGGATAAAGATGTTTAGTTCGATTTTCTAACTCATTACTCAAACCAACGCGAATGAAAACAATGACATGTAAACAACTAGGTGGTGCATGCGATCTTAAATTTCACGCTGACTCTTTTGAAAAAATGGCGGAAATGAGCAAGAAGCATGGTGCGGAAATGTTTCAAAAAGGCGATCAACCTCATCTTACGGCAATGAATGAAATGCGAACCCTCATGACTTCTCCGGAAGCTATGAATGAGTGGTTTCAAAACAAACGGAAAGAATTCGAAGCGCTGCCTGAAGACAAATAGTTAACAATGAGCGAGGCCGTGATCATCCTTCCTACCGAAACCATCTTCCTTTGAAAAAAAGGCAGTTGACAAAGCGATTCGATTAAGGCACACTTTGTCAACTGCGTGTTATTAACTGTCAACTTGTTTTAACAGCATAAAACCTAATTCTTACGCATCTGCACCGCTCGTGTTACAAACGCATCGGCCCATTTTTCAACTGCGTGAGTAGCAGCGGCGATATATTTTTCACGGGTTGTTGTAATCAGCACGGGTGTCAGCTCTTTTTTGAATGCAAATTGTTTAGCAAGGCCGGTTCTTGCTTTTGAAACATCTTCAGTCGTATTATCGGCGTAACTGCCAGCAACAGGGACATCATTCCATTGATTTAGGAATTCCGGCCAGCCTTTCGTGCCCCAGGCATAGCTAAGTTGGTTGTTATCCTGATCTCCTACTCTCATCTCTGGCTTTACGCCCCATGTGTATTTGAGCTTTGTTTGTGCGGGATAATACCAGCCGCCTCCCAGCTGATGCTCTTCTGTGGATTTGATCTCGAGACCAACAGCAACTTCAGCAAAATCTACGTTTACCTTAAACGAAACCCCAACCGCAGCCAGATCGTCTGCAAAACCTGCCGCGCGCTCGCCCTTTCCACCTGCAAAGCCTGCCATTCCTGAGTGGACAATTTTTCCTTTGTGAGCAGTGGATGTAACCCACTCATTTCCACCCGACTCTTTTTTTGAATCGTCCTTGTCGTCATCATCTCCAATTTTCTGATAGAATTCAGTTGAGGTGACGGTGCTCCAGCCAACGGTGTCAATACCGCCCTCTTTTAATTTTTTCTGGAAGTAAGAATAGAAATGATCGGTGATCTTCTGAAAATCACTTTCAGTTAACTCAGCGTCAGTTGTTTCAAGATAAGCCGTTACCTTGGCACCAGCGATTTTGCCGGAACTTTTTTCCTGTGAGGTCACTTTGGCCGTTGTGGTCAGCTTGTAATTGACTGTTAGTTCTGTGATAGCTAATTTTTTCATTTTGGGAACCAGCTTTGAATTTTCCCATTTGAATCTGTCCGCATCTGGTTTTTCTACGACGGCATCTTTCTTCTTTTGAGCGAAGGTCATGGTGCTGAACAGCAAAGCGACCAGAACAAGTAGGGGGAGCTTTTTCATTGTGTTTAGATTTTTTATGTAAATATGGGTGCCAGGGAGGGTGAGGGCAATACGTATAGTATCGTATATCTGGTCGACTTCGCTCACACAAGTTTTTCCCTGATCGCCTTCTGCACGGCTTCCACCTTATTATGCACCTGCAACTTGCGATATACATTTTCGATGTGCTTCCGCACGGTGCCATAGCTGATGAATAGATTTTCTGCAATGCGCTCGTAGCTCAAACCGGATTTAAGCTGTTCGAGAATCTCTACTTCCCGTTTGGTGAGATCAATGACTTCTGTAGAAGTTGATGGCTGTGATGGCCCTCCCTGTTGCAACATCTTTAACACGCGCGAAGCAATTCCCGGCGACATTCCTGCGCCGCCCTCCAGGGTTTCTTCAATGCACTGGTGAATTTTGACGGCTTTCTCTTCTTTTAGGATATACCCGTCCGCGCCTGCTTTTATCGAATCAAAGATGGTGTCATCATCTTCAAAGATGGTAAGCATAAGGATCTTAACCGACGGATATTCCTTTTTGATTTTGCGCGTGCTCTCTATTCCATTGAGACCTGGCATGTCAATGTCCATGAGGATCACGTCTATTCTGCCGGAGGTGGGTATCTTTTCAAGTAGATCATAGCCATTGTTCGCCGTGAGGCACAATGCAATATTACCCATGGTCTTCAATTTATCCAGAATGACATTTAATGCAAATGAATTATCCTCAGCAATCGCAATACGGACAGGAACAGTGTTCATCAGCTCAATTATTAATAGTCAAAAATACAAATCGTTACTGGCAACGTAATACGCAGAAATACGGATTTACTCCAATGGCAAAATCAAAATAATTCTTGTTCCTTTTTCGGAAGAGGTTAAGGCAATCGATCCCTTAGCGCTATTTGCATGCAATTGCATGTTCTTAAGTCCGTTGCCATCTACCGATTTTGTGGTATCAAATCCTTTCCCGTCGTCGGTAATGGTAAGCTGTAGGTTTTCAGGACCAACTGATGTCAGAGAGATGTCGATGCGTCGCGCGCCCGCATGCTTAAGTGCATTGCTCACTGCTTCCTGCGCCACCCGGAAGATAGCTGCCGCTTTTGGAGAAGGGATAACTTTTGATGCATCGGCCTCCAATACCATGTTAATGGTCAGCTGAGGAGATTGATTCAGAAAATTGAAGTACTCTTTTAATTTCAATTGCAGTTCTTCAAGATTCACAGAATCCTTATTGATGAACCAGACTGTCCTTCGCAATTCGTGAAGGGTATTTTTGGCAAAGATTGATAATTGCTCTGCTTTTTCGGATGATGTTGTTGGCTGTTCAGCAAGTTGCTCAGTTGCCGTGTATAAAAAAAGCAATCGCGAGCCAATGTTGTCGTGAAGGTCTCGCGAAATTCTCAAACGATCCTGATGTAGTTCACTCTCAAGCTTCGCCCCTGCCAGCTGCAGCTGAAATTTTGACTCTTGTTCTGCTTTTCTTCGTTTGCTCTGGAGGTATTGATAGATCACGACACCGGATATCAATAACAAAAGAGTGGCAGACGCCAGCACAAGCAGGAGATTGTTGCGCTGTTCAAGATCAAGGGCATTCGTAGCCAGCAGCACTTTTTGCCTTGATAACTCCAACTCTTTGGACTCGGACTCATACTTTACCTGCAGCTCAAATATCGTTTTAGTCTTTCTTTCTTCAGAAAGACTGTCCTTAAGCTCCATGAATTTCTGTTGATAAAGCAAGGCGCTTTTGAAATCACCCATCTCCTTTGAACTGAGGGCCATCGCCTGATAGGAATCTCTGAGCATTTCTTTAGCGCCAATTCCCAGTGCCAGCATAATCGCCTTGTCGGCAAAGTCCTTTGCCTCTTTTAACTTGTGCCTCTTTAAATAAAAGAACCCAAGATTCTTGCTGTTGTACGCTGCCTCATAATTATTTCCAAATTTCAGATGCTGGTCGTATGCCTTTAGATAGTAGGTTTCGGCTGTTTTGAAATCGTGAAGACTGTCATAAGCAATGGCCATGTTGCCAAGTGTATAGGGAACATAGCGGGTGTACCCCAGTTCTTCATAGCCTTTCTTTGCCTCCAGTGAATACTGTATTGATTTTTTGTAATCATGCGTTTGGATAAGGACTGAGCCAATGTTTCCGGAGGTAACACTAATGCCAAAAGACGAATTTATTTTTTTATAGAGATCAAGCGCGGTAGTATAATACTCAAGCACCTTTTCATATTGTTTTTGTTTTTTGTAAACAATCCCAATATTGCTTAGTATGTAAGCCTGAATGGTTTCATCGCCTTTGCGTTTTGCGATTTCAAGTCCCTTGAAATAGGATTGAAGGGCTTTGTCGTAATCACCTTTCTCGTCATAGATGATGCCAATATTGTTGAGGACATTGGGAATACTGAGTGAATCATTCCTTTCGCTGAACTGAATGGACTGATTTAAATAGAATAAGGCACTGTCATATTCGCCTGAAGCTTGCTTGGCACTGCCCAGGCTATTGAAAGATTTAGCAATGAATTTCCGCAAACCCTTTTTCTTTGACAATATCAATGCCTCGCGGGCATACAGGATCGCAGAGTCGAGGCTTTTGTTCTTGTAGATCCAGCTTAATTCGTTCAGGATTATCATCCTGCCCGAGTCGTTGGCCTGGGGCAGCAGTCGATGGAGACTGTCGAGTCTGCTTTGTTGTGAGAAGCCAGGGCATGCGATCGTCATCAACCAGGCTGTCGAAACGAATAACAGGTATCTATGGATCAACTGTTCAGAATACATTCTAGCTTCAATTTAGAATTTTTTCCTCTTTCTTCATGATTAGGCCCCTGTGATGCCGTATCTTCGAATCGGATTTTTTATGCAACTAAAAGAATTATGGCACAAGGTCTCCTAATTGATATGGATGGTGTGGTCTATGGGGGTGATGTAATGATTCCCGGGGCAGATGTATTTATTAAAAACCTTGTAAGTAAGAACATTCCTTTCAGTTTCATGACCAATAATAGTCAGCGCACGAGGCTGGAGGCCGTGCGTAAACTTCATAAGTTGGGAATGGATGTTACGGAAAAGCATATCTATACCAGTGCCATGGCAACCGGTAAATTTCTTTCTGCACAAATTCCCAATGGCACAGCGTACGTTTTAGGTGAAGGTGGATTGCTCACCAGTCTCCATGAAAACGGAATTACACTGATAGATAATGAACCTGATTTTGTAGTTCTTGGAGAAGGGCGAAATTTTACGCTTGAAATGGTGCAGCGCGCTGTTGATATGATATTGGCAGGAGCAAAGTTTATCACAACCAACCGCGATCCTTCACCAAAGAAAAAAGGATGGAACAATCTCGGCATCGCTGCTACTACGGCAATGATTGAAGAGGCCACCGGCATAAAGGCGTTTGTAATCGGTAAGCCAAGCCCGGTAATGATGCGTTCTGCACGAAAGGCGCTCGGACTGGAAGCGGCAGAAACAACCATCATCGGTGACACGATGGATACAGATATTCGCGGAGGTGTTCAGATGGGATATAAGACTATACTGGTGCTGAGCGGCATTACGCGAAAAGAAGATTTGAAACGATATGCGTTCAAACCGGATATGGTAGTGGAATCGGTGAGCGATATTCAGTTTCCGTTGCCCTGGTGGTAATCTGATAGCTTGTTATGAACTCTTTAACGGTTTCTTTGTTCTTCGTTAAGTCGATGCTAAGAATCACTCAGTCACTAAATCACTAAATCTATAAATATTATGAAACGCACAGCATCAGCACACTGGGAAGGCGACCTGAAAACCGGAAAGGGAAGCCTCTCTACTCAAAGTACTACCCTGAACAAAACACAGTATTCGTTTAACACTCGCTTTGCAGATGGCGTCGGAACCAATCCGGAAGAGCTCCTGGCGGCAGCACATGCCGGATGTTTCACTATGGCAATTAGCAGCATCCTCGGAGAAGCTGGTTTAAAAGCTGATTCATTAGATACCATTGCCGCTGTTACTCTTGAGGGATTGGATATAAAGTCAGTTCACCTCGCTATTCAGGGGAAAGTGCCAAACATTACTGAAGCAAAGTTTAATGAAATTGTAAAGGCCGCTGAGCAAGGATGTCTTGTTTCAAAAGTGTTGAAGATTCCTATTACCTCGGAAGCAGTGCTGTTGAAGTAATAAAAATTTGACCACATAGGAACCGTAGGACTGAAGCACATGTTATCATTCGTATGTGGTTGATGCATTCCGCGCCTAAGAAGCCCTGAACTAACACTTGTAAGCGATTAAATATTTTTAAAACTATCCTCATCTCATAGCGTAAAAATTATCATATTCGTAACGGCATTTTAAAACAACCAATACGCCCTGTCAAGACTTCGGTTTTGACAGGGCGATTTCGTTTTAAAGCAGATAGTCCAAACTAACGATTGTTGTGAACGAGATAAAACCAAGGACAATTTTTGAAAAAATCTGGGATAGCCATGTGGTAAAGCATGCTGATGGATACCCAGATGCATTGTTCATCGACCGTCATTTTATTCATGAGGTTACAAGTCCACAGGCGTTCGATGGGTTGAAGAAGAGAGGCATTCCGGTATTCAATACTGGTCGCACAACGGCAACCGCCGATCATAATGTCCCCACAAAAGATCAGCACCTTCCTATTAAAGAAGCGTTGTCGCGTCACCAGGTGGAGACCCTTCGCACAAACTGCAAGGATTTTGGAATTGAACTTTATGACCTCGGCCACCCTTTCCAGGGAATTGTTCACATCATCGGTCCAGAACTTGGTCTTACACTTCCTGGAATGACGATCGTTTGTGGCGACAGTCATACATCAACACACGGCGCTTTCGGAAACATCGCTTTTGGAATTGGTACGAGTGAGGTCGAACAGGTCCTCGCCACTCAATGCATTTTGCAATACAAGCCGAAGACTATGAAGATTGAAATCAACGGCGCACTGGGCAAAGGAGTTGTTAGCAAAGACATTATTCTCTATATCATTTCGAAACTCACCTCCAGCGGCGCTACAGGTTATTTTGTTGAATACGCCGGCGATACAATCCGCAATCTTTCTATGGAAGCCCGGATGACCATTTGTAACATGAGCATTGAGATGGGCGCACGTGGAGGATTGATCGCTCCAGATAAAACAACCTTTAATTATATCAAGGGAAGAAAGTTCGCTCCGCAAGGGGAAGCCTTTGATGGTAAGGTTGAAGAATGGAAGAAACTAAAAACGGACGAAGGTGCTGTTTACGATTCTGTTTTAAAGTTCAATGCAGCAGATATCGCACCGATGATCACCTATGGCACAAACCCAGGTATGGGGATGGCTATCACCGATCGGATTCCAACGGTGGAAGAATTGAAGGAGATCAACGAGCAGAACTCTTTTAAGAAATCGCTGGACTATATGGGGCTTGAGCCGGGATCACAACTTATTGGCAAGCTCGTGGATTATGTTTTTATAGGAAGTTGCACGAATGCGCGGATCGAAGATCTGCGATTGGTGGCGTCCATGGTGGAGGGAAAAAAGAAAGCCGCCAATGTGCAGGTGTGGGTTGTTCCAGGATCAAAGCAGGTGGAGGAACAAGCTAAGCGTGAGGGACTCGATAAAATATTTGAAGCCGCAGGATTTGAACTAAGAAGCCCTGGATGTTCAGCTTGTCTGGGTATGAATGAAGACAAAGTGCCGGCAGGAAAAGTATGCATCGCGACTTCCAATAGAAATTTTGAGGGGCGCCAGGGACCGAAGTCAAGGACATTTTTAGCAAGTCCGTTGAGCGCAGCCGCAGCGGCGATTACAGGTAAGGTGACAGACGTGAGAGAATTTGTATAACATGAGTAAAGAGAAATTCATACGATTGGTGACAACTGCTGTACCGCTTGCTGTCGAGAACATAGATACTGATCAGATCATTCCTGCCCGGTTCTTAAAGGCCACCACGCGTGAAGGCTTTGGCGATAATCTTTTCCGCGACTGGCGATATGATGCCAACAATAATCCGGTGAAAGACTTTGTGCTCAATACCGGCACATATTCCGGTAAGGTGCTGATAGCAGGAAAGAATTTCGGATGTGGCAGCAGTCGCGAACATGCCGCCTGGGCCATCTTTGATTCTGGATTCAGGGTGGTGATCTCGAGTTTCTTTGCCGATATCTTCAAAGGCAATGCTTTAAATAATGGTCTTTTACCCGTGGTCGTGTCGGATGCTTATCTGAAAAAATTATTTGAAGCTGTTCAGCAAAATCCGAACACGGAGGTGATTGTTGATCTTGAAAAACAAACGGTGACCGTGAATGGTATATCGGAAAATTTCGATATCAACCTCTATAAAAAGACTTGCATGATCAATGGCTATGATGACATTGACTATTTGTTGAGTCTGAACAAAGATATACGTGAATTTGATTTAGCGCAGGCATAGTATGAACAAGAAGATAGTAATCCTTCCGGGCGATGGTATTGGCAAAGAGGTGACAACCGAAGGAAAAAAGGTATTGGAAAAAATTGCTGAGGACTTCGGTCACATATTTGAATTTGATGAGGCGATTATTGGCCACGATGCCATTGAAAGCACCGGCCAGGCATTGCCCGATGTTACGTTGGCAAAGTTGAAGAACTGTGACGCTATCCTGTTTGGAGCCGTGGGTCATCCAAAGTATGATAACGATCCAACGTTGAAAGTAAGACCTGAACAGGGACTGCTGAAAATGCGTAAAGAACTTGGGCTGTATGCCAATCTTCGTCCAATAAAATTATTTGATGAACTCCTGGAAGCCTCAAGCATAAGAGCAGAAGTATTGCGTGGTTCAGATATTCTTTTCTTCCGTGAATTGACTGGTGATGTGTATTTTGGTGAGAAGGGCAGGCGGGATGATGGAAATACTGCCTATGATATAATGATCTATCAGCGTTATGAAATTGAACGCATCGCTCACAAGGCATTTCAGGCTGCCATGACGCGGAAGAAAAAAGTTACCTCCGTTGATAAGGCCAACGTGCTGGAGAGCTCAAGATTGTGGAGAGAAACCGTGCAAGAGATTGGTAAACAATATCCGGAAATAAACTTGGAGCATCAGTTTGTTGATTCAGCTGCCATGAATCTTATCCGTTCACCGCGAAGTTTTGATGTTGTCCTGACAGGAAATCTTTTCGGAGATATTCTTACCGACGAAGCATCACAGATTGCCGGATCGATGGGAATGCTTGCATCGGCATCGGTAGGAGATACAGTCGGCTTGTACGAACCCATTCATGGAAGTGCCCATGACATTACGGGGAAAGGAATAGCGAATCCATTGGCTTCCATTTTGTCGGTGGCTCTACTCCTGGATATTTCTTTCGGATTAAAAGAAGAATCAGAAGCTGTATTGAAAGCCGTTTCCGAGACATTGAAGGCAGGGTATCGAACGGCTGATATTGCTGGCGTTGCGACCCTCAAAAATAAAATATTGAACACGCAAGCAATGGGAGCGCAAGTTCTTGAAAAATTATCCCTGGCCGGGGTTTCTGTAGGCAAATGACAATAGAGTAGCATTGGACAACGATTAACGGATAGCGAATAACAATTAACGAATTCACCATGGCAGACAAGATTCAGATTTTCGATACAACACTTAGGGACGGCGAACAAGTGCCAGGATGCCAACTTTCAACAGAGGAGAAAGTCATCATCGCCCATGAGCTCGAGGAATTGGGGGTTGATGTAATCGAAGCCGGTTTCCCGATCTCAAGTCCCGGAGACTTTCTTTCTGTGGTAGAGATTTCCAAAGCAGTAAAAGATGTTACGATCTGTGCCCTTACGCGTGCAAAAAAAGAAGATATTGATGTTGCGGCGGAAGCATTGCATCACGCTAAGCGTGGAAGAATTCATACCGGTATTGGCTCTTCGGATGTTCATATCAAACACAAGTTCCGCAGCAATCGTGATCAGGTGCTGGAGCAAGGTGTGTGGGCGGTCGAATATGCTAAAAGCAAAGGTTATGAAGTTGAATTTTATGCAGAGGATGCTGGCCGGGCGGATCTTGAATTCCTGGCCAACCTTACACAGGCTGTGATTGCAGCTGGTGCTGATGTCGTGAATATTCCTGATACTACCGGGTATTGTCTGCCGCATTTATATGGAAAGCGAATTCAGTACTTGTTCGAGAACGTTAAGAACATTGACAAAGCGGTGATATCTGTTCATTGCCACAATGACCTTGGACTTGCAACGGCCAATACGATGGCAGGATTGCTGAACGGCGCGCGTCAGGCAGAAGTGACCATGAACGGAATTGGCGAACGGGCCGGTAACACTTCCCTTGAAGAAATAGCGATGATCATAAAAACCCACGGCGATCTCGGATTGACTACGAGTATCAAGTCGCAAAGAATTTATGGCCTCAGTCAACTGGTAAGCTCGATGATGCGCATGCCGGTACAAGCAAATAAGGCTATCGTTGGAAAGAATGCATTTGCTCATTCTTCGGGTATCCATCAGGACGGATTTCTAAAGCACTCTGAGAACTATGAAATAATCAACCCGTCTGATGTAGGCGTGGGATCTTCGTCGATTGTATTAACTGCCCGAAGCGGTCGCGCGGCTCTTAAGCATCGTGTTGAATTGCTTGGATATCACTTTGAAGGAGAGGAGCTCAATTCACTTTACGAGAACTTCCTTCTTGTAGCAGATGAGAAGAAGATGGTAAATGATTCTGATCTGAGGATATTGGTTACTAGCCTGCCGATCTTTACGAAGGCAAACGTTTAGCTCTCCCTTGTTCACCAACAGCGTTCGGCCTTCCTGTGCTCGGAGAATGCCGAAGGCATTTACCTCTGTGTTCGTAAAGAATACTTTTGCCATTCAACCCGGCGGTCTTTCCGGTATAGTTATTTCTTCGAGAATTTTCCTCTGATTAAAAATCTAAAATACTCAAACGTCGTCTTCACCACCTTCATATTGGATTGTCCTATTCTTTTGGAAGAATGTAATTGCATCGGAACTTCAATAATTTTTGCATCGCAATGGATCGAGTGTACGAGGATTTCAAGCATACACACAAATCCTGGCTCAGTAATAATTCCATTGAACTTGTTCTGAATCCGCTGAAGCAATGAAACTTTGTACACACGATAAAAGGAGCTGAGCGTCAATACTTTCACATCGAATAAAAACCGGAAAATGAAATTGGCCATGGCGGAGATGAATTTTCTGAAGAAGGAGGTTTTATCAAATCCGCCGCCCTGTGCATATATGGAGGCAAGTACCAGGTCAAAGCCAGAAGATTGAAGCGTCAGCATGATATTCAGGATGGAAAGATCGGACGTGCAATCTGCTTCCAGTGTCACGACATAGTCTTCTGACGTTGCATTCTTTAAGATCCACTGAAATCCTGTATTAAACGCCGCACCGGGCCCTCGATTAACGCCATCACCCAGGACCGTAAACGATTTTCCCATGAATAATTCTGAAATTACTTCTTTTGATTTATCGGATGAGCCGTCATCGGAAAATACATAATGCACCGGCGCGGTGTTGTTCCAGGCGGTGAGTTCGCCGTAAAGATTCTTTAGGTTGGCTGATTCGTTATAAACTGGAATTAGGAAGTAGATCATTTCAGGAATGACTTTTCTTGATTTCCTGAATGGTCAGCTTTACCGCATCCTCCAGCTTTACCGCAGGCTTATAGCCCAGAATTCTTTTAGCTTTGGAGAGATCAGGTATACGGCGGATGATGTCTTTGTATTTTCCGAAGACTTCACTCATGGGTACAAATTTTATCTTCAGCTCTTTTTTCGATCCAACGATGCGGTGGATAAGTTTGGCTGTATCTAGAACAGAGAGCTCCTCATCATTTCCTATATTAATAATTTCTCCGACGGCTTTATCGTTTTCAAGCGCGAGTACGGTGCCGTTAACCAGATCTGAAACAAATCCCATTGATCGTGTTTGTAAACCATCTCCGTGAATGACTACTTCTTCATCGTTGAGGATGGCTCTTATAAAAATTGGTACGTGTCCTCCACTCCAGGCAAAGCTGGACCTTGGACTGAATCCGCCAAAGTAGCGTATTACAACGATTGGAACTTGATGATCATGGAAATAGGCAAATGAAAGCTGTTCACCATACAATTTTGAAACGGCATAGCTCCAACGTCTAATAAGACTTGGACCTAACAACAGATCACCATCTTCATTAAGCGGAAGGTCTGGTGACATGCCATACACATCAGAAGTAGATGCGAACACCACTTTGCATCCCCACATCTTCGCGGTCTCGAGAACGTTTTCCGTCCCCTTTGTATTTACCAAAAGGGTGGGTAGGCTTATATCTTTTTCAGAAATCTTCTTTACTGCAGCCAGATGAATAATGATGTCCATATCCTTGCCAAGGATTTTCAGGGAATCGAAGTCAAGTATATTGATTCTGTAAAATTTGAAATTGGCGTGGCCAATGCAGGCTTCAAGATTGTCGACACTTCCGTAAGACAAATCATCAATTCCGGTAACGGAGTAACCCCTGGCCAACAATACTTCAGCCAGGTGTGAGCCGATCATGCCGGCGGCTCCGGTAATTAAAGCGCTTTTTTTCATTTCTTAAATTTTACCTTTCTGGAAAATTGCTTCGGGAAAATATGAAAGGACTGGTCAAAAATATGCCGGAAGTCTTAAAAAGCCAGCGATTACTCTTTTTAAAGGTCCTGTTTTCACTTCAAATTGCTTTTTTGGCGTTCCTGTTCTTCCAAGCTGTCTCTGATAACCACTATTATCTCGTCAATGAAGATGAGGTTATTAATTTCTGTTCCGCAAAAGTATTTTCTGAGACAGGTTCTGTGCGTGCCGAAGGTTGCATTGCCGAAAATGTGTCACGGATCGGCGAGATGAACTGGTATGGGCCAGGTTACTCCATCATATATGGAGCTGCAAAGAAATTTTTTGGTGATAGCCCAGCGCTGTTTATTAAAATTCATTTTGTGTGGGCATTGTTTACGCTCGCTATTATTTTTTTATTGCCTGTTTCCCTGGAAGATAAATTACTGTCAGGTTGTGTGCTGCTTTTTGCCGAACAGTTTACAGGCTACATTTTTACCTATTTTCCGGAATCATTTCATTTGCTGGCCGCAAGTGTATTTATTCTTTTGATTGTTCTTATTGATCAATCCCGAGATCAACGCAAAGGAATTATATATGCAGTCATTTTTACCGGTCTCGCTCTTTTCATGGTGCTCTTTAGAGTAACCGCTATTTTTTGGATCACCGCTTTAATTGGATTAAGTCAGACGAGAAAGACTGCCGTCATGATGATATTGGTTTTTATGGCTGGTCTAGTCTTTACTCTATTGTATATGCGTTATTTCACAGCACCACCGTACGCTGCGGACATGCAAAAAATCGATAGACTGTTTGAGTTTGATGTGATAGGCTTTGTAGTCAAAACAATTCGGGCAACTGGAAGGAACACATTCGAACTCTTAAAAAGTGGTTCTTCAGGTGTTTATGGATTATTGATGTTGATGCTGATTGCATCAATAAGGTGGTGGCAAACGAAAGATCGGTTATTGCTCGCAGCTTTGCTAGTCAGTAGTTCGCTCGTAGGTGCCTTAATGGCATACTACTCGGCTGGCCCTTGGTATTTCTTAAAACAATCTGCTATTTTAATTCCGTTGTTGATAATAGCATTGATCATAACAGGCAGTAGCGTAAAACTTAAGTATGGGATTTTTTTAACGGCGTTATTGCTCTCGCCTTTCATGTATAACAATCTATCAGCCGGTATTCAGGTTCGAAGGAATGCATTTTCTGTTCTGGAAAGTAACAGGCAGTTTCATTCTGCTCTTCTTGAACTGCGCGAATTCATCAATGAAAAGGAAAATGTTACAATTCTGTGGTGTTATGATGAATTTGATTACGGACCAACAGCAGAAGCGCTTCTTCCATTTGCAACCACTTCCGGGTTTCCAATTCTTTATACCTCCAATATTGTTAAGGCCGCGGAAACACCTGAAGTCAGATTTCAATTACATAATAAATTGAAAGTACAGTATGTTCTTAGCAGGAGTCCTCTTGACTTGCCCTCACTTAGACTGGTGCATGCGACCCAATTTTATCACTTTTACAAGATCGAAAAGTAGTTCATGGCCTTTTTGGAAAAGTATTTACATACTAATCGGAGTGCGCTCCGAAGAGTATCTCAATTAGATAACACTGTCGCCGGCAAATTTACGATTGACTAACGCTCAGCTATTCATTGATAACGATTAACACTTCACGGTTTATTAATTTCCGCCTTAGCCTTCTCAATAGTCTCGTTCGTAAGATCCCTCACCTTCTTAATGGTCTCCATTTCTATTTCAAGGTATTCACGGGTCTTTTCCTGATCAACAGAATCAGATGGTGGGTTGAATTTATGCATCCAGTCCATCATGGCATTGTTCGCTGAGTCTAGAGCGAGCGCCATTGACTTAAGTTCTTTTTTTCGATCTTCCAACATCCCTGGAGTATTGGCCACCTTTTCTTCAATTATGGTCTTGAATTTGAAAAGTTCATCCATCTTTGGCATCACTTCGTCGTGAATGTCCATCACCTGATCGTACAACGCGCGGTTAGGACTTTCTCCCGACACATCACTGACGTCGGTATCGTGCTCGCCTTTTTCTGCAGATCTGCCGCAAGCGATAACGAGGAGGAATGAACAAGCGATCAGAAAGTTTTTCATGTGGGTGAATTTTGGGTAAAGTTAGGTTTTTGAAAGGCATTTTTAGCAGATAAAATAGATTGAACCCACGATGAACTTTCATGCGCCTCGACTTTTACCGCAGAGGAAAACGGGGAGGGAATCGAAAGGTTCATTCAGGCGTGGGTTCAATCAGCGTTAATCGGCGGGAATTACAATGATGTCTCGGACTAACACTAGTTAGCGACCCACAATTTTCCGAATTCTTTTAACATTAAGTTGCTCAAATTAGAATTTTAACCTTTCTTAGCCGTTAGAATATAATTATGAGCAGCAAGCGATTTTATTTTTACTTCTATTTCTATCAATCCCACGGGACTGACGGAGCGCTTTGTTGATCATTAAACAGATAACAGAAACTCAGAAAGTCCCGGTTCATCCGGGATTTTTTTTTGATAAAACTTTAGAGGAGAAGAGGCAACATGAAAAAGAAGAAGCTGCGAATTGCGATACAGGGAATAGCCACGAGCTTTCACGAAGTGGCGGCGCTCACGCATTTTCAAGGGCCAATTGACACGGTTGAATGCCTTTCTTTTCATGAGCTGTGCGAAACACTGAAATTCGATCGCGCCGATTATGCCGTTATGGCCATAGAAAATTCTATCGCAGGAAGTATCCTTCCAAATTATTTCCTTTTGCAAGAGTATCACTTTGCAATTGTTGGGGAATTGTATCTGCCAATCCACATGCACCTGTTGGCATTACCCGGCGTAACGATGAAGGACATCAAAACCATTGAATCACATCCTATGGCGATTCGGCAATGCAGTGAATTCTTAAACCGTCTCCAAGGTGTTGAGATCCGGGAAAGCGATGACACGGCCTTGTCTGCAAAAAAAGTCAGTGAGAAGAAATTGAGAGATACTGCCGCTATTGCGAATGAGCACGCTGCAAAAAAATTCGGGCTGCAAATCCTGGAAAGAAGAATTGAAACTCATAAAAAGAATTTCACGAGGTTTTTGATCCTCACAAAAAGAGGCGAAGGCGTGGCAAATAGTAATAAAGCGTCTCTCTCATTTGAAGTTGCTAACGAAGCCGGAAGCCTCGCCAATGTGTTGATGTCTTTTAAAGAAAATAGCATCAACCTCACGAAGATCCAGTCGATCCCAATTATCGGTAAACCGCGGGAATACTCAATTCACATCGATGTTGAATGGAAACGAAAGAAAAACTATGATGTGGCTCTGAACCAGGTCTTGCGCCAAACGCGCAATCTGAATGTGCTCGGTGAATACAAAAAGGCGGAAATAAAATTTTAGTCATGATTAAGATAGCAGATAGGATTGCGAATGTGGAGGAGTACTACTTCAGCAGAAAGCTGGTAGAAGTTCGTGGCCTTGATACGCCGGAGCTGCGGGTTATTAATCTGGGCATCGGAAGTCCTGACCTGGCTCCGTCGACCGATACGGTTTCAGCGTTGATTCGCTCAGCGGAAGATCCCGCCAATCATGGCTATCAGAATTACAAAGGTATCCCGGCCCTTCGCCAGGCAATCGCTGCACTGTATAATAAGGTGTACAATGTCACCTTGGACGCAGAATCGGGAATATTGCCGTTGATGGGTTCAAAAGAAGGAATCATGCATATCGCCATGGCCTTTGTGAATGAAGGCGATGAAATACTTATCCCAGATCCTGGTTATCCAACGTATGCCTCTGTTGGCAAATTGGTCGGAGCAAAGAACCGCACCTATGAAATGAAGGAATCCCTCGATTGGGCTGTAGATATTGAATCTCTGAGAAAACAAGATCTTTCAAAAGTCAAACTCATGTGGGTAAATTTTCCTCACATGCCTACCGGACGTGTTGCTTCCCGTTCAGAGATGAAAGCTCTCGTGGACCTCGCAAAAAAACATGAATTCCTTATCGTCAACGACAATCCTTACAGTCTTATTCTCAATGACTCTCCTTTGAGTATTTTATCTATCGACGGCGCAGATGAAGTTGCCCTTGAACTAAACTCCCTCAGCAAATCACATAATATGGCTGGCTGGCGGATTGGCTGGGTTGCTGGAAAAAAAGAATTCATCGAAGCAGTTGTCCGCGTAAAGAGCAATATGGATTCCGGAATGTTCCTGGGGTTGCAGCATGCGGCCGTTGAAGCATTGAAAAATGGTCAGCAGTGGTTTGATGAACTTAATATTGTTTATCGCGGACGCAGTGTAGTGGCCAGACAAATACTGGATGAACTTGGATGCACCTATTCTCAAAAGCAATCGGGCTTGTTTGTATGGGCAAAGGCTCCTGCACATGTCGCTGATGTTGAGAAATGGATCGACGAAGTTTTATATGCCACGAAAGTCTTCATAACACCAGGATTTATTTTTGGCGAAGCAGGACGGCGTCATATTCGCATATCGCTATGTGCTACCGTTGAGAAAATGGAAGAAGCGCTGACCAGAATTCGTCAGTGGAAAAAATCGAAACACAAACATTCAACTAACGAGAAAGCAACGGTATGAAAGTTACAATAGTTGGTCTCGGCTTGATCGGAGGTTCTATCGGACTCGACTTGCGTAAGGCAGGTCTTGCGGAAGAATTGATCGGCGTTGATCTGAATGAAGAGCATGGAAAGAAAGCCGTTGAGCTTGGACTCGTTGATAGAATTCTGGGGGAGCATAAGGCTCTGTCCGAATCTGATGTCGTGATCCTCGCTATTCCGGTAAATATCATGAGTGCGTTGTTGCCCCAAGTCCTGGACGTCATTAAGAGAGGAGCTGTCGTGATTGATACTGGTTCAACAAAGTCATTGATCTGCCGTTCGGTAAGCAACCATAAAAATCGTCAGCAGTTTGTGGCGGCACACCCTATCGCCGGTACAGAAAATTCTGGACCTGAGGCAGCATTTAAAGGACTGTTTGCCGATAAGACAAATATCATCTGCGAGCGTGAAAAGTCCTCTGAAAGTTCATTAGCGGTTGCCACAAAAATATTTAATGCCCTGGGCATGAAAACAATTTTCATGGACCCGGAAGAACACGACAAACATGTGGCGTATGTTTCTCATTTGTCGCATGTAAGCTCTTTCCTCCTGGGTCAGACTGTAATGGATATAGAGAAAGACGAAAAAAATATTTTTAACCTTGCTGGCAGCGGTCTGACGTCAACAGTACGTTTAGCCAAAAGCTCACCCGATATGTGGGCGCCAATCTTCGAACAAAATGCAGAATACCTCGGGCAAGCTCTTGCGGAATATATCATGCACCTTCAGCGTTTTCATTACCAGCTCATGAAGCGAAACACAAAGGAGCTTTATCGTGTTTTGAAGGAGGCGAATAAGATCCGGGCTGTGCTCGACGCGCGGGAAGGACAGGACGCCAGCGCCGTAAAACCGGCTACGGAGCCAGATGAAAAAACAGTTACTCAATTAAAATAGAAACAATTAATTTTACGGATATGCAATTCGAATCAATTACCTCAGCTCTTAAGATCACGAAGCCTTTGATTATCAGTGGCCCCTGCAGCGCTGAGACAGAAAGTCAAATGATCACCACGGCCAAGCAATTGGCGGCAACCGGAAAAGTTCACGCCCTCCGTGCCGGGATCTGGAAACCGCGCACCCGGCCTGGTCAGTTTGAAGGAGCAGGCGAGGAAGGTTTGAAGTGGCTGGTAATGGCCAAACAGGAAACCGGCCTTCCAATCACCACGGAAGTTGCAACAGCTGCCCACGTCGAAGCCTGCCTTAAAGCAGGTGTGGATATTCTCTGGGTTGGTGCACGGACAACTGTGAATCCATTTTCTGTACAAGAGATTGCTGACTCCCTTCGTGGAGTAGACATTCCAGTAATGGTGAAAAACCCGGTGAATCCCGATATCGAACTGTGGATTGGTGCTTTTGAAAGATTGAATCGCGCCGGTATTAATAAGATGTCTGCAATACATCGTGGATTTTCCTCTTTTGAAAAAGGCCCCTTCCGCAATGCACCGATGTGGAACCTCGGAATTGAATTGAAAACGCGCATGCCTGGCATCGAAATGATTTGCGATCCAAGTCACATAGCAGGTAACCGCGAGCTTATTGCGATGGTAGCACAGAAGGCTCTTGATCTTGACATGGCCGGATTGATGATTGAAAGTCACCTAAATCCTGATGCTGCCTGGAGCGACGCCAAACAACAAGTAACACCTGCTGTGCTGGCTAAAATCATAGAAGGCCTTGTTGTACGCATGCCGTCATCAGACAACAAAACATTTAAAGATACACTCAGCATCCTTCGTGAGCAGATCGACCAGCTCGATGATGAAATCATGCAGAAGATGGCTAGCCGAATGAAGGTCTCTGAAAAGATTGGTCAGTACAAAAAAGAAAACAACGTCACTATTCTTCAGGTCAACCGCTGGGAAGAAATCGTTCAAAGCCGCGCTTCTCTCGGAAAAGCAATGGGCCTCGACGAAGGATTCACCCGCGATTTACTGCGCCTTGTCCACCACGAGTCTATTCAGGTGCAGACAAAGGTGATGAACCAGAACGAAGTAAAGGTGTAGGAATTGGTAATCGGTAATCAGTAAATCGGTAAGTGGTAATCGGTGGGTCGCGGAGAAGGAAACCGGTACTACAGATTACCTTCTTACCTTTTACCAATTTTAGGAGTTCGAAAATTTACGTTCTCTGAAATATAGTTCGCGGCCTCTTTTGTTCCTACCCAAAAACTCCGAACTTCAACACCCAATCAGAAACCCGGTAAACCGTAAGAGGTAATTGGTGAGTCGCATCAAATTAATGTGCGCGCCGCCACTTACTAATTATCAATCACCACCTATCAATTATGACCATCCCCTGGAAAAAAATCGCACTAGGCACTCTAGTACTTGGTGCTTTCGTTGTGGCTGTTTTTTATTTTAAAAATGCCAAAAGTCTTGGAACATCCACCGCTAGTGGGGTTAACCCGGCTTTTGGTGAATACATATCATCGTATACGGCTGGTGTCGTCGGCTCAGGATCTTCGCTTCAGATTGTACTTGCCAACGATGCCGTTGATTCAACCGGGTTGGGTGAAACGTCCGTGAATCTGTTCAACTTTAAGCCGTCGTTAAAGGGTACAACCACATGGCTCGACCGGCATACAATTGAGTTCAGGCCTCAAACACGTATGATATCCGGTCAGGTGTATGAGACGGAATTCAGCTTATCGCGATTGGTGGATGTTCCGGACGACCTCAAAACCTTTAGTTATTCCTTTCAGGTGATTCCACAAAATTTTGAATTAGTGGTTGACAACATAAAGCCATATGTCAAAACAGAATTGAGGCGTCAAAAAATTGAAGGTGCTTTGAACACGGCAGACTTTGCAGAAAATGATGCAGTTGAAAAAACCTTGACTGCTCAGCAGGATGGCAAATCCCTTAAAGTGAACTGGTCACATTCCGGGGAAGGAAAGCGTCACATGTATGTCGTGGAGGATGTTGCCCGCCAGGACAAAGCTAGCGCCGTAACGATCGAAGTCTCAGGAACTTCTTTGGGTATTGACCAGAAGAATAAAAAAGAGGTTGAGATACCGGCTCTTGGTGATTTTAAAGTTATGAATGTGAAAGTGGAGCAAAGCACCAATCAGTACGTAGTGCTCCAGTTCTCTGACCCCCTCAACGAAAAACAGAACCTTGCCGGGTTGATCACCATCAACGATATCCCCTCGCTTGATTTCGAAATCAAGGAAAATGAAATCCGTGTATTCCCTTCGGTGCGTCAGAAAGGATCAAAGAAGTTGACAATTGAGCCGGGTATTAAAAATGTTCTGAACTATCGTATGGAGCAATCCAGCACCTATGATATTGTCTTTGAGCAGGTAGCTCCGGCCGTAAGGTTTATTGGCAAAGGAAATATTCTCCCCTCAACCGATGGTTTGATCCTTCCCTTCGAAGCCGTCAATCTGAAAGCGGTTGACATTCAGATTGTAAAGGTGTTTGAAAAGAATGTGCTCCAATTTCTGCAAGTCAACAACTTTGATGGCAATCAGGAATTGCGACGTGTCGGCAAGCCTCTTCTTAAAAAGATGGTCTCCCTGGAAAACGCTGGTGGCACTGACCTTGGTAAATGGGAACGATACACCATAGATCTTTCGCAGTACATAAACACAGAACCAGGCGCGATCTACCAGGTGCGGGTTGGATTCAAAAGATCCTACTCAGTTTATAACTGTCCGGAAGAAACGGCCTCATCTGAAGGAACTTCAATAGAAGAAGATTGGGACCAGCCTGAGAACGAAGACAGCGCGTGGGATTCATATGAAGACTATTATTATGACGAAGATTATGATTGGGAGCAACGCGACAATCCATGTCATTCGTCTTACTACAGAAACAACCGTACGATTACACGCAACGTTATCGCATCGGACCTTGGTATTATAGCCAAGCGTGGAGGAGATGGAAATACAATTGTTTTTGTCAACGACCTTAAGACTACCAAACCTCAGAGCGGGGTCCAGATTGAATTATATGATTTTCAGCAACAGCTAACGGGTACAGCCAGTACAGATGCCGATGGAAAAGTAACGATCAGTTCAAAGCAATCACCTTTTGCGCTGGTCGCGAAAAACGGAGCTCAACGGGGGTACTTGAAATTGTTCGATGGGGAATCGCTTTCACTCAGCAACTTTGATGTGGGCGGCGAACACGTTGATAATGGTTTAAAGGGGTTGATCTATGGCGAACGCGGAGTATGGCGACCAGGCGATTCACTTTATCTTACTTTCTTGCTGGAAGATAAACTGAGGTTATTGCCGGCAGCTCACCCTGTGGTAATGGAGTTACAAAATCCCCAGGGTCAGATCACTCAACGACTTGTCCGTTCTTCCTCTGAAAACGGTTTTTATAAGTTTGCTACAATTACATCATCGGACGCGCCGACCGGCAACTGGACCGCCCGCGTAAAAGTAGGAGGCTCCCAATTCACTCAGACCGTCAAAATTGAGACGATCAAACCTAATCGACTCAAGATCAAGCTTGATTTTGGAAAAGAGAAAATAACTACCGGAAATAATAATGTATCAGGAACACTGCATGTAAACTGGCTTGCTGGTTCTCCCGGAAGGAATCTCAAGGCAGAGTTTGAAGTGTTGCTTACGCCTGCTCAGACGAAGTTTGACAAGTACCCGGAATATACATTTGATGATCCGGCTAAGAATGTGGAAAGCGAGGCAAAACCGATTTTTGAAGGATATACAGATGACGACGGAAACGCCACCGTGAATACCTCACTCGAAGTTAGTGGCGAACCTGCCGGAATGCTCAATGCGATTTTCCGTGGAAAAGTGTATGAGGAAAGCGGCAATTTCAGCATTGACCGCTTTAGCCTGCCATTCTATCCTTACACGTCATTCACAGGAATTCGGCTGCCGCAAGGGGATAAGGGACGTGGTATGTTGCTCACCGACACGACACATCGTGTTGATGTTGTAACACTGGATGCCGATGGAAACGGAGTCACACGTGATAATGTCCAGATGACAATTTCTAAACTGGAATGGCGCTGGTGGTGGGATAATTCTGGCAACAACGCTAATTACATGACACGTAATAACGCGACGCCAATTGCTGCCGGCAAGATCAAAACGATCAATGGAAAAGGTGAATGGAAATTTAAGATCAAATATCCAGAGTGGGGAAGATATCTGGTAAGGGCAACGGATCCTGTTTCAGGACATAGCACCGCCAAGGTAGTATACATCGACTGGCCGGGATGGGCGGGGCGTGCTAAAAATGAATCGCAAGGTGCGACAATGTTGTCGTTCTCTTCCGACAAACCTGGTTATAATATTAATGAGAAGGCCAATCTTACTATCCCCGGAAGTGACAATGGTCGTGCCCTGATCAGCGTGGAAAGCGGCAGTCGTGTGATAAATACCTATTGGCTGGAGACAAAGAAAGGGGATAACAAATTTAGTTTTGATATCACACCAGAAATGACGCCGAATATTTTCGTGAACGTCACGTTGCTACAACCGCATTCACAAACTATCAATGATCTGCCGATTCGTTTGTATGGAGTGATTCCGATAACAGTGGAAGATCCTAAAACCCACCTTGATCCGGTGATCTCGATGCCGGAAGTGCTTGAGCCCGGAAAAGAAGTTGTCATCAAAATTTCTGAAAAATCAAAGAGAAAGATGACGTACACAGTCGCAGTAGTAGATGAAGGATTATTGGATATAACCCGATTCTCTACCCCGGAGCCGTGGGCGCGATTCTATGCCCGTGAAGCATTGGGTATTAAAACGTGGGATGTGTACGATGCTGTGATGGGAGCGTTTGGAGGAAAAATTGAACGCTTGCTGGCCATTGGCGGAGATATGATGGCGACGAGTAAAGAGGATGATGCAAAGGCCAATCGCTTTAAGCCTGTGGTAAAATTCCTTGGGCCATTTATCCTTGATGGTGGCAGCAATGAGCATCGATTCATTATGCCGCAATACATTGGTTCCGTAAAGACAATGGTGGTAGCTGGGTATGAAGGTGCCTATGGTACTGCCGACAAAGCCACTCCGGTGCGGAAGCCGTTGATGGTACTTGCTACATTACCGCGTGTGCTCGGCCCCGAAGAAAAATTAAAATTGCCCATCACAATTTTCTCAATGGAGAAAAACATTCGTGATGTGAAAGTGGAGATAAAAGTTTCCGGACCGGTTTCTTTGTCGGGTGATGCCGTGAGGACTGTTACCATGGACAAAGAGGATCTCACTACGGATTTTGATCTTACTGTAAAAAGTCAAACCGGCATTGCAAAGATCGAAGTCACGGCAACGTCTGGAAATTTCAAGGCTACTGATGTAATCGAGATTGAGATTCGAAATCCAAATCCTCCTGTAACTAAAGTGGCGGATGTTCTACTGGAAGCTGGCAAAAGCTGGAATGGAAGTGTTACACCGATCGGGGTTGCAGGAACCAATACAGCGATACTTGAGGTGTCGTCACTTCCTCCGATCAATCTCGGACAACGCCTCCGTTATCTCATGCACTATCCTTACGGTTGTATCGAACAGACAACATCATCTGTATTCCCGCAACTTTATCTCGATCAGGTAAAGGCGTTAACCGAAGATGAAAAAGCTTTGACGCAACGCAATATTCGCGCGGGTATTGAGCGATTAAAACTATTCGTTACCCGCGATGGCGGATTTGCCTACTGGCCTGGCAATCAGGATTCGGAAAGCTGGGGCTCAACATATGCTGGTCACTTCCTGATCGAAGCAGAAGCGAAAGGGTATTTCGTTCCCAATGACATGTTAAAACGGTGGAAAAAATACCAACGCAGTAAATCATCGGAGTGGAGGAAGAATCAGGAATACCAAAGCAGTGAACTGATACAAGCTTACCGCCTGTACACACTTGCCCTGGCTGGAGACGCTGACCTTGCTTCTATGAATCGCCTGCGCGAAATGGGCAATCTGCCTGTTACGTCAGCGTGGATGCTTGCGGCCGCTTATGCGAAAGCCGGGCAGCCTGAAGCAGCGAAAACACTGATCGCCAATCTGCCACTTTCGATAAAACCGTATCAGGAGATGGGCTATTCCTATGGATCGGATGTTCGCGATAAGGCTATCATTCTTGAAACGCTGCTCCTCCTGAATGACAGGACCAAAGGATTTGAATTAGTTAAAGAAATTTCTGCCTCATTGAGCAATTCTGGTTCCTGGATGAGTACGCAAACCGTTGCCTGGTGTTTGAAGGCTGTGGGTATGTTTGCAGGAACCGAGAAGAAAGGTCCATTGAAATTCACCTATACATATAACGGCAAGACCGTTACAGCGAGTACCGATCTCACAATCGCGCAGGCGACATTGCCATTCGAGGGTTTAAAAGCTGGCCCACTTAAAGTTGAAAGCCAGACTCAGGGTACATTGTTTGCGAGGATCATTACTGAAGGAACACCTGCACGCGGTGAAGAAGTGGAGGCAAGTAATAATCTGAGTATTACGGTCACCTACGCCGATTCCGATGGAGCAGCCATTGATCCTTCAAGCCTGGAACAGGGAACTGAGTTTCTTGCTACTGTTTCTATTTCCAATCCGGGAGTTCGGGGAGTTTATAAAAACCTTGCCCTCAATCAGATATTCCCTTCAGGCTGGGAGATTAACAACCTTCGGCTTGATGAGGCGGAAGATGTGCTTAAGAATGATACTTATACCTATCAGGATATTCGCGATGACAGAGTTTACACCTACTTTGATCTGAATGCCGGTCAGCGCAAATCATTTAAGGTTATGCTAACGGCCACGTATGCCGGGAGTTTTTACCTGCCTGCTATGAGTTGTGAAGCGATGTATGATCGGAGTGTTTATGCAAGAACAAAGGGGCAGGTTGTGCAGGTGACCAAGCCGGTTGTGCAGTAAAAATTAACCATAGTTGGTGGTTGATAGGTGGTCATTGGTGGTTCCCTCAGGCTGATAAGAACAATTCTTCGGTTTGGGAAACCACCATTAACTACTCGCCAGTTACTAATTACCATTTCACGATGCGTAATATCATTCCACCCCCTCATCCTCCTCTTCCTCGCGAACCTCTTCCGCATTGTCAATTTTTTCCTTCTTTGTGAGCTTTCTCAGGGCTTTCAGGATTCGCTTTTCTTCTTTTTTACTGAGGATTGAAAAGTAGGCGTGATGTTTCTGCCGTTCATCATCCAGATAGACGATCAGGCACCTTCTTGAGAAGAGTAAAAAGTATCCGCCAAAATCCACATCTGACTTACGCTCAATGGTATCAAGTGCCTTGATTTTCGTAATCGATTTTATGTCTACCGAGTATGATCCAAGAAATGGATTTAGAGAAGTGACTGTCAAAACATTATCTTCAATATCAACGATAGCTGCTCCACCGAGAATTACCAGGTACTCCAGTGCAATAATCGGTATCAATATCCACACTGCCAGTCCGATCAGGTAGCTGATTACTATTGAGCAAACTGCCGCAACGCAAAATATGATAGTTTCTTTTTTGGGAAAGAAATCCAGTTTAAAATCGGAATCCATAATGCACTAGTTGAAAAAGTAGTACAAAGTTATTAAATCGTTTAACTCGGAGTTATTCATGGAATGAGTTCGTGGCGATCGCGGATTTTGTATCCTGGACTAATAGTCAAGGGTTTACCATTGGATGCGTACATTAAGCGTGCCGGGGCCGAGTCGATCTTCCTTCTTTTTGGCACACACCGGAGGAAACAAATGCAACGTGCGCACTGTTAACCCTTTTATCGGTCCCAGGCCCGATCCCTGACAAAACTCAGGTCATGGGGTAACAATTTCTTCTTAAGTTTGCAGTTTATAAGGAACAATGGCCCAGACAAACGAATTCCGCTTCTCTACAGGACCCGAACCCCATCGTGGGCGCACCCGGGAGATCATGATCAAACACCCGCAAATCAAGTCGTTGATGGGTAAAAATCCCGCTACGATTTTGGCAATCATTGGGTTAGTAGGCGCTATGGTGGCCGGAGCCTACCTGGTAAAAGATGTTTCCTGGTGGATCGTGGTGGCCGCTGCTTATATAGGTGGTGCCTTTGCGAATCATGCTCTCTTTGTCATGATCCATGAATGCACGCATAACCTGTTGTTTAAAAAGAAAGGCATGAATCTGGCGGCAGCAATTGTTGCCAACCTGCCGCACATGTTTCCAAGCGCAATCTCATTTGTTCGTTATCATATCAAACATCATTCGTTTCAGGGTGTGCATGAACTGGATGGTGACCTTCCTGATTATTGGGAAGCCAAATTGATCAATCATTCTTTTTTGGGCAAAGCGTTCTGGCTCTTGTTTTTTCCGGTCTTCCAGGCGATACGCACTTTCCGTCTTAAAGAAATAAAACCGGTAGACGGTTGGATCGTTGCCAACTGGGTCGTGCAGATTGCATTTAATGTTGCGATCTGGATATTCTTTGGTCCAAAGGCTTTCTTCTTTTTGTTGTTCAGCTTCTTCTTTTCCGTTGGATTGCACCCGCTGGGAGCGCGCTGGATCCAGGAACATTATCTTACACTTGATGAAAAACAGGAAACCTATAGTTATTACGGTCCACTGAATGCTGTAGCTTTTAATGTTGGTTTTCACAATGAGCATCATGATTTCCCTTCCATTCCATGGAATAAATTGCCGGATCTGAAAAAACATGCACCGGAGTATTACGATTCGTTGCAATCGCACAACTCCTGGACAAAGCTTTTTTTTCGATTCCTTTTCGATAAGAACATCTCCCTGTATATGCGAATTCTCCGGCAGGAGAGAGGTAAGGTTGCTCTTACGGATGAATCAAAGCCAGACGCTGAGCTAGTTCTTGAAGGGGTTGAACCCCAGAACCGATTCTAAGTTTATGAGAGTACTGTTTACCGTTTGTCTGCTTTATATGCTGGTGTTTTCAGTGTCGGCGCAAATAAATTCTGAAAAAACAGTACTTGAACTTTCGGAAAAGAAATTCGACTGGCTGATCAACAAACAATATGATTCCCTTGCGATGGTATTGGACGACAAACTTCAATATATCCATTCAAACGGTTGGATTCAAACTAAGGATGAAGTCATTGGCGATATTAAAAGCAAGAAGCTTATATATCAGAAGGTAGAGATCAAAGAATCTAAAGCCCGACTTTATGGCAACACCGCCATTGTTACAGGCATAGGTAAATTTGAAGGCACAGGTGAAAATCCTTTTACTATCAATCTTTGCTATACTGAGGTTTACGTTAAATCTGGAAATCGCTGGAAGCTGGCCTCGCGCCATGCCAACAAAATGCCATGAACCGTTTCTTTACTACGAGAAAGCTTGCGCTGATTTTGGTCGGGATGGCTTTTACGTCGTGGTATCTCTTCTCACTTCCAAAACAACTTTTTAGCAATCCTTATTCCACCGTACTGGAGGATCGTTCTGGTCAGCTGCTTTCGGCAGCCATTGCGTCCGATGGGCAATGGCGTTTCCCGGAAAGTAGAGTAGTAAATGAAAAATTTATCAAGGCTATAACCGTTTATGAGGATAAGCGATTCTGGAATCACCCTGGTGTGGATCTTCTGGCGCTAGGCAGAGCGGTAAAAAAAAATCTCAAGGCTGGACGGATCGTGAGCGGAGGAAGCACACTCACCATGCAGGTGATCCGGCTTTCCCGGAAAAACCCTGATCGTACATTCTTCCAGAAATTAATTGAAGTCATTCTCGCCACCCGGGCTGAGCTCCGATATTCAAAAAACGAAATCCTTGAATTGTATGCTTCCCATGCGCCCTTTGGCGGAAATGTTGTGGGAATTGAAGCAGCCTGCTGGAGATATTTCGGACGGAGTTCTCAGGAGTTATCGTGGGGAGAAGCTGCCTTACTCGCGGTGCTTCCCAACAACCCATCACTAATTCACCTTGCGAGGAATCGAGATAAGCTTGCGGAAAAGAGGAACCGCCTACTTGAGAAATTATTTCAGCAGGGCGATATAGATGAGATCAGTTATGACTTGGCAGTTTCTGAACCGGTGCCTGAAAAGCCTCAATCTCTTCCAAGGTTCGCGCCTCATTTGCTTGATCGTGCTGTACGTGACGGTTATGCGCAGCAAATTATACGATCTTCAGTTGACGTCGGGTTGCAAGCGAGGACCGAGCAGGTTATTGCCGATCATTATCTGCGCTTGAAAGGCAATCAGATATTTAATGCGGCCGCATTGATACTGGATGTGAAAAGGGGCGAGGTTCTTGCCTATGTCGGAAATACACAATCAGGAAATGATCATGAAGGAAATGTTGATGTTATACGTTCTCCCAGAAGCACAGGAAGTATTTTAAAACCATTTCTTTTTGCTGCCATCATGGATGAGGGGAAGGTGCTGCCGGGAACACTTATGCCGGACATACCAACGGCTATAGGCGGATTCGCCCCTAAAAATTTTTCAAGACAGTATGATGGAGCTGTTCCAGCAGATAAAGCATTGCTCAGGTCATTGAATATTCCAACAGTTTATGAGTTAAAAGATTATCGATATGAAAAATTCTATAACCTTCTTAAAAACATCGGCATGACCACGTTGACTCAGCCGGCTGATCACTACGGACTATCACTCGTTCTCGGTGGAGCGGAGGGAACGTTATGGGACATCACGGGAATGTATGCGTCCGCTGCTCGCACTTTAAATAATTATTTTGAGTTTGCCGGTAGTAATAAATATCAAAACGGTGATTTTCACGCGCCTGTATATCGAACGGATTCACGAGTGCATGAGAATGTACCAGAGTTGGCCTCTTTTTTAAATGCTTCATCACTTTGGTTGACGTTTGAGACTCTGAAAGAACTGTATCGTCCAGGTGAAGAAACTGGATGGCAGCATTTCAGTAGTTCCAAACCTATTGCCTGGAAGACAGGAACAAGTTTTGGATTCCGGGATGGTTGGGCCGTTGGCGTGACCGCGGATTATGCGGTAGGCGTTTGGGTTGGCAACGCCGATGGCGAGGGTCGCCCAGGATTGACGGGAACCCAAACAGCCGCGCCTTTATTGTTTGATATTTTTTCCATGCTCCCTGGTCATGCCTGGTTTCAAAAACCTCAGTCTGAATTAGTCAAAGTTCCTGTTTGTTCATTGAGTGGTCAGCGCGCATCTTCTTACTGTGATCGAGTTGATACGCTGGCGATCGCCCTTCCAGGACTTACTTCTTCGGTCTGTCAATATCACAAGTTAATTCACCTGTCCCCCGATGGCAAATACAGGGTTCATAGTGAGTGTGTAGCGGTTGCCACCATGAAGAGTCAAAGTTGGTTTGTGTTGCCGCCTGTTCAGGAATATTATTTCAAATCAAAAAATCTCTCGTATCGATCCCTTCCTCCCTATCGTAAAGACTGCATTGATCCTTCCTCGCTGACATCTATGGATGTTATTTATCCCAGGATTGATTCAAAAATATATTTGCCCGTACAGTTGGACGGAAAAACTGGTAGTACTGTTTTTGAAGCAACGCATCGGAATTCTTCTTCAATAATCTATTGGCATCTGGATGGGGAGTTTATTGGCAGCACTCAAAAGCTCCATCAGTTTTCTTTTGTGCCTGGCTATGGACGGCACCGTCTTACACTTGTGGATGACTCAGGTGAGACCCTTCAACGTCAATTTGAAGTTATTTCTACCCGATAAAGAGCCAAAATGTAAGATTTCACGAGAAATTCAATATTTTTATAAAACCTCTAGGACTAATATTGCGTCTTCCTCTAACCTAATATCATTGTGATGAAAAAAATTGGCTTAATCTATCTGTTGCTTCTGACCCTTGCTGTACAGCAAATTATGGCGCAGGAAACTCCTGTGGTTACCAGCAGCTTTGTGGTTGTCATTGGGTCATTTTCAGTCCAGAATAATGCTGTCAAGTTCACCAGTTTTGCTAAGAAAAAAGGGCTCGTGCCTCAGGTAGAGTTGAATAAGTTCAAAAATCTTTACTACGTGGTAGTGATGGAGACAGAAGATCGCGATGCAGCGCTTACTGAAGCAAAAAGGATCCGTGATACCGGTTCATTCAGAGATGCCTGGGTGTTTAGGGGTGCGGTAAAAGACCTGGCAGCGGCAGATGAGCATAAGGATTTTCATCCTGTTGTTGAAACGCCACCAGTTGTAATAGAGGAGAAGCCAAAAGTTGAGGAGCTTCCCGAAGTGAAAAAGATGAGTGCAGCCGATTCAATCAAGCTAGCGGAGGAAAAGATAGAGGTCGAAGTCGACAAACAGGTAATGACTTCCAAGAAAGGTGAAATAGAAACTCTGGATTACATATTCTTCTATAAGGACGCCGCCGTCTTAAGGCCAGAGTCTAGATTTGAGGTTGACAAACTTGTCAAACTAATGAAGGATAATCCTTCTCAAGCCATCCGAATTCATGGTCATACGAATAGCAACGACCCAGGGAAGATTATCAAACGAAGTGCCTCCAGCAAGGATTTCTTTTCCCTTGAGAACACGGTGGAAGAGTATGGATCGGCCAAGGAGTTATCAGAACTTCGAGCCATGGAGATCCGCGATTATCTCGTTATAAAGGGTGTTGATAAGAAAAGAATGACGATCAAGGCCTGGGGAGGAAAAAAGCCTCTCTTTAAGATAGATGATGAAAAGGCGGAAGCCAATGTGAGGGTCGAGATTGAGATTATCAAATAGCTGGGCGGCTGAAAGGCCTTCAAAAAGATGAATTTTGATTGTTTTTGGGATATGTTTCGAACCTGTCACCTTAACAACCAGCACTGATTACAACCGATTACGGTTTACTGCGGTTAAAAAGTGCCTAGTTTATCTGTCCATGCACCGAATTTTCGATTATTTCTTACCTTCGGGAAATTGAAATTTTTGAATTATGAGGCCATTTACCATTTCACTTTGGGTTGTCGCGTTTTTTGCCCTTTGTACCACAGTCGCCGCAGCACAAACCGCTCCTCCGGATTATTATGCAACAATAGGCGTCTTTGCCATCCAGGAGAACGCTGTACACTTTACTGCGAAGGCCAACAAAGCCGGCTTTAGTTGTCAGTATGCTATCAATCCAGAACGTAAATTGTATTACGTTTATTTACTTCAAACAACAGAGAGAAGAAAAGCATTCTCATTCGTCATAAAATTAAAAGCTGAATCAGAATTTAAAGATGCCTGGGTATTTATCGGTCATTTAGGTGAAGACGCTACTCCTCGTGTAGAAGAGAAGCCTCCTGTTATTGAACAACCTGTTGTAGTGATCGAAGAAAAGCCAGTAGTGGAAACACCTCTGATTGTTACCGTACCTGCAATTGACTCTTCTACTATTGTAAAACCAGTAGCGAAGAAGGTCGCAAAAGGTAAATTCTTCATTTTTAGATTTTTGAATGATGAGAATGGTAATGAGGTAAGGGGCGAACTACATTTTTCTGAGTCCAAGAGCTCAACTCAGTATCAGGCATATAAGGCAAATGAAATGATCGACGTGCCAGCGCCACGAAATAGCGCAGGTTCAATATTTATTACTACCGTGGCTCCAGGATATAAGGTCCTTGAAACTACCATCGACTTCAAAGACCCGCTTCCCTCAACATCCGGTACCGGACCAGATGGAGAATTTATCATCCCATTGCACTTAATTAGGGCGAAGCGCGGTGATTATATAGAATTTAATAATGTCAGCTTCTACCGCAACTCAGTAATCATGCAGCCGGCTTTCAAAGATGAAATGGATGGATTGGCAGACCTGATGAAAGAAAATAAGAATTATAAGGTGAAGATACATGGCCATTGCAACGGAACAGAGTCGCGGGATATTGTGACGTTAGGTACAAGCACCAAGTTTTTTGAAACAGACGCCGGAAATGTAAAGATACAAGGTTCAGCGAAAGAGCTAACGGTACTGAGAGCAGAAGCTGCCAGAAGATACCTAGTTGGACAAGGCATTGAAGTTGAAAGAATATTATCCAGGGGAGAAGGTGGAAAGGAAATGGTTTATCCTCAGAACAGTGTGTACGCAAATTACAACGACCGCATTGAAGTGGAAGTGGTGAAACACTAAAGGCAACAATTGAAAAAA
Source organism: Cytophagales bacterium (assembly GCA_038229375.1). GTDB lineage: Bacteria > Bacteroidota > Bacteroidia > Cytophagales > Cyclobacteriaceae > ELB16-189. The sequence continues at coordinate 184,077 of JBBRON010000002.1, read as the reverse complement.
AAGGCGCCAGATTCATCCGGCGCCTTTTTTTATTTTACGAGGCTCTATTTTGTATGTTCAAATTTCACTTCGCCCTACGACGTCATAGCCTTCAAGATATCATGATGGGTAATGATATGAACCTTCTTTAACTCGTCCCGTACCAGAAGTGCCTTATTGTTCTTATTTAGCATGGAAGAAAGGACATCAAGTGTTGTGTCAAGCGCTACAAACTGCATGGGCTTGTCCATAAGATCGCCAACGGAACTATCTTTGACACCAGGGTTTTCAATAATCTTTTCGAGCAAGCTCGCCGAAGCAACACTTCCCACAAACTCGGATTCATCTACCACTGGTATCTGGTCAATACCTTGCTGATTCATGATCTTGATCGCCTCACCAATTTTGGCGTTCTTCTTTACGGTGAATAAGCTGTCGGAAGTGTTGCGATGTAAAATTATATCCCTTGCCGACGAAAAGATCCTCTCCTCAAGAAAGCCATGATCTTTCATCCAGTTGTCATTATAAACTTTGTTCAAGTAGCGCGTTCCGTGATCGGGTAATAACACGACCATTACATCATCCTTCTTAAGATTTTCCCGCGCATATTCCAGAGCACCATGCATAGCAGATCCGCTGCTCCAGCCTACAAAAAGACCTTCTTCGCGGGAAAGTCTTCTCGCCATAATTGCTCCGTCTTTATCAGTAACCTTGATAAATTGATCGATGATATCAAAGTCTACGTTTTTAGGAAGGATGTCTTCTCCAAAGCCTTCTGTGAGGTAAGGATAGATTTCATTCCGGTCAAATACTCCTGTTTCTTTGTATTTCTTAAATACAGAGCCATAGGTGTCAACACCAACAGTAACCAACTTGGAATTTTGCCCTTTCAGAAATTGAGCGGTCCCGCACATGGAGCCGCCTGTACCGACTGTTGCTACATAATGCGTGATCTTTCCCGCGCTCTGTTTCCATATTTCAGGGCCAGTGGACTCAAAATGGGCAGCGGTATTTGAGAGGTTGTCATATTGATTTGGATAATAAGAATTGGGAATATCCTTGTTGAGTTTTCGCGCGACAGAATAGTATGAACGTGGATCCTCAGGCTCCACATTGGTGGGGCATACAATGACTTCCGCTCCCACAGCTTTCAGGATATTTATTTTTTCCTGCGATTGCTTGTCGGCCATCGTAAAAATGCATTTATAGCCTTTAGCAATGGCTGCCAATGCGAGTCCCATGCCGGTGTTACCGGAAGTTCCTTCTATAATAGTACCGCCTGGCTTTAAGATGCCCGCTTTTTCGGCGTCTTCCACCATCTTCAACGCCATACGGTCCTTGGTGGAATTTCCAGGGTTGAAATACTCAACCTTCACGAGAATGGTTCCGGCAATTCCGGCGTTGAGTTTGTTGACGCGAATCATTGGCGTGTTGCCAATGGTATCCACAATAGAGTTATAAATCATAGTTCTTAAATAGTGGGACGCAAGGTACAAAAAACCTATATGAGGCGACCAGGCGTTAGTTAAATTCAGGCGGTGGCGCCAGCAAGTAAATACATCACCGCCATGCGAATTGCAACACCATTCTCCACCTGATCTAGGATGATTGAATGATGAGAATCTGCCGCGTCACTGCTTAGTTCTACGCCACGATTAATCGGCCCCGGATGCATAAGAATGATATCCTTTTTAAGACTGTCCAGGATTTTTTTAGTGATCCCATAATAAAGGGAATATTCCCGGAGGGAAGGGAAATACTTTATTTGCTGGCGTTCAAGTTGTATACGGAGCACGTTGGCGACCTCACACCAGTCAAGCGCTTTTTGAAGGTCCCACTCAACCTTTACTCCAAGCTGCCCGATAAATTTAGGTAGGAGAGTGGGAGGTCCACATACCAATACCTCGGCGCCGAGCTTTTTCAAGGCGAAGATATTCGAAAGAGCTACCCGCGAATGTAGAATGTCGCCGATGATCGCGACTTTTTTTCCTTTTACTGTTTTTAGCTTTTCGCGAATTGAATAGGCATCAAGCAATGCCTGCGTAGGATGTTCATGTGTACCATCGCCCGCATTGATAATGTTGGCTTTAATGTGTTTCGACAAAAAATGTGGTGCACCCACGCTGGCATGCCGCATCACGATCATGTCCACCTTCATCGCAAGAATATTGTTTACAGTGTCAAGCAGAGTTTCACCTTTTTTTACTGAACTGTTAGAAGCTGAAAAGTTAATAACGTCTGCTGAAAGCCTTTTTTGAGCTAGTTCAAATGACAGTCGGGTACGTGTGGAATTTTCGAAAAATACGTTCGCAATGGTAACATCTCTTAGCGAAGGTACTTTTTTGATTGGTCGATTGATGACCTCCTTAAAATTATCAGCGGTTTCGAAAATAAGTTCAATGTCATCGCGCGTGATATTCTTGATTCCCAGCAAGTGCGGCTGACTTAGTCGTGACATAATTTCAATCTTTATTAATGAGCCAAATTTTATTGTGCTTGTGACTGGCGTCCATTTCTACCAGTACACGTTGACTTTCAAGCGTATTAACATATTTCCCTACATAATCAGCAGAGATAGGAAGCTCGCGAGTGCGTTTTCGATCGATCAGGACAAGAAGTTCAACCTTTTCCGGCCTGCCAAACGCAATCATTGCATCTAGCGCGGCTCGCACCGTACGGCCAGTATATAGCACATCGTCAATGAGTACCACTTTTTTTCCTTCGATAAGAAAGGGAACTCTCGTTTCGCTCGCTTTAGCGGGAATTTCTCGCCTGCGAAAATCGTCACGGTGGAAGGTAGCATCCAGGTAGCCCAGGGGGATATCTTTGTTGTTGATGATGGTCAACTTCTCCCGGATCGACTCGGCAAGGAAAATCCCGCGCGGTTGCAGTCCTAATAAGATGGTGTGTTCAAAGTCCCCGTGATTTTCTACTAGTTCCTGGCAAAGGCGATCAAGGGTAACAGTGAGGAGATCAGAATCAAGAATAAGCTTTTTCTGCATGCCACTGCAAATATAACAGTTATTTGCCGATCCTCGGACCTATTTATACGTGATCTTATTTACGAAGAAAACTTTCCTGCTCGCATCGACGGCGTTGTGCTTCAATTTTTGAATCCCGAAGGCATAAAAGTAATTGCCATACCAATAATCTAGTTGCTCACTTTCTATGCCCCGGATATCGACCGTCTCAATTTTTGTACTGGTATCGATTATCTCCCTGGTTTTCCCTTCAAGAACCTCCGAGTTGTTGATGATTTTTGATCTCAATGCATTTTCAAAAAGGTACATCAGAACGATCCGATCCTTTCCAGGCATTACCTCTACAAATTGTTCAAGTTGCATAGTTTTCACATCATTGATCTCAAAACTATTATCCCATTGAATTTTTCCTGTCTTATCAAATCCAACAACAACCGCATGTGTGTATTGATAGCCATCAAAAATCATATCACCACGTGAAATGGGTGCGTAAAACCCGGTCATTCCCGGATAGTACGTCCTGTTTCGATTTGAACTGTAAGGACTTGGATAAATGTAATGGGGATAGAATGCTTCGCCGGTCATGATATACTGGTCCTGATAGGGCATGATGTCATGGATCAGGAAGCGATAATTGAATTTTACCTTTTTTCCCCGGATAGTTCTCCTCTCAATTCTGTCCTTTATACGTATTTGGCGCTTCACTTTCATGTAGCTGAAGAAATTTTTCAGTTCCGAAAAATTATAATAGCGAATGGCATACTCTCCGACAGGATTAATACCGGCAATAAAAATTCCGCGTGAATAATCTGTAAATCGGCCATACACCCCTGCGACGATCTGTTCTCCATTGGAAAGTTTTACCGAGCGGCCAAATAGAAGATTCTTATTTTCATCGGGTTGAAGAATAGTGGTTTTTACCAATTCACCCTTAGGATCATAGTTCCTTATCCAAAGTGACTTCTTTTTTTCGGGATTACGCGCACAGACCACCACGTCGATGCTGCCATCACTATATGCTTTCATTTGATTCAGTTCGCCTACGTCATTAAAAAAACCTGGAAGAATCTTAGATTGTTGCGTAGTGAAGTTGTAATACAGAACAATCGGCCTGTAATTGAAGTACCCACCAATAATGGCCGATTGACCAGTAACAATAAATTGGGAAGGGTTGAACGGGATTAGATTTTTAATTAAATAGGTTCCGTAGTTCCCATTACTCACTTTCACGGAAACTATCTGAAAATCTCCTCCAAGATAATACTGATGTTTGAACATCAGAAAGAGTATTGAAGTAACGGCACTATACTCAACGTGAGCAAGGACAAGGTTTTTAGGGACTGGAATAGCCCCTCGCCAGCTCTCCCGTAATGCCGTGTCAAGCTTGATTAACTCGAGCTGGTCATCTGTCTTTCCGCTCACGCGCCGATACACCACCATTCCATTCGTTTCTAGGCCAATGGCTTTATATTTTGCGTCAGCCCCATCTCCTGAAATAGTAAATTCCAACCTGCCAGCCTGAATTATCTGGGCGGAAACAGGCGGTAGCGCCAGTAACAAAAAGGGAATACTGAATACTCCCTTAATTAACACTGATCCTATTGACATAAAAAACCCTTCGTGTTTTATCCGCCTCCCTCGATGAATCCTTTATCGTTTGATAACCCCACACATAAAAGTGATGTCCGTACCAATAACGAGTAGTGCCTTCATGCGAATTTTCATCTTTCAACTCGTCTTTCGGGCCTTGCAATTTTATTTTCGATTGGCTTATTTCAACTTTCTCATCTTCATCTCCAATTTCCTCTTGATAAAAAATTTCACCGTCCTTCTTGTATAGAAGAAAGATGCTGTCGTTGTTAATTACAAAATCCCCTACCTGCTCAAGGTCCGACTGCCGGACGTCATCCAATTTAATGCTGGCAGATTTTTGGGCCTGGCCATCCATTGCAATTTTCACAACAACACTCTCCATCATTTTCACGTCGGAATAACTCGCAGGATTGTTGTTCAGATACGGAGTGCTGTAATAACGGTTCGTATTGCTGTAAGGACTTATGCCGTAAGGTGAGTATCCATTCATGTATGGACTGTAATAGGATGATCCATAAGCGTTATTATAACTGTTACTTGACGACTGATACACTTCGGCAAGCAGATAGAATCCATCTGGACGCTCTTCTATTCGGAAAGGCATAACGAGAGAAGAATAGTTCGGCAGCTGTCCTATTGATTTCAGTTTTTGTGTCTTTACCTTGATTTTTTCAGCTCTTCTGGTTGGCAGGTAATCCAGGAAATGATCCATCGTGCCAAAGTCATTATAGAACACTGGCTGTTCGCTAAAGGGGTCCACCACGAACGAAAAAAAGCCGATTGCTTCGCGGGCAGACCCTTCGGCATACGTGCCTGCAACTATCAATTCTTCACGCTCCAATGTACCTGTGAGTCCTGTAAGAACAGAGTATTTCGCGTCAATTTCGATTATATCATCTATCAATAGATTTCCATTGTGATCGAAAGTGCGAACAATAAGTTTTGTCTTGTCCTTCCCCCTCCTTTCAGAAAGCAATATATTAAAACTCTCATTCTGGTTGGCCCTTACATCAAGTAATTTCATTTCACTGACAAACAAACCAGGAAGTATTTTCGGCTGACTGCTCGATTTGTTGTACAGCAGTACCGCAGGTTCATTGTTCAGATAACCACCAAAAATTGCACTGGTGCCAGACATAGTGAAATGCGTTAACTTAAATTCCACTTCAAATTTTATGTCCTCAGGTTCAATTGTTTGTTTAATAAAATCGATTGTTAGTAAATGAAATTTGTAGTACGCTTTATCATTCTCTCGGAAAAGCAGGTAAAGATGCTGTGCATTGTACTCATGCCCTACAAGTTGAAGACGACTACTTAGCTCTAACTCTGATGTCCATATTTTTGTTAACGTAGTGTCTACAAATTCAAGTTGCCATTTTTTTTTACCCTGGTCATACTTGTTGATATCGCGTATCATGGCAAGGCCTTCTTTCTTCAAAGAAATTACAGTAAATCCTTCTTCACTAGACTTTATCTCCTGCTCAAAGCGATGTGCTTGTGAAAGCTGTGCCATAGCTGTCGGAGAAACATTAATGAACGCAAGCAGACAACCGATAAAATATATTGATCTTCTCAAACTTTGGTACTTAATCCCAGTATGTAATCAAATTCTTCTTTTGTAACCGGCTGAACGGACAGCCTTGCCGCCCTTACCAGCTTCATCTGTTGAAGTGCCTTATCCGCCTTTATTTTCGCAAGCGTGACAGGGTTTTTCAGCGGCTTATCTGGAGCCAGGTCAACAGCAACCCAGGCGGGGTCTTTCGCTTCCGGATAGGCTTCCTTAGTGACGATAGCGATGCCGACCACCGCTTTTGCATCACCGGTGTGATAGATAAAAGCTTTATCGCCCTTTTGCATTTCTTTCAGGTATTTGCGCGCCTGGAAATTCCGAACACCATCCCAGGAGGCTTTTTTATCCCGCAGTAAATCACTCCAGGAAAAAGTTTCCGGCTCAGTTTTTAATAACCAGTAATTCATAGGAAAATTATGCTTCTAAAGTAGTAAATAGATCGGGAAAAAAATCTATGCGAACTCTACCCCCGAACAGGGTATTCTTGGTAAAGTGGTAAATTTGAACTTACCCGTTTTACTACCATGAAGGTTCTCGTACTGCGCTTCTCTTCCATCGGTGATATTGTGCTCACCACTCCAGTTGTTCGCACGTTGAAGACCCAACTTGAAGATGTCCGCGTCCATTATGCAACCAAAAATCAATATGGAGATTTGTTTGAGGTAAATCCTTATATCGATAAGATGCATTTTCTCAAAGAGAGCCTTTCGGATCTGATTACAGAGCTAAAGGCAGAAAAGTTTGATTATATAATTGACCTGCATCACAACCTGAGAACGTTTCAAATCAAGAGGGCTCTGGGAGCAAAGTCATATTCTTTTCGAAAACTTAACATCGAGAAGTGGCTAATAGTCAACCTGAAGATTAACAAGCTCCCGAATATTCACATCGTTGAGAGGTATATGGAAGCGGTTTCGCCACTCGGCGTGAAGATGGATGCTCTTGGCCTGGATTACTTTATTCCTGAAAAGGATGAGGTCCCAATCGAATGGCTTCCTGAAGATTTTCAAAAAGGCTATGTTGTGTACGCCATAGGGGCGCAACATGAAACCAAAAAGCTTCCTTTGACAAGAATGATCGAATTGTGTGATAAAATAAATAAACCAATTGTCCTGTTGGGTGGTAAAGAGGATAGCTACAGGGGTGAAGCTATTGCAGCCTTTTTCAAAGCCGGTCGGGTCGACACAGATTCAGAAAAGGTCCTTGCCGAACTGAATAAAGAAACTGTTGTGTATAATGCCTGTGGAAAGTTCAATCTGAACCAGTCGGCGAGTGTGGTTAGGCAGGCCAGATATGTCTTTTCCCACGATACTGGATTGATGCATATCGCGGCGGCCCTCCGGAAGGATGTTTATAGTATTTGGGGAAGCACTATTCCCTCTTTTGGAATGTATCCCTACCGCACCAAGTTCACTATTCTGGAAAATAATAGACTTGATTGCCGCCCCTGCTCCAAAATAGGTTATGACAAATGTCCAAAAGGTCACTTTAAGTGTATGAACGATATCAATTTTGATTTTTATTTACCCTGAAGAAACGGTTCTAAAGTAAAAAAAGACCATATTGAATGTCCTTACTTTTGTAACTTTACATAAAATGTGATCTTTTCAAAACTGGATTTCCATGAGTTTTAAGTCATTATTCGCAGTCATTACAGTATTTTTTTGCTCAGCACTTGCAGCTGGAGCTCAAATTACTTCCCAGTCCAGCGGTCCATGGAATTTAGGGACAACCTGGGTCGGCGGAATAGCCCCAGTGGCGGGAGATAACGTAGTAATTACCAGCAACCACATCGTAAGTTTTAGTGTCACTTCTGGCTGTACGAATCTTACCATCCAAGGAACCGGACAGCTCAATTTTACTGCTAATAGTACCCTTACTGCCAGCGGCAATCTTGTCATGTCAGGAAACACCCAACTCACTGGAACAAATAACAGTCAGGTCGTGATTGTCAATGGCACGTTCTCGGTACCTTCTGGCCAGAATGCCGTGATAGGTGGTGTTAGTTTAACCGTAAATGGGCTAACATCCATTGCCGGATATTTTCAATTTGCCTCCAGCGGCGTCGGAATCAAGACGTTTAACAATACAATAGACGTGGCAGCAGGCGGTACCTGGGATAATATCGTTGGGGAAAACCTTACTGTAAATTGCGATATTCAGAACAGTGGCTTCTGGCCAGCGTCTACAACTGGAACAGGCGTGCACCAGGTAACTACTGCCGGCACCAGCTATAGTTATTCCGGACCGAAATTGATCAACATCACCGAACTTCGCCTCACAACCGGAGCAGCCACCACAATTACCAACCTCGGACTACTTGCCCTTACGCGTGTCGGAGGAAACGTCCTCAACGTTGGCTCAGCAAGGAAATTTATTAATGGAGATGGGGTTAGGGGTGTTATACTATATATCTCGGGCAATGGAACAATTGTAAACAGCAGCGGCACGGTTGATTTTTCAAAAGCAAACAGCACTGTCGAATACAACTATCCTGGGGCTCAAACAATATTCGGCACAGCCTATAACAATCTTACCACGAGTGTGTCGGGTACGAAAACAGTAAATGGACCGACATCGGTTTCAAATACTGTAAGGACAGCAGGGACTTCTGTTTTGGATGCCACGACCAGTACGTTTAATGGAACAGCCAACCTGGTGATGACCGAAACCTCAGGAATAAGTTTTGCCAAAACAGGGGTAATCGCTCCAGAACTGACGGGTACTGCTAATTCATTTGCAGCCGGAACTACGGTCACTTTTAACGGCGCGAATGCGCAAATAGCGAAGGGAAGTTCCGCAACCAATCCTTCAACCACCAATACGTATCCTTACCAAAATATAAGTTTGACCGGGACCAACGCGAGTTCATCAGTAAATGTGTCATCCGTATCTCTGGTAAGCGGCAATTTGACCATCACCAATACATCAAAAATGACAACCAATCCTGTGATGGTGGTCCAGGGAACATTCTCATTTAATTCGTCTGCTACACAAGCTATATCCAACAATATAACAGTTGGAAGCTTCCTGTTTGCCAACGGCACAATGAACTACAGTAACAGGACGATCACGGTAAATGGAAACAATGGAACATGGATTAATAATGGTGGAGGTACATTTATTAACTCGTCGAGTGATGTGGTTTTTATTACTGGTACTAATCAACAGATCGGAGGAACGGCCAGTACAAGTTTTGCTAACCTGACCATTAATAATCCTAATGATGTTACCATAAGCGGCGTGGATATCTCCGTTACTAGTAACCTTGCTTTAACATCCGGCCGGTTAATCACAGGAGCGAACAGTATATATGTGCCTACAGGGGGAACTGTAACAAGAGCCACGGGATATGTCGATGGCAATTTTCAGAAAGATATCTCGGCAGGATCACCGACTCCTACTTTTGAAATTGGATCGGGAGCAGTTTACACGCCCATTTCGCTAAACTTTACGGGCATTAGCAATGCAGGAACTATCACCGTTTTCTCCACGGCAGGAGATCATCCAGGGATCGGATCTTCTAATATCGACCCTTCAAGATCAGCAAATCGCTACTGGACGCTCAAAAACAGCGGTGCCATCTTCACTTCATTTGATGCAACATTCACATTTGACCCAACTGACCTCGATGGCTCAGCTGTGACTGCCAATTTCATAACTAAATGGACATCAAATGATGTATCATGGAATACTACAACAGCGGGGGCCCGGACAGCAACGACAACTCAAATTGTTGGTGAACCTGCGTCGACATTGCCTATAACAAATGCAGACATTGATTTTCAGGTGGGTAATCTGATTTTTATGTCCGGAATTCTTAATAGAATAACAGGGACCAATAACTGGAGTAACAAGGCCACATGGATCGAAACCCGAACCGGTACAATCACTTTTACTGGCGGATCGACCAACGTAACGGGTGTCGGTACTTTATTTACCAGTGAGCTCGTAGCGGGTGATATCATTATGCTCCAGGCATCGTCTGGTACTATTCAGGGCACCATTGCCTCCATCGCGACCGATACCCAACTGACACTCCTGGCAAATGCGGTAGGCGGAACAGGAGCCTATGGACGAGAGCGTGTTCCCAACCTTGTCACAGACATGGTGACGATTGGAAATCCAAGCATCGTGCCGGATGCTGCAACGAATATCCAGTATGATATGCCGGGAGCTACTTTGATCAATTCGCTGGATATCAATACCTCAGCAACACCGAGGGCAACGGCACAATCTCTGACGCATATTTCTGGAACAACGCTAACGGTTCAGACGAATGTAACTGTAAATCAACCTAATGCAGCCCTTACAGATTCCTGGAATATTAATGCCGGAACAGCTACCGTGTTGGGAACAGTGACGATGGGATCTGGTGTCAGCAACAATACCCGCATAGGCAGAGTCAATATAACCAGTGGCACATTGAACGTTGGTAGCCTCGTCTTCAATACCGGAGCCGCCGCAGGAAATCAGGCATCTGCCGTTCTCAATCTAAGTGGTGCGGGTATTGTGAACATGAGTGGTATCTTAAACTTCAGTAATGGACTTGGTACGCTAACGCCTGGCGTAACCAGCACATTTAACTTTAACGGTACATCAGGACAGTTTCTCGTATTCCCAGCAAATGCACCAACAGGTTGGAATTTTAATAACCTTTCCTTTAATAACTCAAGTGTTGCCGGCGTGCTTGTCAGCCCTTCAGGACAGGACATTACTGCAGCGAATGTTTCCGGCGATGTACGCATTCAGACGGGAGTATTGGTTACAAGTGATGACACTGACATAGCAGGTAATCCAGGAGAGACATTTCAAATTGATCCGGGTGCGACGTTCCGAATGACTGGAAGCGCAAGTACTTTTCCTACGGGTTTCAGCACATCATTGGGAACTACTGCACCTTTTGGAACAGTTAAGTATGAACAGACAGCACCTAACCCCATAAATATTCCTGCGGATGCGTTTGGAAACCTTCAGGTACTTTATTCTGGTAATTCGTACGAGCTCCCCCCAACGGGAGGTTCAGTGGCCGGGACGCTTACCATTGGAGATGGCACGTCAACGCCTACTTTACGAGGTGATGCAGGAAGCAATACTACCGATTTCAGTGTAACACACGATGTTGTTATTAATAATGGTGCCACGTTGGATGCTACTACCTTAGGTCGAATTACAAACTTTACTGTAGGAGGTGACTGGACAAACAATGGCACCTTTCTGCCTTCTACCAATCCGGCCGATGTAGGAATCACTTTCAATGCAACAGGATCATCCCAACCTCAGATTATCAGTGGAACAGCTGCTGAAACTTTTTTCAAATTGGTTGTAGATGTTGGTGCTACCAATATCGTTCAGATGAATAAGAATGTTGTAGTGGGTAACAGACTTACACTAGTTTCAGGTGGTCTGGATTTGAACGGAAATCAGCTGAGCGTTACTAACGCGTCCCTAACAGGTATTTCAAGAACAGCAGGTTTCATTAAGAGTGAAGAAACTTCGGCTCCGTACGGTGAAGTAAAATGGAGCAATGGTGCCTTGACAGGAGCATTTATTTATCCTTTTGCAAAGTCAGCAACTGAATTCATTCCATTTACCTATAATATTACAAGTGCAGGTTCTGCGTCCTCAACGATGACAGTTTCCACCTATGCGACTACCACAAGCAACACACCATTTCCTACTACCGTTACCAATCTGAATGGAACGAGTGGCGGTAATTCTGTGGTTGACAGATTCTGGATATTGACACCTTCAAACAATATTGTTCGACCTATCGCTACGTTGATCTTCACCGCAGTGGGAGGTAATGGTGCCACGCCTCCGTCAGAGCGGCCAGGCACAATCGCTGACCTTACGACCGTTACCACCAGCCCAGCAGGAATAACCGGCCAAAGCTGGAGTGCCGTTAATTACTGGAATGCGCCAACAGCAGGACAGACTTTTGCCAATAACGCTCCTGCCGCAGGCTTTTTTCAAGTAACGATTCCAGGTCAGCTTATTCCAAATAACGTTTCGCCATGGGCACTAACAGATGCTGCGTTCCCATTGCCGGTAAAGCTTGTTAGTTTCACTGCCGTAAGCGTGGCTGGGCGGGTAGACCTGAATTGGAAAACCGAGACCGAAGTGGAAAATGATTTCTTCACTGTTCAAAAGTCACAGACCGCGGAACATTTTGAGGATGTTGTCATTGTAAAAGGCGCTGGTACGTCCACAACTCCAAGAATCTATGTGGCATCCGACTATCAGGCGGCGCCAGGTAAGTGGTACTATCGACTGAAGCAAACTGACTTTGATAGGAATTTTTCCTATTCGAAGATTGTAGCAGTCGACGTTAAGGAAGGCCTGAGAGGCAATGTTTATCCTAATCCATCCAGCGGAACAGAATTCAATGTGAACTTTGGCAAAGAGGATTTTGGGAAAGACATCCAAATCAAGCTACAGGATGTTAACGGAAAAGAGCAGTCTCAGTATGTTGTGAAAAACCTGGCAGTAAAACAACTCAAGGTTGAAGTACCTCAGGGACTTGCGCCGGGCATCTACATTATTTCGATATCTATTGGACAGGAAACTGTGAAGCAAAAGCTGGTGGTGCGATAGAGGCCGCCAAAATAAAAAGACCCAGTCTTGATTTCAGAGCTGGGTCTTTTTTTACGAGATATTTTTTTAATACGCCCGTACCAGCCTGCCTTCCATATAGTTAACATATGATTTATTGGCGACCAGCATACCGCCTGGCGTTGGATAATCCCCGGTAAAATACCAATCACCCGAGTGATGTGGAATTCCTTTATGCAAGGCATCTACTGTTTGGAAAACAACTTTCAGTTCAGCCTTCATATCGGCTGGCTTGACGATGTCAGTAATCTTATCTGAAATTTCCTCGTATGTAAATTGTTCGTATAATTTCTTCACGTGATTGATTGGCTCCTTGTCGATGGCAGACTGAAGGCATCGTTCGTAGACCTCGCCCAGCATATAATCTTTGCCTTGTTCCTTAAGCAATTGGATAACCGCACGAAAGGCCACAAAGTCACCCATCCGGCTCATGTCGATACCGTAGCAATCAGGAAAGCGAATCTGAGGCGCAGATGAAACTACTATGATCTTTTTTGGTCCAAGTCGATCCAAAAGTCTCAGTATGCTTTTTTCCAGGGTAGTGCCCCGTACAATGGAATCATCAATGACAACAAGAGTATCCTTGTCGCGATTGACTACTTCATATGTTGTGTCGTACACATGGGCCACCATTTCGTCACGGTGGTCATCATCGGCGATGAACGTGCGAATCTTAGCATCCTTAATTACAATTTTTTCGATCCTTGGGCGGAAGGCAAGAATATCCTCCAACGAATCAACTGATGGTTTCCCATCTACAATGATATCGGTTTGTTTACGAATCAGGTAATTTTCTACTTCTGCCATCATACCGTAGAATGCCGTTTCAGCAGTGTTCGGTATGTAAGAGAACACTGTATTTTTTAAGTCAAAGTTGATGGCTTTCAGTACCTGGGGAACGAGAAGTTTGCCAAGCATTTTTCTTTCCCGATAGATATCAGGGTCATTACCTCTGGAAAAATAAATCCTTTCAAAGCTGCATGACTTTTTCTCGCCTTCCGGCACAATGCTATGCTGGGCATATTCACCACTTTTCGTTATGATCAGGGCATGTCCTGGCTTTATTTCATTGATCTGATCGTATTCAATGTTAAAAGCTGTCTTGATAGCAGGCTTTTCAGAGGCAACCACCACCACTTCATCATCAGCATAATAATAGGCTGGTCGGATTCCATTCGGGTCGCGCACAACGAAAGCTGACCCTGAACCGATCATGCCAGCCATAGTATATCCGCCGTCAAAATCTTTGCAGGCCCTCTTCAGCATATGGGCCAGGTCGATTTCGTTTTCTATAATTTCTGATACTTCCTTGTTGGTAAACTGGTCCTTGTATTTTTCAAACTGGAGTTGTACTTCCTCATCCAGGAAATGGCCAATTTTTTCCATTACAGTCACCGTATCAACTTTTTCCTTCGGATGCTGTCCTAAATTTACGAGGATATCAAAGAGCTCGTCGACATTCGTCATGTTGAAGTTACCCGCCATGACAAGGTTTCGGCTTCTCCAGTTATTCTGACGCAGAAACGGGTGGACATTTTCAATACTATTGAACCCGTGCGTCCCGTAGCGAAGGTGGCCAAGCCAAAGCTCGCCGCTGAATGAAAGATGACGTTTTAGCCACTTTTCATCACGGAATTTTTCTTTCCCGTCCTTCTGAGCCTTTTTATACTTCTTTCCGATTTTTTTAAAAAGACTTGCTACTGGCTGGCTTTTCATTGACCGGTAGCGGCTAATGTACCGCAGGCCAGGTTCCTGATCGATCTTGATATTGGCGATACCGGCGCCGTCCTGGCCCCGATTATGCTGTTTTTCCATCAGAATGTACATTTTGTTCATTCCGTAGGTGGGCCCGTATTTCTCAATGTAGTAAGAGAGGGGTTTGCGCAGCCTGACCAGCGCTATGCCACATTCATGAAGAATTGAATCGCTCATCAGATATAAAAGACAAAGTTAATTTTATTCGCTCAACTCGTCAAAAATGACAGGCCGAACGGTACTTTAAACAACGATAACTCATGGCTGATCAAAAAGATTCAAGGCTCATTTTTCCTGCGATGACTATTATCAGGCGGTTTCAGGGTAGAAATATTTATTTTCGCGATTATTTTTAATTATGATTCAAACGGACATTATCATCGTAGGGGCGGGGCCGGTAGGTATTTTTACCGTTTTTGAGGCTGGATTGTTAAAACTCCGATGCCATCTTATTGACTCGTTGCCCCAACCGGGTGGGCAGCTTATCGAAATATATCCGAAAAAGCCGATTTATGACATACCAGGTTATCCGATCGTAAATGCCGGCGAGCTGGTGAACAAGTTATTAGAACAAAGCTCTGTATTTAAGCCTGGCTTTACTTTGGGTGAAACAGTCGTGAGTCTGGAAGAAGTTAGCGACAATCAGTTTCTGGTAACGACTAATCGGGGCACAAAGCATCAGGCTCCTGTGGTGATCATTGCCGGCGGGTTAGGTGTATTTGAACCAAGGAAGCCGCCAATCGAAAACCTGAATCTTTACGAAGACAAAGGTGTAGAATACATAATTAAGGATCCTGAATTTTACAGAGGAAAACGAGTAGTGATTTCAGGGGGTGGAGACTCCGCGCTGGACTGGACGATTTACCTGGCAGAAAATAAAATTGCCGCTGAGATCGCATTGGTCCACAGAAGAACTTCCTTCCGTGGGCATTTGGACTCGGTTCAAAAAGTTATGGATCTTGCCGATCAGAAGAGAATCCAACTTATTACCGATGCTGAAGTTGCTGGAATCGTCCCCAACAATTCAGGTTCCCTTGGATCTGTTGTTATAAGGCATGCCACCTTAGGTGATATTATCAAAGAGACAGATCATTTCATTCCCTTGTTCGGTTTAACACCAAGCCTTGGACCTATCGCTGATTGGGGATTGGAGATTGAAAAGAATGCGGTAAAAGTAAATACGTTCGATTATTCTACGAACAGAAAAGGAATTTACGCCGTTGGCGATATCAATACTTACCCTGGCAAACTGAAGTTAATACTTTCAGGATTTCATGAAGGAACACTTGCGGTGCAATCCGCCTTTGCGAAAATATATCCCAACAAGAAGAACGTCTTGAAATACACAACTGTTAACGGCGTGAGTGGATTCTAAAATTATGGACTCGACAATCAAGGTTATTATTATTGATCGCGAAGGAACGTCTCATGACCTCGAGGCTCCAACAGACATGAACATGAATATCATGGAAATCTGTAAAGCCTATGAATTGCCTGTGGAAGGTACTTGCGGTGGAATGGCGTTGTGTGCTTCGTGTCAATGTTACCTTGAATCGAATACTACTCTCCCGGAACAAAGTGAGGCGGAGCTTGCGATGCTGGACGAAGCGTTTTATGTGAAAGACAATAGCCGATTAGGTTGCCAGATCAGGATTACGGATGAGATTGATGGAATTGTGCTGCGTTTGGCACCGAAATAGCGATAGCTGACGGCTTACCAACAATTAATCACCCCTTTGGTAGAGTAAAGTAAAACGTAGTCCCCTTACCCAGTTCGCTCTCCAACCAAATACGTCCTCCGTTCTTCTCCAGGAACTCTTTGCAAAGAATCAATCCCAGGCCAGTGCCTTTTTCATTAGCCGTGCCTCGTGTAGTGTAACCTGCTGTTTTTTCAAAAATTAATTCTTTAACTTCTGGCTTTATTCCTATTCCATTGTCGGACACGGAAACAGTAACCTCCTTGGAATTTTCTTCAGCGGCAACCCAAATGTGTCCTCCGCTCTCCGTGAACTTAACTGCGTTTAAAATGAGATTTCGCAAAACCAGGTTTACAATGTTAGGATCCGCAAAAGCAGTGATTTTCTTGTCTACCTTATTTTCCATGTCGATTTTCTTTGTGTAGAACATTCCCGTGGTGGCGAAGCTCTCATCGACTTTTGAATGGATCAAAACTTTTTCCGGCTGAATTTTAAGTTTGTCCATCTGGAGCAGAGTCCAGTTAAGTAAGTTATTAATCAGCGACCTGGTGTGATTGAATTGTGTTCTGAGATTTTTCGACAGGTCACTAAACTCTTCCTGGGTGATATGCTTTTGTTCGAGTAAGTCGAGCATACCAGCGAGAGCATTCATTGGCGAACGAAGGTCATGAGAAATAATGGAAAAGAACTTGTCCTTGACCTGGTTTAGCTGTTCAAGTTCACCGCTTCTTTTCTTGATCTCTTCCTGATGTTCCAGCAAAAGGCCATTAATGCGCTTCCTTCTTCGTCCGCTGCGGTAAACTGTAAACAAAAGTATAGCGGTTAATGCAATAACGATTACGAGGATGTTGCTGATCAACTCCTGCCGCTTCATCTCGGAGTTTTGCCTTTCGCGTGCTAGACTAAGTTCAGCAATTTCAGTGTCCTTGTTTTCAATCTCAAAGCGCATCTGGTTCTGGAATAATTTTTCCATTGTTGATTTGCTGAAGATGCTGTCCTTCAAGGCATTTTGTTGCTTTAGATAGAACAATGATTTTGCGTAATCATTTTTGACTTCGTAGAGAGCGGCGAGTTCCATATAACACGATAGGGCCAGATTGCGCGCATTTAACTCTTTAGCCGTTTGAAGGGCCCTCGAATAAAGCTTAAGGGCCTCTTCAAAATTTCCGGAGCGCGACATAACCTTTCCTTTGCCTAAGTCGCATTCCGCCAATCCAAACCTGTTGTTGATGCTTGACTGTTGATCGATCACTGAATCGTAGTAGAGCAGGGACTTTTTATAGTCATTTTTATCAAGGTATAGGCTGGCCAGATGTGACTGAACACGGGGAATCAGGACGCGAATTTTAAGACGACGGGCTTCATCCCGTGCAGTCAGGAGGAATTTTTCAGACCGCTCAAAATCACCTTTTCTTCTAAACAATTCGCCCATTTCGTCATAGGAATACGGCAAAAATTCAGGGTTGTGAATAACTTCACTTAATTTACGTGATGTCTCAAGGTGGCCTAGGGCAATATCAAATTGACCTAATTCTGTGAAAACGGTGCCAATGTTATGGATCGCGATAGCCATAATGAGGGAATCCTCATGCAAAGGAATTTTGCGATGCTTCTTGGCTATCTGGTAGGATTTTGTCAGATAAAAATACCCTTCCTGATATTCGCCCATATCTCTGTAATCACACCCCACATCATTAAAAGCAACTGATAAACTGGCGCTGTCTTGATTGGCAGAATAAATTTTGGCACACTCGAGGTCGTACTTCAAGGCGGCAGCATAATCACCGCGCATGGTTTCAAGAAAAGCTAACCGAAGATAAATTTTCCCCGTCGCCCATTCTGTATTGATTGAAGTGGCAACTTGTTTTGCCTGTTCGGCATACTTGAATGCCTGGGCATAGTCAAGGAACTCAGCTTCTTTGGAAAGTTTGATTAATATCTCCAGTCGTATGGAATCATTTTTTTCCAACGCAAGCCTGTTTTGCAAGCTGTCAAGAGTTGAGTTGCCGAATAACTCTGCGCTTACAAGCAACAGTAAACCCGCAATACATGTGTTTTTTAAGATCATTATACCAATTTCTAGATTATTGAGGCAGTTGAATAAGTGTGCCACTCATATGCTGATATCTCAAACGACTAATTCTTACACTCTTAAGAGTTGTTTTCAGCCTTTTCAGGGGCTTCAGGAGCAAAACGTCTTCAAATACGAGTAAGTGGAATGCCACGAGGTAGATCGAAATTTAAGCAAAATTCGCCCTATTCTTCTTATGAAAATCTGTAAAATAGGCCTAAAACCTACATGGGCACAGGATTATCAGTTCCAAAGAGGGTGTTTTTCAAGGTGAACCGCCTCTCTAAAAAATAGTTTTGTCGAGGCTTCAAAAGACTCTGTGAAGTCGGATACCAGAAAGTGATCTTGTCCACTATTCTCTTCTTTCAGAAGGCCATGCGAATGAAGGTATTTATACAATGCTTCGGCAACCACTGCCGATGAATCGAGGACAGGCACCCGCCCTTCATAAAAATCATTAATCTCTTTTTTCACCAGTGGATAATGAGTGCATCCAAGGATGAGAGCACCAATGTTTTCAAGCTGTGGGTCGCGAAGGTATTTTTCAATTATGTCGTGACTGATCTTATTATTAAAGAACCCCTCTTCAATCATTGGAACCAGCAGCGGTGCCGCAAGAGAATGAATGGCAATACCGCGACCCGAATCTTCGATTTTTCTCGCGTAAATACCCGACTGTATTGTTCGCTTAGTTCCAATCAGTCCGACGGTGCAGTTCTGAAAGGTATCACACACCATTTTTACCATCGGATCAATCACGTTAATCACTTCAATAGACTGATGCACGTATTCTTTTAATAGTTCATAAGCAGCGGAGCTGGCAGAATTGCACGCAATTACAATGACCTTGCAATCTTTTTTCAATAGCACATCCGCTATCTTTATCGAGTAAGCCTGAATTGCAGCCTCTGACTTATCGCCGTACGGAAGATGCGCAGTGTCTCCAAAATAGATGAGATTTTCATTCGGCATCAGCTGTTTTATTGCGTGTGCTACCGTGAGTCCGCCAATACCACTATCAAAGATTCCGATGGGCTGTGCTTTTGTTGGAGATGCCATAACTACAAATTTCGGAAAATCACTCCCGGAAATGGTAAAATTGATTTTGTAATATTGTAATCAAACTTAGTCTCTAATTGGATGGCATACAACTTCGATGTAAACTCTGAATCTAATTATAACAAGTGAATGGTCGCGTTCCCTCCTTGTAAAATCAATATTGGTCTTCAGATTCTGTCCAGGCGTCAGGATGGATTTCATACCATTTCAACTTGTTTTTATCCTTTGCCGTGGACCGATGTGCTTGAAATTTTACCAGCGGAGCAGACTCAATTCATCCAGTCGGGAAATGTCATTCCAGGAAAAAATGAAGACAATCTTTGTTTGAAGGCCTATCATCTTCTCCAAACGGATTTTAAAATTGGTCCTGTTAAAATTCACTTGCATAAAATCATTCCTACTGGAGCCGGATTGGGTGGAGGATCCTCCGATGCCGCATACACCATTCGAATGTTAAATACAGTTTTTGATTTGAAGCTTTCTCAAAAGCAAATGATGGACTACGCCTCCGCGCTGGGAAGTGATTGTTCCTTTTTCATTCAGGATAGTCCCATGATCGGCAGTGGACGGGGTGAGGTGCTTGATCCTGTCGTTTTAAATCTAAAAGGGTTTTATGTTGTTGTTATAAAACCAAGCATTCATGTTTCTACAGCTGAAGCATACAATGGTGTAACACCGATGCCCCTATCAGCTACCCTTAATAGTTTAATTGGAATGCCTGTGGACCAATGGAAAGATCGGATCAAAAATGATTTTGAATTATCGCTTTTTCCAAAGTATCCTGTGATTCAACAGGTCAAAGAAAAATTATATCAATTGGGGGCTTTGTATGCCAGCATGAGCGGATCGGGCTCTTCTGTATTTGGTATTTTTCGAAACGAAATTGATAGCAGAATGCAGTTCAGGGATTCGTTTGGCTGGGCTGGGAAACTGTAAACTGTCTTCGCATCCTTGGGTAGACCAATACAGCGCACAAAATAATAAGCGTGCCAGCATAGAAATTGATGTTCATCTTTTCGTCGTCACCAAAAATCATTACTGCCATAATTATTCCATAAACCGGCTCAAGATTAAGTGTGAGTTGAAAGAAGAAAGCACTCACTCTTTTCATCAGTTCCACAGCGGTGGAGTACGCATATACCGTGCATAGCCAGGCAAGCAGGGCAATGCAAACCCAATCCAGGAGCGAAGGTGACATTCTCAATTTATTGCCCTCTGCCAGAGTTTGATGATATAGAGGCAGGAAAAGGGCAATGCTTATAAAGGCTCCCGCCATTTCATAGAAAGTAATTGTAAAAGAGTCTACCCGTTTTACAAGTTGTGAATTGATAATAGTGAAAATGGCGCAGGTTAATCCTGAAAGAACTCCGAGAATCAACCCTGTTGAATAATTGAAGTTAAATGCAAAAATCACATACAATCCGGTTAGAACAATCAGGCCGAATAGGACTTCGATAATTCGTATCCGGTAACCTTTCACTAGTGGCTCAAGAAATGCAGTCCATAAACTTGCTGTGGCAAATCCCACGAGGCTTACAGAAACGTTGGCAACTCTGGCAGAAAGAAAGAATGTGATCCAATGAATTCCAACAATGAAACCGGTTAAACTGATCTTATAGAAGTCCATCGCAGATACTTTGAAAGATCCTTTCATGCTTATGAGTACTACAGCCATGCCAAGAGCCGCGAGGAGGCTGCGGTAGAATACCATCTCAACAGCTGGAGTAGAAACCAGCTTTCCCAGTATACCGGTAAACCCAAACAAGAATACGATAGAATGAAGCTTGAGTGTGTCTGCAGTAGAGGTCGTCATCTGGGTGTAAAATAGTAAAGCCCCAGTGAGATTGTGGAGAAAACAACATTAGGAATCCATGCGGCAACAAGAGGTGAGATCTCACCTGCTTCTGCGAAGGTCCGAGAAAGCATAAAAAATAAAATAAAAATAAAAGCGAGTACAAATCCGAGTGCGATCTGGAGACCGGTTCCACCACGACTCTTGCGGGAAGAAACAACAACCCCCAGAAACACAAGCACAAATGTCGAGAAGGGTGTTGCAAAGCGAACTTGTTTTTCTACTTCATATGATTTTACTCCCGTGGCTCCTCGGAATTTCAATTTAGCAATATGAGCATTGAGTTCGGGCGTGGTCATTCCCTCATAACTTCGTTCCTGTGCCTCAAAATCTTTTGGCGAAATAGCAAGTGTTGTGTCCATTGAGTCCCCTGACTTTTGGAATGAGGAAATGTCACCTCCTGGATCGCCCGTAAAAACCTCATTAACTTTTTTTACTTTCCAGAAGCCAAGTTTCCATTTTTGCTTCACAGAATCCCACCTGATATTGTCTGAGGTAAGCTTTTCGATCAATGCATTGTCCTCAAATCGTTCCAGACTGAACTGATATCCTACATTTGAAACGTTATTATAGTTCTGAATAAACAGGTAAACCTCAGGGGCCATTTGCAAGTGAATATTGCGTGCTTCAAAATAATATCGATTGTTGAAGTACTGCAATTCAAAGGCAAGTCTTGATTTTGTTGCCTGGGGAATTACCCAACCGTTTAATACAAAGCCGATAGAACCAATAACTATAGAAGCCATCAGATAGGGGAGGAGAAATCTTTTGAAGCTAACGCCGCTGCTGAGTATGGCAATGATCTCGGTGTGGCCAGCCATTCGTGACGTTACATAGATAATGGCAATGAAGACAGTGATAGGAGTAATGAGTCCTGCGACCCATGGAATGAAATCCAGGTAATAACCCAATATTTCCATTCCGCTCAGGTGGTTCTTGGCGAACTTGTCCATCTTCTCAGTAATGTCAATCACGGTAATGATGGCCATAAGGATCAACACCACGAAAAAAAAAGTGGACAGGATCTTCTTGAGAATATAGCGATCTATGATTTTCATTACTGCCTTATAGTCTTTGTGAAACCACTTTTACCATTTTGTTCTTCCACTCAGTGAAACTTCCTTCTTCGATTTTTTGCCGGGCCTGCCGCACCAGCCAAAGATAGAATGTGAGGTTATGGATGGAAGCAATTTGCGCGCCTAAAATTTCCTTGCTGATAATGAGATGGCGAAGGTAGGCTTTAGAGTAAAATGTGCTTGAATAGCCCCCAAGGTCAATATCAAGGGGTGAAAGATCATCTTTCCACTTTTCATTCCGGATGTTGATAATTCCCTGCGTGGTGAACAGCATGCCGTTTCTTGCGTTGCGGGTCGGCATTACGCAATCGAACATGTCAATGCCAAGAGCAATAGACTCAAGGATATTCTCCGGCGTGCCAACACCCATCAGGTAACGGGGTTTGTCTTTGGGAAGAATGCCGCACACCAGTTCGGTCATAGCATACATATCTTCATGAGGCTCTCCCACCGATAGTCCCCCAATGGCATTTCCAGGTTGGTCCTGAGCTGCAATGAATTCCGCTGACTCTTTTCTGAGATCCGGGTAGACGCTTCCCTGCACAATTGGAAAAAGCATTTGCTGATAATCGTACACGGACGACGTCGAATGAAAGTGCTGAACACATCGGGTAAGCCATTGATGGGTGATCTTTAGTGATTTTCTGGCATAACTATATTCGCAAGGGTACGGCGTACATTCGTCAAACGCCATAATAATGTCCGCGCCAATGACCCGTTGAATGTCCATGACAGCTTCCGGACTGAAAAAGTGAGTGGACCCATCTATATGTGATTTGAAGGTTACCCCTTCATCCTTGATCTTACGGTTTGCTGAAAGGGAATAAACCTGATAGCCACCGCTGTCGGTAAGGATAGGGCGGTTCCAGCCATTGAAGCTATGAAGGCCCCCAGCTTTTTTTAAGATCTCAAGGCCCGGACGAAGATAAAGATGATAGGTGTTTCCAAGAATGATTTTGGCGTCGATGTCCAGCTCCAGCTCGCGCTGGTGAACTGCTTTAACAGACCCTGCGGTGCCTACCGGCATGAAAATAGGCGTTGGGATATCACCGTGGCTGGTCGAGAGAACTCCTGTACGAGCACTGGAATGACTGTCTTTTGAGAGAATACGAAATTGCATCGGTGCAAAGATAAGATTTCGTTGTGTTCGTTTCTCCCTTTGTCTCGTTTGCCGAAACCCTGGCGACCAGGAGTTTTATCATTGCGCAATTCATTTATATTTGCCGCTTCAAAAAGTTGAACTGATTGTTTACTGTCCTCACCATAATTGCCTGGAGTTTTCTTGGGATTCAACTGATTTATCTGATTGTTTTCCTGGTGGCATTCTATCGAAAAAGAGATGGGGTGGTGAAAGACACCAACAGCGGCGGCGAAGCAAGTGAACTGGCGGTACCGGTTTCGATCATTGTGTGTGCCCATGATGAAGAAGAGAATTTACGGGAACTTATACCATTATTATTTCGGCAGCAGTATTCAAACTTTGAAGTAATTGTTGTGGAGGACCGCTGCAACGACGGGACCTTTGATTTTCTTTTGAGTGCAACGCAATCCGAAGCGCGATTGAAAATGGTGAGGGTGCGCCACTTACCTGAGCACCTTAATGGAAAGAAATTTGCTTTAACTCTTGGAATCAAGGCCGCGACGTACGATTGGGTATTGTTGACCGATGCCGATTGCAGGCCAGCCAGTGATCAATGGATACGTTCGATGACTTCACATTTCCGGGAAGGAAGAGAAATTGTGATAGGCTACTCGCCATATAGTAAATTACCCTCTTATCTGAATGCTTTTGTTCGTTTTGAATCACTGATTACGGGCATACAATATATTGGGTTGGCGTTGTTGGGTGGTGCTTATATGGGCGTTGGCAGGAACCTGGCGTATCGCAAAAATCTTTTTTTTAGTAATAAAGGTTTTAACAAACACCTTGCAGTAACTGGGGGGGACGATGATTTGTTCGTGAACGAGCACGCCACAAGGAGCAATACAGCGGTGAATATCGGATCGGATTCTCTTGTATTTTCCAATCCAAAGAAAACATGGAGAGAATTTTTATATCAGAAGCTCCGGCACCTGGCGGTTGGCAAGCATTATAAATCAAGCGACAAGTTTGTTCTTGGACTTTTTTCAGCTACTTGGATGCTGAACTGGCTTTTTGTCTTGCCTCTGATTTTTTTTGTACCGCCAGTCCCAACTTTTTTATGGGGCGGATTTTTGTGCCGTGAGGTGCTCCTCGTTTGGCTTGTCCGCCGTTCTTCCCGGGTGATGGGGGATTCTTTTGAGGCCTGGAAAACGCCATTTTTAGATTTTAATTATGCCATTTACTATCTTGGAACGGGTCTCGCAGCGTTAGCGTCCAAAAGAGTACGATGGAAGAAATAGAAAACAGATTTTCCTCTAAAGCACTGGAAGATTTCCAGCTTATTGACCGTGCAGTAGCCGGTGACGACAAGGCTTTTGCCAAGTTGTTGCAACGTTACAAAAGACCTGTTTATCATATGATTCTAAAGATGGTGCGCAATGTTGATGATGCTGAAGACCTTATGATAGAGTCTTTTGCCAAGGCATTCAAGAGTCTGCACCGTTTTAAAAAAGATTTTACGTTTAGTACCTGGTTGTTTCGTATTGCAACTAATAATACCATTGATTTTATACGAAAGAAAAAGATCAATACGCTTAGCATTGAGAATACCTACACAGATGATGATGGGCAGTCCGTATCAATTGACGTAAAGGATGTCAACCCCGATCCGATGGAGGAGGCAATCAAATCCCAGAAGGAAGAACTTATTCAGGTATTTGTTGGAATGCTTCCTGCTAAGTATCAGAAACTTGTGAGGTTGCGTTATTTCCATGAGCTGTCGTATGAAGAAATAGCCGTAGAGCTTGAAGCTCCGCTCGGCACGGTAAAAGCCCAGCTTCATCGTGCCCGTGAATTGATGTACGACCTGGTGAAGAATAAGAAGGAACATATTTGAGACCTTGGATACTGCCTCAATTCCCCACGTCAGTTTCGTCCCCATCCTCCTCTTCGGCATCACGTTTTCGATCTATCATTTCGATCTTAATTTCATTATTCTGAAATTTTTCCCGGTAAGGCACGAATGCTCCGAAGAAGCCACCGGCAGCGGAGGCTAAAATTATGAACATGATGAAGCCAACAGTTCTGACTATTTTGATTAATCGGATCATGGATATTAATTAGCCAGGCATTACACAATTGTGCTTGCCTGTTTGGTAAATGAGTAATTAGGTGCGCCGTTAAATTTGGCGAAAGGGGAGACTATCGGATCAAATGGTCCTCGTCAGAATTCTGAGGAATAGTTTTCAGGTGACTTTCGTTACCAATTCTTTTTGCGAAGAGGAATAATTTAGTAAGATGTTGTAATCTGACTTTAAGAAGGAGATTATGAAGAAATGCGGTCTCTTCATAAGGCTGGTTGAATACAAAACTAAAATCAAACTTCGATAATTGTATTGCGCGAGTGAAAGATATTGTTCTCTTATAATGGACATGATTTGAGATCCGTAATTCACTATTTGCCATCCGACGATCTCCCGCCGATGAATTACTTATTCCATTAGAAAATGAAAGGATGCTGAATAGCAGCACTATTGTCAACAGCCAGTGTGATAATTTATTTTTGGTTTTTTTGATATTGATCAACATGGTAAGCAAATATACAACATGAGAGCAAAGGGCAATTTAATGCCCCTAAAACCGGGTATTGATCAGTATCGAAATAGTATACCTTTGTGGTTCGCTAGACTCTCTCGTAAGGCCCCAATTCGTTATGAAGCCAGTTTTTTTGCTCGTTTTGCTTATATGCGGAGTGAAATTATTTGCCCAAAGCATCACCGCTGACGATGTTGAATTGCGCGTAAGCATTGCTAAGACCGCGGAGGAAAAAATAAAAATTCTTAATGATGCCGCAGCATTTCAGGTGAACGGCGATCTGAAGAAAAGCCTTGAGTATGCCGAACACGCCCAGAAACTTGCCATGGATTCTAAGGATGACATTGGTTTGGCGACTGCTATTTTGAATATTGGAAAATACTATACGCGGGTTGGAATGTATGATAAAGCAATGGAGAATTATATAAGAGCACTCGAAATCAGCGAACAAAAATCTGATGAATCACTGAAGGGCCTGATTTACAAAGTAATTGGAAATAATTATTACTTCAGGCAGGACTTTAGGATGGCAAAGCACTACTACAATCGGGCTTTGGTTATTAATCAGAAATTTAGAGATGAAGAGACAACCGCCGATCTGCAGAACAATATTGCATTGATTTTCATTGCATCAAAAAATCTTGACTCGGCATTGATCTACCTTCAGGAAGCCAGGGGCCCCTATGAAAGACTGCAAAAACAAGGTAAGCTTGCTAACACGCTGCTCAATATCGGAGTAGTAAAGGCAGAGCGCAAATTATACGATGAAGCGATTGAGTACTATCAAAAAGCAGCGGCGTTGGATAAAACCGAGGGGTTAATTCTTCAAGAAGGTGTTGCTACAAATAATATTGCTACTGCTCTTATTAAACTTGGAAGACATGATGAAGCAAAAGCTTATGTGATGAAGGCACTTGCAATAGGCGAGGAGAAAAATTTTAAATCGCTATTGATGAATGTCTATGTGAATCTGGCCAGCGTCAGTAAAAACAGTGATGATTTTAATTCAATAGTAGATCGGCTTCTTAACATGAAGGATAGCCTTTACAGCGAGCAAAACACGCGGCAGATCGAGGAGTTGCGAACTAAATATGAGTCTGAACAAAAAGAGCGGGAAAACCAGCATTTGGTTCAACAATCGGCGGCCAGTGAAGAGCGTCTGGTATCTATCAGGACGTTGCTCGTTTTTGTAGCACTATTTGCGCTGGTGGCGACTTTGCTTGCGGTCTTCAGCTATAAATCTATGTTACAGAATAGAAGGGCGAAGCATGAATTAACCAAATTAAATGCTCAAGTAAATAAGCAAAACGAGGAAATCGTTGCTCAATCGGCAAAGCTGAGGCATGCCAATGAGGAGATCGCTATGATTAATCAAAATCTTCAGGGGCTAGTTGAGGAAAAGACTTCCAGAATTCTAAAACAGAATGAAAGCCTTATCCAGTATACCTTTCACAATTCTCACAGGGTAAGAGGACCTTTGACAAGAATAATGGGACTTATTAATCTTGTAAAGATTGGGGCAATTCAAAAAGATGAAACCGGCTATTTACTGGATGAAATTGATAAGGCTTCCAAAGAGCTTGATTCTGTCCTGAAGGATATCAACCACACATTAAGCACAGCATTAGTTAAGGAGCGGACTGACGACGGTGTTTAGATTTCAGTCAGTTAGGAAATGACTTATGTTTTGGATCTTACAATCATCACAGTCCCCTGCCAGTCACTTATATCTATTTTGGTTTCAGGGATCGTTCCAACAAATTCATCCACCGCTTTAGTCACTCCTTCCCAGTTGTGATTGTAGTCGTGAATCATAATTACTCCACCGTGTGACAATCGTGGATAGAAATAGTGAAGGCCGGCAAGCGTGGGCTGGTATAAATCGACATCAAGATGAACAAAGGCATAACTGACCTCCGTAAGACTTTGAGTAGTAGCAGGAAAATATCCTTTGTGAAACACCACATTCTGATTGCCATCAATCTTGGTTGTCACAAACTCCACTGAGGTATCCGAAAAATCAATGGAGTGACCCGGATCGCTGGGATTTTTAAGATCCAGATCTTTTTGGTCAAATCCGGAGAACGTATCAAACAGGTGAAAAATACGGGATGGATCCATTTCGTGAATCATTCTGGCAGTCTCTCCTTTATATACACCAACTTCGGCAAAGGAACCCGCGATCGATTCTTTTTTTAATCTTTCTATCTGCAGCCAGATAGAATAGAAACGCACCTTGTCGCGATAGAATCGTTCAATTTTTTTAAGTTTT
This sequence comes from Cytophagales bacterium, assembly GCA_038229375.1. Classification (GTDB taxonomy): domain Bacteria; phylum Bacteroidota; class Bacteroidia; order Cytophagales; family Cyclobacteriaceae; genus ELB16-189. The sequence continues at coordinate 155,881 of JBBRON010000002.1, read as the reverse complement.
GTTGTAATTCTATTCTGGCGAACGGCCTCCTCCCACGCATACGGTTTACTTATTTTATAGGACCAATTTGTTTCAAAGAATCTGAATGCCAGGAAGAGAAAAATAAGTATTAGGATTATATTCGTAAGCTGTAAAAGTGAAAAGGCGAGCAGCATAACGTTGATTAATGGGGGGAAATGGTTTAAAATTAATTCATTAAAAAAAGTGACGTCAAATATGATAGAGCTTTATTTATGGACGTAAGTACTACTATTTTATGTTATAAATAAATTGAATGCAATCGATTAACGGATAGTTAAATAGTGGCGCTAAATTTTAATTTCGAACAAACTTAGATTTGCTCCTTCGTAGTGCTTGGGCAGGGCTGGCGAATTTCCGATGGTTGTCAATCCTAAGAAATTAAATCCGCAGAAGACATAGTAATCAATAAGTTTTTGGTTATCGCCAAAAGTGTCCATCCTGATGAACTGTTTATCTTGTTGTTTACCAAATTGTTTTGCCCAGGCAATAATATCTTTTACAAAGAACCTGCCACGATAATCGGGATGAGTGACGATGCGATGGATATAGATAGACGGGGACACGTCCTTTTCCTTCCATATCAACGGATCATTATACGTGATGGCAAAAATACAAGCGATCTCATTGGTAACAAGGATTTTCCATTGACGATGTTCCTGAATTTCAGTCTCAACCATTTTTCTATCGAATGGCTGCCAGTGTCTTGTAAAAACTTTTTTCTGGTGCTCAATGGCTTGATCATACAGCGTAAAGATGGCGGGAAGATCGGCCAGGGTGCTGTTGAGGATGTTCATGGTAACTGAGGATCAATGCTTGAAGGGACAAGGTAAGAAAACACCAATTTAAAGTAGGAAATAATGAATTATAAGAAGGTTCAATGAATTGAATAGGATTTCTCCACTTACCATACAGAAACTGAGGATTTTCTGAAGACTATGCGATGGGGGGTGGCAGTAACAGCAGAGGAATAAAACACAGCCGTTTTGTCCGGGATTGTTAAACTCTTTGCATATTTTTATTCAATAAATATTAATCGTGCAAGAACTATCCATTATCACTCGCTATTTCCCTGATCTGACCGAGAAGCAACTCAAACAATTTGCTGACCTCGGTCCACTCTACAAAGACTGGAATGAAAAGATCAATGTCATTTCGCGTAAGGATATAGACAACCTCTTCACTAACCACGTTCTTCACTCTCTCGGTATCGCAAAAGTGATTTCATTTCTCCCAAACGCTGAGGTACTTGATGTTGGCACCGGTGGAGGGTTCCCGGGCGTGCCGCTCGCTATTCTTTTTCCGCAGACGCGCTTTCATCTGGTGGATTCAATTGGTAAAAAGATAACGGTTGTAAAAGAGGTCAGTCAGGCATTGGGATTGACTAATGTCGTGGCAGAACAAAACCGTGCGGAACAATTGCGGAAGAAGTATGATTTTATTGTGAGTCGCGCCGTGACGCAAATGCAGGAATTTTATGGTTGGGTTAACGGCAAGGTTAAAGAGAAATCTGTCCACGCTATTGACAATGGTATCCTCTATTTGAAGGGAGGAGATATTGATGAAGAGATGAATAAATTGAAGCGACCTTATAGTATTTACGATCTTGCCTCATTCTTTTCCGAAGATTTTTTTGCTACAAAAAAGATTGTCTACATGCCCGTATAGCGTTTTATTACTTCAAAAACGGTCTATTTTTTTTCGGAATTCTGTGAAGTAGATATTTTTTTCCTATTCTTGTATTGATGAGAAAAGCCTTGGCCTTCTTCTTCCTCTTCATAATAACGCTAAACATAGCGGGATATTACCTTGTTTTTGAGGGCTGGAAATACCACAACTCTATTAACTGGTCTTTCGATGAAGATGCCTCCAATTCGCAGCAGTTGATCGTCGAAGTTCCAATGGACTTTCCCTATGGAACTGAAGGTGAATGGGAAAAAGCCGAAGGCCAGTTTGAGCACAAAGGTGAGATTTACCGGATTGTTAAACATAAATTCAACCTCGGGTCTGTTTTTATTGCCTGTGTCAAAGACAACGAAACAACTCGAATAAACCAGCAACTTGAAGACTTTGCACAGACCTTTTCAGATAAACCGGTCGATGCCAAACAAACCGCAAAATCTGTTCCCAGCTTTATAAAAGAATACATTTCTAATGCAGTATCAGTTAAACCTTCTGTGGTTGGCTGGTCGTTAGTGGTTGCCTATGTTCTAGCGCCTCAATCTCTCGTACCATCATTTTCCTCTTCGATCGTTCATCCTCCTGAACGGATCGCCTGATCACGAACACCTTTGTTTTTTTGCTTTTCCTGTTAGGAAAAAATCTTAAGCAATAGTTGATGTTCAGACAGTGATCTGCTGTCATCGCATTTTTCATCCGGTTGATTTTTTGAAACGAACGGATCGACAAATCGCAATTGTAATCTCCGAAACCATTTTTTTAATTCATATGAAATCACTTTACGTATTTATTTTTTCACTCCTGGCAATGAGCGCAACAGCACAGTCGCTTACCGACGGGCTGATGATGCCGAAGGGAAGCTTCTGCACGGGCTTTATGTACATGCACGATCAATGGAAAGACTATTGGGAAGGCGGTATCAGACGCGATAATGCGAACATTGGCACGATCACTACGCAGAGTCTTACGTACATGGGCAATTACGGTATAACCGATCGGCTCAATGTCATTGTGATGTTGCCATATGTTAAAACGCAGCCAAGTTCAGGTACGCTTACCGGGATGGAAGGAATTCAAGATCTTTCGCTCTCAGCAAAGTACCGTTTCCTCGCTAAAGATTATACGTCCAGCGGACTTCGCATGTTTGCGGTGGGTACTTTCAGCACTCCTGCGTCAAACTATACGCCGGACTTTCTGCCATTGTCGATTGGTTTAGGGAGTACCAATTTCACCGCACGCCTGACTGGTAACTATCATCTTGAAAGTGGTTGGTACATCAACGTCTCTGGAGGTTACACCGCGAGAAGTAATGTGACCCTTGACCGTCCTTCCTATTACAGTGACGGGCAAATTTATTTTACCAATGAAGTAAATATGTACGACTCGTTTGATTTTACTACGATGTTGGGATATTACAAAAAGGGCATTCAGGCTGAGGCATTTTACGCGCAGCAAAACACATTGGGCGGAGGAGATATACGCCGGCAGGATATGCCCTTTGTTTCTAATCGGATGAATTTTGGTAAGGTAGGAGCATTGCTGATGTACTATTTGCCAAAGCCAAAAAATTTAGCGGTTCGCGCATCATTCAGTTACACGGTTGACGGCCGCAATGTTGGACAGTCAACAACTTTTATGGGCGGATTGCTCTACACTCTTCACTTCGGTTCCAAAAACGAAACTTTTATTCCCAAGCCATGAAATCAAAACTTTACTTAACAGTTGTAGTTCTTTTTTTTGCAGTGATTCTTCTTCCGATCAGTTGCAAGGATGTTAACCCGGACGGCGAAAACCTCGTTGCACAATCGCCATTAAATGTTGATCCTACCGCTGGTACATGGAAGCCAGTTTTCCTGAACCCGATAAATCAGATTGCCGTGCCCGTGCCTACGGCAGTTACTTCTGATGCCTACAAGGCGGAACTGGCAACGATCAAAGATCTTCAAAGCAAATTATCACCAGCTCAACGCCAGGCAGTTGCATACTGGAGTGTTGGTGGCATACTTCGTTGGAACCAGATATTCCGTGATCTCGTGGCGCGCTACAATCTTCCGCCTGCTCCAAATGCGGATGGGACCTATCCAGCACCAGATGCAGAAAATCCTTTTCAGGATCCAGTATTCCCTTTTTCCAATCCCCCTTATGCAGCGCGTGCTTACAGTTATGTGGCAGCAGCACAATACGATGCATTGAAGGCAGCATGGTATTATAAATATTTACCTACCCACACGCGGCCGGCTCCTTACCAAGTTGACAACACAATCCAGGCATTGATGCCACAATCCGATTTGCCCGCATATCCATCTGAAGAAGCAGTGATGTCAGGTGCAGCGGCCGACATGTTGAAAGCATTATTTCCAGCGGCACTCGCGGAAATCACAAGAAAAGCAGGTGAGCAGCGCAACGCCGCTCTTTGGGGAGGCAAGGCAACGCAAAGCGACATTTCAGCAGGACTTGCCCTCGGAAAAGCTGTGGCAGCAATTTTCATTGCCCGTGCTGGTGGCGACGGAATGAAGAACGCCATCGGAACAAAACCACAATGGGAAGCATTGAAACTCAATGCCACGAATCGTGGTGATGTTGCGTGGCTTACCCAGGACCTTCCACCGCGTCCTCCTATGCTTCCGTTCTTCAGTGCAGTAAAATGCTGGAACATGACACCCCAGAATGTAATTGATGCGCGCCCTCTCGCGCCACCACTCGCAGGATCAGCTGAAATGGCAGGAGAAATTGAGGAAGTAAAATACTATTCAAAAAATATAACACGGGATCGCCTTGCCATTGTTCATAAATGGGCTGATGGTGTTGGAACCTATACTCCTCCCGGACATTGGAATGATATCGCTGCGGAATATATTCGGGATGCAAGATTCAGTGAAGTCCGCGCTGCTCGCGCATTTGCCTTGCTGAATATGGCGTTGCATGATGCAGGAGTATCCTGCTGGGATACCAAATATTTTTACTTTAACGCAAGACCTGGGCAACTCGATCCTTCCATCAAGACAAGCACAGGGCTTCCTAATTTCCCTTCATACGTTTCGGGACATTCAACATTTTCAGCTTCGGCGGCAACGGTATTGGGCTATCTGTTTCCGGCAAAAGCACAGGACTTCAACGCAATGGCAGAGGAAGCGGCATTATCAAGACTTTATGGAGCTATTCACTACCGCAAAGACTCCTTTATAGGGTTGGACCTTGGCAACAAGGTTGGCAGCTATACAGTTGCCTTTGCCACAGGTGATGGCGCCGGAAATTAATTAAAGAAATCCTGACCGTGTCGGGCACGGTTGGGTCATAATTAAGTACAGATGTGTTTAATTATTAATTGGGTTAGCGGAGAGAGAGGGGTCTCTCTCCGCTTTTTTTTTGAACACCGTTGGAATGAAAAGAATTTATTTAATCGTAGTGATAGCCATAGGATGGACGAACACTTTCGCTCAAAAAGATTCCTTGGTCACTAAAGCTCTGGCGCCGGTCGTTATCCAAGGAAAGGTGTTATCTGACATCACACGATTACCAGACGAGCAAGATACCCACGTATGGGCAGGAAAGAAAAGCGAGGTGATCAATGTTCAGAACCTGAACGCCAATATCGCAGAAAAGACTCCGCGCCAGATTTTTGCAAAGGTACCCGGCGTATTTGTTTATGACATGGATGGAAGCGGCAATCAAACCAATATTTCAACACGTGGATTAGATCCTCATCGAGGATGGGAGTTCAATATTCGTCGGAACGGCGCTATGACAAATTCTGATATCTATGGATATCCGGCAAGTCACTACAGTATGCCCATGGAAGCGGTTGAACGTATTGAGTTGGTACGAGGTACAGGAGCGCTTCAATATGGAGCCCAGTTCGGAGGGATGTTAAATTATGTTGCTAAGGCACCAGATAGCACGCGTAAAATCGGATTTGAAAGTGTTAATTCAATCGGGTCTTTTGGATTATTGAGTACATACAATGCTATCAGTGGAAAAATAGGAAAATTTGAATACCTGGTGTACTACAGTAAACGTGTTTCAAAAGGCTACAGGGATAACGGCGATACGAACTATGATGCTCAGACGGTGTTAGTGCGGTATTCGCCATCCCGTCAATTAAGATTCACCGCGGAAGTAAGCCGCTCCAACTATGTCTATCATATTCCTGGTCCCCTAACGGACAGCATGTTCAATGCCAATCCCAGGCTATCCACGCGAGCAAGGAATTATTTCAACCCGGAAATTTATGTCCCTTCTTTCAAAGTGGAATGGAATCCACGATCAAAAACAAAAGTACTATGGTTAACTTCTGCCGTATTGGGGTATCGCAATAGCGTGCAATTTGATAAACCAGCCAATATAGTGGATGCCATTAATCCTGCGACACTTCAATATGCTCAACGCCAGGTTGACATCGACAATTTTAACAGCTATACTTCTGAGCTCAGACTTTTGCATGGCTATTCATTTTTAAATCGTAGCAATACACTTGTGGCAGGTGTACAGTACTTCAATAACGACCTTCACCGGCAACAGCAAGGTAAGGGAACTACTGGTTCGAATTTTGACTTATCACTAAGTGAGCCAGGATTTGGAAGGGATATGCACTTCAAAACGCAGAATGTCGCATTTTTTGCAGAGAATAAAATACAGATCAACGAACGCCTTGCCGTGACCCCGGGAGTCCGGTTTGAATCCGGGCAATCAGTGATGACTGGAGTTATTAGTTATTATGACGCTGACAGTGTACCGAATACAATTGTTCATAATTATCTTCTTTTTGGGATCAACGGCGAGTATCGTCTTAGGCCGGGATCGCTGTATGCAGGATGGTCGCAAGCTTATCGTCCGGTTGTTTTCAAAGATATTATTCCTGCATCTACTTATGAACGCGTGGATAAGAATCTCAAGGATGCATATGGTTATAACCTGGAAGCTGGATTCAGGGGAAATACCAGATCCCTGAAATGGGACATTGGTGTATTTAGATTGGTATACAACAACCGTCTTGGCAGCCAGTCGTTATATGATAACGGAGAATATTACCTGTATAGAACGAATATTGGAAATTCAATTACCGAGGGAGCCGAAATATTTGTAGAATATTCATTGAATTTCACCACTGACTTTACCATCAGTGTGTTTACCTCAACTGCGTTATTCAACGGCCGCTACGTCGATGCACGGGTAAAAGTGGGGGATACCAATGCGGATGTAAGCGGAAACAAAATAGAGAGCGTGCCGGATTTAATTACCCGTAACGGCGTAACCTTTCGTAAGTCAAATGCCAGTGTTTCGTTTCTTTATAGCTACACTGGCCAAACTTTTGCTGATGCTTTGAATACAAGGACACCCTCTTCCAATGGTGCGGTTGGACTAGTGCCATCCTATGGTTTGCTGGACATCAATTCTTCTTTTAGGATTTCCCGTCAGTTAATGGTGCGGGTCAATGTGAACAATGTCCTTGACCAGCAGTATTTCACAAAGCGTCCAAGTTTTTATCCTGGACCGGGCGTATGGTCGTCGGATGGAAGGTCGCTGAATGTTACGTTGGGAGTTAAGATCTAGAAAAGTTGAAAGAGGATTTAAAGAGTATTCCCGCTTTCACGTCCCTACAGTTTGTTTCCAAAAAAGAATCCGGTCACATAGTCGCCACCACCGTTGCTGTCAACCACGAGGTCCACTACGTCCCCGTCGGATAATTTGAGAGTGAATGTCTGAAGATCATTCACGGCAAGTAAGTTGGGGAAGGATATCTGGCGTTTTACTGGAATTAAGTTAGAGGTGCTAAAATTCACCCGGGCTTTAAGGGCAACGCCGGAATAACTCGAAGTCCCGTCAACATAAAAAATATAAACTCCGGCTCCTCCTGTTGGAACGGTGAATTGATTGGATGAGACTACGTTAAAGTCATCGAAATTTTCTCCTGAAAAACCGACTTGTTGATTGGCGACTGTAGACCCTGAATTGTTAAAAGCATAAGACACCTTGAATGCATATCGTGCAGCAATGGCGGTATCTACATAACCTTTTGTAGTAACATCGGAGGAAGTAGCTGGCATTCCTACATTGGCAATGATTCGTCCACCAGCATCATTCCCCTGGGTGAGCACCTGACCGAAAGTCTGAGTTATGTTCACGCTATTTCCACCACTGATGCTAAGATTGTTATTTGAGTTGTCAAACGTCAATGACTGTAGTTCATTGGTGGCACTGGCGTCTCCGGTGTTGACGATTGTGTTATTAACAATTGAAATTCCGGCGCCGGCGACATATCCACTACCTGAGTATTGTGAATAAAGTGCGAATGGTACACTCATCAGTTGTTGATGACCTGTGAGCTGATAATTTGTTCCACCCCCCAAATCCATTTCTACCTGCACCCATTTATTTCCATCAGCCCAACTGATAAAAGGAAAGTTACCGGTGATGACGATGCCCTTGCCGATCACGAGTGTAAACAACCCAAATGGATTAGTTGTCACCTGATGTCGTTCCGAATATTCTACTGCACCGTTCGGGCTATCTCTCACAACACTGATGCGTATACCAATGAGTTTCGACTCAATGGGCGTGCCGGATACTTCCCGGGCGACTCCCTGGTAATTTATTCCCTGAGGCGCTTGAGCCCTCAGTAGAATGCAGTGTAGAGATAAAAGCCAAAACAATGAATAGAATTTAATCATAGGCAATTCAATTGGAGGTCTTTATTATTTTGATTAGCTGAGGAATTCCTTTTGAGAGATTTATCTGAACTAAGTACATCCCGGGGGCAAAATGTCCCAAATCGATTTTATTGTTTTTAGGACGAGGCAAGTTGGCCAGGTGTTGGCCCCAGGAATTATAAAAATCCAGGGATTCAATTTGGGCTTCACAACCGCTCGCTTCCACTGTAATTTCTTTCACTGTGGGATTCGGAAAAAATGTCACTTTGACCTCTGCGCAGGGATTGTAGCGATTGGGTTGTAAAAATCCCTGAGTAACTATTATACTACCTTCGGAGAGCGTTGAAACCATCACTTCTCCAATGGACGTTGTTGAGTAGAAATCCCGTTGATTGGATAGGTCAAATCCCGAAACACTATTGACCTGAGGAGAGGATTGTCCTGAGGACTAAGTGAAAGCTACGACCAATAAAAGTGAAAAAATGTACTTCACGCCATTTCGGGTTGATACAATAATAATAAAATCCTGACAATGACAAATACTGGGGTATTCGGCCAAAACCCAAAAACCGCATTTCCATCGAATGTCCTGCGAAATCCAAGAAAAGAATTTTGTTTTTACTTAGGATCAGGGCCCTATGAGGGGAGTGTGCAAGTAATACTTTAGGTGATTTTGGAGAGTTATTGCTCGGGACCGGGGTCAGATCCGATCGGTAGGAACGGCAGTTTTCGAGGGTTGGCAAGCTTCATCACAATGCCTGTCCAAGCAATATTCCAGCGTACGTTGTTGATACACAAATGACGAGGCTGGCGATGATATATGACAAAAGGGACAGATTCATTCCTGCTTGCAAGAGAAGGAGAATCTCGTTGCTAAAAGTGGAGAAGGTGCTGAACCCACCGCAAAAACCAACGGTCCAGAATAATCTTGCTGAAGGTGACATCATTTGCTTGTAGTCGGCCAGTCCTACAATAAGGCCGAGAGTAAAACATGCGGCTACGTTAACGGTAAAGGTGCCCCATGGAAATGACTGACGATGCAGGGTACTAATCCATTGACTCAGGGAATAGCGGACAAGGCTTCCGAGCCCCCCACCAAAAAATACTATAAAAAGAGTTTTCATAAGTGCTTAATTCCTGACGTCGCCAAATTAAGCCATTTTATCTCTTACCTGTTTGCCTAAATCGAATGAATAGCTGAAATACTGCAATACAAATTACCTTTATGCGATGTTTTGGCAAAACCGAAAGAATTACAAAGTGCTGCTGCATGTGGCAGGATGGCTGCTATTTTTTTTATGGCCATTCCTGTTTGACTCACACGATCCTAACCGATAACCAAGAACTTCAACATTCTTGCTCGATGTTTACTGGAGCAGAGTAATTCTGGAGGTGGTGCCAACACATAGGCTTATCGTGACGCCTTGATTACGACTGTCATCACGCTAATCACTTTTTCTTTTAAGATCGGAACGTCGGCAAGTTTCATTCCAGCGGTTGAGATCTCTGGAAGAACGGCTATTTTTATTTTTCCCGCCTTGATCGTAAATTTTTTTGGAGGCATGAGCTCACCGGCACCAAGAATGACCATTGGCAACACAGGCTGTTGGGTTTCAATGGCTATTCGAAATGCACCATCGTAAAATGGTTGCAAGGGCTCCGGACCTTTGTTTTGGGTGCCCTCGGGAAAGATCAATATTGAAATACCTCGTTTGAGAACATCCTTGAGGTGATCCATACTTTTTCTCCGGCTTTCATTACTTGAACGGTCGACGATGATTGCGGCATTATTCGCTATCCAGCCAAACACAGGAATTTTTTTCAGCTCTTTTTTTGCCAAAGGCCTGATTTGAGTTGGTACCGTCAGACACACCCCAGGGATATCCAGGTAAGAGGTGTGGTTGCTGATGTATACATACGCTTTTCCAGCGTGAATATTCTCCTTTCCGCTGATTTCGTATGGAATGAAATTCAGCTTGCTGAAGGTCCATGACCACAATTTCAGGAACTGGTAGCTAATGGTTCCATATTTTTCACCAAACAGAAAGGGCAAAAGAATTCCAGGAAGGTAGACGATCATGAAAAAGGAGAATACAAACAACACCCATGCGATGTAGAGCATTCGAAATACGGAGCGAACAAATCCCAAGAGAAGTAAATTTTCCGAAAGATCAGAAAAATTAAGTCACGCCACCACTTTAAATGGTTGCACGACTAGTCATAGCACATATTTCCAGTTTCTGATTTTTCCCTCTGCAAGCCACTCAATTGTGGTGTACAAACGTTTCTGACGAGTTGCCTCGGTTTTAGCTTCAGTAATCCAGTCGACGTAGTCTTTTCTATTGGAATAATTGAAGTTTTCAAATGTAATACCTGCAGCCTTATTTCGGCCTAATGCTTTTTTTAGATCCAGAGGAATTGCTACTATTTTTATAGCATCAGGTTTTGATTTACGAACAATTTTTATTCCGGCCTCATTCAGCCGGCATGCCTCACGGATATATTGGATCAAAATCCTGTCCGATGGCAAGTCGTTAAGGCTCTTCAATTGTCCAAAGTGCCCCATAGAGGTTTTGTTTTTTCCTGTCATCAACTTATCATAGTCATCCATGAGGCGGACTTTCCAAAAACCAAAAGCACAATGTTGTTTAAATGCGGCCATGCTACACATGATCCCATGGTATTCAAAATTTGGGAAACTCCATTTTATAGTTTCTACAACATCCGGGCAAGCATAATGGACCAGTTCACGGATATGAGTTAGAATGGGCCTGGCGAAATTTGCAGACTTTTTAATGTATTCGTCGATGCGTTTATTTTTGGGCATAGTGGGTACAAGATGAAAAGACTGTCATTTTTGACCGAGGCTGAACCAATTGCCGGAGTCATCTTTGAAGAGAGCTTCGATTCCGTAAAATTCTTCTTTTGGTGCTTTTTTAAATTCGACACCTTTTGATTTCAACTCTTCGTAGGTTGCGTAAATGTCCTTGCATTGAAATACACCGAAACCAAACGTTCCTTTCTTAACAAGGTTCGTCATCTGCTCGGCTGTCTCTTTTGTGAACATCATACCAGCGGTAATGGCCATCAATGAGATTTCAAGTTCCGGTTGTTCAGGTGGGGTTACCGTCAACCATCTCATCCCCGGGCCCATGGGAGCATCCGTGTTGACTTTAAAGCCAAGTTTATTCACATAAAAATCATAGGCGCTATCCTGATCCAGGACAAACACACTTACGTGTGATAATTTTGTAATCATATTTTTCGGTTTAGATATGAAGTAAAGATGCGGTTAGTTTCAGTTAACCACTTCTTTAAAATTGCTCTTTTTTGTCCAGCCTTTGGATTCAGCAAAACAATGTGGAATGAATTTAAGTGGTGTTTCCTTTAGGTCGGTTTGCAACTGAAATTGTTGCTGTTGGTAGAGGGCAGGAGTAACGCCCATTGTCTTTTTGAACAATCCGGTGAACGAGCTAACGCTTTCAAATCCGACCGCAACGCAAGCCTGCGCTACGGTTTCCCCAGCACGTAATATTAAAGCAGCATGGTTGATACGAACAGAAGTGAGGTAATGGTGAGGTGTTTTTCCGTATGATTTTTTAAATAGACGGATGAAATGAAATTTTGAAAAGAAAGCTTCGTCGGCAATATTGTCGAGATCAATATTCTCTGCATAATGGGAATCCATGTACAGCTTCGCTTGCACAATGCGGCGGTACATGTACATTTTGGTGGGAAGGCTGATTTCCGGAGGCATTCTTTTTTATGGGTCAGAGCCGGGCGCAGTTAAGGATGTATCGTGAATAGATTTCCCGTCCCAAACGTTCGGGACGAGAAATTGTATCCTATCAGGATAAAAACTTAGTAACTCCCGGTACGGCGACGGGATAGAATCCATTAGCATCCGGCTTTGACGGCATATCGGCATCCCATGAATAACGCGATGGTTGCAGCGATATTCCTGAATTGAGCATTTTGTCAAACTCTAAAGCTTGTCCGGAGTAGGTTGCCATGCGACCAAGAATTGCGGTCATCGTGCTTTTTGCGCCGTTCTCCGCATCGGCAAATTTATACTCACCTTTTGCAATTGCCGCAAATAATTCGTCGTGCTCTGTCTGATAAGGATTGTTCTCCTTCGCCTTATCATATTGGTACATCACTTTGCCCTTGCGATCAGTGATGTTCATTGCTCCGCAATAGATATTTCCCTTTGTTCCCATGATTTGTTCATCCACTTTACTCATGGTTCCCTTAATGTGGCGGCATTGGCTATTCAGAATGCTGCCGTCTGCATATTGAAATTCTACATAATGATGATCGAAGATTTCTCCGAATTCTTTTCCTTTTCTCACTTCGCGACCACCCATGCCCTGGGCTTTCACAGGATATTCTCCCTTGAACCAGTTTATAACATCAATATTGTGAATGTGCTGCTCATTAATGTGATCGCCGCACAGCCAGTTGAAGTAATACCAATTACGCATCTGGTATTCCATTTCAGTTTGAGACGGCTGGCGCATGTTCACCCATACTCCGTCATTGTTCCACCACGCCTGTGCAGAGACGATATCGCCGATCATTCCTTCTTTCAGGCGTTTGTACAATTCACGATACGAGTTTTGATAGTGGCGTTGCAGACCCACCACAACATTCAGTTTCTTTTGCTTTGCTATAATCGCCGCATCCAACACTCGTTTTATTCCGGCGGGATCAGTAGCGACAGGTTTTTCCATAAAGATATGCTTGCCTTGGTTCACGGCTTCTTCAAAGTGAATGGGACGAAATCCTGGAGGTGTTGTCAGAATCACGACATCTGCCAGGGCAATAGCTTTTTTGTATCCATCAAAGCCTACAAATTTTGTCTCCTCGGTCACTTTGATCTTGTCTTTGATGTTGCCCGTCGCTCCTGACCAGTCACTGAGGTCATCCGACATAAGATTTTTGTAGCAATCGTCCAGGCGGTCGCGAAACGCATCAGCCATTGCAACAAGTTTTACATTTTGTTTGGTGAGCATGGCTTGCATTGCTGCGCCTGTTCCGCGGCCACCACAGCCAATCAATGCTATTTTTATAGTGTCATCGGCAGAAGGATGAAAGAACTCTGCTGACGAGACAAGTGGCATAGCCATTAATGTGCCTGCAGCCATGGTAGTTTGTTTGATAAAATCTCTTCGGCTTGTATTGGAAGTCTTCATACAAATAATTTTTTTGGTGAGATGATTGTGATGCTTTTATAAAAATACTGATTTTATGATGGGTGAAAACGGTTGCAGGCTATTTTAAATATAAAGCGTAGAACTTATCAATTTCCTCTTTGGACGGCTGTTTTGAGGGACGAACAACCCGGAATCCAACGAACATGCCGTCTGTCAGCCACCAACGACTTTTTGGAATTTGGGGATCTCGCTGATTCCATTTGCCATCGGACGGAATCCGGTTGCTACACCTTAACTGAGTGGCATTGTCGAGATAGGACCCACCTCGTGTAGTCCTCGGATTTTTTGCTCCTGGTGTTGTGATTGGATCATCCTTTTTGATCGTTGTATAATAGGCTGGATCATATTGATCGATCGTCCATTCGCTGAGATTGCCTAACATGTCATACAGTCCCCATGCGTTTGGCTGCTTCTCTTTGACATGATGGAACTTAGCGTCTGCATTGTCCTTAAAATAACCATTGGCTTTGAGTTTCTCTGGCTCGAGAGTGACAGGGTTTGTGCCGGCCTTGCAGGCATGTTCCCATTCTGCTTCTGTGGGAAGACGGTAGAAGAATCCCGTTTTTGAATAAAGCCATTTACAATACATCATCGTCGCCTGCTGGCTCATACTATTTACCGGATGCTTTGCGTCGCGTCCCATTCCCCAGGTGAGGTCGATATATTGAGGGGTTGCGCGGGTAACTCCATCAATGATTTTGCTTTGTGGCAATGAGGCATCATTGAAATAAAGATCCCACTCTTCAAAGGTTACTTCATGCTCACTCATCCAGAAAGGCGAGAGTTCAATTTCGGTTACGGGACTTTCATCAGCATCAGCCAGCATGCTCTTGCTCCCTATTTGAAATTTGCCTCCTGGGATCCCCACCATTTTAAAATTTACCGTCGAGCTTAATTTCTGATCGTACGTTTTGGAGTCTTGACCAAACGAGCGATGTGCGATGAGGACAATGATGAATGCTATCGAATATTTCATGAGAAAATATAGGAAGATTTGGATGAAATGAAAAAATATATCATCCGGCCTTTTTGGTAATTTTAACCCATGCCTAAGCGAATACTTTATCTTATTCTTTTTTCAGGTATCCTGCGAATGATCATTGCAGCGGTGTTGGAATTAAGTAATGATGAAGTTTACTACTTTCTGTACGCATTGGACCTGCAGCCTAATTATTTTGACCATCCGCCGGGTGTTGGCATTCTGATCAGGATATTTACTGGCAATCTTTTGTTCACCCAAGAGCTTTTCGTAAGACTTGGAGCGATTGTTTGCGCTGGTATAGGAACCGCCATTTCCTATCAGTTGGGTAAGATAATTAAAGATGAACAAACGGGATGGCTGGCTGCGATTTTTTATAACACCAGTATTTACACTTCAGTAATAGCGGGCACGTTTATTATCCCCGATAGTCCACAGGTAGTTTTTTGGCTGGCATCACTGCTCGTGATGTATACGATCATTCTCAAGGCGGAGAGTCGGGAAAAAATAGGAATTGGCGAATGGATTTTATTTGGATTATTGTCGGGCCTTTGTGTTCTCTGCAAAGTGCACGGAATATTTTTATGGTTTGGTTTTGGTTTATACATACTATTTTACCGTCGTAGTCTGTTAGGAGCTTTTGGGCTTTACCTTTCTGCTACCGTTACTTTGCTGACGATAAGTCCGATACTTTGGTGGAATATTCAGAATGATTTCATTACCTATAAATTTCATAGCGGTCGGGTAGGAGTTGAAGAGTCGCCAATTCATCTTGATTATTTCATCCAGGCGGTGGGTGGTCAGTTGCTTTACAATAATCCAATCAATGCTGTTGTGATTATTGTTAGTCTGTGGAAACTGCGCTCCGTAAAATTTCTTCAACCCATCGCTGCGAGATTCATTTTACTGAACGGCCTTCCAATTATCCTCGTTGTAACAGGGATGTCGGTGTTTAATTCAATGTTGCCTCATTGGAGTGGACCAGGGTTTATGGTGTTAGGATTGCTTGGCGCAGCTTGGCTAAGTGAAAAAACACAGCCTCGTTTTGGTCTGCCTGCAGTAATGAGGGCAAGTGTTTATCTAATCACCGGAGCTCTTGTATTGGCTGCTCTACTGATAAAATTTTATCCCGGCACATTGGGTTATCATGACAAGGCGCGTTATGGTGAAGGAGATTTTACGCTTGATATGTATGGATGGAGGCAGTTCGCCCGTGAATTTGATCCATGGCTGAAAGAGCAAAAAAGGAACGCCAAAGTAAAAGAAGATGTAAAAATCGTCTCACACAAGTGGTTTCCCGCTGCCCACCTGGATTACTATGTGGCGTTACCCAATCACCTGACATTGGTTGGTGTGGGGGAGGTTACTGATTTGCATCAGTATTTCTGGCTTAATAGAGATCGTGCAACTCTCAAGAAAGGAGAGGACGCGTTATGTGTTGTTCCCAGCAACTATTCAGTGAATCTGGATGAGTCTTTCCTTCCTTATTTCGCTGCTGCGGAGCTGGTTAATACATTTGAAAATAAGAGAGGCGGAGAGCTCGTACGGTATTTTGATGTGTATGTTTTGAGGGGGTATAAGGAGAATGATGAGATGAGAAGGGGATTGTTGCATTAGAGGATTAATGGACAAGGCAGGATTGGAGCAGGATCAATAGATAAATCGGTATAGTAAGGGATTCGACGAAATCTGATTTGAGAGGTTGGTGCGTATGTATGGGATGTGTCAGAGAATTTTAATGATTGTTGCCATATTGTTTGGTTCGCTTGTTGGCACAGGTCAGGCGATAGACAATACGGCTAGTTTCAGGATAATTGATGCAAAAAAATATGTTCGCCTGCATTATGAAAATGATTATTTCACCGCTACCGATTTTTATTACACCCAGGGTATAAATCTTGAAATCGTTGATCCAACGTACTACAAATTTCCATTAAGTAAATTATTGGTCGCTCCCAAAGGAACTCAACGACAGTTTGGGATATCCATCGAACACAATGGATACACTCCCACGAGCATTGAGAGCAATGATATACTCTATGGGGACCGTCCTTTCGCTGCCGCACTGATGTTGAAATCGTTTGCCATGAGCACTGATTCTGCCAGACGAAGGAGGATTACATCGTCTCTTTCAGTGGGAATAATAGGGCCTGCCGCTGGTGGATATGAAATGCAGCGTGCGATTCATAAATGGATCGGAGGTCAGGAGCCATTCGGGTGGCAATATCAAATCCAAAATGAAGTTGTTATTAACTACGAGGCTGGACTTGAAAAAAATATAGTGTCCCTCAGCGACAATTTTTTAATCAATGGCTTTGCAACTGCGAGAATTGGAACTTTAAGCACGAAACTTTCATTAGGCTCTGTGATCATGTTTGGTAGATTCAATTCCTCCATCGCGGCGATTTTTTCGGGTAAAAATAATTCTCAGCGCAAAGTTCGGTTCCATCTTTATGCACAGCCACTGATAAATGTCATTGGTTATGACGCAACGCTTCAAGGAGGGTTGTTCAATCACACAAGTCCTTATACAATTTCTTCAGACGAGGTTTCCCGTGTTACATTCCAGGCTAACTATGGAGGTGTACTCAGCTTTGGTTCGGTGCAGCTGGAATATTTCAAAACAATTATCAGCAAGGAATTTGAGACCGGCACCTATCATCGGTGGGGTGGAATCCGTGTAGCAGTTAAGCTTTAGCTCAATCAATCGAATAAGCCGCCAGCAAGATACTTCATTCCCGAATCACATGCGATTGTAACGACGGTATGTCCTGGGCCAATTTTTTTCCCTAATTCGATCGCGGCGACAACGTTTAATGCGGAGGAAGTGCCTGCATATATTCCTTCTTCAGCTACCAGTCGTTTGGCCATAATGCGCGCTGATTCTTCTTCAATATTCATCACTTCGTCGTAGTAGGCCTTGTCAAGCAGCGGTGGAACAAATCCGACGCCGACACCCTCTACTTTATGACTGCCTTTAACTCCGGTTGATAGGAGTGGAGCGGAAGCGGGTTCAAGCAAAACGATTTTTGTTTTGCCGTTAGCAACCTTTAAGGTCTGCGAAACACCCATCACCATTCCGGCTGTGCCCACAGCAGCACAGAAAATGTCAATCGATTTGTTCAATTGACTCACAATTTCCTTTCCCATTGTCCGATAACCTTCCAGCGCGTCCGTGTTGGTAAATTGCTGAGTCCAGTAGGCGCCGGTTTCGTTTGCCAGCGCCTCAGCTCTTGCCATCATTTTAGGAATAAGGTCCGGAGTTATTTTCCCGCCATCGCTTTTTATCAATTCCACCTCACCGCCAAACATCTGAATTGCTTTTAATTTTTCCTTCGCAAAGGCGTCGGAGGAAATTGCCTTGAAGTGGTAACCCTTCATTGAACAAATAAATGATAACGATGTGCCAGTACTTCCACCAGTGCACTCAATGACACTTCCACCAGGCTTGAGTACTCCGCGTTTTTCAGCAGCCTCGACGATCGTGAGCGCCATTCGATCTTTATAGGATCCCGTTGGGTTAAAGTATTCCAGCTTAATAAAAATGTCGGCACAATTGGCCGGAACAACTTTTCTTAATTGTACTAGCGGAGTATTTCCGATAGCAGATAGAATTGAATAGGTGGGATTGAGCATGCAGAAGTTGAAAGATGAAAGATGAAGATGAAAGATGAAAGATGAAAGATGAAAGATTAAAGATTAAAGATTAAAGATTAAAGATTAAAGATAAAAGATGAACGGCGAAAAATGTGAATTTTTAAGACGGATTAATTGATTTCTGTGAGAAGGTGAAAAACGGAGGGTAATGTCACGAGGCCTGCCGTATACACTGATCTCCCACAAATACCAATTATCATCAAATCATGTTGCTTATAAGGCCGGAATAATTATTTTCACATGGGTTATTCGTGGTTTGAAAGGTTTTTACAGGGTACCCAGGCAAAAACGTTGTCATAAGAGTGATGGGTACTGAGGTAGGATTTTGCAGGAAAATGAAATTCGGAATGATTAAGATTTTGGCATAAATAGCTATATGAAAATGATTAACATTAAATCGTACGGCATTATCGCATTGTTGTTATTGTGCTCGGCGGTACAGGCGCAGAAGTTTGGAAGGACGTTGAAAGAGACACCTGGCATGGTTTCTTACACGTACCGGAATAGTTTCCAAAAGGATATTGCGGCGACACTTGATACGATCAAGCGACTGGGTATTACAAATATTGAGTTCTCCAACCTGTTTGGAAAGACGGCTCAGGAGATTCGGACGTTATTGGATGAGAGACAGATGCGCTGTACTTCTTTCGGCGTGAGTTATGTTGAGGTTACTACTAAATCCTTAGAAGTTGCTCAAAATGCAAAGACGCTCGGTGCCACATTTGTGCGCGTAGCCTGGATTCC
Organism: Cytophagales bacterium; assembly: GCA_038229375.1. GTDB lineage: Bacteria > Bacteroidota > Bacteroidia > Cytophagales > Cyclobacteriaceae > ELB16-189. Next base: position 136,940 of record JBBRON010000002.1, on the reverse strand, counting down.
TCATGAAGGTGATTTTACAGTGGAGCACGCAAAGAAGGCAATCAACGATTTCAACAATGTTGGAAAAATATTGAAAAGCTACGGCTTGACGTTTTGCTATCACAATCACGGTTATGAATTTCAGCCATACCAAAAAGGAACGTTGTTCGACTACATAGCCGTTAACACCGACCCTCAGTATGTAAGCTTTGAAATGGATATTCTATGGACGTTTCATCCCGGCCAGGATCCTGCGGCATTGTTGAAGAAGTATGGCTCACGATTCAAGCTCATGCACGTGAAGGATCTAAAGAATGGTGTAAAGGGAGACTTCAGTGGTTCAACAAGTGTTGAGAATGATGTTGCATTGGGGACAGGTCAGATCGATGTAGCTGCCGCGATCAAGGCCGGTGTAAAAGCAGGTATAAAAAATTTCTACATTGAAGATGAGAGTAAAAGTGTGAACGTGCAGGTGCCGATTAGTATCGAATTCTTACGATCATTGTAACAGAAGCCTTAAAATACCTTTAACGGCAGCGATCGCAGAGGGAATCTGCCAGGTGTTCAGAAAAGGCCACAGACAGTATTCTTCCGGCCTTCTTTGGGTAAACTACACACGCTTTATCCTTGCCATAAAAAATCCATCAAACCCTTCACTTGGCATAATACTCCTCTGTTCCTGAAGCTCAAATTTTCCCTGGTGTGTATTTAGAAATTGTTCGACTTGCTTTTCATTTTCACTGGGAAGGATACTGCATGTTGAATAAACCATCAGACCTCCTACTTTGAGCATCGAACTGTAGTCGTTGAGAATTGTTTGCTGGATCGTTTTAACTTTTTCAATGAATTCAATGGAGAGCTTCCATTTTGCATCGGGATTGCGGCGAATGACCCCGAGTCCTGAGCAGGGAACATCCAGCAAAAGTCGATCGGCAGAATTTTCAAGTCGCTTGATTACTTTGGAAGAATCAATAGCACGTGTTTCAATGGTGTCACTTGCGCCCGCTCTTCGGGCACGCTTTTTCAATTCGTCAAGTTTCCAGGCTTCTGTATCTAGCGCAATGATGCGCCCTTTGTTATTCAGAAGTGATGCAAGATGTAGTGTTTTTCCACCACCACCTGCGCAGGCATCGATCACTCGCTGTCCGGGGCTTACCTGAAGAAACGGCGCGATGGTTTGAGAACCAGCATCTTGAATTTCAAAAAGACCGTCTTTGAATTGCTGACGCGTAAAAATATTCTGACGCTCTTCGAGTATCAAAGCATCAGGAAATTCCTTGGGAGCGTCTGACATGATTTGCTCTTCTTCAAGTTGTTGCTTGAGATTCGTTCTGTCAATCTTCAAGGTATTTACCCGAAGTACAACTTTTGCCTGTTCATTCAGGGCTTGAATTTCCTTGTCCCAGGTTTTTCCCAGTTCATTCCGGCCAAGATCATCGAGCCAGTCAGGAATGCTTTCGCGGATTTTTGTCGTGGCTTTGATCTTATCATAGCGCTCAAAGAATTTTCCCTTGTCCACCGCACCAAACTCCTCCCAGTCTGGCGTGGCGATTTTATTCCAGATACACCAGGCGTGAAGCAATTTCCAGAAATCTTCCCCGTCGCAGTCCATTATGGTCGTGAATAGGCGATGCCAGCGAACAATATCATAGGTTGTTTCCGCAATGAACCGCCTGTCGCGTGCGCCCCACTTGGGGTTTTGTTTCAGAACTTTCTCGATGACCTTATCCGCGTAGCGTTTTTCAACAAAAATTTCGTGAAGAGATTCAACGACGGCTTGCGAAAGATTGTGGAACAGTTTCAAATCGATTGTTGGTTGAGGCTACGTAAAACCCGTAAAAATCCACGTGATGCCGGTTATTTGGCCGAAAGTTAGGGGATATTCATGGATACTTTATAACTTCAACTCCCGCGAAACAAAACACTCAGTTCTGTCCGCACAAAGACTCATAAATTTTAACTCTATGCAACGGAGAAATTTTATTCAGAAAGGCCTGGCTATAGCAGCTGCAACGACGGTGGTTCCGATGTTTTTTACGAATTCCGCGAAAGCGGCTTCATTACAGCCGACCTTTAAGCTAAACTATGGGCCTCATGACGGCATGTTTAAAAACAGTGCCGGTGCTGAGTTCATTGATCAGATTAAATTCATGCACGACCAGGGCTTTCGATCGATTGAGGACAATGGCATGCTCAAACGGAGCACAGCTGATCAGGAGAAGATCGGCAAGACTCTTGCTCAACTTGGCATGACGATGGGTGTATTTGTAATTGACGGTGGTGATAACTGGAAGGTATCATTAACAACAGGAAAACAGGAGTTTAAAGACGTATTTATAAATACATGTAAGGCCTCAGTAGAAGTTGCGAAACGTATTAATGCAAAATGGATGACCGTTGTGCCGGGGTATTTTGAGAGAAAACTCCCGATTGGCATCCAGACGGCGAATGTAATTGATGCCTTGAGAAAAGGGTCAGAAATATTGGAGAAGGCCGGATTGATAATGGTACTCGAACCATTGAGTGACAATCCTGATCTGTTTCTCCGCACGTCGACTCAGAGCTACGCAATTTGTAAGGCGGTTGATAGCCCCGCTTGCAAGATTCTGTATGATATTTATCACATGCAGCGGAACGAAGGAGATATCATTGTCAACATGGATCTTTGCTGGGACGAGATTGCGTATGTGCAGATTGGTGACAATCCGGGGCGCAAAGAGCCAACCACGGGTGAAATTAACTATAAGAATATTTTCAAGCATTTGTATGAAAAGGGTTACAAGGGAGTAATGGGCATGGAGCACGGAAATTTTAAGGAGGGTAAGGAAGGTGAGGCGGCGTTGATTAAGGCGTATAGGGAGGTTGATAATTTTTAATATTTAAAGTTTGGCGTTCAGGTTGGAACAGGTAAAGGAATAGACACTTATCAATTATGAAGAAAATAGTTTTTATTGGAATTTTTTGGTGCTTTTTTTCAGAGATAGCATTCGGTCAGTTTGATAGACTAATAAAGAAAGGCCTTGAGAAAGGAAAGAAAGTGGCAGAGAATTCGGTCAACAAAGAGCGTGATCATCTTGACTCCGTCGATTTCAATTATGCCATTTCTGTGATTGACAACTCGGGAATGATGAATATTCGTGACTTGAATGAACAGGTCATGAGAACGGCCTCCACCGGTTTGAGTGTTACAAAGGATGATTCAAAAAAAACAGACGCAGAAAGGGCCCATGAAGCACTGGATCTGGCAGAGACTTTTTACCAGTCCAGAAAATTCAAGGTGGCGGAGCTTTATTTTTTAGACGCTAAGCTCTTATATGAAGCGAAGAATCTCACTAATAACATTAACTATAGTAAGGTGCATGCTGACCTTGGATTGCTTTATGCAACGATGGGTCGCTACAGCACGGCAGAGGGCTTCACATCAGAGGGTCTTTCGCTTCGTGAGACCAGTCCTGGCAAGGACAGTAAAGCATACGCTTCTTCACTAAACAATGTGGCTGTGCTGTATCAAGAGACAGCGCGGTTTAACGAGGCCGAAAAATATTTTGAAGAGGCGTTGCTGGTTGTTCAAAAACAGTTTGGCAATGAAAGCCAGGAATATGCCACTGTATTGAACAATCAGGCTATTCTCTTTTCGAAAATAGGCCGGATCGATGATGGCATCGCAAAGCTGAATACAGCGGTTGCGATTCTTGAGAAAGCTAAACAAGAGAATTTCAGAAATCAGGTAGCCCTCCAATCGAACCTAGCATTATTGTATCAGCAAAAAGGGAAATATGCCGAGTCGGAAACTATATATCTCAAACTTGAGAAAGTGCTTGGTAGCAAAAACCCTTTTTATGCCGGGGTGCTTAATAATCTCGCTATGCTTTACATTCAGATGAATAAAACAGATAAGGTCGAATCCTACCTAAAACGCTCTGCCGATGTGTACAAAGCGAAATTCGGTGATCAGAATCCCAATTATGCGAAAGTGCTTAATGATCTTGGGAATTTCTATCGCATGCAGGGAAAATTTCCCGAAGCCGAAAAAGCATTGACACAGGCGCTTGCCATACGCGCTATCGCGCTGGACACAAATCATCCTGACTATGTAGAGTCTCAGGAGGATCTCGGCATTTTGTTTTGGAAAAAGGGCGAGCTGGATAAGGCTGCGGCAAGTTATGAGATCGCCATGACGAAGACGGTTGACTTTATCAACCGGTACTTCCCTCCAATGAGTGAAGTGGAGAAGACAAAGTACTGGGATGTACTGCAGCCGCGCTTTCAACGATTTTACAATTTTTGTCTGGAAGCCAGCGCAACAAATCCTACACTCATTACTGAAATGTACGATTACCAGATGGCCACGAAAGGCTTGCTGCTGAATTCCACCAATAAGATTAAGAGAGCTATTTTAAGCAGTGGAAATACCCAACTTATAAATGACTACATCCAGTGGCTTGATAAGAAAGAGACGTTAGCTCGTTATTATTCACTGTCAAAGGAGGATCTTGCTGAACAGAAGATTGATCTGGCGACGTTAGAGAAAGAGGCCAATGACATGGAAAAGTCCCTTTCTCAACGGTCAGGCGATTTTTCTCAGGGATATTCAACTGAGAAGTTGAGCTTTACGCAAGTCGCATCGGTTCTGGGTGATGATGAGGCGGTCGTGGAGCTTGTTCGTATAAGCACGTTTGATAAGGACTTTACCGCTGATTCCAGATATGCAGCTCTTGTGCTTACGAAAGGAATAACCTCTCCGAAGCTTATCGTTTTGAACAACGGTAATGAATTAGAAACGAGGTATGCCAAATTTTTTCGCAATGCAGTGCAGCAAAGAATCGCCGATCAATATTCCTATGATCAGTTCTGGGCCAGAATCGATCCCTCGCTTACCGGAAAGAGAACAGTATACATTTCCGCGGATGGCGTTTATAATCAGATTAGTCTCAATACCCTTAAGAAAACAGGTGGTGATTTTCTTCTCAACAGATATGATTTTTTTATCGTTGGTAATTCCCGCGACATAATTGCTCTCAAGACTAAAAAAGCAACGCCTGGTAAAAGGAATGCGTTTCTTCTTGGTTTCCCGGACTATGGAGGCGATGCAGTGCAACCCTTGCCTGGGACAAAAATCGAAATTGAAAACATTACGAAGATTTTAAAGACAGGAGGTTACACTGTCACACCCTTCCTGCAAAAGGCAGCTAGTGAATCTGTGCTCAAAGCTGTGAAAGGTCCGGCGATCATTCATATTGCAACACATGGCTATTTTCAAAAGGATGTGGACCAGGCATCAATTGGTGTGCATGAGGACAACGCAAGGAACAATCCACTGCTGCGTTCTGGTATTTTACTGTCAGGGGCATCGCCCACTATCAAGGGCGAGCAACTGCCGGACCTTGAAAGCAATGACAATGGGATATTAACTGCCTATGAAGCAATGAATCTCAATCTCGAAGGAACGGATCTCGTTATTCTCAGCGCTTGTGAAACAGGTCTTGGAGAAGTCCGGGCAGGGGAAGGTGTCTACGGATTACAGCGTTCCTTCATGGTAGCCGGCACAAAAGCATTGGTCATGAGTTTGTGGAAAGTAGATGACGCTGCGACTCAGGCATTGATGACTAATTTCTACACAAATCTTTCAAAAGGAGGAAGCAAAGCCAAAGCGTTCAAGCAGGCGCAGATACAGTTGATGACCAAATTCAAAGATCCGTATTACTGGGGTGCATTTGTGATGATGGGGCAATAGGATATGAGGAATTCTTGGTTGAGTTTGCAATCCTGAATGATGTTGTTTAAGACCTCTGGGGGTAATTCATTGAAATGAGGTCGATTGTATTCCTGACATTTTTTATTGGTACTTTTTCATTGTCAGCTCAGGAGAGTTTGACCAAGGATGAAGTGTTGGGGTTCTTCAGGAAGCATTATGAAACCTCAGTACCCAGGCTCGATTCGCTTTTCAGGTTGGAACTTGAGAATCAAACCAGAAGGACGTTTGACGACCTGTTGCGAAATGGCGTTGATACTCTGTTAATTTTCTCAGAAGAGTTTCCTGGTTACACTATTAAGGCAGGCGATTCTTGTTCAGTGAACTATCCGGTTTGGGGATATTTGTTTTGGAGAAAGAGTGGAAATAATTTCTATCAAATAGTGCATGGCTCGTGCGAGGGCAAAAAAAGGGCAATTCGTAGAGACGTGTTAGATCAAGCCGTCAAAAAATACCCTGAAATCTTCCACGAATTTTTTATGCCGGTTATTGAGACTGCTGAGAAAAGGGCGGGCAAGGTTCGTTATCACGGGAGTTCAATCGACCATGAACCCAAGTTTTCAATTCTAATCATGATTAATAAAAGCTACAAATACATGCGATTTACCAAAGACGAACTAACAAATAAGGCAAGTATGTTTTTTGGACATAACAATACCCTGATCTCGTACGACCTTTACAAGCTCATGGTTAAAGAGATTGAAAGAATGAAGTAAGTTTTCTACAACCTTACAGTCGCCGGCAGATATTTCGCTATCAGCGCCTCGTAATACGGCTTCAGTTCAGCTACATTCGGAGGAACCGGATTCTTGGAATAGAGATCGTACGGATTGAATTTCCTCACCCACTCAAACATTTCGCGGTCGTGATCATCCAACAGGTGATCGTAAGAATTCTCGCGATGCTGGGAATAGAATGAATGATAGCGAATCATATACAACGCAGGCTCGGGCAAATAATCTTTGGTGATCTGATACAGGTATTCATCGTGTCCCCATGACATAGTAACATTGCGCAGACCGCAGCCGTGAGAATAGATTCCGTATTTGGTACTGTATTTTTCATTTTTGAAATCAGGATTATTGGCAAAGAATTCAGGATAGACAATCTTATTAGAATATTTACATCCTACAGGGAACGTGTCGCCAACAACTGCCCACTGTGGTTCGCCGAAAAGGCAAAGGACTTTTCCCATGTCGTGAATAAAGCCTGTCAGAACAAACCAGTCAGGATGACCATCGCGGCGAATAGCTTCGGCAGTTTGTAATAAGTGTTGTAGCTGATCAAGTTCGATATCAGGATCGGAATCATCCACAAGGGTATTTAAAAACTCCATCGCTTTCCAAACCGGCATTTCCTTACGATTGAATTTCAAAAATTCATTTCTCTTCTCTGTTACAAAATCATACGACTGATAGGTATGATTGAGGCGATAGAACTCTTTTACACTCTCACGTTTCGTATCTTCATAATTGCGAAATTCCTCTTTCGCTTTGGCAGGTTGATTGGCCTCGGGATAACGTATCAGCACATCGTCTTCCCATTGTTCGATGCTTTGAAGCGGGTTGATTTCTTTCTCAGTGAATGAGGTTTTCATACGTGAATGAATTAGGAGGCTAAATTACGAAAATATCGGCTTTCGGGTAAAGCCCCTGATTAGCTTGAAAACAAGTATTAAACACACCCATCCCATCAATAGTTGGTGCTCCCATGGCCTACCGCCAGCGTTTGGAAAGCTGCCACTTACCCTTGAACGATAAGTCATGAAGAAAATGAGCCACACATAGAAAAGATAGATGAGTCCAATGCTGTGGAATTTTTTTTCGGTCATTTTCCGCTGGCTATGCTTGTATTGAAACCAAGGCATTAGAAAAATAAGAGCGTCTAATACAAAAGACGGCTAGGTCTATCGAACCCAATCAACCAACGCATCCCTGAACACGTCAATCTCTTCCTCCGTATTGTAATAATGTGGTGAAACTCTCAATGCCCACGAAATACCCTTAGAATCGAAATCAATTATTGACGAACTCCGGGTTGAGAGGGAAGTGTTGATATTCTTCTGCCGTAAAAATTGCAAAGTGTCATTGGCATCCATGCCGGGAATTTTTACCGTGATAATGCTGCTGAGGTGGTTCCCTTTGTCCATCAGCGTGAATCCTTTATCTGTCAATTTCTTTCTTAGAATATTTCCAAGATATGCATTCCGATTTCTGATTTCTTCAAGGCCAACGTTTAATGAATAGTCAGCCGCAGCCTTGCTGCCCACCACTAATGCATACGGAAGCTCCCATTCTTCAAACCGCCTGGCATCGGCACGCAAAGTGTAGGAGTCTTTTTCTTGCCAATCTGCTCCGCGCATATCTATCAAAAGCGGTTCGAGTGAAGATTTCAGAATTTCGTCTGAAACATAAAGAAATCCAGCGCCACGAGGCCCTCTCATAAATTTCCGGAAAGTTCCTGAAAGGAAATCGCATTGAATATTCTTTACATCCACGGGAAACTGGCCAACGCTCTGACAGGCGTCAATCAAATAAGGAATGCCTCGCTCCCGACAAAGTTTTCCTATTTCTGCCGCGGGTTGTATGAGTCCGCTGCTTGTTTGGGTATGACTAATGGACACCAGCTTTGGGTGGTGGGTGTCCATTAATTTTTTCATGTCGTCGAGATCGACGCCACCTTCTGCAAGACTTTTTGCACGAAGTAAATGTGTACCAAACCGTTTTTGAAGCGCGAGGAATACCAGCTGATTTGAAATATAGTCTTCATTAGCGATGAGAATGGAGTCTCCGCTCTTAAACGGAATGCAGGATAACGCACGAGAGAACGAACTAGTGGCGCTGGAGGTGAATGCAATATTCCGGGTAGCGGCATTCAACAACTTCCCCATGCTTTGGTAAAACCCTTCAATCTCCACCGCCCGGAGATCAGCCGTCTCGTATCCTCCTGTGGCAGCTTCCATCACAAGATAATCAGTCATCGCCTTAAGAACAGGTGACGGGGGAAGGGATGAGCCTGCGTTATTGAAATGTATTTTTGTCTTGCAACCTGGAGTATCCTCCCGTAACGACTGAATGTCTATCATTTTCTTCGGCCGAATATTCTTAGAAGTAACAGGAACAGGTTAATAAAATCAAGATAAAGTGTAAGTGCACCCATGATTGCTTCCTTTTTATCTTCGTCTGTTCCTTCGTTGCCTATAATATTCATTGCTTTGATTTTCTGAGTATCGTAGGCGATGAGTCCCACAAAAATTAGAACGCCGAGGTAGGTTGTTATCCAGTACAGCATCGTACTTTTCATGAAGATGTTGACTACAGAAGCAAGTACAACTCCAATCAAACCCATGAAGAGTAGGTTTCCCCACTTTGAGAGATCGCTTTTAGTGGTGTATCCATAAATACTCATGATGCCAAAGGTACCAGCTGTGATGAAGAATGTTGAGGCAAGTGATTCTGCTGTATAGACCACAAAGATCGCTGAGAGGGTAAGGCCATTCAATGCAGAGTATAGAATAAAAATAAGAGTCGCTGTAGACGCCGACATCTTGCTTACCCATCCGGCAAGGGCGGCAACCATGGCAAATTCAAATAATAGAATACCTAATAATGACCATCGACTACCGAATATCATTCCCATCAGCTCGGGTGATCCAGCAGTGTACAGGGCAACCAGGCCGGTGATGATTAATGCGAATGACATCCAGCCATAGACTTTCGTCATGAAGCGTTGTGTTTCGCTGATCGCTTCCTCAGCGCTCATGTAGGGGGTAGGCTGTTGATTCATAATTGTTGTTTTAATGAAGATACAGGTTTTTTAGATTGCAATTGCAGGCCGAAGGTCAGGGTTTTAATAAAAGGAGGTTCTTCGTATTTGCTTTAACAGATTCCTGATTCATCCACATCGGTCGGAATTGTCCCGTGTTAAACATTTCTGCCTGGTCGTTATAGTGCGGACTCATCACATTGCCGGATTGGCCGGTAGGGGAAACCGTAATTCCACTATTGATGTCAGAGAAGTCAGTAATCTTGCGAAGAGCAGGTCCGCTGTTAACCGGATAATATCCTGTAGTATCCAGTTCAAAATCCATATTATTAATAACCTCATCTCCGCCATAAACAGGAAATGGTCCGACATTAAAGAATTTGTTCAATGGCTTCACAGCATTTAAAACGTGTTTGTGAGTAATGGTGTGAATCTTACCCCACGTCCAGGAATCCGGTTTGTCGCCACTTGTTGTATTCAGGAGGGCGATCGATTTCAAAGCAGCTTGTTCAACGATGTCACTTCTGGTTTCCTTCTTATCTTTTGTCCTTACATTATCCCACCACGGCGAATTTTCGTTGCTAATAAATTTGTGATAAGAATTCTTTACAACGGTGCTACCAATCAATGTGTTAGAAGCATCAGCACCCAGCTCATCTTTCATTGCCATAGATAATGTTTGTGAGAGAAGGTTATAGTAAACAGAGGGCGCGGTATCCGTCAGTTGATGATCGCCGTTCCAGTTTTCGAGTAGAGTAATCACGGTTGCGAATTCAGATTTATCTGATTTTTTAAGTATGGTTGCTAGTTCTTTTGCAATCTCCGGATGCATAATTGAGGTGGCGTCAAGATTTACCTTTTTGGTTTCTTCGATCGTCCATTTTTTATCAGCGCTTACGAGTTCCATAATTCGACCGGAACGTCCGAATGGGTAATAGTATCCGGGATACAGTACTCCGTCAACAGTATCAGGTTGATTGTTGGCGGAATAAACATATCCCACTGGCGGATTGATAGACTTTGGATTTTTAGAGAACTCATAGATACCGAGGTATTCATCTTTTCCAGAAGAGCCGTCGAGGAAGAATTTTGAATCTGAATTCGGAGGACGACTGGGTAGTTTCCCAACAGCCCACCAGGCAATATTTCCATCAACATCACCATACATTAAATTCAATCCGGGGGCTGAGAATAATCTGGCAGATTTTTCTGCCTCTGAAAACGTTGTTGCGTGGTTAAGCTGGTAGGCAGCCTGTAAGGTATAGTTAGTAGTGTGATTCAACATCCACGAAAGCGCAACAGGTGTTTTGGTGGAAATGGATTTTTCTATGATCCCGTTGATTATAGGTCCGTGACGCGTTGACTTTACTGAAACTATTACATCATCTTGTCCCTTTACTTTAATAATTTCCTCGCGGGAGATTACGGCTTCCCACGTGTCCCCGAATTTTACCTGATCTGGATTGTCAGGCTTGGTAGTTTCTATAAAGAAATCGGTATCGTCATTTTCAAACATGGTAAGACCCCAACCACAAAACTGGTTGGTGCCCAATAATGCGAAGGGTATTCCCGCAAGGTGATGACCATACATGCTGAAGCCGGGATATTCTATTTGTGCTTCATACCAGACGGCAGGTTGAGCAAAGCCGATGTGGGTATCATTTGCAAGAATAGGAAAACCCGATTCAGTGCGACTACCCGAGATAACCCAGCCATTGCTTCCTGACCACAACGGGATTGGAATTTTATCCAATGCTTTTCCTATTGAAGTTATCAGTGAATCGCCAACAGGATTTTTAGGCGCGCCTTTGAAAGATTTAATCCTTACGGCATTCGATGGAGTTGTTACAGCGAGGTCACTCAGATAGGCAGGGCCGAGTTCCTTTTTGATTTTTTCAAGAACGGGATCAGCCCGTATCCCTTCGGCAAATCCGAACGCCATGAATCCATTGGCGAGATAAATATCTTCAGGTTTGAATTCTGTTTTTGGAATTCCAATGATTGAAAACTCAAGCGGTGTCTGACCGGTACGAATGAATTCATTGATCCCTTTTTGATAGGAGAATGCTGCGCGTTGGTACGCAGAGGTATCAGCGCTTAGGAATTTTTTAGTGTGTTCCGCGGCAAATACGTTTATTCCCAGTGTTCTGAAAAGTTTATCAACGGATAGAAGCTCTTTTCCCAGAATTTCTGAAAGTCTGCCGCTGGCTGCCCGGCGCAACATTTCCATTTGGAAAAGACGGTCCTGTGCATGAACATAACCCAGAGCAAAGTAGGCATCGTCAGCATTCTTAGCGTTGATGTGCGGTACGCCATAGCTATCATATCGAACCTCAACTTCGTCTGTTAGCCCCTTAAGGGTAATCTCACCGGAATAGTTTGGAGCGGTGCCCTGAAGGTAGATGTATCCTCCAATAAAGATTATAATTACAAGCAAGAAAAGTGCGATTAGAATTCTTTTCAGTATTTTCATCAGATAAACATATAGTTTAGTGTTCTCATCGGCTGTTGGTGAAATACGCCAGCAATGGTGGAGTAAAAATTGTAAGTATTAAAAATATGAAAAGGTTGCTGATAATTTTGTTTTTTCTTCCATTGCTTGCAATTGCCCAAAATAAGTACGGGTTGAAGCCGATGAATTACAAGGAGTACAAGGAAAGTATAAAGGCACACCCTGAAAACGAGCTTGTGGATCTGGAGAAATTCGTTCCTGACATGATAATGGACATTCGCTATTCTACTGCCAATAATTTTACTGGAAAGAAAATTTACAATATGGCAAAGGCCTACGCTCGAAGACCAGTTGCAGTAGCATTGAAAAAAGCTCAGGCTGAGTTCAAGAAACACGGAGTGGTGGTGAAAATGCACGATGCATATCGTCCCTATGCGGCAACCGTGAAATTTTATGAAGAGTATCATGATACCACCTATGTTGCTTCGCCGTACAAAGGTTCACGCCATAACCGTGGATGTGCCCTGGACATGACCATCGTGGATATAAAGACAGGAATGGAATTGAAGATGCCAACGGAATATGATTCATTCAGCAAGGACGCCTGGCCAACAACACCGGTAAAGAATCCCCTTATTAAAAAGAACCGTGACCTGATTATCAGCGTTATGGAGAGGAATGGCTTTAAGGTAAATGCTTCAGAATGGTGGCACTTTGATTTTGTAGGTTGGGGAAAGTACGAGGTGATGGATATTAATTTTGAGGAACTTTAAGACGCGCGTGTACTCCCGAGCTCACCTCGGACCGTGCATGAACAGATACGCACTTTTTAACAATCATTTATGACTCTACAAGAATCTCAAACTACAGTCGACGCGTGGATCAAAGAGCATGGAGTACGATATTTTAACGAATTGACGAACACTGCCTTGCTTGCGGAAGAAGTCGGTGAAGTGGCGCGTATTATGGCAAGGCGATATGGAGATCAGTCTGAGAAAGAATCGGATAAGAACAAGGATCTGGGTGAGGAATTAGCTGACGTGCTGTGGATTGTGATTTGCCTAGCTAATCAGACAGGTGTCAACCTCACCGAAGCATTCCAAAAAAATATTGAAAAGAAAACGCTAAGGGATAAGGATAGACATCATCAAAATCCCAAGTTGAGGGCAGGGTTAGAGGATTAGCGATTAATTATTTGATGACAGAAGCTAAATCACTTCTCATTCTTAACGACCTTTCCTCCAATCATTACAAATTTCACTCTTTGCAATTCTGAAATGTCTTTTAATGGATCGCCTTTCACCGCAATAATGTCTGCAAATTTTCCAACTTCAATTGTTCCAATCTCTTCATCTTTATTTAAAAGTTCAGCATTTACTTTCGTCCCTGCCTGAATAGCTTGCATCGGCGTCATTCCAAGTTTAACCAGCTCATCAAATTCGCGCGCTGAGAATTCTGGAGCGAACCCCACATAGTCTGTGCCGACTGCTACTTTAACTCCTTTCCTGATCGCCAACCTCAGATTATTCATTTTTCCGTCTTTAGAGTTTTTGCCTAATTCAATTGCCTTGCTTAGAGATTTGCTATCTGGAATGGTTTCCTGAAAATATAATCCAATTGTTAACGTTGGCACCAGGTAGGTTCCATGCTTAATCATGAGATCCATGCCCTCTTCATCAAGATACGAACCATGTTCAATGGAGCGTACGCCCGCTCTTACTGCTTGCTTAATGCCATCGGTAGCGTGCGCATGAGCCATGACAAACACGTCATGTCGCGTCGCTTCTTCCACGGCCACTTTTATTTCCTCAGGGCTGAGATGAACATTCTGCGGATTATCTCCGACGGTCATGAACGCGCCAGTCACCATCAACTTTATCCAATCACTTCCGAATTTTATTTCTTCGCGAACTGCTTTGCGCATTTCTTCTGGCCCGTCGACAATCAAGCCATCGGGAATAATTTTTTGCTCATATGATAAATAGTTAATGTCGCCACCACCACCCGTTACCGATATATAATGACCCGCGCCATAAATACGCGGTCCGACAAATAATCCTTTGTTAATAGCATTGCGTATTTCGAAATGGGCATAGCCAACATCCTCATCGCCGGCGACACGTATAGTGGTCCAACCTGCTGACAACAAGCCCTGAACCCGTTTTAAACCTTCAAGCGCTTTAAACGCTGACGATCCCATAAGATGATAATTCTGATAATTATCGCCCGGTGATAAAGGGTGAACGTGAACATCGATCAATCCTGGTAAAATTGTATACTCTCCAAGATCGATGACTGTTACTCCTTTTGGAATATTATTTTTCTTTTCAATGGCGATTATCTTATTGCCTTCAATAATGATCGCAGCGTCATTAATTGTTTTGCCTGTGCCATCGATCAGAGTTTTGCAAAGGAGCGCAGTCTTTTGACCGAATGCTGTATTGACGGAAAGTAAACCAATCAATAGTATGAACAGGAGTGAATGATTTTTTGATTGTGGTGCAAGATATTGGGTCATGGCCATTTGGTGTTGCCACCTAAAATATTTTTTCAAATTACTGAATATTTGGAATCATTCTACAGTAGATTTATAGATTCGGGTTGAATGATTGGAACAAACCCACTCACGACTTTAAATTTCCTTTAAAATGAAAAAACTTTTTTACGTTTTTATTATTATGATGGCAATTGCCTGTTCGAAACATCCCAAAGCTGATCTGGTTGTTATGGGAAGGATTTGGACAGGAAACTCGGCTGCGCCATATGCTGAGGCCATGGCGGTCAATGGTGATTCGATCGTTGCTATCGGCACCAAAGATGAAATAGAAAAGTGGGCAGGTGATAACAGTAATAAACTTATTGCCGACGAAGGCAAGTTAATCGTACCGGGATTTATTGATGCACATACCCATTTCGTGGAGGGCGGATTTCGCCTTTCATCAGTAATACTTCGCGATGCTAAAACGAAGGAGGAGTTTATCAAAAGGATAAAGGAGTATGCGTCAAAACTTCCTGCTGGAGCCTGGCTGCGAGGAGGCGACTGGGACCACATGAATTGGGGAGGTCAGTTGCCTGAAAAAGAATGGGTCGATTCGGTTACCCAAAATAATCCTGTGTGGGTCAACCGTGCCGATGGCCACATGGCCTTTGCAAACTCTGCAGCGTTGAAGGCGGCCTCTGTTACTGATAAGGTAAAAGATGTACCCGGAGGCACGATCGTGAGAAACGCGAAAGGAAAGGTTACAGGGGTTTTTAAAGACAATGCACAGACGTATGTTGATGCCGTTGTTCCGTCTCCTTCCGCGGCGGAAGAGGATGGAGCATTGTATGCGGCTATGAACTATGTTGCATCGAATGGTGTGACCTCTACTCATGTCATGTACGATGGAATGGAGACGTTTGAGCGTGCGAGGTCTTCCAACAAACTTATCACGAGAATATATGCCGGCACACGCTTGAGCGATTGGGCCGAATTGAAAGCCAAAATTGATAAGCAAGGTCGGGGTGACAAATGGTTGCAAATTGGATTGCTGAAAGGATTTGTTGATGGTTCGCTTGGATCGCACACGGCGGCATTTTTCAAGCCATTTATTGACGCGCCAAATGATTCGGGTTTTTTCATTACTCCAGCCAAGGATCTTTATGAACAGACATCAGCTGCGGATAAAGCTGGTTTGCAGGTAACGATCCATGCGATTGGAGACAAAGCGATATATACATTGCTGAATATTTATGAACGAATTGGAAAAGAGAATGGTCCACGCGACCGCAGGTTCCGGATGGAGCACGTGCAACACATTGCGCCAAAAGATATTCCGCGGTTTGCCGCACTTAATGTCATTGCCAGCATGCAGCCATACCACGCAATTGATGATGGCCGATGGGCTGAACAAATCATTGACCATGAACGCGCAAAGACAACGTATGCATTCAATTCATTAATGAAGGCCAACGCGATAGTAGCGTTTGGAAGTGATTGGTTTGTTGCTCCGCCAACACCTCTCGAAGGGATTTATGGTGCCGTCACACGCCGTACACTTGACGACAAAAATCCTGACGGCTGGATACCAGAAGAAAAAATCACGGTAGAACAAGCATTAAAGGCTTACACGATGAATGCAGCCTATGCATCGTTCGAAGAGAAGATCAAAGGCTCGCTTGAAAAAGGCAAGCTCGCTGATTTTTTAATTCTTGATCAGAACATTCTCACTATCGCTCCTGAAAAAATCAGGGATGTGAAAGTGCTGGCAACGGTCGTGGGTGGAAAAATTGTCTATGAACCGAAATAGTTATCAGGTTATGGCGAGCCGTTTCTGGTGTTTTTCACCAAAAGCCTGACTCATAAAATAGTGGAGAGCGTTTATCGAACATGTTCGTGAAAAATACCAACAAGGGCTAACAAAGGAAAATATTGCTCCGTATCCTACGAAGCAATATTTTTCCTTTAAGATGAAAAAAGTGTCCATCGATTATTGGTTAAGAACACGCACAAAGACCTGGCTACTTCTTCACTCTCACCGGATACGCCGGCCTCGCTGGTTCCACTTGTGGATTTTTCTTTAGCTCCTCCATCACCACTTCAATTGCCTTTTGCAGCTGTGGATCATTTCCCTTGATTACCTCGGAAGGAACCTGTTCTACTTCGATATCAGGAGCTACGCCAACATTTTCAACAACAAATCCATCTTTAGTCCAGATACCAACATTGGGTGCTGTAACGCCGCCACCGTCAAGGAATTCAGGGAAACCAAGAATACCTACAAGACCGCCCCACGTACGCTTACCTACAATAGGTCCGACTTTGAATTTTCTGAACATCCATGGAAGCATGTCACCACCTGAGCCTGCTGTCTCATCAATGATCATCACTTTAGGACCTTGTATCGAACCGCTTGGTGATTTCAGATCCTTGCCGTAACGCATGTTCCAATGAGCCTGATAAGGTTGCTGCAGAAGTGTTATATAATAGTCCGCCAGCTGGCCACCACCATTGAATCGTTCATCTATGATGACCGCTTTCTTGTTGGCTTGTGGATAGAAGTAACGTTTAAAATACTCATGACCTAATCCAGCAGTATTCGGCACATAAACATAAGCGACCTGGCCGTTAGTAGCGTCATTCACTTTTTTGAGGTTGCCTTCTACCCAGTCGCGGTTGCGAAGTGCGGCTTCATTCTCAACCGGCACGACTGTTGCCACGCGTGACCCAGTGTAGCTTGGGCTGCTGCTAATTGTGAGATCAGTAATTTTTCCGGCAGTTGCCTCAAAGAATTTAAAAAGGTTCTCGGTAGCCAGTACGTCTTTTCCATTCACCGCGAGAATGTAATCACCGACATTTACATTAACACCTGGCTCTGTCAAAGGTGAGCGAAGGTTCGGATTGTAATTCAGTCCGCCATAGATTTTTTTGATCTGATAACGGTTATTGGCGATGGTGTAGTCCGCACCGAGCAATCCGCCAGGCACCGTTGCTGGGTTATTTAATTTTTCTCCGAGCGCTGTTAGGCGATGGTGACCTACAGCGAGCTCACTACACATCCATTGAATTACATTGTTCAGATCACTCCTGCAGGCAAGGTCCGGAAGAAATGCAGCATACTTCTTTTTCATCGCTGGCCAGTCAGCACCGTGCATTCCGGGATCATAGAAATAATCGCGGTTCACGCGCCAGGATTCATTGAAGATGTTCGGCCATTCTGCAATAGGATCAATTTTCACCTGAACATCCGCAACGTTTAGAATCCCTTTTCCGGCTTCGGGCTTTTCACCAGCGGCACTGATGCCCCAGACTTTACCACCACCGCTTACGTACAGCATCTTTTTGCCATCGGCAGAAAGTTCATACCCATCAAGTTCCATTACGTCTGTGTCTTTGCGTTTTTTCATATCATACTTGCGCAACGTGCTGGTGCCGTCCTCCTTGCTGGAAACGTAAAGGAGCTCGCCATCCTTACCCATGTTCAGGTCAGAAAAATTTCCTGCTTTGATCGGGAAGTCAATGATGCGGTTTTGAATGCCGTCCCAATCAATTCTCATTGACTCTGCTTTCTTCTCAGGTGCCGGTGTTTCTTTCTTAGCCTTTTCGTCAGTCTTGGATACTTCTGTTTTTTCAGTTTTAATTTCCTCTTCATCACTTTCCTTTGCGAATGGAGACAATGTTTCTTTCTGCAGGGTGAGAAGATAGATTGAGTTGGTAGACCTCATATCGTTGTTGGACTGATCGAACCAATTGACAACCGGGCCTGCATTTGTAGAAGCTGTGAAGATCAAATACTTGCCGGTGGTATCAAATATCGGGCCGGTGGCGTCACTCAATCCGTCTGTTACAGGGAATGATTTGCCCTGCTCGAGTGAATACATGAATATTTTTTTGAAATTGGTATCCAGCACTTTTGTGTAAACAATCCATTTTGAGTCCGTTGACCAGTCGCCATGCAGTTCGCGGAATGCGCCTGGAGCGTAAAGCTCATCTGAATCTATTTTCTTGCTGACACCTGTTGCAATATCAAGTAAGTAAAGATTTCTTCCGTTGTCTACAAACGTGATCTTCTTGCTGTCGGGCGACCATTTTGGAAAGGCATAAAATCCTGTTCCGTTGAGTTTGAAGATTTTTGCTTCCCCCTTTCCATCCTGAGCCTTAATGTGTAGTTCATATTCTCCGGAGGCGTCAGAGAAATAAGCGATTGATTTGCCATCGGAAGACCATGCCGGTGACTTTTCATGAACGCCGGTTGTCATGGTAAGGTTGCGGGCATCTCCTTTCTCTGCTGGGATGGTTATGATATCTCCACGGAAGTCAAGCACCACACGGGAACCGGTCGCTGAGATATTTCCTGTTCGGATATATGCCGGTCCTTTTACAAATCTTGGACGCAGTTCCTGAAGGTCAGCAGCAATGCCCACGGTAATTTTTTTAGAGCTGTTGCTTGTAACATCGAATGTGTGCAGATAACCAGCCTGTTCGAAAATGATCTTACCGCTTCCTGTCGACATATTGATAAGCGGGAAATCGGCAAATGTGGTAAGTTGCTTTACTTCTTTTGTTGATACATCATATGAGTATAAATTGAATTCACCATTCCGGTCGCTGCGGAAATAAATCTTGTTGCCAAGCCACATCGGACCGACGTCGTTGTTGCCACCATCAGCCTGTGGAATTTTTACAGCTGACTTATCCTGAAATGAAAATAACCAGATCGTGGAGATGCTTCCACCGCGATAATTTTTCCATTGTTTGAAAGCATCCGCCAGTGGTGTGTAGGCTATTGATTTTCCTTCAGGAGAATACGATGCGTGAAACGCATTTGGAATTTCAAGTTGTGTAGGGAACGCTCCTGTAATGGGTACTGTAAATAGTTGTGCATAGCGATTGGTAAAGACAGAACGTTGAGACGTAAATAATACACTTTTACCATCAGGCGTAAAGCCTTTTGCATTATCTGCACCAGGATGCCAGGTAAGGCGTGTTGGAACCCCACCTTCTACAGGCACTATATATACATCTGTATTTCCATCGTATTGTGCGCTGAAGGCGATGAGTTTGCCGTCAGGGGAAAACATCGGATTCGATTCGATGCCTTCGTCAACTGTTAATCGCCGTGGTTGCGAGCCGTCGGCGTTTGCTACCCACAAGTCTTCGGCATAAATAAATGCAATGTTATTGGCACTGATAGCCGGCTGTGATAGCAAGCGGGTATCAGTTGTGTTGATTCCGTACACTGCAGACGACACCAATAGCGGTAGGATAAAGAACAGTTTTATTTTCATGTTAAGAGATTTTTAAGAAGCGAGGAGTAAAGTAAATGATTTTTTTGTGAAATGAGGACTGGTTGGAACGAACGAATTCCGTTGCTGCCGATCCTACGTCGGGGCGGCATTCGTCCCGTTTGTGAAGATATCTGCCACTTTCGCCATTCATCCGGCTATTAGCGGGCTGAAGTTGGCGGTTGTACAACGCCTACTTAATCGTCAGCTTCCCTTCATTCATCACAGGTACTATCGAATACTGATCTGGTGTCAGACAAAATTCAATGTCCTTTTGAATATTTAGTCTGTTGAGTCTTTTGACGTGTGATGAATTGCTTAAAAACTTAACCATGTCATCTTTCGCTAGGTTGTAAAGATGTTGGGCAGCGAGGGGAGCATCACAGTCAGGCTCTATGTGATTTCTTAATTTCTCCATAATGGCTCCTGCAAAAAGTGTATCCTCAAGATTTACTTTGCCTTTCCATCCTGCGCAGATAATCAATACGCTGTTTTCTCCAAAGAGAAGATATTTGACAACAGAAGAAAGATTCAGGAACGACCCTATTACAATTTTCTTAGCGCCTATTGCTTTTTCAATGGCTTGTGTGCCGTTAGTAGTGGTAAAGGCAATTTTCTTTTCGAGCATATCCTCTCCCATGTATTCAAAAGGGGAATTGCCGCGATCAAAACCATCCACTTTTTTGCCGTCGCGTTCGCCGGAGGTGATGTAACCTTTCCCTTTCATAGCCTGACACGCAGTGAGATCTGCAAAAGGAGTTATGCTCTCTACGCCATGGGCGAAGGCAGTAACCATGCAGGAAGTAGCACGAAGAATATCAACCACCACAACGGTGCGATCCCTCACATCATAGAGGTGCATTAACTCGGGGCTGAGGCAAACGTCAATTGATTTCATTTGACGATTAAATTAAGGGTAGTTTGTTGACCTCAGCCTTCAATCCTTTTCCACGAATGTCAATAAAAACGGAAGATCCGGGTTTTGAGTTCTCAATGGTAACATACCCCAATCCTATTCCAATTCCCAAAACGGGTGATATAGTGCCAGAGGTAACTTTTCCAATCACGTTACCGGTAAGGTCTTTTATCGGATAATCATGACGCGGAATTCCTTTGTCAATCATTTTAAATCCCACCAACTTCTTCTTTACGCCTTCTTCTTTTTGTTTTTTCAGGAATGTCGAATTCGTAAACTCTTTTGTGAACTTTGTGATCCATCCCAGGCCGGCCTCAAGTGGTGAGGTAGTGTCATCAATATCATTTCCATAAAGGCAAAAGCCCATTTCCAGTCTCAGTGTATCGCGCGCGCCCAATCCAATTGGCTTTATGTCGACGCTTTTTCCTGCTTCGAAAATAGCGTTCCACACGTTAACACCATCCTTTGCAGAACAATAAATCTCGAATCCACCGGCGCCTGTGTATCCTGTATTGCTTATACAAATATTTGTAATACCGGCTAATTCCCCGATCGCGAAATGATAGTATGGTATGGTTGAAAGATCAGTTTTTGTAAGTTTTTGTAACACGCCAACAGCTTTTGGCCCCTGTACCGCAAACAGACACGTATCATCAGACACATTTTTTATCTCTGCGCCCTTCGTATTGAATTTTGAAATCCAGTTCCAGTCTTTCTCGATGTTAGAAGCATTGACAACCAGCACATAATCGTCGTCCTTCAACTTATATACAATAAGGTCATCCACGATGCCACCGGTTTCATTTGGCAGACACGAATATTGTGCCTGTCCATCGATGAGTTTACTCGCATCATTGCTCGTTACTCGTTGAATAAGATCAAGTGCCTGCGGACCTTTTACTGTAAACTCGCCCATGTGCGATACATCAAACACTCCAACTCCGTTCCTTACCGTCATATGCTCCTCCAGATCAGAAGAGTAGCGAACTGGCATATTAAAACCTGCAAAAGGAACCATCTTGGCCCCTAGTTTCTCGTGAATATCGTTAAGGGGAACTTTCTTTAAATCCATAGTGATTTTTGAAAATAAGGTGGGCAAATGTAAAGAATAACCGTCATTGAAACGGCAGGGCCGAAAGCCGATTTTGTTCAACAAAGCTCCTATAAGCAGAAGTGGAAATCAGTGCTTTGAGCGTTTGAAGTGCGCTGGAAGCGTACTCAGTGTATTCACTGGCCTTTGCCTCCGGGATATATGCCTTCAGGATTTTTATTGAGCTTGGATTTGCCTGAAGAGCCTCGGACAGGATTTTATAGGATTTCCTTTTATCTGCCCCATGATCCTTGAAAAATGCTGCCGCGGTTACTATCCCTTCATCAAAGTATGGATTGTTGCGGGCAAGCCATTCGAAGTTCTTCGCAGCCTTGACTGTGTCTCCAGCTGCCGCAAATATCAGCCCTTCAAAATAGATGCGTTCTGTCTCGAGATATGGACCGAACATAAGCCCTTTATTAATTTGTGTTTCTATAGCAGACCACTTTCCCTGTGCCGAGAGAAGTCGTAATTCGTAATATTTGATTTTGGCAAACAGTTCGAGGTCGGTAAGGTGAAGCCCCTGAATCTTGAGGTAGGTGTAGGCAGCTTTTGAGATTTCATCCCGGTCGAACCATTTTTTGGATCGGTCAAAGATCGCTTTCGCTTTTAAGTCTTCACTTGAAATCTGATTAAGCAAACTGTTAAATTGTGTAGAGTCTTCCTGAGCAATCCGATAACGGAGGTACTTATACTTTTCTTTATCGGTAAAACCGGCATACCCTGCAACCGGTCCAGCCAACACCCGCTTCATACTTTCACTCGTTGCCCGAAGCAAAGTGTCTTTGTTGTAATGAAGAGTATCCCAGGCAAGGATAGCCTCATTAATTTTCCCGACTTCGGTAAGCGTAACAGCCGCTACGAATGGAGATTGAGCGGAGGTGTACGCCGTGTGATTCAAATTCAGAAGTGCTATGTCTGGTTTGCCCTGATCGAGAAGCCACAACGCCGTTGTGCTGTTGTGAGTTCCTACCTTACCTGATGTGAATGATGCCTCCTGAAGTAATGCGATAGCACGGCTTATCTGCCCGGCTGCGTAAAAAGCTTTGGAAGCCGGCACTAGAATTATTTCGGCAAAAGGTCTATTTTCTTTTTTGCGGGCAAGCCGCACACAGTGTCCAAGGAAAGTTGTGTCTGGTTTGTTGACGTGATTAGTAATGTAGTTTCCGATAAAGGAAGCCGAGAAAAGATCAAGAAGAGAGTCTTTAGGTAAGTCGGCAGGTATATCCATTGTAGTGCTCTGCCCGTTCGCGATTGCGACAACATTGCTTTTCACCCGATCTTGTTCCTTTCCAAGGTGCCGATAAATTGAGTCAGTGTTGACTATTAATTTGTTTTCCGCAAATAGGCCAACGAGATTCATTTCAGCTGAAGCTTCTGTGAGTTTATTCTTCTTTGCTTGATTAAAGAGCAGGTAAGCAGAATCAATTAGTCCCAGTCGTAAATAGGCAAGACCAAGGTTGTTTTTTACTATCCCGCTTTTTGGCAGGCGTCGTTTCGCTTCTTGCAAGGTTATTATCTCGTCAATGGGCCTTTCGGAAAAAGTATTTGCTGCAGCGACCTCCGTGAATTCATTTTGCCGGTATGAATTTGCGCCATCAAGATATTTTTTTTGTTTTGATGAATTGTTTTTTAGCGCCTCCAGTTCAGCGAGTGCAGTTGCCGCATGTTGATTGTAGGTAGCGTAGAAATAAGCCCTGCTGTAATAGCCTGTAGCCAGTGTTGAGTTGCCTTCCAGAGTATATAAATCACCCATAGATGTATAATAACCGGAACGGAAATGGTTGACGGGTACAATCCAATTGTTATAAAAAAGTATGGCGAGGGTAAAAATCAATCCGGCAATGCGATAGGAAAAGTATGGCATGGCGGTAGGTTTATACAATACCCGATAAACTTGGTAATTGGCCGCCAGCATTGGCAAGAAGTTTGCAATCACATACGTCAAGAATATCATACCGTAACCGATATGTGCATAAAGGATCAGATCGCTTAACGAGAGTAGGACGACATCATTGGACGAAACGATAAAATAGCCTATTGCACCAAATGAAATAGTGCCGAGCGATGCAATGAAAAGTACGGCAAATGGATCGGAAGATATTATATTTTCATACTGAAATTGCCGTTGACGAATCCCCCAAAGGCCAAGAATCCCTGATATCATTAACAGTAAAATCGGTGGAATGGTAAAAGCCCACTCGATTACATTTATCCTCTCGAGATAAGCCAGCCAAAGGTTAGCAAGATAGATTCCACTAAGGATGAAGTAATGTCGAGAGCTTTTGGAATTACTGGTCCCATTTCCCACGAGTGACACAAATGAAGCCGCGATCTCATGAGCAACGAGAATGATAAACACTACTATCAAAACAATCGATGCGGGAATCGTATTGATCGCGAGCGAGCGGAGAGGTTGAAGTGCATTTGAAAAATTTGCGATCACTAATCCCAAAACGATGGTAACGATAAAGAATACCAGGATCCGCTCTTTTAAAGAAGCGCCGGTTTTCGAAAACTGAAAGTAAAGACCCGGCGTCATCCACGCGATCAGCGCGAAAATAGTTGGCAGCTTGTTCTCTAAACCAAAAATTCCCAGTGTTTCAAATTGAAAGCTTGCTAATATGAAGAGTAAAATGCCTGCGCCTATCATGAACCAGAAGCGGGGAAGGACCGACAGCAATGCCATCAGCATTATAAACGCGCCAGTAAAAAGAAAAAGATAAATGTCTATCGCCGTTCCGTTCAATTGAATGGGCATGCCAAGCCATCGTTCGAATAAAATATAATTTTCTGTCATGACAGGAATGTCAATACCGCCAACGTCAACATTGTAGATAGAGATTTCCTCCCGACGTAATTCCTGTAGTTGCTGCCAGGTGAATACGGGCGCCGGTTGTTCAATCCAGGCTGCGACGGCAATTGCCAAAGAGGCGATGAACATAACCAATGCTATCCACCATAGCCGTTGATAAATGGGTGGCCAGGCTTTCCAGAATTTCAGAATGTACATGCTTGATTGTTGACGTTACTCCAACACCTTTGGAACTCGAAAATAGTCGGCGTCCTTTTTTGGGGCATTGAGCAGAGCTTTGTTATGGTCAAGATGTGGCTTTACTTCGTCTTCACGCAGCGCGTTGATCTCATGGCTCATCGTGGTCAATGGCTCAACGCCATCGGTGTTCACGTCATTGAGTTGCTCAACCCACGCAACGATGTCGTTCATTTCCTTCATGACGTTGGCAGCATCCTTCTCATCAAACTCCAGACGTGAAAGGTGAGCTATTTTATCAAGTAAGTCCCTGTCTATTTTCATCTCTCAAACGTGCTTAGCTCTTGTTCTATTGTTTTGAAAACTGTCTGTTTTAATTGATCAGTGTCACCAAGAGTCATGCCTTTGGTTTCAACTGGCTCGTGAAAGATCACACGGACGTTCCCCTGTCTCAGCAAAAACTCATTGGGTGGCAAAATTATCCAATTGTAGGGAATCGTGACGGGTACAATAGGTATTTGTTTTTCGATCGCAAGGCGAAAGGCGCCGTCCTTAAAAGATACCATTTCGGGAGCGTTTTTCGTATAAATACCTCCCTCAGGGTAGAATACCAAACTTTTTCCTGCATCAATAGCGCGACGTGAATTAACGAACGAATCATATCTGCTTTTGAGACGGTTCCGATCGACCGTTATGTGAAGTTTGCCATACATAAACCCGAACAAGGGTACCTTTTTCATATCATTCTTCCCAACGAATACAGTGTTGACAGGATTAAGACCCATTGTGGGAATATCCAAATATGAAAAGTGATTCGGGCAAAAAATATACTGGCGAAGTGGATCGAGTTTTGTGCGACTTTCTACTTTGTAAGGGAGGACAACAAAAATGAAAAGCAGTTTGGCCCACCAGCGGTTGATAATACCCACCCAGGAGAATTTTTCAGGAAACAGTATTGGTACAAGCAGTGGAACGAAGAATATTAAAAAAAGAGCGAGGAATACAAAGGAGCCATAGGCAGTGTGTATTCCTCGTAACAATCTCATAATGGCTCCGGGTTTCTGCCCCGAAGTGTTGGGATCATCTGGCGTTTGCAATTGGTTTAGGTATTAAAATGAGTTCGGTTTGCCGGCCATCAATATAGCGAAAACCCGTCTCATCAAAATAGCCATCCTCTTCCAATTGGATCCTTACTTCTTTTTTCCATTCAGGAATATTGACCGAGCAATTTAATTCGATTGAATAAGCCGTGCGTAAATGCTGAGGATAATCACCCGTAGCGCCAACGCCACCTTGCTGATCCCATTGACCAATCGTTGATCCGGCAGCGTGACCGTGGAACCCGATTGGGTGTGTATATATTGAAGGAGTGATGCCTTCAGCAATAGCCTGCTTGCGCGAATCGGCAAGGATCTGATTACCCGTTCTACCTTCTTTAAAATTTGATGTCAGAATATCTTGCAAGCGATTTCCTTTCTTTAAAGCATTCCGTAAGTATTCAGGCGCTTCTGTTTCACCTGGCCTCAGGATGTAAGCGTGTTGTTGTGTATCCGTATTCAATCTTAAGTACGTGATGCCAAAATCCACCCAAAGGAAATCGCCTGGTTGGATTATCGGCGGCCAGGGACGCTTTGCCGTTATTGCTGCCGGCTCGTCGCGCTGGATATCAACAGATGTATGAAACCATGTGTCAAGTTTCAGTTCCTTGATCTTTTCACGATACCACCATACTACATCTTCTGTAGTGGTAACTCCTGGCTGTATTACCTTATCACTAAATCCCTCCGCTATGATGGTGTGTGCAATGCGGCATATCTGCTGATAGATCACCATCTCTTTTTCAGTGCGAGTCTCCAACCAGCCGACGGACAGTTTTTCTGCCGACACAATTTTAGGCTGTAATGCCTTTGGCAGCACGCGTATGAGATTGTCATAATCATTTGAAGTCAATCCATCAGAATGTCCCCAGGATGGAGCTTTGTTGACGCCGATTTTTTTCGGATTCCGGTCTGCAATCAATTTTCCAAGCTGAGCCCACTGATCTGGATTTGCATCAGGTTCCCAGGCGCGCTTGAAGACTTTGCCAACATCATACCGCGCAACAGCAAGATATTCCAGTTCTGTTCCCTTGTCAAAAACCACAAGCATAGTAGTGCGGCGGGCGGCCATCCAGTTAGCAGGTAACAATGTTTTAATTACGGGATCTTCGTTGTATTCACGAGAGATGATAACCCACATATCAAACCCCTCCCGGCGCATCAGCGTAGGAAGGAGAGTGCGCAGGCGGTCATCGAGAAGCTCATCGATTACTTTGGCCTGATCGCGTTGTGTCAGGACCAAGGGATATTGTGCAAAGGAAGTCTGCAAAACAAGAACAAGCAGCACGGACAAAAAGATTTTCATTAGTAGGAAAGGTTAAGGTGACGGTTTAATGTTTGAGTACTGGATGGTAATATATTGTTTATTTTCAGGGTGTTGCCAATAAAGTGTGTTGAAAGGTGATTTGGTTTATTCTTTCCAGAAGGGAATCACGAGTGTATCTCGATTATTAGGGTAGGTCACGCCGGCGATTCGGATAGAAAGTTGGTTTTTCCCTTTGGCCAAGAGCATAATTGGCAAATAAGCAATAATTCCTCTTTGATTGGATTCGAATCGTCGATATTCAAACCATTCAATTTTTTCGACTAACGATTCATTTATCGAGACCGCAACAACTTCCGAAAGGGTGTTTTTATTTTCGGAGGCTATAAATTCATCATACTGTCCAAAATAGGGCACGAACAGGCGAACATAATCGTCTTTGACAAAATCCGACTGGATAGCGGCTCGTCTTACTTTAGTCCCATTTGGAATGTGATCCAGATAGAAATCGTCACCTGTGAAAATTATATTGTCGGAGGCAGCATACGCCCGTCTGTCCAGAATATTGGCTTGCCTGAAAGATCGTTGGAGAGAGACAAAGGCAAGGAGGCCAGCGGCAACAAACAACCCTACCAGAAAGGCGCCTGCCTTCCATCGATTAATATTGGTTGAAATCACTTGCAAAAGGGGCCGATAGAAATAACCTAAGCTGAAAGTATTAAAGAAAGCAAAAACTGGAAAATACATTTGACCTATTACTTTGCTTTTTCTTAACGGCCCTGATAAAATAAAATCCAGTAAATAGATAAATCCCAGCGACGTAAAAATCAAAAACACCCGATCAAGCCAAACGTCAGACTTTACGAGTAAATTCATTGGGTACATCGTGACTCCGTAAACGATTATTATTCCAATGATTATGACGATAAACAGAAAAGACGCAAAGAAAATGAGAGCACTGAGGTTATCTAATCTTAAGATTTGTTTTTGAAGGTCAGCTTTTTTGGCTTGCTCAAGGTAGCGACCCGTTAATTTTATTTTATTGAAGTTTATTCCATCGGGGTATACACTGTTCAGACATACAAGAGCAATCCACAGTCCCCGCAGAATAAGGTGAATAACAAAACAGATCGTAACGCCTCGTACAGCAGTCATTATTAAGACAAAGCCAAAGTTCAACCCGGCAAAGGGCATGGCCTCCTTGATGTAGTCCAATGCTCCTATTAAACCATCCGCAAGTTGAAAGAGTGAGAAAATAGCCCCACCCGAAATCAATATCTCCGCCTCCCAGGAATTTTCCTGAAGATGCTTGAGCCATTGTGGTGTTTCTTTAGTGTGAGTAGCCTGTTCTTCCATTAAATGAGTTTCAAAATGCAACGCTCATTATTTAACAATTCGCCGGCACGGTCAATGTCAATGCTAGACCGGGCATCATCCATTTGCTCTTTCATGGCTGCCTTGATCTCGCGTACCCGCATCGCTTCGATAAAGCGTTTAACGTCTTCTTTAGTTTCGAGGATGAGCTTGGGCACAACATAAGGTTTGTCATCGTCCCCTTTTGCGACCATCGTGAAAAATGAAGAATTGGTGTGCTTTATAAATCCTGTCTTTACATTGAGTGCCTCCACGCGTATCCCCACTATCAATGATGTCCGCCCAACATAATTCACTGAAGCATGCATGGAGACAAGTTCACCTACCTCCACCGGCTGAAGAAATTCAACTCTATCAACTGATACCGTCACGCAATAGGTGCCAGCATGTTTGCTGGAACACGCATAGGCAACTTTATCCATTAACGAAAGCAACGTACCTCCATGAATCTTGCCACCGAAGTTGGCGTAGGACGGAACCATTAGTTCGGTAATAGTAACCTGAGAATTTCGTACGGGTCGCGCGGGCTCTTCCATGGGAATCGAAAATGGAGTGGTGAAGGTGAATATAGAGTTTAAAGTTGAGGTTGGAAAATTGAAGTTTGAAGGCTTTCAGCTGGGCAGCACTAACTTTCCATTTTCAATTTTCAGCCTCACTTAACAGTCGGTTAGAAAGTCGATTGAATCTCCACACCATCGCCGTTGCCGTCAACGTCAACCCAACCAACAATCCTGTCCAGATTCCAACGGGTCCAAGGGAGGTATGAAATCCCAGAAAATATCCCAGGGGTAATCCAATGATCCAATACGAGATAAAGATGATCACAGATGGAATTTTTACGTCGCGGAGGCCTCGTAATGCACCAATCACTACGACTTGCATGCCATCAGACAATTGAAACAATCCTGCTATAATGATCAGGGGACCGGCAAGTGTGATGACTTCCATGTCATCGATATAAAGATGTGGAAGGAAATTTTTAGCTGCGATAAATAGGATTCCCCAGGCAGTCATGAAACTAAGAGCAAGGCCCAGCAATACGAAGGCTGATTTTCGCAACGCAGGAATATCGCGTTTGCCCAATTCGTGACTGACTCGAATCGCTGCTGCTGCCGCAAGTCCGGATGTGGTCATATAACTTATCGTTGCAAGATTGATGGCAATCTGATGAGCAGCCAACGCGGTTGTTCCGAGCCATCCCATCATCACGAGGGAAAAATCAAACGCAGCAACTTCAAAGATGAATTGAAGCCCGGCCGGGATTCCGATGTGAAGCATTTTATTAAAGAGCTCGCGTGAATAGTTGCCTATGGCAAATCCGGGGCGATACTTACGAAACCGAGGCACAAAATAAATAAATGCTGCCAGTCCTGCTGCCATGATAATTCGCGAAGTAAATGTTGCCCAGCCTGCTCCGTTCAAGCCCAGCTTTGGAAAACCTGCGTGGCCGTAGATCAACACATAGTTTAATATGATGTTGACAACATTGCATCCAAGTACCATGATCATTGGGATCCAGGTATTGGACAGGCCTTCGGAAAATTGACGGAAGGTTTGAAAGATCAGTACGGGTATCAGTGAAAATGTTATTATCTCGAGGTAAGGGATAGACAGGCCAACCACCTCGGCGGGTTGATCGATGTGATAAAGGATATTTTTTCCAAAGAAGACGATTGTTACCAGCACAAGACTTGTCGCCACATTAATCACCAGGCCATGTCGCAATGTCTCATTTATGTTGAAAATATTTTTCTCGCCATCAGCCGTAGCAACCAAAGGTGTAATGGCATAGGACACGCCAATGCCAAAAAGCATTAGAACATTGAATGCTACGTTTGCCAGTCCTGCTGCCGCAAGTTCCTTCGCACCCAGGTGCCCAACCATCACATTATCAGACACCCCCATCATTACGTGGCCGAGTTGACTCAGCATTACGGGGTAGGCGAGTTTGAAACTGGTATTTATTTCTGATCTATAGTTGGACAGCACTCATTTTGAATTGAGCGGCAAATGTAATAAGAGTTGTAGTTAGTTGCTGCACCTTTAACTAGCTCTGCTTCGGCATTCGTCATTCGGCGTTTAATGTTCGATAGTAAGATTTCTAAATCACCAACATCGTGTTTTGAACGCCGAATGTTGAAGTTAAACACCCATAGTCCTTGCTACTCGCAGTACCCCCATCACACTCAAGCTATCCGTTATCTTTCCATTCAGTACCATCTCCAGCGCTTCGGCAAAAGGAAGTTTCCAAACTTTCATATCAGCTTCCGAGTCTTCAAGTTCTATTTTTCCTTCCGTTAGTCCTTCTGCCAGAAAAATAAATCCTTCTTCATCGGAAACAGAGTTAGATAAATGTGTCCGGATTATTTGTGTCCATCGCGAAGCAGTGAGCCCTGTCTCTTCTTTTAATTCTCGCTTAGCGGATGCAAGTACATCTCCACCGATCGGGCCTCCTCCTTCCGGGATTTCCCACGACCATTCATTCAGTGGATAGCGATGCTGACCCACAAGCCATGTATTTTTTTGATCGTCAAGGGCAATTATACCAATAGCTTTATTTTTGAAATGAACTTTTCCGTAGACTCCCGGTTTGCCTCCCGGATTGATCACTTGGTACTCCGTCACATTGATCCATGCATTGTCGTACTTCACCGCAGATGAAACGGTTTGCCAGGATGTTTTACTGTCGTTGCTCAAGGGCGTATCGTTAGTTGTTCAAAATTCAGATTTTGACTACAAAAAACAACACTTAAAGACGGAACTTTGGAAGAGACATCGTAAACTCGCAGTAAAGTAAATCAGATTGCTCAAAAGCTCATTTACCAGGGATTTGATTGAGGCCGGCTGCGATGAGGTGGGCCGGGGCTGTCTGGCAGGTCCTGTAGTGGCGGCGGCAGTAATTCTTCCGAAGAAATACAGGCACAAGCTATTGAATGATTCTAAGCAACTTTCAAGAGAAGACCGGTTGACTGTACGCGAGGATATTTTGCGCGACGCTCTGGCCTGGGCGGTGGCCGAAGTAAGTCATACGGAAATCGACGAAATGAATATTTTGAATGCGTCATTCAAAGCCATGCATTTGGCGTTGGATCAGCTAACCATCATACCTCAATTCTTGCTAATCGACGGCAATAGATTCAAGCCTTACGGTGAGATTCCCTATGAATGCATTGTTAAAGGTGATGCCAAATATAAATCCATTGCAGCTGCGTCTGTTCTGGCCAAGACGTATCGGGACGATCTGATGAATAAGCTATCCATCGATTTTCCAGGATACGGGTGGAGTACCAACGTTGGCTATCCAACACTCGAACACCGCGAAGGCATTACGAAATTGGGAATCACTCCGTACCATCGGAGAAGTTTTCAGTTGCTTCCCTCTCAACTGGAATTGTTTGATGAGAATTTGATAGAAGACGAACAAATACTAAATCAACAGCTATGAGCTCAAACAATGCAGCATTTTCAGGATCAATTCCTCAAAACTATGATCAGTATCTTGGCCCTATGTTTTTTGAGCCTTATGCAATTGATATGACTTCACGTGTCACAAGACCGGGAAGCAGGCTGCTTGAACTTGCCTGCGGCACTGGACGTGTTACACTTCACCTTAGCAAAAAGTTTTCTCCCAAGGTAAAGATCGTTGCTACGGATTTGAATCCTGACATGATAGCCATCGCCCGTAAACAAGTAACTGAACAGTCGGTCGAGTGGTTGGTTGCCGATATGCAGGAGCTGCCTTTTCCTGATGAGTCATTTGATTGTGTTGTCTGTCAATTCGGAATCATGTTTGCTCCGGATAAAGCCAAAGTATTCAAAGAAGCGTATCGTGTATTAAAAAAAGGCGGAACTTTTCTTTTCAACAGCTGGGATAAAATAGAGAATAATGGAGTTGCCAGCATAGCTAATCGCGAGGTGACGAAATTCTTTGCTAATACTCCTCCGGCATTTTACGGAGTGCCATTTTCTATCTACGATCCGGAATACATAAAGTCGCTGGCATTGGATAATGGCTTCTCTTCAGTAACCGTTGAATTGGTCAAGAAAGAAGGTCGAAGTGAATCTCCGGTTTCAGCGGCAAAGGGAATGCTTGAAGGAAGTCCGATTCTCAAAGAAATCAACGATAAAGGACCTGATGCGCTTGGGGCCATTTCCAAAATAGTACAAAAAGAAATCTTTGATGCGTTTGGTAGTTTCGTTATAGCCCCTCTTCAGGCGTGGGTGAGCGTAGCGATTAAATAATGCTCAACATTCATCTGACTATCATATTCTCTCATGTGTCTAATCTTTTTTTCACTTCATAGCCATCCAACGTATAAACTTATCATCGCGGGCAATCGCGATGAATTTTATAACCGTCGAACCGCTGCGGCTGATTATTGGAAGGATTTTCCAGGCATCGTCGGAGGTCGTGATCTTGAAGCCCAGGGCACATGGATGGCAATGACAACCTCCGGAAAGATCAGTTTGCTAACCAATTACCGGGACCCTAAAAATATCAATCCTGCTGCTCCCTCCCGCGGCAATCTTGTTTCTGATTACCTTGAAAGGGACGTGAAGGCGGAAGAGTATCTCAACGTTGTTGCAATGGAGGGGCAACGTTACAATGGATTTAATTTACTGGTGGGCACCGCCGATGAACTTTTTTATTATTCAAACTATGGAGACGGCTTTAAAAAAATATCGCCAGGCCTTCATGGACTCAGTAATCATTTATTGGACACTCCCTGGCCAAAGGTTCAGCGTGGAAAGGAGGGACTTCAGCCCATTCTGAATCAAACTAAAATTCATCCTCACACCTTGTTTGAATTTTTATATGACAGTGAAACGGCGATTGATAGTCAACTGCCTGATACGGGTATAGGGCTTGAACGCGAACGAGCATTGTCTTCGATGTTTATTAAAACGCCTAATTACGGATCCCGATGCTCGACCGTCGTATTGATTGATCAAAAAAATCATGTCCATTATGCAGAGCGTGTCTATGATCTAAAGACTTTTGGGTATTCGGAGAGGTCATTTGAATTTGATGTTATGCGTTAATGGTAAATGGAAGCTAGCCGACTAACCACGATTAACTTTAATGGTGAAGAAGAAAAGAAATAAAGCTCCCTTTATCGTCCGGGCAACACAATGGACCTTCCCGAGACTCGAGCGATTCGCCCCTTTTCTTGCACGACTTATTTTTAAATTAGCCTTTTACATTCCTGCGAAGTATCCTGTCCCCGATAAGGAAAAAGAGATTGAGAAAAAAGCAGCGCGATCTTTTCTGGAGATTGAAGGAAAAAAAATTCAGATTTATTCGTGGGGAGATCCAACCCGGCCGTATGTTTTATTGGTGCACGGATGGGCAGGGCGGGCTACACAGTTCCGAAAATTTATTCAGCCTTTGGAAGATGCTGGTTTTCGTGTGGTAGGATTTGATGCTCCGGCACATGGGAGATCGCAGGGCGTAAAAACTTCTATACTGGAATTTGAAAACGCTTTGAAGAAAATTTATCTGCAGTTTGGGCCGCCGGTTGGATTGATCACCCATTCCTTTGGTGGGGGTGCGGCGTTGTACGCTGCATCAAAGGGACTGAAAGTGAGCAAGCTTATTAATATCGCAGCTCCCTATGTTGCAGATGAAATCCTCAAAAGTTACCTGTCGGTTCTTGCCGGTTCATGGGAATCAGCGGAAAGTTTCAAGAAATTCGTGTTAAGTGAATCGGGCAAGCCATTTGAAGAGTTCACTGGACTATATCTGGTTCAACACCTTCCACATCCGATTCAATTGTTCGTGGTTCATGACGAGGATGACAAAGAAATGCTTGTCTTGCATGCGGAAGAACTGATAAAAGTTTATCCTTCGGCAAAATTTCTGAGGACGAAGGGATTGGGACACTCTCGTATTTTGAAAGATGAAGCTGTGATTGGGGAATGTCTCAAATTTATTGCAAGCAGTTTTAAAATTTGAAAGCTTGGAAATGCGTCCTCCGTTCCCAGCTGAACCCGGAACGAATAACCGATAACCTGAGACTTGTAATCAGCAGGCCCTGTAACTAATCCGCATTTTC
Organism: Cytophagales bacterium; assembly: GCA_038229375.1. GTDB lineage: Bacteria > Bacteroidota > Bacteroidia > Cytophagales > Cyclobacteriaceae > ELB16-189. The sequence continues at coordinate 102,439 of JBBRON010000002.1, read as the reverse complement.
CCTCGTCTCCATCGTGGTTTACACTCGAATTTTAACTTATTTTTGGGCCACTCAGATATATTTTTAAGCATTTTGACCCAAATTTGAAACTCAAAGGCTTTTAATGAGTTGAAGGGATAGATATAAAACAGCTGACATGGGCAAAATCATCGAAACCAAGGATATTTCAAGGACTTATAAGATGGGTGACAACATCGTAAGGGCCTTGCAGTCGGTTTCCATCAATATTGATAAAGGCGAGTATGTTGCGTTCATGGGCCCTTCCGGTTCCGGAAAATCAACGTTGATGAATATTGTTGGCTGTCTGGATACTCCTTCAGGTGGTTCATATATGCTGAATAATCAAATGGTGAGTGAGATGACTGAAAATGAACTCGCTCAGGTTAGAAATAAAGAAATCGGCTTTGTGTTTCAAACGTTCAACCTTCTTCCACGTGCCACCGCGTTGGAGAATGTGGCACTTCCACTGATTTATGCAGGATACGGAAAATCTGAACGCAATGAAATGGCGATGGCAGTGCTCGAAAGTGTAAATCTCGGAGATCGCTCTCATCACAAGCCTAACGAGCTTTCCGGTGGACAACGTCAACGGGTTGCGATTGCACGCGCGCTCGTGAATAGTCCTTCGATTATTCTGGCCGATGAACCAACCGGTAACCTTGATTCGAAAACATCGTACGAAATCATGGCTCTCTTTCAAGAACTTCATGACAAAGGAAATACGATCATCATGGTAACGCACGAAGATGATATCGCGCGTTATGCCCACCGCATCATTCGTCTCCGCGATGGACTGGTTGAGTGGGATCGCGTGAATAGCGAAATAAACCGCAGGCCTGCGGAGGTAGAGGCGAGTCATTAGCAGTAATCACAATCATAGTTGACAATTGTCAAAATAATCAGTTGGTAAGGATTTGTCCTTTCGGCACGATGAGCTCTTTTGAATCGTGAGGAAAGATTTTGTCGACTTTCAATTTCCTTGCTTAGTCCTTAACAAATCTCCAACTTCGGTTCATGAAAATTTACACCAAAACGGGAGATAAAGGCACCACATCGCTATTCGGAGGAAAGCGAGTTTCCAAAGCTGACCTTCGCATCGAAACGTACGGCACGGTTGATGAACTCAACTCCTGGATTGGTGTGATTCGTGACCAGGAAGTAAATCGAGCCCGGCAGGAAGAGTTGATTGAAATTCAGGACAGACTGTTCACCGTCGGATCAATTCTGGCAACAGAACCCGGGAACACCAAAGTAAAGATCCCGGTATTGTCAGAGGCTGATGTCACATTTTTAGAAAGTAAAATCGATTCAATGGATTCCGTTCTTGAGCCCATGAAAGTTTTTGTTTTGCCTGGTGGTCACACTTCCGTTTCCTTTGGTCACGTAGCACGAACCGTATGCCGCCGGGGTGAGCGTCTCGTTATTGCCCTGGATGCCCAGGAAAAAGTGGACGAACTTGTTATCCGTTATCTCAATCGCCTTTCTGATTATCTGTTTGTGCTTTGCCGCATGATGACCAAAGACCTCGGCGCACCCGAAACTCCGTGGAAGCCGAGGATGTAAGGCAACGTCACGAATGCTAAAACTATTCATGTAGTATTATTTGTGCCTTTCCTGTGGCCATCTTTAGTTTCTGTAGAGTAAGAAAAATCTACACCAAGTGCTCACTACTCGCAACCATTTTACATACATTTACGTAATTAATCATTAATTATGAAAGGAACAAACCTCGGAGAGTTTGAAGAACTGGTTTTGCTGACGATCGCCGCATTAATCAATCATGCGTATAGCGTTGCGATCACGGATGAGCTGGAGAAACGCACCGGCAGGTCTGCCAAGCTTGGTGTCGTGCACTCTGTCCTTAATCGCCTGGAAGAAAAAGGGTTGGTGAAGAGCAAACTAGGAGAAGCCACGAGTTCCCGCGGCGGAAAGCGCAAGCGCTATTATGCAGTAAGCAATACAGGAAAATCGGCGTTAATAAAATCGAAGGAAGTGCGTGATCAGTTGTGGAGCATCATTCCTGAAATGTCGCTGAAACGTATTTGATGATCCGGCAAGACAAAATATCGCCTCCGAAATGGGCTGAGCGTCTGCTCGGCTGGTATTGTCGCCCGGAGTTGCTGGAGGATCTGCAAGGGGACCTCAATGAATATTTCGAGCGAAACCTTACGTCAAAAGGAAAAAGAAAAGCAAAACTGATCTACATCATCGATGTGCTCAAGTTTATGCGACTGTATACTATTCGCAAACCTGAATTTGTAAATCTTTTAATAAACTGGATCATGATTGGCAGTTATATCAAAACATCCGGACGCAATATTGTGCGTAACAAGCTTTTCTCGACTATCAATATAGCGGGACTGGCGGTCAGCATGTCGGTAGGCTTGGTCATGATCGGAATTCTGTCAGACATTTATTCGTACGATAAGTTTCATATCAATCACAATCGTATTTACAGGGTTATCAGCAAGTACCAATTTTTGGAAAATCAGGATGACGAATGGCTGGCAACAACATCATTAAAGGCTGCGAGATTAATACAGGAGAAGTTCCCGCAGCCGGAAGCGGTAGCGATTCTGAAAAGGGAATTCGCCGGAGATTTGACCGTTGGTGAAAAGACCATTCCCCTTACCGGATTTTGGGCGAATGATGCAGTATTCAAAGTTTTTTCCTTTAAGTTGATAAAAGGTAATCCGGAAACAGCTTTGCAAGATGCCTTCTCGCTGGTTCTGACAGAAACATCTGCAAAAAAGTTATTTGGTGATGAAGAAGCCATTGGAAAGGTGCTCACATTCAAAAACGACAAGCAATACACGATCACAGGTATTGTAAAAGACCCTCCACTTTTTTCCAGTATCCGTTTTGATGTACTGGCGTCGTTAAACACCCGGCTAAGTATCGCGAAAGATGACAAGGACGAGATGAAGTGGGATAATGTGTGGAACACATGGGTCTATATGTTGCTGCCATCCAATACAGATCTAACGACCCTCCAGGCAAATCTTGATCAGCTAAGTGTTAAAGAAGATCCAACCGTAAAAAATACCCATATCAAACTTTCTACTCAGCCTTTGGATGATATTATGCTGACGGATAACCTGAGCAATGAGATTGGACCAACCATGGGCAGTTCGGCATTGTGGATATTTGGTGGTCTTTCTTTTGTCGTGATATTGTCGGCGTGTTTTAACTATGCAAACCTTTCTATCGCACGTTCGTTGCGCCGCACGCGTGAGGTGGGTATTCGCAAGGTGATCGGAGCGCTGAAAAGCCAGGTAAGGAACCAATTTATTGTTGAGGCGATAATCATATCCCTGAGCGCCCTTGCATTCGCCTTTATTCTTTTCTTCTTTTTAAGAACCTATTTTTTAAATATAGATCCGGGAATGAAGCGAATGTTATTGCTCGACCTTTCACCGTCGGTTGCAGCCTATTTCGTTCTTTTCGCTATTGCGGTTGGAACATTTGCCGGACATTTCCCCGCGTTGTTTTTTGCGAAAGTGAATGCAGCTCACGTTTTGAAGAATATGTCGTCAGTTCTTCAATTCAAAAAACTCACCCTAAGAAAAGTACTGATTGTATTTCAGTACACGATCTCAATTATGTTCATTACGTCGACCATCGTAATTTATAAGCAGTACAAGCACTTTATGGCGTTTGATCTTGGATTCTCAACAGAGAATATTCTGAACATTAGCCTCCAGGGAAACAAGGCCGAATTGTTAAAAAAGGACCTTGCCGAATTGCCGGAAGTTAAGGGTATCTCGCAGTCTCAGATCGTTACCAGTGTTGGCAATTATTGGGGAACACAAATGAAATATTATAAGAACCCAAATGATTCCTCCACAGTATATTATAACGCAATTGATGAAAACTACCTGCCCTTACATGGACACAAGCTATTGGCGGGTCGTAACTTCCTCGCAAAACCAGACAGCGCCGAGGAGACAGAAGTGATCGTGAATGAAAAGGTGCTGAAGAGATTCAACATCGCAGATCAGGATCCTACTAAGGCTCTTGATGAAATTGTCAGTGTCGACAAAAAAGACATGCGAATCATTGGTGTCATGAAGGATTTTCATTACGGAAAAGCCAACGATAAGGCGGGCAGTCGGGAAGTGATCATGAGATACTCCCGTACGAACACAGAACTCCTTAATGTTAAAATCCAGTCTACAGATTTATTGGATACCTATACTAAGATAGAGGCTATTTGGAAAAAGCATGATAGTGTTCATCAACTCAATGCAAAATTCTATGATGACGAATTAGATGAGTCTTTCAATGGTCTGAAGGCTTCCGTTAAGATGGCTGGCTTCCTGGCGATGCTTGCTGTTTGTATCGCCTCAATGGGATTGCTGGGCATGGTCGTGTTTACAACGGAAACACGTCTTAAAGAGATTAGCATTCGAAAAGTAATGGGTGCCAGCGAGGGAACATTGATGTACCTTCTGGGCAAAGGATTTATTATGCTTCTCGTGGTGGCAACCCTCATTGCACTTCCACTCACTGTATTATTCTTCGAAAAAATATTATTCCCCGAAATCGCAAACCACGCACCGCTATCAATCCCCGAAATGCTTTTGGGTGTAGCGGCAATTTTGCTTGTCGCTTTGACAATGATTGGCTCTCAGACGTTGAAAGTGTCGAGGACTAATCCGGCGGAAGTGTTGAAGAATGAGTGAAATCGGTGGTTTGTCACCGATACCATGATTGCTGCTACATTAACGCAAGCATACACCAACTACCAATCTTGCGTGTGATACAATTCCAGCAAACCTACGTGGATTGAGCCCATACAAATTTTAGCGGAATTCATGGATTTCTGGTGGTCGGCAAAAATCTACCGCATTTCAAACTCAATCTGCGGGAAATATTTTTTAGATAAAGCCTCATGTATTCTATCTGCTTTTCTAACTTGTCTGTTCATAACAAAGACAATCTATGACACGTACCTCGCTGACTCTCCTGACCATTCTCGCATTGATCATGACTTCATTCATAACCCAGCAAAAGAAGAAAGTAATTTTCTTCGGAGACTCCATCACACAGGCTGGTGTGAAGCCCGGCGGTTACATTACCCGGGTGGGAGAAATGGCATCCAGAGAAGGCAAGAGTGATCAGTTCGATTTTATTGGAGCGGGTATTGGAGGAAATAAAGTTTATGATTTGTTTTTACGAATGGATGAAGATGTAATGAGTAAGAATCCAGATGTTGTTATTATTTATATTGGAGTAAATGATGTCTGGCACAAACGTAGTTATGGTACTGGTACTGATCCTGACAAATTTGAAAAGTTCTATACGGCTATTATTAATAAGCTAAGAGCTAAAAATATCAAAGTGATTCTCTGCACTCCAGCGGCGATCGGAGAGAGAACGGATTTCAGCAATGAGCTTGATGGCGATCTGAATAGTTACAGCACTATAATTCGTGGACTAGCGACCAAAAACAGTTTGCCATTGATTGATTTGCGGAAAGCGTTTCTTGATTACAATCTAAAATCGAACGGCGCAAACAAGGAATCTGGAATCCTTACGACCGACCGGGTTCATTTGAATGATGCTGGAAACCAGCTAGTAGCTGAGGAGATGTGGAAGGCAATTAGGTGATTTTAGGTTAGGTGTGATTTAGGCTTCGTTGTTGGTATGTTCTTACCCACAACCGCCGCACATTGAACGGAAAATATTAATCAGTATGACCACCGTCATAAAGAGAACGGACTCTACCAATCCTGATTTCATTTCATTAGTTCGTCAGCTCGACGCAGAGCTCCGCGATCGCTTCGGTGAAGCACAAACTTTCTTTGATCAGTTCAACAAACTTGACTCGATTAAGCATGTCGTGGTCACTTATTATGACGAGGTACCCGTTGGCTGCGGTGCGATAAAAAAATTTGATGAATCCACGATGGAAGTGAAAAGGATGTTTGTTCATCCTTTGCATCGCGGTAAAGGATACGCCGCAGAAGTGTTGAGTGAATTGGAAAAATGGACCGCCGAAATGAATTTCTCCCATTGCGTTCTCGAGACTGGAGATAAGCTGCCGGAGGCTGTTGGTTTGTACGAGAAAAGTGGCTACTCACTTATTCCCCGATATGGTCAGTACGCCAACTCGGAAAGCAGTATTTGCATGAAAAAGAGAGTAACTTAATAAAGTGCGCAATTTGGCCATTTGGGCATCTCGTTCGAATGTTCCACCACGATTCCGTGGTATGCATGACTACTGCCCACTATCTAAAATTATGTTAAGATAAAGTTTTTACACTCCTTGTAACATTTCCTAACATCCGTTAGCCTCACTCTGAAATATCATTTAACTTACGGCCCTAAATATTGATAGCTATGGTGGAGACATTAAAGATTGACGTACAGAAAACAGCGAAATCAAGATTGAAGGAAGTTGACTTTAATAACCTGCCTTTCGGAAAGGTCTTTGCTGATCACATGTTCCTGGCAGACTTTCGCAAAGGTGATTGGGGAAATTGCCGCGTAGTGCCCTATGGTCATATTTTGGTAAGTCCTGCAACACCAGCAATTCATTATGGCCAATCTATTTTTGAAGGAGTGAAAGCATATAAGAATGAATCAGGCGAGGCATTGGTGTTTCGCCCTCTCGATAATTGGAAACGAATGAATGTTTCCGCAGATCGTATGTGCATGCCATATCTGCCGGAAGACATTTTTATGGAAGGAATTCATTCTCTGTTAGAAATTGATCGTGACTGGATACCAGCCATCGAGGGGAGTTCGCTCTATATTCGCCCATTCATGTTCTCAGCAGATGAATACATTGGCATACGCCCATCGACTGATTTCACATTCATGATCATCAACTCACCGGTAGGCCCTTATTACTCCACGCCTGTGAAAGTAAAAATTGAAACGCGTTATACCCGCGCTATCGAAGGTGGCACCGGTTTCGCGAAAGCAGGTGGAAATTATGGAAGCTCATTGTACCCTGCCAAGCTAGCACAGGACCGCGGTTATCACCAGCTCATCTGGACCGATGGAAAGGAACACAAGTACATTGAAGAATCGGGCACCATGAACGTGATGTTTGTATTTGACGACACACTGGTAACTCCTGAATTGGGTGATACCATTCTAAGAGGTATTACGCGTGATAGTGTATTGACATTGGCCCGTCACTGGGGTATGAAAGTGGAAGAGCGCAAGATCTCTGTCAAAGAACTGATGGATGGCTTGGAAAGCGGTCGCGTTAAAGAAGCATTTGGTGCAGGTACTGCTGCAACGATCGCCCATATCGAACTGATCGGATATGAAGGTAAAAATCATTACTTGCCGCCAGTGGAGACACGGAAGTTTTCAAACCGCGTGCTTAGTGAACTAGATGGCATGAAGCGTGGTTTGAAGCCCGATCCATTCGGGTGGATGTATTCATTCTAATTTTTTTCAGCAGATTTTTGGGGATTGAAGATGGAGATTGCGCCGAATATCTTGGCGATAGTCCCCTTGTTGGTACTTTTTAGCGAGAGCTCGACTTTACCGTTGTTTTCCAGAATTAAAATCAACCTGTTGTTAATGAACAGACTGGACCAACAGAATTTTTATTGCCAGAGATTACACAGATAGGCACAGATCGTCTGCGAAGGCATCCTTTGCTGCCCCTGCAAATCTTTTCCTATTTTTACAAAGTGATAAAAACCACACTGTCAATCATTTTCATAATCGGCTCTGCCGTTCATGCCCTATCACAAAAGCAATTAATCTTTGTTTATCATGGTGAAGTCGTTGCCCGGTTTACAGAAGGCAGCCACTTCGAATTCAAATTGAAAAATGGCAGTAAGAAAGAAGGATTTATTGTTGACCTAAGAGAATTCTCAATGATAACGTCCAGCGACACGATTGCATTTCAGTCCATTGCAAAAATGAAGGGACTAAAGCAGAAGAGTGTTACAAGAGGAATAGGTGGTTTGTTTTTCTTTGCCGGGTTTGGATACGTAGCAGTTGACCAGATCAACGCCGCGCTTGGATACGGACAAAAGGGTTGGAATCAGTCAGACTGGAACGCACTTATTTTGGGAGGAGTGGGGGCCGCTATAATTTTCATCAAACCAAAGTATCAACGTCTGAAGCTCGGCACGATGATTCGATCAATCGATTATAAATCCCCTTATTACCAGAATCCAAAATATTGAGTTTATGCAGTCTTAGTCTGGCTGCAAACCTATTTTCAGATTTCGAATCTTCAAATTTTCAAATTAGTTGTATCTTTACGCTCATGACAACAGAGCAATTAAAAGATTTGAAGGCCCGAGTGGCTGCCTTGAGGAGGTATCTTTGACTACGATCGCAAAAGAGTAGAAATCGAAGACGAAGAACGTATTACACAGCAGGCCGAATTCTGGAATAATTCCAAGCAAGCCGAAATCATGCTAAAAAATATCCGCGCCAAAAAGGTGTGGACAGATGCGTATGATGCTGTCAGCAAACAACTTGATGACCTTGAAGTTCTTACAGAATTTCACGAGGCTGGTGATGCGTCTGAAGAAGAAGTCAGCCTGGAATACAAAAAATCAGCGAAATCCATTGAGGATTTGGAGTTCAAAAAAATGCTTAGCAAGGAGGAGGATCAGCTGAGCGCCATGATCGAAATTAATCCTGGAGCAGGCGGTACTGAAAGTCAAGACTGGGCGGAAATGCTCTATCGCATGTATCTCATGTGGGGAGAGAAAAACGGATATAAGGTTCGTGAAGTGGACTATCAGGCAGGGGATGTGGCGGGTATCAAATCTGCTACCATAGAGGTTGAGGGTCCCTTTGCGTATGGAAAACTGAAATCCGAGTCCGGCGTACATCGCCTCGTGCGTATTTCTCCATTTGATTCAAATGCACGCCGACATACATCTTTTGCTTCTGTTTTTGTTTATCCGGAAGTAGATGATACTATAAATATTGAAATACTTCCTGCTGACATAGAAATGCAAACCTCGCGCTCAGGTGGTGCCGGTGGTCAGAATGTGAACAAAGTGGAAACGAAAGTTCAGCTTACTCATAAGCCTACTGGTATTGTTATCGTTTGTCAGGTGGAGCGGTCACAGCATGCCAATCGCGAAAAGGCTATGCAGATGTTAAAATCAAAGCTCTATCAAGTGGAGATGGACAAGCGCAATGTGGCCCGTGACAAAATTGAAGCAGGAAAAATGAAAATTGAATTCGGGTCTCAGATCCGGAACTACGTATTGCATCCTTATAAGCTGGTGAAAGATGCCCGCACAGGAGTGGAGCGCACAGATGCACAGAATGTTCTGGATGGTGACCTGGATGATTTCATAAAGGCATTCTTGCTGGGAGCTCAGGAGAATGCAATAGCCAAACAATAATCAATTGTAATCGTTTAAATGCTCTTCAGAATCCTTATTTAATACAGTGTTTAAGTCCGGTTCCTTAACAATTTACACAACTCAATTCTGGCTTCTTTGCTGCAGCTCGTTCTTGTTCTTCGCGAGTTTTAACATGATCGTGCCAGAATTATTTTCTTTTATTACATCACTTGGCGGGGCGGACTACATTGGCCTTGTGATTTCCCTGTTCACGATCACAGCAATGATCTCCCGCCCCTTCAGCGGCAAGCTTGCTGATCGTATTGGCAGGAAGCCTGTGATAATGGCCGGGGCTCTCGTTTGTTTTCTTTGCAGTCTGATGTATCCATTACTTACTACGGTTTTTGGATTTTTCTTCTTACGATTGCTTCACGGATTTTCAACAGGATTTACTCCGACAGGAGAAGCGGCTTACATATCGGATATTATTCCCGCAACCAGAAGAGGTGAAGCAATGGGGCTAATGGGAACGGCAAGCTCCCTTGGTATGGCCAGCGGACCCGCAATCGGTCCGTGGATATCAACAACCTATTCTATTCAGACGATGTTTTATTGCTCTTCTGCATTTGCCTTGTTATCGGCCCTGATCGTGATAAATATTAAGGAAACAGTAAAAGAAAAACATCCGATTTCCCTAAGACTCTTTCATGTGAGTAAAGTTGATCTTTTCGAACCTCGCGTACTAACACCTTGTCTTGTTATGGTACTGTGCGCATATGCCTATGGAAGCCTTTTTACGCTTATTGCAAATTATGGCGCCTACTATGGCATTCCAAATGAAAATAAGGGACTGTTGTTTACTTATTTTACAATGGCCTCGTTAACTGTGCGCCTGATTGCCGGAAGAACGTCCGATATCTATGGAAGAGTACGGGTACTGAGAGTGTCAACAGTGATTATAACAATTGCGATGATATGGATTGCGTTTGCTGGAAGTAAGGCAATGCTTATACTCGGCGTCTTTGTTTATGGAATGGCCCAGGGATCAACATCACCCACACTTCTTGCCTGGGCAACGGATCTAAGTGATCCTCATCACCGGGGCAGAGGGCTTGCCTCCCTTTATATATTTATGGAGTTGGGCATTGGCATCGGCGCTTTCTGTTCAGGGTTGATATACGTAAACAATCCATTGCAATTCCATATACCATTCATTGTTTGTAGTGTGTTTAGCGCGATCGCTTTTATATATTTATGGACGCGACCGCCTCAGATTGCAGCAACTGTATGAATCGTTCCGGCTTTTTTCTTTTCCTTTTTATTGGTGTAAGTCTTGCGCAACTTCTTGCATTGATCATCGGATGGCCCATGGTTCATTTGGTAACAAAGCCTTTGATCATGCTCTCCCTTACTGGCTACTATTGGATAAACGCCGAAAGACGCTCTCTAACTTTTATCCTCGCGTTACTTTTTTGCTGGTTGGGCGATGTGTTATTAATGTTTGAATCAACAGCTGCCTTATTTTTTATTTTCGGCCTGTTGTCTTTTCTCATGGGTCATTTATTATATATGATTTCGTATCGTAAGCTTCGGGACGATGACATCAGTCATGAATTGTTGTGGACCCAAAAGGTCCGTTTCTCTATTCCTATTGTATTAATTGGCACAGGATTAATCACGGTCTTATTCCCCACGCTTGGGATATTGAAGATCCCAGTGCTTATATATTCAATGGTTTTGGTTGGAATGGTAATGACAGCGTTGTTCCGTTATGGTAGAACATCGTTGTTGAGTTTCTGGCTGGTTTTTGCCGGCGCAGCATTCTTCATGATCTCCGATTCACTGCTGGCGATTAATAAATTCTATGCTCCCTTGCCTTTCGGTGGATTTATGATAATGCTTACGTACATCGGAGCGCAGTATTTAATCGTGCAGGGCGGATTACGGCACAGAAACGCCTGTTGAAAGGCTATTAAGCATTCAATATTCGAATGCCTTTACCAAATCGCTATTTCTCAATCCAAGGTTGAACTCATTCAATAGTTTTTCCTTGCCGGAAACTTCATAGACCATAATGACAACGTCGTGATCTTTTAATTCTCTTTTTTTACGGATTACAAGTCCAGACACGTTCATTAATATTTCCAGTTTCTTTTCATCGACTTCATTTTTATCAAACCGTATACGGTAAGATCTGCTTTGATGAAGGCGTTCCAGGAGGTATTGAAATTTTTCAAACACCGCTAGTACAATCAATACACCAACCATTCCAAAAACGGCGATAAAATATTCGCCGGCCCCCACAGCCATTCCGAGCGCCGCGGAAATCCAAATCGTAGTCGCTGTGGTGATGCCTGATATCGTAAGCCCATCCTTGAAAATTACACCAGCGCCGAGAAAGCCAATACCGGTCACAATCGTTGATGCAATTCTATCAGGGGAGGAGGGACTTATTACGATTGACAGTTCTGTAAAAATGGTAGAACCGAGGCAGATCATGATCATGGTTCGTAAGCCGGCGGCCTTGCTTCGATACTCGCGTTCAAAGCCAATAGCCGAGCCAATGCAAAAAGAGATTAGCAATCGCCACGCAAATTCTTCGTCCGCCTGAAAGTTCATAAATCAGCTTTGCAAGAAAGTTAGCGAGATAAACACCAATAAAAAAAGCGGAGGATTTCTCCTCCGCTCACGATATTCAAATTTCAGCTTTCACATTTTCCTCACCTTCCCACTTCCGGAAGAATGACTGTTCACATGACTTGGATTGCCTCTATAGCTTACACTTCCACTGCCACTGATGTTGGCATCAAGGTCTGATTTTACATTGATTTCCACATCTCCGGAACCTGAGATACTAATATTGCATTTATCCGCCTCAAGGTTGGACGCCAATACTTTTCCAGATCCACTGATACGTGTCTTCACTTCCCTTGCCGTACCGGATGCCTTAATTTTTCCCGAACCTGACACACCGAAGTCAGCTACATCACGCACTGTAACGGCAATATTTACGTTTCCCGAACCACTGACATCGCTGTCAAAATTGTTGCATGATCCTTTCAGATCAACATCGCCTGAACCAGAAACATCGGCCTCAAGGTTTCCATTTGCTTTGACGTCGATTTGCAATGATCCAGAGCCACTGACATTTAAATCAAGATCGCCTGTAATAAAGGTTCCCTCTCCAACGAGATCCCCGGATCCGCTAACACTTACTGCCTCAATATCTTTTACCGTGACGTAGGCAGTGATTTGATCGCTATCGCGCCATTTCCACTCATTCCAGCGGCCTTCTTTGCCAATCACAAGCCTGCCACCACTTACTTCGGTTTCAATTTCGCGTAGAACATCCTTCGGGCCTTCCAGTTCAACTTTCTGCACGTTGCCCTGCTTCAGATAGAGTTTGCCAGGGACGCGAAAGGACAATTTTGTGAAAGTATCTACCGACCTTGTCTCACGGTTTTGGGCAAATGCAATTGTTCCCGCTGTCAGCAGAACCAGGAAGAGCGATAATTTTTTCATGGGCTTATAAGTTAATAACAGTACAGACTCGTATTGGGCGACTAAGGTTGCACTCGAGGTTCCTTATCTTTTCCTTTGACGTACTTAATAATCCCGGGTTGCATGGCCACTTTTTCCTATCTGACAATTCAGGCCCCGTCCAGAGGTAATTTCAGGGAAAAGGGTAGCAAATTCCTGGCTTTTGCCTATCCGGTAAGTTCCGATGATGAGGTTAAAAGGCACCTTAAGGCTCTCAAAAAGGAATATTTCGATGCCCGTCACCACGGGTATGCCTACGTGCTTGGACCTGGCCAGGAGAAGTACCGCTCGTTTGATGATGGCGAACCCAAGCACTCAACCGGTGATCCTATCCTTGGCCAGATCCGATCAAGAAATCTGACAAATGTGCTAATTGTGGTCGTGCGCTATTTTGGCGGTATCAAATTAGGTGTGGGAGGATTGATCTCCGCATACAAAACGGCCGCTGAAGAAGCCCTTGTGAACGCAACAATTGTTAAAAAAGAAGTAACCGAATACTGCGAATTGCTTTTTGCATATGAGGCAACGTCAGATGTGATGCGTGTTGTAAAAGAGTTTGACCTCGAAATTGTTAAACAGGATTTCACGGCGGGGTGCACTATGGAGGTAGGGGTGAAGCTCCGCTTTCAAGACGCCTTTTTTGAAAAAATAAAATTACTGAAAGCTCTTGGGATAAAAGTCGGCTTGAAGGATTTTACCGGACAGCAATAATCATTACATTCAGATTAAATTATTAAGACTATGAAACCGATGCTTATTTTGTTGCTCTGTTGTGTCCTCTTCGCTACCAATGGACAAAACACATCTGACACTCTCACATATACCCGGCGTATTGTGATGATCACTATGCGTGATGGGGTAAAGCTTAATACCGTGATTTACTCACCGAAGGATTCGAAGACTCCTCTCCCTATCCTTCTTATGCGCACCCCCTATGACGTGAATGGGATGCCATCTCCCAATAAAATGGAATACATCGCGGATATGGCGAAGGAAGGGTATTTTTTTGCCTTTCAGGATATCCGTGGTCGATACAAATCGGAAGGGACATTTGAAATGCAGCGCTTCACCCGCGACAAGAAGAACTCCAAAGCCATTGATGAAAGCACCGACACGTATGATGCCATCGAATGGATCGTAAAAAATATTGCTGGTAATAATGGAAAAGTGGGAATGTATGGGATTTCGTACAGCGGCTGGACAACAATGATTGGTTCGCTTGAGCCACATCCTGCGCTCAAAGCTGTCTCCGAGCAGGCGAGTCCCTCCGACATGTGGATGGGTGATGACTTCCATCATAATGGAGCTTTCCGTTTGAGTTACGGATTCGAATATGCCTATATGGAAGAGGCGACCAAGGAAGATGCACATTTTCCGTTTGACCGATATGATACCTATGAATGGTATTTAAAACTCGGTCCTCTTTCCAATGTTAATGAAAAATATTTTCACAATAAAATTCCAACATGGAATGATTTTGCCAATCATCCGAACTACGATGAGTTTTGGAAAAAGCAATCCCTGCCGTATCGTCTCACCGCGCCCACCGTCCCCAACCTTCACGTAGCCGGATATTGGGATCAGGAAGATTTTTATGGTCCGTTAAAAGCTTATGAAGTTCTTGAGAAAAAAGATACCAAGAACCAGAACTTCATTGTAATCGGTCCTTGGAATCATGGCGGTTGGGGTCGATCGAAAGGTGACAGGTTGGGCAATATTAAATTTGATGCGCCGACAGGAGAACAATTCCGACAGCAGATTCAGGCGCCGTGGTTTGCTTATCATTTGAAAGGCAAAACCGAACCACCGTCTCCCGAGGGCCAGACGCCCGGCGTTAGTGGAATAGGTGGTGGAAAATTTCCTGAGGCGGTTACATTCCAAACCGGATCAAACACCTGGCAATCCTATGCCACCTGGCCTCCCACAGAAGGCAATACTTTTAAAAATTTATATTTCAAAGCTGATGGAAAGCTCTCTTTTGATCTACCAACCGACAAAGAATCCTATGACTCGTATGTATCCGATCCATTCCATCCGGTGCCGTATCGCAACAGGCCAATCGAGGCTACCTATAGTCCTGGCTCACGTTGGTTTACCTGGCTTACGGAAGATCAACGGTTCGTTCACAATCGTCCGGACGTAGCAAGCTGGGAAACAGAAACACTGACTGAAGATATGACCGTCACCGGTAATTTGTTAGCAAATCTTTTTGCGTCGACGTCAGGAACTGACAGCGATTGGGTGGTTAAGTTGATTGATGTTTATCCGGAAGAATATCCCGCAGATCCTAAAATGGCCGGCTATCAATTCATGATTGCCAATGATGTTTTCAGAGGCCGTTTCCGGAATAATTTTGATAAGCCCGAAGCGGTAAAGCCTGATGAGGTAAATAAGTATTCTATCGACCTTCATGCGGCCAATCATGTTTTTAAGAAAGGACATAAGATCATGGTACAGGTGCAGAGCACCTGGTTTCCTATCATCGACCGAAATCCTCAGAAGTATGTTGAAAACATCTTCAATGCGAAGGAGTCTGATTTTCAGGTTGCCACACAGAGAGTATACAGGTCGGCTGCATTTCCATCCCATATTAAATTACCCGTGATGGCAAATCATTGAGGATGCGTTAACTGCACATTTTAATTAACATTTGAAGAGCGCGAAAAATTATTAATTTCGCATCCTAATTTTTGAATATGGCAAAACCAAAGGCAGCTCTAGGTTTCATCTTTGTAACCCTACTAATAGATGTAATTGGATTCGGGATAATTATCCCGGTGGTGCCCGGTTTGATCCATGAATTCCTTGGACCTGCATCAACTACAAGCGATGCCGCTACCTATGGGGGCTGGCTGATATCTGCCTATGCAATAACTCAATTCTTTTGTGCTCCTATTGTAGGTGGGCTAAGCGATCAATTTGGAAGGAGGCCGGTGCTTTTGGCCGCGCTTTTTGGATTCGGGTTGGATTACATCTTCGTGATTTTTGCGCCATCCATAGCGTGGTTATTTGTTGGTAGAATCATCGCAGGAGTAATGGGGGCAAGCTTCACTACTGCAGGTGCTTACATCGCGGACATCAGTACACCTGAAAATAGAGCACAAAACTTCGGCATCATGGGTGCTGCATTTGGGCTCGGCTTCATCATTGGCCCGGCAATCGGTGGATTGCTTGGCGATCTGGGACCAAGAGTTCCGTTTATCGCCGCTGCCATACTTACCTTGCTGAACTGGCTTTACGGCTATTTTATATTACCTGAATCTTTAAAAGAAGAAAATCGCCGGCCATTCGAATGGAAAAGGGCCAACCCGATTGGTACGTTGAGAAACTTGTGGAAGTATCCAGTTCTCGCTGGCTTACTAGTCGCCATTACATTTCTTTACCTCGCCATGCATGCCGTACAAAGCAATTGGTCATATTATACTATCGAGAAATTTCAATGGACTCCTGGTACGATTGGAATCTCGCTAGCCGTTGTCGGGGTCGTATTTGCTATTGTCCAGGGAGTACTAATAAGAAAGATTATTCCGGCGCTTGGCCAGGAGAGAAGTGTATACGTGGGCTTGGCATTATATTCTGCCGGGCTATTGATGTACGCTTTTGCTACTCAAGGATGGATGATGTACGCCTTCACGGTTGTGTATTGCATGGGTGGAATCGCGGGACCTGCACTTCAGGGAATTATGTCCGGAGTAGTTCCACCAAATGCACAGGGGGAATTGCAAGGAGGCTTCACAAGCCTTATGAGTGTAACATCGATCTTCGGACCGGTAATTATGAATCAGTTGTTCGCTTTTTTTACGGAGGCGGGAGCTCCGGTTTATTTTCCTGGCGCGGCAATGTTGCTGGGTGCGGTGTTCACTCTTACGAGCGCAATCCTTGCCCGAAAAACGTTGAAGGGTAATATGGCTACAGCGGCTCTTGCTCTGAAGAAGTCTCCACCTCTGGAGGCAGTTTAACTATTGTTGGCATAACCTTTAGGTGCTCATATATATTCAGACATACCCACGCATCGGTAGCGGCATAGCTAATCTGCTTTTCATTGAGTTGTGCGGCCTCCCAGTTGCTCGTCTGCGCACTTTTTGAGATTCTGAATCCAAGTAAGAGAGCTGTTAACTTTTTGACGCTTTCCACTTCAAGGCCTTTTTCTTTTGCTAATAACGCGAGCTCTACAAAGCCACCTGGCTTGAACCGCCTGAGATGTTGCAATGCTTTCAAATCATCACGTATGGCGACCCCCGCTTTTTCTATGGATTCATTTTGTAGGAAGTTTATAATCTCCGGTGGAAGTCCTGTTGACATGAGTCGTATGACAAATACTGTTTCTGGCAAAGCAATTTGGAGTATCGCCACTTTATTGTGCTGACCCCTCACGAAGACAGGCTTCGTTTCAGTATCAAATCCTACTGTTTTGTGGTGATTGATTTCCTCAAAGGCGCTCTCCAATTCTTCAGGATCGGACAGAACAACAGTCTTTCCCTCAAAGGCACCAAGTGGAAGCAGATTGATCTCTTCGTTGGAGATGGTAGTATTTGTTTTATACGGGCTTGACATCGCTGAACCTCCGTATCTTAAAATTCAAGTAGGCTTGCAATATTGTCATCATCGGGCTGATAATGCAAAAGAAGCAATATGGTGCATAAACCATCGTGGCAACACCTAATACATTTGCCTGGGTAGCTCCACAGGTATTCCAGGGAATCAGAACGGAAGTCACTGTGCCCGCGTCTTCGAGTGTTCTGCTTAAAAGTTCAGGTTTGTATCCACGCTCACGATACGTGCTTGCATACATCCGTCCGGGAATGGCAATTGCCATGTATTGATCGGAGGCGGTGAAGTTGAAGAATATACACGTTGCAGCTGTGCTGGCAACAAGGGATCCGGTGCTATGGGCAAAGCGAATAATTTCTTCGGCAATGCGATGTAACAGGCCCGATGATTCCATCACACCACCAAAGATCATTGCGCAAAGAATTAGCCAGATAGTATTGAGCATACCGCTCATGCCGCGGGCCGTCAACAAATCTGAGATCATTTTGTTGTCGGTTTGAATGTTGATTGTGGTGGTCATGGCTTTCATCACGGCGACAAAACCCGATTTGATGCCATTACCTTCTATGCCGGAGATCTGATCAATAATCTGTGGCTGAAAAATGAGTGCGCATAATCCGCCTAACAGTGCGCCTACCATCAAGGCTGGTAATGCTGGCACTTTTTTTACGATCATGAAAATAACCAGTGCTGGCACAACAAACAATAAAGGGTTAAGATTGAATTTGCTTTCAATTGCTCTCATAACCGCACTAGTGTCGGTGGCGGTAAGGGGCGTATCAAGTGTAAATCCCCAAACAAAAAAAATAATCAAGGTTATGGCCAGTGTCGGCACGGTCGTGTACACCATGTATTTCACGTGGGTAAACAAATCAGTGCCTGCCATCGCCGGGGCGAGATTGGTAGTATCACTGAGGGGTGACATTTTATCACCGAAGTAAGCGCCTGAAATAATAGCACCGGCAATAACGCCTTCACTTATATCCATTGCCCTCCCAATTCCCAAAAGGGCAATACCCACAGTGGCAACCGTTGACCAACTTGAGCCTGTGGCAATCGACACAATGCTACACACGATACATGCGGCAAAAAGAAATATTGTCGGGTTGAGAACTTTCAAGCCGTAGAAAATCATTGCTGGTACAATTCCGCTTAGCAGCCAGGTTCCTGAAAGGGATCCGATAACAAGCAGAATAAGCATAGCGCCCATTGCAGAGCTGATGCTTTTGACAATACTTTCTTCGATCTCTTCCCAGCTATAGCCAAGCCGAAAAGAAATAATGCCAGCGATACCAGCTGCCAGTAAAAGTGCGATTTGATTTGCGCCGTTGATGGCGTTATTTTTGAGAACTATTACATTAATAGTTAGCAAAGTGATAAGAAAGACAATGGGGATGAATGCGTGAAGTAATGTCGGTCGTTTCTTCTCAGTAGTCATTCAATAAATTTTAACGACCAAGATAGGGTATTTCACAAATAGTCCAATTCCATTTATTTTTTTCCTATAGATCGCCTGAATTTTTCACCCTATTCAAGGGAAAGCCCGAAAACCATGCTTATAAATCCTCCGATTTTTCCACCGCGAGACACCGTTAATTTTATCTAACTTTAACCATATAACTAAGAACCGAGAAACTAATGGACTCGTCTTCTATCATCGCAAAAGCAAAGACTTCACCTTTCTGGCGGTGGGTACTTACGCAATCCCTTTATCGACTGGTACCTTTCAATCGCCCCCATAGATTTCAGATAGTTGAAATAGGAGACTATACATTGAAAGCACTGATCCCCTACAGACGAAGCAATTTTAATCATATCAGGGGCCTTCATGCCTGTGGCCTTGCCACCATCTCTGAATTTGCAACGGGCTTTTTATTGTTGTCTCGTTTGGATCAAAAAAAGTACCGTATGATTATGCGGCGCATTGAAATGGATTATCATTACCAGGGAAAAATGGATGCATTTGCAGAATTCACGATTACGGAAGAATGGTTCAACGAGCAAATAACGACTCCATTGCAAACCCAGGAAGTTGTTGAAGTTCCTTGTATAATCAAGATTCATGATGCCAAGGGAAATCATCTCACAACAGGCAAGGTTTATTGGCAATTCAAGGATTGGTCAAAAGTGAGAACCAAAACCTGACCCGACACAGTCGGGGGAAATTTTACTAACTTTAATGGGGATTTTTTTTATTGAAGAATTGCATGAGAAAAATTGATCTACTGCTTTCGGAATATGGTGAAAGTCACCAGAACGAAACAAATAAAGCTATCCATTGGATTTGTGTTCCGCTGATTTTCTTCAGTGTAATCGGATTGATCGCTTCCATTCCTGCAGGGCCGGTGCAGGTGCTGTTAGGTGAGGGCAACCCGTATGCAAACTGGGCAACGATCGCACTTATTTTTGCAATCGCATATTATGTTACGCTTTCAATTCCACTGACAGTTGGAATGGTGTTGTTTGCAGTGGTTTGTTTATTTCTCGCGCGTATAATTTCAGAAACTGGCATTCCTTTGTGGGCCGCCAGCCTTGCTATTTTTGTTGCTGCCTGGATTGGTCAGTTTTATGGACATAAGGTTGAAGGCAAGAAACCTTCTTTTTTAAAAGATCTGCAATTTCTGTTAATCGGCCCCGCCTGGCTGATGCATTTCATTTACAAGAAACTTGGAATTCCCTACTAATTGGAGAAGGGCTATAGTGTGGTAACGGAGATTCCCGCGGCGTTTGTCCGGGACTATGATACGTTCTTATTCAATAATTCAATACATCTCCAGTTGCAGTCAGCGGATTGGCTGAACATTTACCTTGTGCGTAAGCTCAATCAAAAAGTTATTGCAGAAATTTCATTTCACATAGAGGATAATCGGGCTCTTTCACCGTTGAGGGCACCATTCGGCTCGTTTAGTTTTTCTCCGGAGATATCGCCCCTTTTGCTGTATCAATTTGTCCAGGAATGTGAAAGCCTGCTTCTGATGAGGAAGGTAAAATTAATAATTCTTAAAGAGCCTCCATTATTTTATAGGATATCTGGTGAATTGACGCATGCAATTTTATTCAACCTTGGCTATCGGGCGAGTTCAGCAGAAATCAGCTCGGGCATACGGATGGATCACCTCTCGTTTGAAGGGAAAATAGAAGCCTGGGAGAAAAGAAAATTGAAGCAGGCAAAAGAGAACGGACTGATTTTTAAGAAAATTTCAATTGAAGAATCCGAAAATGTTTATCAGGTTATTTTAAAATGCCGAAGTGAGCGGGGTCACTCACTCAGCATGACGATTGATGAACTGTCGGTCACCATAAGCGCATTGAAAGGCTCGTTTTGTTTATTCGGCGTGTACTTTCAAAAAGAACTCGTTGCAGCATCCATTGCGATTCGTGTACATCAGAATATCCTCTACAATTTTTACTCCGGCCATTTAAAAAAATTCGATCATCTCAGTCCGGTCGTTTTGTTGATATGTGGCATGTACAAATATTGCGGCACGGAAAAAATTCAACTATTGGATCTCGGAACTTCTGCACTGAACGGGCAGCCCAACTTTAGTTTGCTGGATTTCAAGTTGCGAATGGGCGCTGTGCCGTCAATGAAGTTGACATTTGAAAAGGAACTCGCTTGAATTCCCCGCTTGTATCAGTTATTTGCCTGTGTTATAATCATGAAAGGTTTGTTGAGGAGGCAATTAAATCGGTGGTGGGTCAGACCTATGCAAATGTTGAATTGATTATAGTAGATGATTGCAGCACCGACGAAAGTGTTCAGGTAATTGAGAAGCTTTTACCATCGCTTAAGAATACAAGATTTAAGGCGCTACAATCAAATAGCGGAAACTGCCGGGCATTTAATCAGGGGTTGACGATGGCTTCCGGTGAATTTATTATTGACCTCGCTTCCGACGATGTATTAAATCCTGATCGCATTGAAAAAGGAATCATGGCTTTCCGGTCGACCGGTGAAGAAACAGGAGTAAATTTTACCGATGCGGAACTCATCAACGAAAATGGGATAAGAACCGGCTATCATTCCGACCGGTTTCCACACGAATCGATTCCGCAGGGTAATATTTATACCGAGATACTATTTCGTTATTTCATCAACAGCCCGACGATGATGATTCGTCGAAGAGTTTTTGAAAAGCTTGATGGGTACGATGAGACGCTTGCGTATGAGGATTTTGATTTTTGGGTCCGCTCTTCCCGCGACTTCAACTACTGCTACACCGCTGAAGCGTTGGTAAAAAAAAGAATTCTGCCCGATTCCCTTGGTAAAATGCAATATAAGAAAGGGAGTAAGCAAATGATGTCAACCTTTCACGTTTGTGAAAAGGCATTTGAGCTCAACAGAACTAAAGAAGAACAGCTCGCATTAAGGAAAAGAATCCGCTATGAGCTAGCACACGCTCTTCACGTTGGAGAGTTCGGCATCGCCTTTAACTACCTTCGATTGTTGCTAAAATAAATTACTCAAATACCTAACTCGTCGTTATTCATTTTCGATTTTACTAAAGACGACTCCTAACTACTTCCTATTATCCTCCCCCATTACCATACTTACATAACTGGTATAGCGATTCAGCGCGATAGTTCCTTCTTCCACTGCTTGCCTGATGCGGCATCTCGGTTCGGTAAGGTGGAGGCATCGGGAACCAAATTTGCATTCCAATCGTAGATCACGCATCTCGGGAAAATAATCGGATATTTCCTGCTGATTCATTTCAACCAGACCCCATTCTTTAATTCCAGGGGTATCGATCACAAAGGTGTCGTTATCGAGCAAAAACATTTCAGCGAAGGTAGTAGTATGAGTTCCTTTGTCAGTGAATTCAGAAACCTCGCTAACACTCTGACTCAAGGCAGGAGAAAGGCCATTGAGCAGCGTTGACTTTCCAACTCCTGAGTGTCCTGCAACCAGGGTAGTTCTTTTGTTGAGGAGCTTTTTTAATTCCGTAATATCATTTTCATCAGTGGCAGACATTATCAATGTTGTCACCCCAATTGATTCATAAAGGGATTTGATTTCCTCAGCTTTCCCAAGCTCAAACGGTGAGAGCGTGTCTTTTTTATTAACCACGAGAATCTGTGGTATTCTGAAGGATTCGGCGCTCACAAGAAACCTGTCGATAAACCCCAGCGAGGTCCGGGGTTGTTTGATGGTGGCTAGTAGTAATACCTGATCAACATTAGCTGCCAGTACCTGAGTGTGTCCGGTTTTTTTTACCGATTGTCGAAGAATATGATTGTTGCGGGATTTGATTTCAATGATAGAAGCGTCTGCGTTTTCCAGCAAAAGCTCCACCCGGTCGCCAATAGTAACTGGATTACTTTCTTTGCTCTCATCCAGTCGCAGCTTTCCCTGCAACCGGCAATTGTATCGTTTGCCATCGATACCCAGTACGTCGTACCATGAGCCAGTAGATTTAATAACCCTTCCTTCCATTATATCAGGAATTTTTTGCTGTAATCAACAATCCTGGAAGTTGCTCCAAGATTTTCTAAAACATATTGCCGTGTTACCTCGCGGGCCAGTAAAATTTTTTCAGGGTGGTTGCTCAATAATTCGTACTTGAATTTAAGATCTCTGAAATCAGTGACTTCAAAAGCCCCGCCTCTCAGGACGAGATCAGTCGCTTCCTGAAATTTCTGATAACGCCTGTTGCCAAAGAAGATCGGGATACCATAACAGGCCGCTTCAAGTATATTATGGAGACCATCACCAAAGCCGCCTCCAACGAAGGCGAATTCACCGTATCGGTATAGACGGGATAACAAGCCAATGTTATCAATAATAAGCACCGAGGCGTTTTGAAGTTCTTCTCTTTCTTGTGCCTTTGAATAACGAACTGATTTTCCGTCAATTGAGTTTTCAATGGAATCGATAAATTCTTCACTGATCTCGTGAGGAGCAATAATAAATTTAAGGCTGTTTTTGTTTTCATTGATGAACGAATACAGCACATCCATGTCAGCCGGCCAGGCACTGCCTACCACCATTACTTTTTGATTATTTTTAAATTGATGGGCGAGTGGTATTTCGCGCGACTGTTGAATGATTTGATGGACGCGATCAAATCTTGTGTCTCCACTCAGAGTAACATCATTTATACCAATGGACCTAAGAAGACTTACCGACTCTTCATTCTGAACGAAGAAATGGTTGAAGTAGCCGAGAAGTGTTCTGAAAAGCGACCCGTAGCTTTGAAAGAACGACTGATCCTTTCGAAAAATTGCTGCAATTGAAATAAGCGGGATTTTCTGTTTATAAAGTTCGGCCGAGTAATGATACCAGAATTCATATTTTACAAAGACGACGAGTGCAGGTTTTACATTGTCTGCAAACCAGCTTGCATTTTTTTTAGTATCCCATGGCAAGTAAAAGACAGCATCAGCTGATTCGTAATTTTTCCGCACTTCATATCCGGATGGTGAGAAAAATGTAAGGAGGACCTTCAAAGATGGATTCCATAGTTTCAAGGCTTCTATGACTGGCCGTCCCTGTTCAAATTCTCCCAGGGATGCACAATGAAACCATACCCATCGGTCAGTGGATTTGCCATCAAAGACTTTGTTGAATTTTTCAACCTGCTGCGATCTGCCATCCCGAAAGGCTTTTGCTTTCGGATTGAAAATTGCCGCAAGCTGGTAGAGCACCCGCAGAAAGAAAATCCCGACATCGTACAGTGCAACCATATGGAATAATGGTCAAAGATAGAATTTGAACTCAAACTGAGATTTATATCGGTAAGATCAAAATTTGGGGAGGGCGTTCATTTTTACCGCTAAGGGAAAACGCCCTGAGTAACGCAATTCTTAGTGCCGTGGCGACTTTGTACGACGATCAGTTACTAAAATCAGGGAGAAGGTATTTACTTTTAAGTTCGTTTTTCGTTTTGTATCTTTCATTTATAAATCCCTTCCTATGAAAAAAAGATTGATTTTTCTGATTCTTTTGGCAAGTCATTTTACGTTTGCGCAACAAAATCAGATTGCTAAATTTTTCCCAGCAGCAGCCGTTCCAAACGGTGGAGCAGCAAATGTTCAGGGCCTTGTAGCTGGTTACATCCAGCCTATCGGCGAAGACTTTGGCTCCCTTTCGAACAACGGATGGTACACCACCGCGGCTACCCATAAAAAATGGGGATTCGATCTGCAAGTCAACATGACTACGATCTTCGCAAAAAGTGAATCAAAATTCTTTAGTCCGCCTGTTCTTACGGGTGTGTCGTATAACGGTAGCACAACATCCAATCAAGCGCCTACTGCTTATGGACCAGAAACAGAACTTCCTCGATTCAATTTTACGGCCGGCTTGAATAACCCTCTTCCTTTTCTTGGTACATCTGGTGGAAATATCAGTAGCGACGTGCCCATCGGATCACTGGCCGTTCCTACCATAACTGGTGGATTAGGCCTGTTCGCAAATACAGATATCCGGTTCCGATACACTCCTGATGTAAAGATTGGAGATTCTGAATTGAAGAACTGGGGATTTGGTGTAATGCACGATATCAAGCAGCACATACCTGGTATCAAGATGGCTCCCTTTTCACTTACAGTGTTGCTCGCATATTCTCAAATGACTGCTACAACAGCTTTGAAAGGATATTATAATGATCCTACTGATCCTACCGGCACAAATCAGAAGGGCATTGGGGAAACCAAAGCATTTACAGGGCAAATACTGATTAGCAAAAGTCTGGCAATCATAACTTTTTATGGTGGTATCGGCTATAACAGCTCTACTACTACATATGATATCAAGGGAAGCTATTTTGTGGATAAGGCGTATGCAGGAAGTGGTGTGTCATCACCATTGATACAAACGGTAACATTAAAAGATCCTTTTCACCAGGATTTTAGTGCTAGCGGATTTCGTGCCACCGGTGGAATGCGTTTCAAGTTTGGACCGATTTTATTGAATAGTGACTATACAATTTTCGGTGGAAAAGGCCTGCTTACCGCAGGATTCGGATTTACCGTCAGGTAATTTTCAAGATATTTGCTGAAAGCCTTCGTTACTTACCCTGGAACGAAGGCTTTCTTTTTTCTATGAAAGCCTTCATACCTTCCTTTTGATCTTCACTTGCAAATGAGAGATAGAAATTCTTTCTCTCAAACATTAGTCCTTCGTCCAGAAGAGTCTCAAAAGATCTGTTGACAGCTTCTTTTGCTAATTGTACAGCGACGGGGGACATTGCGGCAATTTCTTTTCCGAGATTGATTGCCTCCTGAAGGTAGAATTCAACCGGGACTATTCTTATTACAAGCCCGTAAAACAACGCCTCTTCAGCCGACAAGAATCTGCCAGTAAGAATCAACTCCATAGCTTTTGCTTTCCCTACAGCTTTAGTCAGGCGTTGTGTTCCACCCGCCCCGGGAATTGTTCCGAGTTTTATTTCGGGTTGACCAAATTTGGCGGTCTCCGAAGCAATGATCATATCGCAGGTCATAGCAAACTCGCATCCACCCCCGAGTGCAAATCCTGAAACGGCGGCAATGATCGGTTTCTTTGTCTTGCGGATCTGATCCCAGGTACTGAACTGGTCCAGAAGCAGCATATCGATGGCTCCCTTGTCAGCCATTTGCTTGATGTCGGCTCCTGCAGCAAAGGCCTGGTCGTTGCCCGTAATAATGATGACGCGTACCGAATCATCCTTATCAAGTCGTTGCAGGGTATCCCGCACTTCCGCCATCAGTTGGGGATTAAGTGCGTTAAGTTCTTTTGGGCGGTACAGTTCAATGAGAGCGATAAAGGGAGCAGCCTGATCGTTGACTTTAATGAATTCCATAGGACATGAAGTTTTGATGTGACAAATCTAATAACAATTGTGATTTCATTAATTTTATAAAAATCTCGTCATGACTAGAATCCTTTTTGTCTGCCTTGGAAATATCTGCCGATCCCCACTCGCAGAAGCTATCTTTATTCACCAGATCAAGGAACAAAACCTGCAATCTGATTTTCAGGTGGCCTCTTGTGGCACTGCCAACTACCATATAGGCGACACACCTGATCAACGAACTATTCGTAATGCTTTGAAAAATGGTGTAACGATTGATCACCGGGGACGCCAATTTGGGTTGAGTGATTTTGTTGACTTCGACCTGATTCTTGCAATGGATCAAAGTAACGTCAACAATATCATGTGTGTATCCGGGGCAGACAACTATGTTCAAAAGGTAAAGCTGATGCGGACCTGGGATTCAATCAACACAGGCGCAGATGTACCGGACCCGTATTATGGAAATGAGAAAGACTTTCAGGAAGTCTTTGAGATATTGAATCGGTCCATGAGGAACCTTATTGTGGAGTTGACGGTAAAGAAGTGATAGCTATAGCTGATGTTGGTAAGAAGTTGTAAAACATCATTTTGGCCACGCCTGCGTGAATGAAATTTTTTCTAGCCCGCAGGTTAGGCTGGGCATTTATCACTCTAATCAGGGCTACTCGCGCCAAAAAAACTTAAAATATTGATGAGGTCAGTCATGCCAAGAACAGAAATTGTCTTAATTCTTAATCAAAACCTGCAGCGTACTCCTTGATAACTGTTCGAGTAGGACTCCCGGCATCTTTCTATATTTTTCGGCACTAGCAGCATCATAATTTTTTATGGTGATCAGGGTCAACCCGGTATTATAATAAACCTCAAAGTGTTTGGCCAGCAGATCTATGAGTTTTGCTACTTTATCTTCCCGGTAATCAATACAGAATGAAAATGAAATTGCCGAATTCTGCATGACGTTGATCTTGATATTGAATTCTGACAAAGCCTGAAAAATAAAACTCAACTGTTGCTCATCAATAAAAGTATAGTCGGTAACTCTGCACGAAACCAAACACTGGTCGTCCTTAAAAACAATGAGTGGTGGTAGAAAATCTATTTTCGTTTCATGAATTACAGTGCCGGGAAGTGAAGGGTCGTCAAAATTTTTAACGAACAATGGGATGTTTCTGTTCGCAAGTGGTTTGATCGTCTTGGGATGAATAATAGATGCTCCGTAATAAGTCATCTCCGCTGCTTCTCGAAATGGCAATTCTTCAAACACAACTGCATCAGGCAGTCTTTTTGGATCGGCATTCATTACTCCAGGTACATCTTTCCAGATTGTCACTGAATCAGCCATAAGGCATGAAGCAAAAATCGCAGCGGTATAATCCGACCCTTCACGACCGAGTGTAACCGTTAATGTGTCACAACTTCCGATGAAGCCTTGTGTTATAAATATTTTGTTTTCCAGTTGCGATTTCAGAGCAGCGACCTTCCTCTCTGTTTTTTCCCAGTCTACTTTTCCTTCACGAAAAGTGTTATCAGTCAAAATGAACTTGCGGGCATCCAGCAATTCGGCATTGAGCTTTTGCGATAGGAGGTATTCTGCAAGGATAATAGAGGAGATCACCTCACCTTGTGAGACAATCTGATCATATAGTTGATCTTTTGGAATTTCTTTTTTCAGGCGATTCGGGATGGCATCAAATTCTGAGGCAACTTTTTTCCAAGCGGTGCCCGATTCCCCAAATAACTCATGAATTACGGATTCATGGTAGGAGCGGAGAGTGGCAAGTTCATGTAAGAAGTTTTTGCCGGTCGAGAAGTTTTCAAGGATCTTTTCTAAGCTGTTTGTGGTCTTACCCATAGCAGACACAACAATCAGAAGTTTTTCTTTTGAATATAGTTGAATAATGTTTGCTACCTGGCGAATTCCGTCCGCATGTCGTACTGAGGCCCCGCCGAACTTAAATACCTGCATGATGTTCTATTTCACTTTGATAGCTTCGTTTGTAATCTGAGACTTGTTGAACCCCTTTCAATGATCAAATAAAATCATTGTTTGTGAGGAAACTGAATAAGTGCATTCTTTTTCTAGTATCCCATCCGGTGTGAAGAACGAAGTGCAACTTTAAATTAACCACGACTTTGTGCCCTTGAGTTTCCCTGCCGTAAGCAAGAAACCTTGCGCGTTTTGTCCGAAAATGCTGCCAAATGTGACTTATAATTTAGGCTTTTCCATTGTTTTCAATCGATTGCAGGATAACTTTGTGGCAAAATTAGACAGGAATTAAACAGTTTTATGGAACAGTCACGAATAGCACACTCCATTGGCATTGCTTTGGACAGGTTTATTAAAAATAACCAGGAGCAGTTCCAGTACGCCAGTGGTGAGTTATCACAGCTGCTCAGAGACATCGCTCTTGCGTCCAAGGTCGTTAACCGGGAGGTGAACAAGGCTGGCCTGATCGATATTATGGGAGCATTGGGTTCACAGAATTCAGCAGGCGATCAGCAACAAAAACTTGATGTGCTTGCTAACATTCGTTTCACCCGCGCTTTGTCAAAGGGAGGCGAGGTTTGTGCTTTGATCTCCGAGGAGACTGAGTCATTCGTCGATTTGAATAATGAGGGTAAATATGTGATTGCCATTGATCCGTTGGATGGCTCATCGAACATCGATGTCAATGTTTCAATCGGAACAATCTTTTCTGTTTACAGAAGAAAAAGTCCGGAGGGTACCCCTATTCAGGATATTGATATTCTACAAAAAGGAAGCGAACAGGTCGCGGCGGGTTATATTCTCTATGGCTCTTCGACGATGCTTGTGTACACAACCGGTCACGGGGTCAATGGCTTTACTTACGAACCCACACTCGGCGAATATTTTCTATCACATCCAGACCAGAAAATGCCCGAGGATGGAAAAATATTTTCTGTAAATGAGGGTTCTTATAATTCCTTTTCCAAACCAGTTAAAGAGTATCTCAACTATTGCAAGAACCAGAGTTTTATGGCGCGATACATTGGTTCATTGGTTGCCGACTTTCACAGAAACATGCTTAAAGGTGGAATCTATATTTACCCAGCCACAGCAAAGGATCCTGGGGGAAAGTTGCGCTTAATGTATGAATGCAATGCTCTGGCGTTTATTGCAGAACAGGCCGGTGGACTTGCCACAGACGGAAAGGGAAGAATACTGGAAATTGAACCTAAAGCACTTCATCAACGCACGCCGTTTTATGTGGGCTCTAGAAGAATGGTGGAGAAGGCGGAGAGTTTTGGCTGAAACTTCGATAGTAGAATGTCGAACAATTAATTTTTTCGAATCTTGAATGTCGAGCTAATTCCCAGAATTAAGCCTTCTCTTCCAGTATCTCTGGAGCATACTGCAGAATCGTACTATACCATTTCACCAGTTTCTTAATATCAGATACATACACTCGGCTCTCATCGTATTCGGGCAGCACCGACTTCATGAAAGCTTTCAATTCTGATGCGTCTGAATTCACATCCACACCGGTATCGGCGTTAAATTCTTTTTTAATCTTTTTCAGCACGTCACCAAGCGGGGCGGTTCCCTCTTTCGTGGTGGTATAGATGGAGATTTCTTCAAGCAGCGACAGACGATTGCTGGCACCCGCTACAATTTTGGTTTTTGTTTCATCCAATGACTCCAATAAAACTCCGGTATTTCCAGGTTTCAATACTTTATACAATCCTCCTTTACCGGATACACTCGCTAAATCTTTCAATTCCATACCTTGACTATTATTGTTTTTAATTTTATGACCTGTTCTATGTGGACCGTGGCCGCCCTAGCCGCCTCGGTTACGGGGATTTTGTCCGCCAACGCCGTTCGGCGACGGCGGACAAAATTAAGAATTTAATCAGATGTCAGAAGGGTCTTGATATAGGCAAGCAACTCATCTCTTCCTTCGCGTTTTTCTGACGACGTAACAAAAACAGGCGGTAACTCTTCCCATGTTGCATGCAGTGTTTTCTCCCATTTTTTTCGTGAAGCTGCCAATTCATTTTTCTTCATCTTGTCTGATTTGGTAAAGACTAATGAAAAGGGAATATTATTGTCCCCCATCCATTGAATAAATTCCAGATCAATTTTTTGAGGGTCAATTCGCGGGTCGATTAGGACAAATGTTGTTGTAAGATTTTCCCGTTTCTTGAGATACGTTTCAATCATTGGGCCCCACGATTGATGCTTGGCCTTCGAGATGTTAGCGTAACCATAGCCAGGCAAGTCAACAAGAAACCATTGATCATTGATGAAAAAATGGTTTATGGTTTGTGTTTTTCCTGGTGTGGAGGAAATATTGGCCAGGCCCTTCCGCTGTACCAGCATATTGATTAGCGAAGACTTCCCTACATTTGAGCGCCCTATAAAGGCAAATTCACGTTTCTTTGACGCCGGGCTCTTTCCGGGGTCAGTATTGCTCATAATAAATTCGGCGGAATGAATAATCATAGAAGTCGGGCGCAAAAGTAAACAGAAATGCCTTTATGCGGGTTATTAGTGTTTAAAGTGTTAAATCGCCATGAATTTCGTTGATCAAGGACTTATTATAAATTTTAGATTGTGGTAGTTCCCTATAAAGAAGATTCGACAGCCAAGAAGCAGCAGGTGGCCAGGATGTTTGACAGCATCAGCGGCCGGTATGATTTTCTCAACCATTTTTTAAGCCTGGGAATCGATATTCTCTGGAGAAAAAAGGCCATTGCTCTGTTAATGGACATAAAGCCCAGGATGATTCTGGATGTGGCTACCGGGACTGGAGATTTTGCGATTGAAGCCCTGAGTTTAAAGCCTGAAAAAGTAATAGGAGTAGACATTTCTGAAGGAATGATGGAGGTTGGTCGTCGGAAAATGCTTGACAAAAAAATTGATAGCATTATCGATCTCCGATTGGGTGATTCTGAAAATCTTCCGTTTGAGGATAATTTTTTTGATGCTGTCATCGTTGCCTTTGGGGTACGGAATTTTGAAAATCTTGAGCGGGGGCTTACCGAGATGTTGAGGGTTGTGAAGCCCGGTGGCAAGGTGGTTGTCCTTGAATTCTCCCGACCTGCAAAATTCCCGATGAAGCAGTTGTACCGCGTTTATTTTACCGCCATCTTGCCGTTGATTGGCCGTTGGATTTCGAGAGATCAGGCAGCATATCGCTACCTCCCCGAGTCCGTACAAGCCTTTCCTGACGGAAATGATTTTTTAAAGATTCTTTCCGCTATAGGATATAAAAATCCGCAATGCAATCCACTCACCTTCGGAATAAGTTCGCTGTACTGGGGTACCAAATAACGGTGCTGATCCTGCTGTCTACTGGTCTTTCCTATGGTCAGCACTACAAATGGGCCAGAAGAAATAACCCTGAATTTGACAGAAGGAAAATATCATATGGTTTCATGATCGGCGTGCACACGTCGGCATACCAATTGAAATACTCTGATCAGTTCGTTACTCAGAGCTTCGACACCGTTCACTCTGTTCAACCCTCATTCTCGCCTGGATTCTCGTTAGGGTTTTTGGTGAATCTCCGGATCAGTGATGTTCTTGACTTTCGGATTATGCCAAAGGCTGGATTTTATAATCACAAACTGACCTACTATTACACTAACAATACAACTAAACAACAACTGGTGGAGACAACCATGGTGGAATTTCCGGTGCTGTTGAAGTATAAATCAATGCGTCGTGGCAACGTGAGGATGTACATGTTGGGCGGATTCACTCCGGGAGTAGAGGCCTCAGGGAAGAATGATGTTCAATCCACTACCGCCAATCTTGCGATCAAGGCGTTCAACATGACCATTGACGCTGGCCTCGGGTTCGATTTTTATTTTCCGCTGTTTAAGTTCTCGCAGGAAATACGGTTTCAAAAGGGAATTGTAAATATGCTGGGTTCCGACCCGAGCATTTACAGCGCTCCATTAAAATCTCTTGACACAAACACGATTTCAGTGTATTTCATTTTTCAATAACGGTATCACCTCATAATTTTCTCCACTATTAAAATGAGTTCAAAAAGGATTGCCTTCATCACAGGAGCTACCTCCGGTATTGGCGAGGCCACGGCAAGATTACTGGCAAAGAATAATTTTAAACTTATCCTTTGTGGGAGAAGGGTGGACAGGCTCGAACAGATAAAAAAAGAATTATCGACAATTACAGAGGTCACCACGCTCACCTTTGAAGTCCGTAGCCATGCGGAAGTGAAGAAAGCTATTCAATCATTGCCCGATATCTGGAAATCGATTGATGTTCTGATCAATAATGCTGGTAATGCTCACGGACTTGATCCGATTCAGTCGGGTAATGTGGATGACTGGGATGCAATGATGGACATTAATGTGAAGGGATTATTATATGTGTCACGTGAGATTTTACCGGGAATGGTAGAACGGAAGTCGGGACATGTGATCAATCTTGGGTCGATAGCGGGTAAGGAAGTCTATGCCAATGGAAATGTGTATTGCGCCAGCAAGTTTGCGGTGGATGCGCTTACACGGGGTATGCGAATTGACCTCAATGCTGCAGGAATAAAAGTTACAGCAATCCAGCCCGGGTTGGTTGAGACCGAATTCTCGTTAGTGCGTTTTAAGGGAGATGTCGAACGTGCCGCTACTGCTTACAAAGGACTGGTGCCATTGAAAGGCGAAGATATAGCGGATCTTATTTTGTTTGCACTTACACGCCCGGCTCATGTGGTGGTGGCTGATCTTGTTGTCTTTCCTGTGGCGCAGGCAAGTGCTACGGTGGTGAAAAGGGAGGGATAAAAAGCTACAATCATTTGGTAATCTCACGCCTTTTCTAAAACTTCGAACAATTCTTACTCGAATGAGGCAAACCATTAGAAGCTTTTCGCTGATTATTAATTATAAGACGTTTATAATAACAGCCCTGTCGGTAATTTCTACCTACTTCTGCTACCATTTCGACCTGACGGCAAAGTTTCCAGACATGCTCGTGGGAGTCGCGATTGTCTTTCCAGTGGTGTTTTCAATAGGATCGGCCTATAACCGAAGGGAATCCGCTTTGCAGCGTTGGGCAGATTTTAAGGGACACGCAATTGCTATTTATTACGCTACCCGCGACTGGACCACTAACAAGGATAATGACCTTCCTAAACGCACGCGTGAGACGACAACGGAAATGATGATTCTGATGAAAGTTATTTTGCGGGGCAAGCGAACTGACTGGCAGGAAAAAGAAGTTCAGCTGTTTAAACTCTTTTCAAGACTTTCTGCCATAACAATGGAAATGAGAAATTATGGTGTGCAAAGCGGCGAGATTTCCCGTGTGAGCCAATATGTAAGCAAGATGATTATTGCCTTCGATAATCTTAAAATTATATTCGTGTACCGCACGCCGGTTACACTACGCGCTTATAGCAAGGTGTTTATTTATATCTTCCCGATAATTTATGGTCCTTATTTCGCCAGCACATTTCATGATTATTCGGCCGATCTCGAATATGTAATGCCTGTACTGTACAGCTTCATTCTGGTAAGCTTAGACAATATTCAGGACCACCTGGAGAATCCCTTTGACCAGGTCGGGGAAGATGATATTGAGATAGATGCTGATGAGACAAGTCGATTGCTTGATTAGGGGCGTTATCAGTTATCTGTTAATTGTGATTTAGGCTCTGATAGCGATTAACGATACGGTACTCTGACAATCCGTACCAGTACGTATTTTCTCCTGATTCCACTCTTTAACTGGGCGTTAGACTTTTTTTCTTTCTACTTTTAACTCATCGCGCCTATGAAAATTCGTTTTGTACTCTTTTTAGCCATCTTCCCTTTCTTTTTGATATCCTATGGTCAAGCAAAGCCTGAAACTGAGGTGTATACCATGGGTTTTAGGATTTCATCGATTGAAAAAAAAGGCGCCAATCAGTACAAAGCCATTATTCAATACGAAACCGCCATAGGTGTCAAACTACGCAACAATGCGTCCGTGTTTGGCAAGGTGCGCAGCGAAGAGAAAGACCACAATCATAAATTAGGTACTGGTGTCTGGATTGAGGTTTCACAAAATCAGGCTGTTGCAGAAATTACTGCTATTGACAATGAAAAGATCTATGTAGGTGACTTACTCTACACGAACATCACACTTCCAAAAAAGCAGCGGACTTCATACTTCTTTCTTATCAACGATGCAATTTCTATTGAAAACGATAGTGGTGTCCCTTATTACACATTTAAAGAAGTCTTTGAAAAGGATGGATTCGCGTTGCGTACTCAGAAATTTATTTCGATGCAAAATGATATTCGGTCTGTTGGAGAAAAATTAAAGCTGTCAGGCGATAAGACAACCGTTGAGGCTGGACCGAATGCTGGCAAACTTGTTTCCGAGGTGATGATACAGACCGACACGATGACCGTTTGGTATTACGTCTATCATTTGGGTCAGATGAATTGGGAAACCATGGGGCAGAACATTAAGCTAAGCGAGAACTTCCGTGCCTATGCCAAAGAGGGCGACGCTGCTTCGTATGGATTGCTTAAGACACTGTTTGTGAATGTGTCAATAGCGACGATGGATGAGAATTTTAAGCTATACAAACGGAAAGTAAATAAACCGCTTTTGGATACCTGGAAGGACGATGCGTTTCAATTGAGAAAGGACAAAGAGTATGAAGCGTCAGAGGCACTACTGAATTCAATAATCTATCTTGCCGAACAACTTGGTAATACCTATGACGTTGGTGTCTATTATTTTTCCAAAGGAGAATTATATGATAAGCAGGGGCTTTATGCGAAAAGTGTGGATGCTTATCAAGTGGCTCTTAACCATTTCGAAAAAGAAAAGACCGGTTTTGCGACAGCATTTGCTCAAAACAACCTTGGTGTGTGCTACTTTAAGTTAGGTGAGAATGAAAAAGCACTGAGTATACTTGACCTTGCCATCAATGCCCGTACGCAGCTTGTCAAAGATAATCCTGAGAACGTGGATTATCTCAATAATCTATATTCGTCTCTTGAGGCAAAATCATCCGTTGCCTATGCGATGAAAGATTTTAAAAAGACAGCTGAGCTTTACAATAGAGCGTTGACGATTGCGCAAAGGTCAAAAAACAGAACGGATGAGGGAACTATGTACTGGAACCTTGGGTACATGTATAACGAGGATATTAAGGATTACAATGAATCGCTTATCGGATACGGAAAGGCAGCTGAAATTTATCTGGAATTAAATGACACATCAAGTGCGGTAACCCTTCGGCGATCATTGGCAATCGTATACAATAATCTTAAGAATATACCAGCCGCAAAGAAGGAAGTAGAGACCGGAATGGCGCTGGCACGCAAATGGGGCGATGCAACTACCCTGGCATATATACTGGAGTATAAAGGACTGCTGAGTTTTGATAGCCGTGACTACCCTGTTTCTATTGCGAGTTATACAGAAGCTGAAGGACTGTATAAGAAATTCAACAATACAAAAAAGCTGGAGGCGGTCAAAAAGAAGCTGGCAAAGTCTCTTCAAGATGCAAACCGCTATAGTGAAGCCATTGCCAAACATCAGGAACGATTTGCATTGATTGGCCCGCAGGACCTGGCGGGCAAAGCTGATGCTGAATGGGACATTGCATTCACCTATGGGAAAAAGAAGGATCATAAAAGTGAAATTCTCCACTATCAGGTGGCGGAGAAATTATATACCCAATTGAAAGACTCCGCGAACATCAGTACCATCATCAATAATATTGGATATTCTTATCGGGATGCGCGCGATTCCGTTAATTCATATAGGGCCCATGACCGGGCGATTGCATTTGATGAACATCGTGACAAGGCATCGTTGGCATATTCGTATGAACATTCCGCCAATTCCTACAAAGAGTTTAGGAACTTTAAAAAATCAATCGATCGGTTCAGGCTGGCTCAACGGTACTATGAGGAAGCTGGCAATCTGCTAAAGGCGGCAAATATGGTTGACGATCAGGCTCATCGGTTTGCTGATTTGAAACAGTATCCTCAAGCGGCTGCCGCATACAAAGACGCCATTGCTGCATATCACCGCGCAGGCAATAAGAAGGAGGAAGCCGAAGCGTATTGGGATTACTCGTTCATCACGGGACAGAATCTTTATCAGTATGATGAGGCCATCGCCAACTACAAGATTGCCTACGGATTATACATGGAGGTTACCGACTCCGTTGATGCTTCTACCATGCTGTCAAACATCGGCCAGAATTATTGGAGCAAGACGGATTATGATAAAGCCATTGAGGCTCATCAGTCAGCAATCGCATTGGCGAAAAAATGCAAAAATCAACAGCAGGTCGCAAGCTCATGGTCCAAACTGGCGACTCTTTATAAGGAATCGAATAATCCTGTTGCTGCCACCAATGCCTTAAGCAACGCAGCCGATGCACTGTTAACCATCAATGATTCTACAATGCTTGGTTCCACGTATCAAGACCTTGCCAACAGCTACACTCGTTCCAAGGATTACCCCAAGGCAATTGACTTTTTTAATCGATCCATTGCAATACGGAGGTCCTTGCGTGATACGATTAATTGGGCCACTGCAGTGTATGATCTTTCGGGAGTCTATCATACAAAAAATGATTTTAAGAATGCCGAGCAGCTCTATCTTCAATCGCTGACACTCAGAAAGAAAATAAAAGATAAGGATGGAATGATGTACACACTGGTTGGATTGGGCAACCTGGAAGAAAACGTAAGCAACAACTATAAAAAATCCGAGCAATACTTCCTGGAAGCGGAGCGATTGGCTAAGGAAGCAAAGAATGAGTATCTGCTGGCCTATATCTATGGGCAGATGAAATGGCTTTATCGCTCGCAAGGCAAATCAGCCTTGGCAGCATCGAGTGTGCAAAAGTCGTTGGACCTGTATAAGAAGAACAGGAATGGCAAAGATGCCGCCGCCACCCTAGTTAGCATGAGCTACGATGCCAGCTACGTTTCTGGCGACCAGATGAAGGGAGTAAAATTACTGGATGAGGCACAACTCATTGCCGATACAATAAAGGATGTAATGCTGCAGGCTTCTATTTATGGGCAACGCGGTTCAGTTCTCCGCGAGATGGGAGAGTTCCAAAAGGCCCTGGAGTACACTAACAAAAGCCGCGACTTATATCAGCAAATTGATAATGACTGGGGATTGGCAGGAGTGTATGTTGATCGGGGAAATATTTACAAACAGCTGAGTGAGTACGATGAAGGTGTAAAGAATCAGCAGACTGCCGACAGTTTGTATAGAAAAATTGGTGCCGAATACGCTCGACTCGCGCCACTGGCAAATATCGGCGAGAACTACGCTGCCCAGGGCGACTATCCAAAGGCAATGGAATAC
This sequence comes from Cytophagales bacterium, assembly GCA_038229375.1. Classification (GTDB taxonomy): domain Bacteria; phylum Bacteroidota; class Bacteroidia; order Cytophagales; family Cyclobacteriaceae; genus ELB16-189. The sequence goes on along the minus strand of JBBRON010000002.1, from coordinate 64,952 downwards.
TATCAGAAATCATTGGCGATCATGACAAAGGCTAATGATAAAAATGAAAACCTCGCCATCATACAGGCGCTGATGGGTGAAGGCAATTTTTATCTCGGAAATTATGCTGAAGCCGAAAAGTGGCTCAAACAATCCTTGCTTACCTGCGATCAGATTGGTGCCATGCGGCCTAAAGCGGACAACCTCAGCATAATGGGACGACTGAAAGTTGAGGAGAAAAAATATGATGAAGCACGTGTTTATCTGACGGAGGGCATGAAGCTGGCGAAAGAGAAGTCAATGCCTATTGCTTACCTGAACAATCAGGTGCTGATGGGTAAATTGGAAGTGGAAAAGAAAAACTATGCCGCTGCCCAGCCCCTGCTGGAAGAATGTATAAAGACGTCGCGCTCGTTGAATAAGTATAACACGCTCTGGGAAAGCCTGTACTGGCAAGGTGTGATGCACCGGGAAAACAAGGAGTTAACCCAAAGTCGCGACGATCTGATCGAGTCCGTTGCTGTAATAGAAAAAATCCGCAATAAGGTTTCGGGTGGTGAAGAGGCTCGCAAACTTTTTTCATCGGATAAAAATATTTTGAAAGTATACGAAGTTCTGGTGGATGTTCTTTTACAGCTTGGAGAAACAGATCTCGCTATGAGCTATTTACAAAAGAACAATGAAGACAATTTGAAAGCTAAGTACCGGGGACTTGATATCAAGTTTCAAAATGAAGACAAAAATAAGGTTATCGGGCAGGAGCGTATCATGAAAGCAAAGCTTGATGGTATTGAGCAACAAATTTCAAATGAGAAAGCACTGCCGCTGACAAAGCAGAATGTCACAAAAATCAAAAACCTTGAGGGAATTCAGACAATTGCAGAAGGTGATTACCTGAAATTTGTAAATCAACAAGTAAATGTTCAACCGGAACTTGCAAAATTTTTCAGCAACAGTGTTCAGCCGTCAGAGTTCAGGAAACGTAAAAAACAAATCCCCAAGGACATGGCTCTGTTGTCTTACCTGCCTGGTGAAAATCAATTGTATATTTTCATGGCAACAACAGATACCGTAATTGCTAAGGTTGTTAATGTAAAACGCGAACAATTGACCAGGAATGTAAATGGCCTGATGAGTATTGTCCGCAGTCAACAAGGAGATTTTGGTAAACTTGATCTTGCCAACGAAGACCAGGAGCGAAAGGAACTAGTGACGTCGATAAAGCAGACAGACAAGATGATGATGCCTTTCGAGGAACTCTATCATTTCCTGATATCACCTGTTGCTGCAGAGATTGCGAACAAGAAGAAGCTTTGCATAATTCCTAACGGAGCCCTGAGTTATATCCCTTTCCAATTGCTTGGCAAGACATTGCAGAATGGAAAATTCAGTTTGCTGGCTAATCAGTTTTCTATTTTCTATGCTAACTCAACGGATATGTTGCTGCGAACGTTGGGCGGGGAAGAGAAAACCTATAATATCCTTGCGTTTGGCAACCCCGATAAAACGTTACCATCCACCGAAAAAGAAGTATCGGACATAAAGAAACTATTCCCAAATGCAGAAATACATACAAGGGATGATGCTACTGAAGATAAAGTAAAGTTTGCAGGTGAGAATTTTAATGTGATGCACTTTGCTACCCATGGAAGTCTCGACTATGAAGACTTTAGTAAATCATACCTAACGATGGCAGTAGATCCATCAAAAAATGAAGACGGTAAACTTACCCTTGAAGAGCTATGGGGCATGGAAGTTATGAATCACCTTAATATTGTTGTGCTTTCGGCGTGCCAGACAGCGGTAACAAAGGGCTCCAACGAAAGTTCTCCGGTCAGTCCCGCAAGTGGATTTTTACAGAATGGGGTAAAGTCAGTGGTCGCTACTTTATGGAAAGTAGATGACGAGGCAACCTCAATCCTGATTGCAGATTTTTATAAGAATATTAAGACGATGGAAGCCGTTGATGCATTGCGCACCTCCCAGGTGAACCTATCGAAAAATCCTAAATTTTCGCTTCCTTACTATTGGGCCGGAGCCATTTTGCTTGGAGATTGGCGGTAGGAGCAGCATTATCGGGATTTAACAATCGACAGGATCCAACCTGAGGAATCAAAAAAACATATTGGTTTGAGATAAAGAGGTGGTCGCATTCTGCGACCACCTCTTCTATTAACTACTTACATTCCTTGAGATACTCGCCTGATCTTTCGTCACCCAGGTCACGGGCCTTATTGAAGTCTTCGCATGCTCCCTTTTTGTCACCCATTTTTCTCCGGGTTATGCCCCGATTATAATAACCAGACGCATATTCAGGATCAAGTTCGATAGCCTTGTTGTAATCCTGGATTGCCTCTGCAGGTTTACCGGAGTCATCCAGCGCATCCCCTCGCAATACATAAAGTTTGGGAGCTTGTGGTTGCAGCCCGATTGCTGTGCTGTAATCTTCAATTGCTTTATCAAAATTTTCCATCGCGTAATATGAATCTCCACGATCCATCAAATAAACCACATCGCCAGGTTTAAGCGTGATTGCTTTGGAAAATTCATCTATTGCCTTTTTATAGTCCTTCAGATCGAAAGCAACATCTCCCAGTACGTAGTGTGATGAAGGATTGTTAGGGTTAATGACTATTGCTTTTTCGGCGTCAGCCTGAGCATTTACAAAATCTCCCATGGCAAGAAAGGTCTTAGCTCGCCCCACCAGGGCGCTATCGTAATCGGTCTTCATGTCAATTGCCTTAGTATAATCTTTAAGGGCCTCGTCAAATTTTGAAAGTTCCCAATACACGTCACCGCGGTTGAGATACACGATCGGTTGAAGGTTGGCAGTTGACAATAGAATAGTCTTATTGTAATCTGCCAGGGATCCCTCAAAATCGTCAAGGTCATATTTGGCATTTCCGCGGTTGAAATAGGCATCTATATTTTTGTCATTCAGTAATATGGAGGAGTCGAATTTGGCAACGGCTCCCTCGTAGTCATGGGCATTTAGCTTCGTTATCGCCTGCTGGTAGAGTTCGTCGGATTTGCTGGTGCAAGACGCTACGATGGCCAATAGGAAAATGGGAAAAATATTTTTTTTCATGGGCGTAAGGTTAGGAAACGGAAGATAGAAAGAGGGGAGGCGAATAACAAATTATTCTCAAACGAAGGAAAGGATCGAAGTATAACGATCGAACTAGCTTCTGATGAGGCTAAATTTTATCGCTTTTATTTTTCTTTCGCAGTGTTAATGCTTTTCACGAAATATGAATCATTTCCAGATTTTCCTGCATTAGTGATTCATCGGATGGCAGCAATATCCGGTCCAATAGGGTTAAATAAACTTATTTCTTTTGGGCCACCACACTCAGCCCCAGTTCTCTCAGTTGCTCCTCCGATATCGTCGACGGTGAATCAATCATTACATCGCGACCAGCATTGTTCTTTGGAAAAGCAATGAAGTCACGGATTGAATCAGCGCCACCGAAGAGAGAACACAACCGATCAAAGCCAAAAGCAATCCCGCCGTGTGGAGGCGCGCCATACTCAAACGCTTCCATAAGAAAGCCGAACTGTTTTTTAGCTTCCTCCTCGGTGAAGCCAAGTTTGCTGAACATCAACTGCTGGGTTGGACGATCGTGGATACGGATCGATCCGCCACCTACTTCAGTTCCATTGATAACCATATCATAGGCATTGGCCCGTACTTTTCCCGGGTTACTGTGGAGCAAGGACAAATCTTCACGTTTAGGCGACGTGAAGGGATGATGCATCGCATGGAAGCGATTGGTTTCCTCATTCCATTCAAGCAATGGAAAGTCAATGACCCATAAAGCAGAGAATTTATTCTTGTCGCGCAAACCCAATTGAGTTCCTATGAGTAAGCGCAATTCCCCAAGAGCCTTTCTTGTTTTGTCACCTTCGCCGGCAAGTACGAGTAGTAAGTCGCCCGGCTGTGCGTTAGCAGCAATCGCCCATTTTTTGAGATCTTCTTCTGAATAAAATTTATCAGCAGAAGATTTGAGTGTGCCGGTTGCTTCATAGCGAACCCATACCAATCCCTTTGCGCCGATCTGTGGACGCTTTACGAATTCGGTGAGTTCGTCAATTTGTTTACGAGTATAGGTTGCGCAACCAGTAGCAGAAATCGCAACAACAAGCTCAGCCTGATCAAACACTGGAAATCCTTTTCCCTTAGTTAATTCAGTGAGCTCAGTAAACTTTATCTCAAATCTGGTGTCAGGCTTGTCAGAGCCATAAAATTTCATTGCATCCTCGTAGGTCATGTGCGGCACAGATGGCATATCAATTCCTTTCACATTCTTAAAGAGGTGACGAACCATTCCTTCAAACGTGCTCAGGATATCTTCCTGTGTGATGAACGCCATCTCGCAGTCGATCTGCGTAAACTCTGGTTGACGGTCAGCGCGCAGATCTTCATCGCGGAAGCACTTCACAATCTGATAATAGCGGTCAAAACCCGATACCATCAGCAATTGTTTGAATGTTTGTGGTGACTGGGGCAGAGCATAGAATTCTCCATTGTTCATTCGTGAAGGCACAACAAAGTCACGTGCACCTTCCGGGGTTGACTTGATCAATACCGGAGTTTCAACTTCAATGAAATTGAGGCTGTCCAGATAGATACGGGTTTGCTGCGCCATTTTGTGACGGAGCTGTAAACTTTCGCGAACAGGCGTCCTCCGCAAATCAAGGTATCGGTACTTCATACGTAGGTCGTCGCCACCATCCGTATTCTCTTCAATCGTAAATGGAGGTGTTTTGGATTGATTGAGCACCTCGATGCTAATAACCTTGATCTCAACTTCTCCGGTACCAATCTTTTCATTTTTGGAAAGGCGTTCCGCCACTGTGCCAATCACTTTCACTACAAATTCCCGTCCTAATTGGCGGGCAGCAGTGATCAGTTGAGGATCTGATTTTCCTTCTTCCAGAAAGAGCTGAGTAATGCCGTAGCGATCGCGAAGATCGATCCACAGCAAACTTCCCTTGTCGCGCACCCGCTGGACCCAGCCTGTCAGGGTTACCGTCTTGTCAACATCCTGTATCCTCAGTTCACCGCAAGTATGTGTCCGTAGCATCTGAAATTGATTAATTTTGGGCGCGCAAGTTAATAAACCTTCCCTGTTTATCGTTATAATTTCACTCCTGAATAATGACCAAAAGCCTGTCCATCCTTGCCTTATTTGTGATTGCGACATCATTTATGCCTGTCGGCCTTGTCAAGACCAAGGTGGCTGACGGTGTCACGGTTTCGCTCCCCGCAACGATGTACCCCATGACTCCCGACGATGTCGCTCAGAGGTATCCTTCTGTCAGGGCGCCATTAGGTGCTTACACGGATCAGGAGCGCCTGGCGGATTTCAGCGTAAATATTTCTGCAACCAGTTGGCCGGATGGAGATGTGGAACTGGCTCAAAAGTTTTTCAAGTCCGGACTACTCAATCTGTATGACCGACTTGAAATTATAAGCGAGGGAACCCAGATTCTCAAAAAAAAGAAATACATCTATTTCGAGTTTCAATCACGCATCAGCGGCGATAGGAAGAAGCAAGGTTTGTCTGACCCGATCGTAAAATACACCCTCATTCAATACCTCGTGGAAAAAGATCGAACGCTGGTTTTCACCTTTTCCTGTCCAAAAGACCTGCGCGAGGATTGGCAGGAAACTGCCCGTGAGATAATGAAGACGGTTCGGGTGAGATGACGAAGAGAATGCAGGATACTGGATGCAAATAGTCTGGTAAACCGTACAATTAAGAATTTCTCTGTGAACCTCCACACGCCGAATTTAGAACCCTGAACTATGGAACTTTATACCGACGAATATTTTATGCTTGAGGCTATGAAGGAAGCGCGTAAGGCGTTTGATGCTGGGGAGATCCCGGTAGGGGCGATCGTAGCCAGTCATAACAAGATCATTGCACGGGCTTACAATCAGACGGAACAATTGAAAGATGCTACAGCCCATGCAGAGATGCTGGCAGTAACGGGAGCCGCAAATTATCTTGGAGCAAAGTACCTGACGGAATGTACGCTATACGTCACACTTGAACCCTGCATTATGTGCGCAGGAGCGCTCAATTGGGTGCAATTGCAGAAGCTTGTATTCGGGGCGACAGACCTTCAACGGGGATTCGGCCGGGTAACGTCACCGGTGCTCCATCCCAAAACCGAAGTGGTGAAAGGTATAAAAAGTGAAGAAAGCAAAGAGTTGATTGACCAGTTTTTTAAAAGGATCAGAGAAAAATAGTAACATTGTAATTATGAGCATGGAATTAAAAGGAAAAGTTATCCAATTGCTGGCAGTTCAAACGGGCATGGGTAAAAAAGGACAATGGAAGAAACAAGAGTTCATTGTGGAGACACAATCTCAGTATCCCAAAAAAGTTTGCCTGTCGGTTTGGGGCGATAAAATTGACCAGTTCAATTTAGCTGAAGGCGATATGGTGAATGTTTCAGTGGAACTGGAAAGCCGCGAATATAATAGTCGCTGGTACACCGAAGCCCGTGCCTGGAAGCTCGAGAAAAGCGGAGCAAGTGGTGGAAATGGTGGAAACGGAAAAAGCTCATCATCCATGGATTCTGTTGGAGATGAGCCTTTTCAGTCAAGTTCATCATCTACAGATGACTTGCCTTTTTAGAATGCTTTTTAACTAAGTAACTGCTAAGTCACTAATACTGACTACGCTTTAGCCTTCTTACGGCCTTCGTCAACCCGTTTACCGTTCTCGTGTTTGCCAAGAATGGTAACGTCTTTTGTTGTTTCATACTGTTTGGCTGCCTGCATCATGGCTTGTTCGCTATCGCGAATAATGATTGTGCCTGATTTGGCTCCTTTGTTGCGGATTTCGATATAAAATCCGTCTTTCTTTTTCTTCGGTAATACAGGAGGTCTGCCCATGAATTATATTGATTTAGTGATTTCTTTTTTCGACTTCCAATTATTAACAACCCGTTTTTTGCCTGAGAAGTTCAGTAAAAAGCCTTTTTTGGCTGAATTTTGGGGTTTGCAAGCGCAAAGATAGCGCTTTTATTTTTGATCTAATGCCCGAAATGCCAGACGGTCAGTCAAGGTGACAAACTCAAATTGCACTCCTGGTTTTTTTCGAAAGTTTTTCAAAAACTGCCGCATAAGACTTTTGGACATAGTCCTTCCATTCTTTGGGTTTCAATGCACGAAGGTTGCTCGCCATTATCCAATGGTACCGGGCAGCATAAGGAGCGGGAATAATTCCCTCTCGTTCGGTGAGGATGCTAAAATCTTCCGGACTGGTCTTAAATGAGATGGTGATGTCTCCCTTGAGGTTGGTAACGCAATACATTTTCTTGCCCACACAGTAGCAAAGGTCATTGCTCGACTTGACATCCTTCGTAGTGCCTTTGAGGCCAGTGCAAAATTTGTCTAGATCGGATGGGCTCAAATAATATGGATTAATTAGCCAATAAATCGTTTTGTCAGAGGTGATGACAATAGCAAAGGCTGCCCGCCACCGCAGGAAAATTTGCAGCCTTACTTTTTCAAATACGAGGGTACTACTATTCCCTCTTTTAACAACGGATCCGGTATCGGTGTCGTCCAGAGTGTCTTCAATGGTTGAACACCTGCCCACACATCCATTGAATAATCTTCGTCATCATCTTTTGGAGGGCCTGTCCTCACCTTTGCCGATGCCTCATTTATTTTGAATGCCAGCACCATTGTTGCCTTCCATTCATTCTCCGTTGGCTTGCGAATTTCCGCCCAACGACCCGGGCACATTTTTTCAGTAAAAACTTTAAGAACCCGATACAACTCGTCTTTGTGTGTGACCAACTCCGCCTCACTGAAGATAACGACTGATCTGTAATTTACCGAATGATGGAAAGCTGAGCGCGCCAATACAAGTCCATCCAGTAAGGTGACACTGATACAAACAGGAATTTTCTTTGAGGCAAGCTCACGCATGTAAAAGCTGCCAACACTCCCGTGGATATAAAGCTTGTCGTCGATCCGGCAAAAGCCGGTCGGGATCTGAAAAGGTTGCCCGTCTTTCGAATAGGCAAGGGTACATACCAATGCTTCATCTAAAATGGAGTATACAACATCTTTTTCATACATGCCTCTCTTGGCGAGCCGTGTGATCTCTGTTTTGTCGGTGATTGGAAATTGCTCAGCCATAAATAATTTTTTTAATCGTTGCAACGAGGCGAGAGTCTTTAATTTATTTTTCGCTTGATAATAAAACAATTTTCGTACTTCTCCATTCCGATTTTCGGATAATAGTTCACTGCCGCCGGAGCCGCCAATAATATCAGCGTCGTTTCAGCCCCGGAAACTTTGTGTGTCTCGTCAATTAGTTTTTTTCCAATTCCTTGGTGTTGAAAGCTTTGGTCCACAGCAAGATCTGACAGATAACAGCAAAAAGAAAAATCACTCAATGCTCTTGATACACCAACGAGCAAATCATCAGCCCATGCTGTTACGAGAATATTTCCGTGCAGAAGCATTTTTTCAATTTGTTGCAAATTATCAACAGGTCGGCGCTGATCAAGTGTTGATCGTTTGAGGACGTCAATGAACTCTCCTGAAGTGATCTTTATGTCGCTTCGGTAAACAATCTCTTTCATAATCTTGGGTGCTAGGAAATCTTTAAGACTATTTTTCCAAACTGCTCACCTTGTTCCATTCTTTTGAATCCCTCATTCACTTCGGCAAGAGTGAAGACTTTATCAATTACCGGATTGATCTTGTGCTTGTAAATGAAGTCGAGCATTGATAAAAACTCATCTTCTGTTCCCATACTGGTCCCAAAGATCGAGAGTTGCTTCCAAAACAACGTTCGGGGTGCAATGGCCGGAATATTTCCAGCAGTCCTCCCGAAGATAACGATTCTCCCTCCAGGCATTGCGAGGTCGAGTAATTGAGGGAAATCTTCTCCTCCTGCGCTATCAATGATCACATCAAATCCTCCCACTTCCTTGGTAATCTTTTCTACCCAGCCCTTTTCTTTATAGTTAAAGCCGGCAGTGATTCCAAGTTGGGATGCTTTCTTTAATTTTTCTTCCGATCCTGAAGTGACGAACACTCTTGCCTGAAACGCGACAGCAAATTGAATGGCCCAGAGAGCTGCGCCGCCACCTGCACCGGTTATTAAAACTTTTTCTCCCGCGCGAAGACGGGCTTTGGTAAACAGGGCACGATAGGCGGTAAGTCCTGATAATGGCACCGCGGCTGCCTGCTCGAAGGAAAGATGCTGAGGTTTCTCGACCACCAGCTTGCGCGAGATAGCAATATATTGACCGAATGTTCCAGCATCCGGAAAACCCAGGAATTTAAATGCATCTGATTGGACTGCTGGATTTTTTCCCCAGCCCATACTTGGACTGAGAACTACCTCCTGGCCGATGATATCATCCTCAACTTCTTCTCCGACAGCTTCAATCACGCCACTGCCGTCGGATCCCAATATGATTCCTGCCGTTGATGGTGTTGATTGCTCGCGCTGTATCCACAGGTCGCGGTGATTGAGCGCCGCGGCATGAAGTTTTACCAACACCTGTCCCGTTGCAGCTGCAGGTTTTTTAACTTCTTCTACAAACAAAGACGAGTTTTTTTCCCTGAAAAGTGCAGCAATCATTTTAATACCACGTTGAATGAGCCAGCGTAAATGGACCTATAACTTTACAATATAATTCCATTTGTGAGTGTCTGGTGTAACACCCATCCGAATGTCCATCAGCTTTGCTTTCAATTGTTGCTGAATGCTCGATGGGCCGGCTGGCTGAAATTGGTAATCAATACCATGGATGCGGATAACCGCAATTGGAGCGACAACCGCCGCAGTTCCAGCACCGAAAGCTTCCGTCAGAGTTTTATTGTTAAAACATTCTTCAAGTTCATTAATGCTGATCCTTCTTTCTTCGACAGGGATACCTGATTCACGTGCGATAGTCAACAGGGAATCCCGTGTGATGCCGTCAAGTATTGCCGTGTTGAGATTCGGAGTAACAATTTTTCCATTGATTACGAACATGACATTCATCATCCCAACTTCATCAATGTATTTATGCTCTTTGCTATCGGTCCAGAGAATCTGGTCGAAGCCTTCCTGTTTGGCCACTTGCGTGGGATAAAAAGCACCTCCGTAATTGCCTGCGCATTTCGCGAATCCAGTACCACCCTCAGCGGTGCGTGTAAAGGTATCCTCAACTTTCAACCGGAATGGTTTGCTGTAATATGGCCCAACCGGACTAGTAAGAATAATGAATTTATAATGATCTGATACTTTTACTCCTAACCGTGACTCAGAAGCGAATACTATAGGGCGTATATAGAGTGAGGCACCGTCAGAAGTGGGTATCCAATCGTTATCCACTTCAATTAATGCCTGTAGCGACTGGATGAACATTTCAAAGGAAACTGTTGGCATGCACATACGATCCAGCGACTTATTCATTCTGTCAAGGTGCTTGTGCGGACGGAAAATATTCACCGTCCCGTCGCTTTTCTTATAGGCCTTCATTCCTTCAAAAATGGATTGGCCGTAATGCAATGCAAGCATCGCCGGACTCATTTTCATATCTCCAAACGGAACGATCGCAGGCTCACTCCACTTACCACCGGACCAGTCGGCTACCAGCATGTGATCAGAAATGTATTTTCCGAATTCCAGGTTGTTAAAATCAGTTTCAGGTAGGCGGGAGTGCGTTGTCTTCTGAACGGGAATGGTGGCGGTGAGTGTCATTTTGTTCTGGTTTCTTTAAGTAGTAAAGATATTAAAATTTGATTTGTATACGCGGGGCAATTTGGAGAGTTAATAGTTCAAAGCTAATCGTTAATTATGATTCAAGTAATGATTAATAGATACAAGAACACCGCTATCAGATCACGGTCTCAATTTCTTCATCACCCCGGCAATATTCTTCGATCCTTCGTCATTCCTCTGTTTAAGCTCTTTAACAATTCGTGAATAGTTCTTATCATCCCTATTTTGAGACAGTTTATACGACGCTTCGATTTTCTCGATCGCAATTTCAAAACTCACAATGCCTCTGATCTCCGCATTCAGAAATTTTGGCGACATCCCCTCAACTGTCACCGGGCAGATGGAGGTCTTTTCGTACTTGTTGGTAAGCTCTTTTAGTGATGTCAGCAATTCTTCACCTTCTGTTATTTTTATTTTTCCGTAAACATGCACCGCGATGTAGTTCCAGGTTGGTACATTCTCGTGGTCATACCAAGAAGAAGAAATGTAGGCATGCGGTCCGGAGAAGATGGCAAGTACATCAGAATTCTCAGCGAAACTTCTCCACTGCTTGTTACCTCGCGCAATGTGTCCCCTTAGCAGGGATCCATCTTCACTTAATACCATTGGAAGATGTGTTGCCCAGTGTTTCCCTTCAACCTGGTTGATTAAAATCCCAAATCCATTTTCATGGATGAACTTTTTATGATCTTCCGGATTTTCGTTCAGGTTGGAATTAGGCGTGTACATGGTGCTGTATTATTTCGTTGATTTTTACAAGATGATGATCATCGTGCTCTGCATCAAACCAGGCAAGGTCAATAGGATTCGTTTGAATCTTTAGCCTTGGGTGCAATGATGACTTGGAAAGATCAGTTTCTGGTAAGGAAGTATATTTCGCTATGTTTTTTTCCCGGCCCTCGCGGAAATAAGCAATTACTTTTTCAACTGGCCAGGGATTGTAGTCTTGTGGCTCAAAAACAGCGGCTGATAGAACTGCGGCGCCTGCAATCATCTCATCAATTCTTTTGTTGTTGATCTTGTCCACCTCAGCGAGATGACCGATGTGTTGTTTTATCGACCATTTGTTATCAAATCTTTCGCAAATAAATTTATCATCAAGTGCTTTCACCTTTTGCTCAATACGAACGGCTGTTCCCGACAGGCGCTCGAGATAGAAGGGGAGCATTTCAGGCGGAAGCCCAAACGTCATTTTGCGGTCAAACCAATTGATTGTATTCATTTAGTGCTCGTTAAATATCAAAACTGTTTTCGTTAGAAGCTACATTTTGTAAGTTTCTGGTACAGCTAGACAATAAATATTCTGCCAATCAGATAGGTAATCGCCTTTCCACCGATCTCGACGCGGTCGCCAAGCGAGACGCATTTCAAATTGCCTCCACGTGGCGAACATTGAATCGCAGTCATCTCTTTTTTTCCTAGCACTTTTGTCCAGTAGGGTATCAGCGATGTGTGGGCCGAGCCGGTAACCGGATCTTCATCTACCCCTGATTGAGGCCCGAAGAACCTTGAAACAAAGTCAACCTTGTCTCCCTTTGCTGTTGCGATCACACCACGTGCTTTGATCCGGGCAACTTGTCGCAGATCGGGTTGCAGTTTTCTTATCTGGCTTTCATTTTCAAACACCAGCATGTAATCAGTTTTTCCTCTCAATGCCTTCACGGGTTTTATGTTGAAAGGCGCAGTCAGTTCAGAAAGAAGTTCAACCTCTGAAAGGATATCGGTTGGAAAATTGAGGGTAAGGAAATCGCCGTCTCTTGTCACCGTCAATGGTCCACTTCTTGAATTGAAAGTAATTTTGTTTCCGGTGAAACCCTCATGATTGAACAATACTGCCGCGGTTGCCAGTGTGGCGTGTCCGCAGAGGTCCACTTCGATGGCAGGTGTGAACCAGCGAATGCGAAGTCCTTCTTTTTCATTTACATAGAAAGCAGTCTCAGCAAGATTGTTTTCCATGGCAATGTTCAGCATTGTTTCATCGGATAGCCATTCGGTGAGTGGACAAACCGCAGCGGGGTTGCCCGTGAAAGGCTTGTCAGCAAACGCATCAATCTGGTAGATCTTTAATTCCATAATTATCCAATAGCAATTATTTTCAGGTTTTTGATGAAGGAGCGGACTCCTACGAAGGGCTGCAATGTGATTGACTTCATCTGAAATCCTCTGTTCACGAGGTAGATCCCAGCAACGGTAATAAGAATAGCAATGCTGATATGCGTATTTAGTTTTTCCCCAAGGATCAACCAGCCAAGAATAAATGCTACGATCGGATTTATGTAGGCATACATGGATACGATTGTCATTGGAAGTTTCTTTATCGCATAGAAGTAGCATGAATAGGCCGCCACCGAGCCGATAAGAATCATATAGACCAGACAGAAGATAAGTTCGTTTGACCATTGCACTGTAGCGTAGTCATCGAATGCCAAACTGAGTGGTATCAGAAATATTCCGCCGAAGATCATTTGTAAGCCTGCATTCATAAAAGGATTTCCCTGGGAGCCATTCTTTTTCGTCCATACTGTTCCGATAGCCCAGCAGAAATTGGCTAAGAAGGTTATGACTATTCCGATTCGATAGGCGCCATCAGAGAATTCAGCGAGGTGCTCGCCAAAGATCATAATGATGCCAGAGAGGCCGGTAAGCAATCCCAGAACGATAAGCCAGTTGGGTCGTTCATCTTTACTAACGACAAGGTTGATCAGGATCATCCATATCGGCATGACCGAACAAATGATTGCTGCCAGTCCACTGGAAACAAATTTTTCACCCCAGCCGACTACGCTTACGCCGAGTGTGATCATGAACAGGCCCCCAACGGCCTGGTTGATCATTGTTTTTTTATCTGGCAACCCGGCCTTTCCAATGATGAGTGTGATGCCAACCAATATTGGTCCGGCGATGAGAAATCTGATTGCCGAAAACAGGAATGCGGGAAATTGGGTGACACCGATGCGCAGCACGAGATAGGTGGTTCCCCACACGAGGCAAACTACACTGAGGGCGAGGTAAGCGAGAAGGTTCTTATTGCTCTTCATTTATTGGTGGTACTAAAATCTCAAAGTTTGCAATTCACAACTATTTTTAATGTCGACTTTCAATTGGTATTGGAAAGCAGTATCAACGCGGCAATGCCGACAAAAATTCCAATCAGTATCACCCATTTTCGTCTTGTTCTCATGATTAGAAAATTTGATTCAAAATTTCTCTTTAATACGGATAAAAAACAGTTTCAGTTTTGAGTATTTTGACCAGATCAGTTTTAGACTGAGATAGATCATAGTAAGTTGAAAATGAAATAATATTCGGCGATTAAGACCTGGTAACGTTAGTTATTGGGTACAACCAAACAACACGGAATTTTCGTTTGATTTCTACTGTTCGCAAGACCACCAACGGTTAGCGTGTAGTGCAGCTAGCATCAAAGCCGTTTTTATTAATCGTTCAAATGGCTTTGGGAATTCTTGACTTTTCCAAAACTTTCATCGTTAGAGCTCTGACTACTCGAGCGCTTCCTTAAAATCCCGCAACAGATCTTCATATGATTCAATCCCAATAGAAATCCTAAGTAGATTGTCTGGACTGACTTGCACAGCACCTTCTGCAGAGCGCCTATGTTCAATGAGAGATTCGACGCCTCCTAAGCTGGTTGCATGCCTGATTATTTTTAACCGGCTGACGAATTTAAGTGCTTCAGTTTTTTCGCCTTTTACCAGAACAGATAAGACGCTTCCGAATCCACCCTTCATTTGTTTTTTAGCTACTTCATGATTTTCGTGTGTTGGTAATCCCGGATAGAACACCTTTTCAATTTTAGGATGCCTGGATAAAAAATTGGCCACTTCCATCGCATTTTTATTTTGAACCGGCACACGCAAAGCAAATGTAGCGATGCTCCTGCTTAACAACCAGCAATCAAAAGGAGACGGAACTGCACCCGCCACATTTTGATATAATCGTATTTGATTGAATAAATCAGATTGCTCTTTTGCAATAATGACTCCTCCTAAAACGTCCGAGTGCCCGCTAAAGAATTTTGTGGACGAATGCATTACAAAGTCGATGCCCAGTTCCAGGGGGCGTTGCAACAGGGGAGTGGCAAACGTGCTGTCACAGGCAGTTATAATATTGTGTTTCTTCGCTAAGTGAGCTACTGCTTCGATATCCGTGATTTTTAATTGGGGATTGGAAGGACTTTCCATCCAGATTAACTTTGTTTTTGCGGAGATAGCTGTAGCAATATTCTGCATGGAAGACATATTGACTTCTGTCACCTGAATATTCTTAGTGAGAAAGAAGTTTTTGAGCAATGCCCTTGTTCCGTGATAACAATCATCCGGACAGATAAGGTGATCACCTGATTTTAGAATCACCTCAAACACGGCATTGATGGCTGCCATGCCAGAGGCGAACGCAATGGCTTCTTTGCCACCTTCTAGCATCGATAATTTTCTTTCCAGCGTACGTCTGTTAGGGTTACCCGTGCGTGTATAGTCTCCCGGGGCTTCATGATCCTGCCTTTCAAAAGTGGTGGTCAGATGGATAGGTTGCGAAATATCCGGTTCAGGCGCATAGCCTGTATGAATGGCTTTGGTCTGGAGGCTGCAGTTCGAAAGAAAGTCGCTGGTATTTTCCATAGGTAATTCAATATGCATAAAGGTATTATGATTTTGGCAAGCAAGTATTAATTGTCCGAATAAATCCGTTTGAAAGGGGAGATAAACCATCTTTGTTTAAATTATTATCTTTATTTAATCAATAAACAATCATAAAAATGGCTGGCATTAAATGGCAAAAGGAGATACAACCACTGCTTAAAAAGTATAGGGGTAAAAAGCACCCTTTAGAATATAAGTCACTGTATGAACTGGTGGTGGCCGTTGTTCTGTCAGCACAGGATTCCGATCGGAACATCAATAAACTCGCGCCAGCTTTGTTTGCTGCTTTCCCAGATATGAAAGCATTGGCTAAAGCTGATGCTGACGCCCTGTTACCGTTCGTCAGTAAGGTCCGGAACTTTCGAAATAAAACAAAGTGGCTGTTGCAGATAGCAGGTGAAGTAAAGGATGACAAGAAGATTCCCAAAACGATGGAGGGGTTAACGGCACTTCCAGGGATTGGCAGGAAATCTGCCAACGTTATCATGCGGGAAGTGGGTGTGAAGGCTGAAGGAATTATTGTGGACCTTCATGTTGTACGCGTGGCGCCACGCCTGGGAATTGCCACGGGCACAGACCCCAAGAAGATTGAAAAACAACTTATGGATGTCATTGATACCAAGAACTGGGGCGAAGTGGGGATGGCCATTTCATTTCTGGGACGCGAAATATGCAGGCCAACAAATCCTAAATGCCCTGAGTGCGTCATGAATAAGGTGTGTGAGTATTTTAAGACGAACAAAGTGTAATGGCAAATCCATCCGTCATCACGGGTCAGCATTATTGTTTAGGCATTTGCGCATTTGAACACCCCGTTAGAATCAGAAGAACAAAAAATTAATCTTTTTATTTAATTTTTTTAAGCGGCTTTCCTGAAACTGCAAAACAGGAAATTCTGAATCGTGTGGAAGGGCGTTATATGATCTTCAGTAATGCACCGGATCTTATCGAAATGATTTCTCAGAATCAGATTTAGTGTTTGTTCAGAATATTGTTTGATCTCAAGCCCACTGCATTTCAAGGGCCCGTTTTCGGAGAAAGTACCAATGGTCATAAAGCCCTTGTGGTTTATAAATTCAGAAGCAAGCGACACATATTTTGAAATTTCTTTCTCGGATGTTAAGAAATGAAAGGTTGCTCGGTCATGCCAGACATCATATTTTCTGCCTGGCTGAAATTCATTTATATCTGCTACTATCCATTTTACCAAGGATGATTTTTGTCCAAGGCGGTTTTTTGCATGTTGCAGGGCGGTTTCGGATATATCAAGGATTGTTATATCAGAATATCCTTCTTCCAAAAGAAAATCAACAAGTTTACTTTCACCTCCTCCAATATCAATGATGGCCGCATTTTTAGGTACTTGGAAACTATGAAGGAAATCTAGTGACGTTAATGGCTTTTCTTGTGTCCAGCTTACTTCACTACTTGTTTTCGTGCTATAGATGTCTTCCCAATGTTTTCTCAAGGATTTCATAAGATGTTGATAAAAATAGTGATAAGAACACTACTAATATACTTAGAATTCCAGTCGGTAGTATTGAGTAAATTCAATCCAGCACAAGTGCCAGAGTAAAGATCACGCCATTCCTTTTTGGATAATTTTCAAGATCATTTGAGTAAGGCATTATCAGGCCACTCACTCCGGCGTTCATTGTGAGAAAGGAAGTGAGTTTCATTCGGCTATAAAAGAGATTGGCGCCGTAGGTAACGTATTCGGCAGGGTCAAAAACCTTGTTGTTGTGCCAAGCCGTTACTGAAATATCGAAATGATTTTTCGTGTAAGTCAATCGCAGCCTATTTACCCAATCCCTTTCTTCCGGCTCCAGCAGCAGATTGCCAACGAGCGCACTTTGATCGATGTTAATGCGTTTGGAAATTTTATACGTGGTGGTAAGTATCAGCGCGACGTCTGTGCCCTTGTCGGCCACCGTATGGTTTTGTTCAAGGATGAATCCGGCACTTGGTGTGATCGTTAGTCTTTTTCCGATATGGAAATTCTTATTAATCACCGCGAGTGAAAAGTTGATCTGTGTTGTGTTATCGCGAAGGTCCGTTGCCTTAAAAAACTGGAAACCCCAATTCTTGCGATCGTACGTAAAATTAAAGTCAAGTGTTGGATTTTCTGAAACGATCCGCCCCCCATAGAAAAACTGCCCCATGGAGTGTAGGCGGGTTATGAGTCTCATGTTAGATCCTCGCGGAGTTTTTACCTTCTGAACCGAATCGATTGAATCGCGCACTCCCTTGCAAAAGATGATTTGATGTGAACTGAGAAATAAAAGTAGTGTAACGACTGTTTTCATATTTATTTACGGCTAGTGAAGGCACAAAGATTCCTAACCAGGTGCTTTTACTCAACCCACTTCTTGTGAAGTATCTTTTAAAAATATTTATGCAAATTTTTCTCTTTATACGTTAAAAAAACAGTTTCAGTTTTACTATTTTTGACCAGATCAGTTATCAAATCTTGTGACTTGCTGATTGAACGATTTGATGATTTGATGATTTAAACAAGGGAATATGAAAACGTTAATTGAAGCGCCGGCTGATCACCTTTATCAAGAAGTAGCCGAGCGGATCGAACGATTAATTGAACGACGGGCGTTGAAGGTCGGTGACAAACTTTTATCGGTGCGGACGCTGAGCAAGGAGCAGGGCATAAGTCTTAGTACTGCATTTCAGGCGTACTATTATCTTGAGAGCAAGGGTTTGGTGGAAGCCCGGCCACAATCAGGATATTACGTGAAGTATTCGCCAACGCACATGTTGGAAGTTCCCATGTGTCGTGAATCAACGGAAGAAGCAGTTCCAGTCACAATTGATGAAATGATCAGCAGTGTGTACAATGACCTGCGCTCCGATAAGCTTATAAATTTGTCTTTGGGTTCACCATCACCTGAACTGCTTCCTGCAGCGAAGTTGAACAAGGCCGTGACGCAGGCACTTCGCGGCTCAGCTGACAGTTGCCTCGGCTATGAGCATATTAATGGAAATGTGCAGTTACGAAAACAAATTGCGCGTTTATCGTTTAATTGGGGAGGGACACTTAGTGAAGAAGACGTGGTGGTTACGGCTGGATGTATGGAAGCGCTCTCTCTTTGCTTGAAGGCCATTACCAAGCCCGGTGATGCAGTCGCTATTGAAAGCCCAACCTATTTTGGAATTTTTCAGGTAATGGAAAGTCTCGGTTTAAAAGTGGTGGAGATACCTACTGATCCGGTTTCAGGAATAGATCTGGAAAGACTTGAAAGCGCTATTCCTAAATTCAACATCAAGACTTGCCTATTCGTGCCCAACTTCAATAATCCTATGGGAAGTTGCCTGCCGGACGACAAGAAGAAAAAACTGGTTGAGCTGCTGGCAAAGCATAATGTTCCCCTTATTGAAGATGATATTTATGGTGAACTTTACTTTGGAAAGACCCGTCCGCGGACCTGTAAGTCGTTTGACAAAAAGGGAATGGTAATTCAATGTGGGTCATTTTCAAAATCACTTGCACCAGGTTATCGCATCGGATGGGTGGTGCCGGGGAAATTTAAAGATTCCATCATTCGCCTGAAGCGGATGAATAACGTTTCCACCAACACGCTTGCACAGGCCGCGATTGCCAACTTCCTGGCCAATGGTCGTTATGAATTGCATCTTCGTCACCTCCGTAGGGCATTGCACACGCAATGCCTGAGATATATCCAGGCAGTGACCGAGTATTTTCCAGAGGGCACGCGTATTAGCCGACCACAGGGTGGATTTGCACTTTGGCTTGAGTTGGACAAGAAAGTAGATACCTACAAACTTCACAAACGAGCTTTGAAGCATGGAATCGGGATCGCTCCCGGGCAAATATTTTCCTCGCAGGGTCAATATGAAAATTGCTTTCGGGTCTGTTTTGGTCTTCCCTGGACAGATCGCATCGAACAGGCCATCAAGACGTTGGGAGATCTGGTAAAGAAATACTGAGGATGAACAGTCGATGGCACATTTTTTACAGCTGAGAAAATACATAACGGCCTTTGGCAACAAACTTTTGATGACCATTTCAGGTTGTATATTTGTTTATCAACAGTAGATATTAACCAAACAATAAAATTTTATGGCATTTACACTTCCTGCGCTTCCCTATGCTACCAATGCACTGGAACCGCATATTGACGCCCGCACGATGGAGATCCATCATGGCAAACATCATAACGCGTATGTTACGAATCTCAATGCTGCTCTGGCCGGTAAGCCCGAAGAAAATCTTAGCATTGAAGAGATCTGTAAAAATATTTCCAAACACCCGGCGCCTGTTCGCAATAATGGCGGTGGTCATTATAACCACAGTCTCTTCTGGACTATTATGGCCCCTAACGCCGGTGGTGCTCCAACTGGTGCAGTAGCCGATGCTATCACTGCAGCTTTTGGCTCATTTGATGAATTCAAAACAAAGTTCAACGCTGCTGCTACCGGACGTTTCGGCTCAGGCTGGGCATGGTTGATCAAGGATGCATCTGGAAAACTTGCGATCACTTCCACTCCCAATCAGGACAATCCGTTGATGGATATAGCTGAGGTGAAGGGTACACCAATCTTAGGATTGGATGTTTGGGAGCATGCTTACTATCTCAATTACCAGAACCGCCGCCCAGATTATTGCGCGGCATTCTGGAATGTTGTGAACTGGCAGGAAGTTGCAAAGAGATTTGCTTAAAAGTTGTTCTAGCTAACGAAAGAAAAAAGGGTCGTTATGACCCTTTTTTCTTTACAGATTGCCAAAGGCAATACGAGCCAAGAAAATAGATCGTATTCACAGGCGAGGCAACAGCTTCTTTTGGACGCGTGCCAAAGCCGTATTCATATCTTCCTTCAAATGAGAAATTTCCAAGTTTAACGCCTCCGCCAGCACTAATTCCAAAATCAATTGGTGAAGCACTTCCAAGCAAAGACTCTTCATAAGGAGTGCCGCTTACACCAAAAGCAGCGGGTTTAACATACACATGTTCATTGTAGCTTAGCAGGTAAGCAATAGAAAATCCAACATTCGCAAACGGGCGAACCTTACCGTAGCCAAATGAATGGCGGAGAATGATGTTGTATTTCAAGTAAGCAGTGCTCAAGAATGCAGTTGAGAATTTTTGATTTTGGATCAATTTTGATTCCGCAACTTCCTTTGAGGAACTCGCGTAGGATCTGTAAATCAATTCATTCCTTAGTGTGAACAGTTTTCCTGTTCGCGCAAATTTAAAATCATAGAATAGCCCTCCCGTAAAGTTCGTAGATGTGCCAAAATCAAATTTTGCAACCCGGGCGTCAACAGAAAGTCCTGTGAAATTGTAATTCGTCATCGAAACTCCGCCCGTAAGCCCAAATTCATTTACAATTTCTTTGGTTGCGATCTGTCGTGTGAGTTTTCCGTGTGCGCATTCATACAATTTCTGAAATGTCTTGTCTACGTTTTTCTTTAGGTAAGTGGTTTTGTCAATTATGGGAAAGAGATTCGTGCAGGTTGCAAAATTTTTCTTGAGTACATCTTTATAGGTCGTAAGTTTTTGAAAGTGAATTCCGGTTCCCTTATCGAGTATTTTCATACCTAGCTCTTCCAAACTTCCATCTTCCTTTTCCAGATGATAATGCGTCTTTTCATATTCATCAAGATGATATAAGAGGCTAATCTTACCACGCTCCATGACTTCCAGAATTACAGTGTCCATTACTGGATCTTTCAGCTTCGGGGATTTATCAACGCTGAGTACCCTCGTCACGTAATTGACCCCGCCGATGCCTGCTCCCCGGATTTCTATTGGCTTGAATGATGTGTTATCCCTCAGGACAACTGACGTTATGGAACCAGCTCTTTGCTGGAGAAAGATTTCCGTTTTTATTGTGTCTCCTGAGTTTTTGATGTAATAACCTTGTTCGAAACGTTGTGCAAAGGCAAGTTGAGACAATGCTGTTAATAACAGCGTGATAAATCCTATTTTCATTTGTTTTGGGAATTTAATCGGGGATAAGCGAAACTATTCCTTTCTATCAACATAACCAACTTCTTCCGCAACTTAAACGACCACCATTAAAATAGATCGCTGTGCTTCAATCGCCACATCGTTGATTGGTTTGCATGCTTGAAAAAAGCAGAGAAGAATTAGTTAAAAATTTTTTAAATCAAAAAAAATACGTCTGGAAAAGGGACTTGTTTATTCGCAGGTTAAACTAAAGTTTTACAAAACGAATCACCTGATTTGAATCTCTGAATGTGACTTTTATAATGTAGAGTCCCAAGACATAATCATTAATGGCGAATTTTGCTTCTCTCTCAGTTGTTTCGATTTTGTTCCTGACCTTTCCATCGAGCTGATAAATCGTCACAGTTTTATAACCAGGTTCGTCGGGGAGTGACACCGTGAGCCAATCTTTGGCAGGATTAGGACTCACGCTGATGGTTGAGGTTTTGGTCTCTGCAAGGCCTGTAATAGTGTTTTTACTTCCAACGAAAGTTAAAGCACCGCGCCATGGTGACGCACCATTGGCACCTGTAAAGTCAAGCTTTTTAGAGTAGGTAGAAGTAGCTGGAGTGTATTCAAACAAAACCCCAAGGTCATTAGTGCCGCCCGTGCTTGTCATCCCGTAAAGTTTTGCATTATTTGATTCCATAAGAGATCCAAAGGGTTTGCTCCCTTTTGATCCGTCGAAATCGAGTTTTTTTGTGAATGTAGAATTTGATGGATCAAATTCGAATAACGTGCCCAAATCATTCGTCCCGCCAGACCATGTCATGCCATAGAGTTTATGGTTGGTGGATTCAAGAAGTGCGGCCCGTGGACCTGACCCTTTGTTGGCCCCATCAAAATCGACTTTTGTAGTAACGGTTGATGATATTGGATCAAACTCGAACAAAACTCCACGTGAGTTTATTCCCCCTGATATTGTTGTCCCATAAAGTTTACCATTGGATGCTTGAACCAAGCCGCCTTCTGCCCGGGAACCTTTTGAGCTGTCTTCGAATATATATTTTTTAGTATATGAGCCTGTAAGTGGGTCGAACTCATAAATGACCCCCTGTCCAGTTGGACTTCCGCCAGCTCGGGCAGTTCCATATAGCTTTCCATTCGTCGCACTAATCATCCTAGTAGTAGGTAAACTTCCAACGGTTGCCTGATGGAAGTCCATTTTTTTTGTGAAAACGGATGTAACAGGATCGTACTCAAATAATACTCCAGCATCATTTGTTCCACCGTAAAGAGTGGTTCCATACAATTTGCCATTTGACGCAAGTACCATTTCAGCCACGGGAGTTTGGCCATTTGCTTTGTTATCAAAATCGAATTTCTTGGTTATCTTAGATATTGCTGGGTCGTACTCAAGAATTGTACCTGCGTTTGCTATTCCTCCAAATTGACTTATTGCATACAACTTGTCATTTGCGAGTGTAAATGCACCTGGCGACAATCCATTCAAGCCGCCTGCAAAGTCAATTTTTTTGGTGTAAACGGATGTGGCCGGATCATATTCAAACAATTGCCCGGTATTGGTTTCACCACCATAGATCGTTGTGCCGAAAAATTTACCATTGGATGCTAACGTCATGGAGGCGTTGTTAGGATAATATGAGATCCCGGCCAGATCGATCTTGTTAGAGAGGGATGAGGTCAAAGGATCATATTCAAAAATTACTCCAACGCCATTTGCACCTCCGAAGGATGTAGTGCCATAGAGCTTACCATTAGGTGCCATTGCCATTCCAGTGAAAGGGTACATGCCGTTAGAGAAATCTGCTTTTTTAGTATACGTGAAGCTCGACAGGTCAAACTCGAAAACGGCCCCGCCATTATTAGCTCCGCCATATTGCGTCACGCCATAAATCTTATTATTTGAGGATAGTACCAGGGCCCCGGAAATTACATTTCCGTTGATGATCGTATTGGTGAATTGGTATTTCACATTACAAACTGTCAAGTTGATATCGTATTCGAAAATAGTGCCACTGTCATTGCTTCCACCCAACAAGGTTGCGCCATATAGTTTGCCATTCAATGCTTGCAAAAGTTCTGTATTGGGGTATCTACCCTGTCCAGTTGCAAAATGGTATTTAATGAGATAGCTCGATGAAGCCGGATCAAATTCAAATAAGATGCCTGCATCAGCAGAGCCGCCATAAGTCGTAACACCGTAGATCTTACCATTAGATGCTTTCAAAAGTCTTCCGATTGGAAAACTCCCATCATTTGTTGCGGTTCCGAAGTCGTATTTCTTCGTAAAAGTAGAGGTCAGAAAATTAAAGGAAAAAATTGTCCCTTTCCCGTTTGATCCTCCGTTTATCGCCACGCCGTATAAAACTCCATTTGACGTCTCAATTAAGTTGCCGTCTATGGCGTCTCCGTTATCGACCCCTGTAAACTCAAACTTACCAGTGCAGTTTAAGTTGATGGGGTCGAATTCGTAGATCACTACTGGCCCACCGGTGGCTACCCCGTAAAATTTGCCATTTGATGCTTGGATTAGACCATGGATGGGATAACTCACTTTGGTAGTTGAAGTATATGAAAATTCTTTTAATGCGGTAAAACCTGTACCATCAGCATTTGTTTTAAAAATCAGGCCCCGGTTGTCAACACCACCACCGATTGTTGTGCCAAATAAGGTACCCTGTGCATGTGCCTTGGAAGCAAGTGCTGTCAGAAAAAAAACAATGTAAAAGAGTTTTTTGCAAAGTCGAATTTTTTCTTTGCATGCGCTTAAGTAAGTGCCCAAAATCATAAGTAATTTTTTGATTGATTAATACCAGTAATCGAGTTGAGTCTTGAACGGGGATCAAGATTCAAAAAGTCCTATAGTAAAGATGTCAAGTTACTTTCTTCGAATTACATAACCAACTCCCGCACGCAGTCCAAACTGACCACTGTTAAAATAGAAATCACCCAATGCTTCAAATCTCCAGGTCTCAGTGATTGGTTTGGCCCAGCCTGCACCCAATGCCGCATCATTGGCGCCAATCAATCCGCGAAAGCGAAAGAAGATATTGTCATCTATATAATACCTGACACCCATCACAAAAGAATTCTTCTGACGAGTCCAGATCTCAGCGCCAGCACCCAGTGCAAAGCGCCGTTGAATAAAATAATTGGCTTCAAAACCTAACTGTGCCTTGTCGAATGCCTTATAGATATCGGTTTTCACGATGTCAATGCCGCCGCTGATAAGAAAATCGTGGGTGCTTTGGGCACTTACCCGCGACGACAGCAATAGAAAAAAGGCAGAAGCAAGGATGAGTATTTTCATGAGTTAGGTTCAACTGCAAAGATAGCTATTGCTTAATAAACTTGAGTGTTTTATAGGAGCTTCCGGTGACAACTCTTATGAGATAAATGCCGGGTGCGTATTCTTTCTGGTTGATTTTGGTTCTTTACCAAATTATGATTTTACTCTAATTTTTCACCTTGTCCGCCAACATCTTCTGCAAGGCCAGATACTCATCCCTTAACCTCGCGGCCTCCATAAACTCCAACTCTTTCGCTGCCTTTTCCATTGCTTTTCTTGTCTGATCGATCATCTTGGTGAGCTCGTCCCTATCAAGATAAGCCATTACCGGATCAGCTGCCAGCGACTTCTCTTCATCTTCTACATAGTATCGTTTAACAGATTTCTTCGAATCCGCCACTTTCGTCTGCCCAAGTATAGAATCTTTAGAGCGGATGATTGTTTGTGGTGTAATGCCATTGGCAATATTGTATTCCGTCTGAATTTGTCTCCTGCGGGTGGTCTCATCAATTGCCTGCTGCATTGAGTCCGTTGTCCTGTCAGCGTACATGATCACGCGACCGTTTACATTGCGGGCAGCTCGACCGATCGTCTGCACTAATGATCGTTCATTTCGAAGGAACCCTTCTTTATCGGCATCCAAAATTGCCACGAGCGATACTTCCGGTAAGTCAAGACCTTCACGCAACAGATTTACGCCGACAAGTACATCAAATACGCCAAGGCGAAGTTCTCTGAGGATCTCCACGCGGTCAAGGGTCGCCACTTCGGAGTGGATGTACCGGCACTTCACGTGAGCACGCTCGAGAAATTTTGTCAACTCCTCTGCCATACGCTTGGTAAGGGTAGTCACCAATACACGTTCTTTTACTTTTACACGTTCGTCAATCTCTTCGAGCAAATCATCAATCTGATTTTTGCTTGGACGCACGTCAATAAGGGGATCCAGCAACCCAGTGGGCCGGATGATTTGCTCTACCACAACTCCTTCTGACTTCCGCAATTCATACTCACTTGGAGTAGCACTTACATAAATCACCTGACTCATCAATGTTTCAAACTCATTGAAGGTTAATGGCCGGTTGTCCAAAGCGGATGGTAATCGAAAACCATAATCTACCAAGTTTGCTTTTCGCGAACGGTCGCCTCCCCACATGGCGCGGATCTGCGGCACACTCACGTGACTTTCATCGATAACCATCAGGAAATCATCCGGAAAATAATCAATGAGGCAGAAAGGCCGGTCACCAGGTTTTCTGCGATCGAAGTAACGCGAATAATTTTCAATGCCGCTGCAATATCCAAGTTCGCGCATCATTTCAAGATCAAATTCAGTACGTTCCTTAATGCGCTTCGCTTCCAGGTGGCGTCTATCTTGTTCAAACATCTGCACCTGAAGCACCATGTCATCCTGAATTTCATGGATCGCCTGATGAAGCATGTCTTTGCCAGTCACGAACAAGTTGGCAGGAAAGATTGTCACGACCGTTTCATTGGAAATTTTTCGTCCCGTAACCGGATCGATGCGCTGCAGCGATTCAATCTCATCGCCAAGGAAATAAATGCGGATGGCGTAATCAGCGTATGCCAGGAATACATCCACGGTGTCGCCCTTCACTCTGAAATTACTTCTTTTAAAATCTGCATCGGTGCGACTGTATAGAATATCCACCAATGCAAATAATAGTTTATTACGGGGTATCATTTCCCCGACTACAAGCTTGATCCGGTTTTTTCCAAATTCTTCGGGATTACCAATTCCATATATACAGGATACGGATGCCACAACAATCACGTCCCGGCGTCCAGTAAGCAGAGCAGATGTTGCACTCAGGCGAAGCTTTTCAATTTCTTCGTTTATGGAAAGATCTTTTTCTATATAAAGATTGGACGACGGGATGAAGGCTTCTGGTTGATAGTAATCGTAATAGGAAATAAAGAACTCAACAGCGTTCTCTGGAAAGAACTGTTTGAACTCTCCGTACAGCTGTGCCGCGAGTGTTTTGTTATGACTTAATACCAGCGTAGGACGGTTGGTTTGGGCAATAACATTCGCAACTGTAAATGTCTTACCCGAACCAGTGACTCCTAAAAGCGTCTGATGTGCCTCGCCTTCTTCAACTCCCTTTACTAATTTTTTGATCGCTACCGGTTGGTCGCCGGTGGGTACGTACTCGCTGGTTAGTTTAAAATCCATGGGGCAATTTACAAAATGGTTTAACGAAACAAGTCGTCGAATGCGGGATGAGGACTATGTTTTTCGAATGTGAAAAAATAATAGATAAAGTGCAGATTTTAGATACTTGTTAAAATTTACCGGGTGCAAATGAATAAGCAATTTGGCAATGTTAAAAGTAGCTAGTGTTCTCTAGGTTGGTTGCGAGATTAGGCTAGTTATTGCACGGATCCGTACACGAGATCAATTTCATTTTTATTGTTCAAGAGGTGGATTTGAAGTGGTTTTTTAGAAGTCAGAAATCTTAAGTAGTAATGTTCACCCGGTAGTTCGTATCTCATTAAATCAAATTCATGAAATTCCTTTTTATTAATAACAATGATTCCTTGATACTCAATAGTTGGTGCCTCTTGATAGTCATTTTGTTTGTCGGTATTGACTGACTGAACTCTCACTATTTCGTCTTTTACGATCTCTAAACTTTTGATGATTAAAATCACGCTAGCTTGGAACTTATATTCAGGCTCATTTAGCATGTTAATGGAATCAATGATGACACAGTAGAAGTTATTATTAAAATCTCTAATGCAGTTTGCGTTAATTATTTTAAGTCGGTCACTCAAGCCGGTACCCCTGCCCCAGTTTGTGTCCGGATTTAGCAAAATGAGGCTATCTATTATTGCATACGTTCCTGTGTTGGGCTCACCGCCAAGATGCCCCTCAGATTTAAAATTAAATTTGCCATCCGATCTGAAGTCGTAAACCCACAGAGTTTCGGCCCACATACCTTCGTAGCGCTGACTGATATGATTTTGTTTGAAATTGCATGATGGGGCAAAAACCATCAAGAATAGGCCAAGTAGGTATGTTTTGATTATCACCGTAGGGAAAATTACAAAATATTTGACCGCGACTTTGAATCAAAGTGGAAGAAACAATAAATTAATAATTCCTAGTCCGTCCTACTAACGACCTGCTATCAATATCCAGTAATTGTTAACCAGTTAATTGTTCCAGATCGCCCATGCCTTTTCCGCTTGTATGTGCAGCATCTCAAGGCCGTTCTTAATGGTCGATCCCTGCATCTCAGCTTTCTGTAAAAACTTCGTGCGGGCAGGATTATAAATCAGATCATAAACATAGTGAGTAGATCCAAGCAGTTCGAAATCGATCGGTGGCATGCCATTCGTATCGGGTGTCATGCCCAGCGGTGTAGTATTGATAATTAGATTGGAGTTCGTGATAATTGACGGATCCTTCACAAGATCTTCGTAGGTGTAGCTTCCGGCCTTCTGTTCGCGGGACACAAGATTGAACTCAAGCGGAATTCTTTTCAAAGCGGCTTGAACAGCCTTGGAGGATCCACCGGTTCCGAGAATTAATGCCTTTGAACCTTCCATGTTGGGAAACCATTTTTCCAATGATTCTAAAAAGGCATCGCTGTCAGTATTAAACCCTTTCAGCTTGCCATTCTTGATTTTAATAACGTTGACGGCACCGATCGTTTTTGCAAAAGGATCAATATCGGTGAGGTACTTTAACACCTGTTCTTTATACGGGATCGTCACATTTAATCCCACCAATTCCGGATTTTCTTCGAGAAGAGTTTTTATATCATCAACGGAGTTCAACGGGTACAGGTCATAATGATAGTCACGTAAACCATCATGAAAGAACTTTTCATCAAAATATGCTTTTGAAAAAGAATGACTAACTGTTGACCCGATCAAACCGAATTTTTTTTCCATGTAGTTTAATTTTTTGATTTTAGGTAATTGGCAGTTTTTTCAAGCGCCACTACCAGAAAAATTCCGATAGCCGCAAAAAGAATTGCATAAAAGATCTGTGGATCGTGTCCGGTGACTTCAAGATAACGTCCCGGCCATACACTTTTGTCAAACGCCGGCACCTGTATTCCTTCTGTGTTCATGCGGAAAGTAATCACTTCTTTCCAGGGCCATACCTTATTAAGAGAGCCGATCATGACACCCGCCAGTACTGCCAGTGCTGGAAAACGGTAATGTTTAAACACCCAGCTTAACACATGAGAGAATCCTACCAGGCCCAGGAAACAACCGAACACAAAAACGGCGATAACCGGGATATCAAAATGGATCAGCGCCGTGATCATATATTCATATTTACCAATCAAAAGCAAAATGAATGCTCCTGAAATTCCGGGAAGTATCATGGCACAGATAGCAAGTGCTCCACAAAGAAAAATGAAGAAGAGATTCGTTGGGGTTTCAGTGGGGGTAAGGATTGTGATGGCGTAAGCTGCAATGATGCCGACGATAAAGCATAGCACGGTGACAAAATTCCATTCTTTGATGTCCCGGAGAATTAGGGGCGATGATACTAAGATCAATCCAAAAAAGAATGACCAGATCGAAATGGGCTGATTCGCCAGCAGAAAGTTCATCAGTTTTGAGAGCGACAGCAGGCTGGTTACAATACCTGCCAGTATGCAGATCAGAAAACTGCCATTGATCTTGGTCCAGAAAGCCGAGAATTGAAATGATAACAGCAGTCGAACGGCAGCAGGGTCAATTGATTTGATCGAGTTGATAAGCTCTTCGTAAATGCCAGAAATGAAAGCAACTGTTCCGCCTGAAACTCCAGGAATAACGTCTGCGGCGCCCATACTTATCCCTTTTAAATACAGCAGCAGATAATCTTTCAGTGTTCTCACTCTATAAATTTTGTTAAAGAAAAAACATTACTCCGGTCGGTCAGCTAAAAGAAGCGACGTTAATCGATTTGAAAAGGCGGAGCGCTGTTGTCCTTTTTACGCTCGAGACCAAGAAAATGGAGAAATGTATCACCGCGAAGTCCAAGACGTATCGTTTCCAATGGGATTATTTCTTCAGGAGCAATGTTGCCAAGATTTACGTTGGCACCTAGCAATTTAATAAACCAAACCTGCTGCGCCTTTTGAGGAGCTTCCCATATAATTTTTTCAAAAGGAATTTTTGTCAATATCTCCTGAACAAGCCCTGAGCGAACTTCACCCGAAGAACGGAATAGTCCCACATTACCGCCTTCACGCGCTTCACCAATAACCTTCCAGGCTCCCGCTTCAAGTTCCTTTTGCATCAGTTCGATCCATTGATAGGGAGGTATGATCTTATCAGCGTCTTTTGAACCAACTTCTGAAAGGACAGTCACTTGCGGAGTCAGCTTTCTGATATAGTCACATTTTTTGTCGTGATCAAGATCAATTGAACCATCGGACACTTCAGCAAACTGCAGATCGTATTTGTCGAGCAACTTCCTATAATCGTCGAATTGATTCCTGATGATAAATGCTTCGAACAGAGTGCCACCGAAATAAACGGGAAGACCTGCATCTTTATAAACCTTGATCTTCTCTTTTAAATTCGGAGTTACATATGAAGTGGCCCATCCAAGTTTTACAATGTCAACATGATCTGCGCAATTACTGACAAAATCTTCAGCTTCCCTTAAGCTTAAGCCTTTGTCCATAGCCATAGTATATCCTATTTGCCTGGGCTTTGTAGTTCGCTCAGGGAGATTATTCAAGTGGTAATTCATGAGGGATTGTCCTTTCTAAATTGGTCGATGATCTTGTATAATGCCTTTTGTGTTTCAGGCTTTTGGAAGAAATCAAATAATACCGTGTGTCCTTCAAAATTTAATATCAATCCGTTCTCAAGATAGTTGAAGGCGTCTTTGAATTTGCCTGCTTCTATCAGATAAACAGCGATACGGTAGAAAAACTCCGGATCATCGGGAATTTCTGACATGCCCTGGAGCATAACATCCACCGCTTTTTCAAATTCTCCCCGATCATAATAAATGAATGACCAGTTAAGCCAGATCTCTTTATCATCCGGACCCAGCTGACTCGCTTCTTCGTAAGCACTGATACTCGAAATAGTATTGCCTATTTTAAATTCAGCATGGGCTGCGGCTTTCCAATAGTCAGCGTTCTGTGAATTGAGCTTGACAGCTTTATTAAAGAAGTGAAGTGCCTGATACCACTTTTCCTGTTTTTCAAGACAGCTTCCGGCGCCGAACCATGCTTCATCATACATTGAATCGAGCTTGGTGGATTTTTGAAAATATTTCAAACCAAGATCATACTGTTCAAGGCCTTCATGAGCGGCACCCATGCAGCAATAAACTTCAGGGCTTGGGCCTTCAATATCAATGGTCTTCTTAAATGCCTCCAAAGCTTTTTCGAACTCCTGCTTGTTCATAAAGGAGTTGCCCATGTTGAACCATGCCGAAGCAAAATTGTCATCGAGTGCAATGGCGTACTCATACGCTTCTATCGCTTCTTCGTATTGTTCGAGCTTATTGCAGACGATACCAAGGTTATACCATGCAGGGCCGGAGAACGGATCTTCGTCAATAAACTTCTTATAGTATGATAAGCTGTTTTCAAGTTGACCAACAACATCAAGGCAATAGGCGAGTTCGTAAAGTGAACCCTCGTGATTAAGATTTTCTTCGATTGATTTCTTATAGCATTCTATGGCCTGATCGAATTCTTCTTTGCTTTGATAGGCAAGGCCAAGGCTGTAGTAGATCTCGTCCTTGTCATCTTCGGTCATTGTCAGCGCCTGCTCATACAATTCAATGGCCTTCTCGTGCAGACCCTGCAACGAAAAAATAGATCCCATTGAAAGCAGAATGTCTAGATCGGTAGGATGAAGATTAAGAGCTTGCTCAAGTAGTTCAAGAGCTTCCTCGTACCGCTGAAGATTTGAAAGGATCTGGGCTTTTACAGCAATCAATTCCGTAGAAAAAGGATATTGCTCCATGGCCATTGATACAGCCACGAGTGATTTTTTGTGCTTTCCTCTATCCAGGTAGTGGTAAATAATTGTCTCGTATGCCTCGAGATCAAAAAAGCCGCTTGATTTCCTTTTGAGAATATCTTCAAAACTCCTGATCAACTCCTCTTCCTCTTCCCGTTTTCTGAATTCTTGCGCCATTCTTTAAGGGTTTGACCAAAATACAAAACTGGTCACGAATATTAAAAAAATGAGCCTTCTATAATTTCCGGCCCGATTTGGCTTCAAAAGTGTAGTAATAATAGACCAACTGCAACTTGCAAATTTTAATTGTTAGGCTTAACATTTCGTAAATAGTCCTCACAGCACCAATCAAGGGTTTCTTCGGCGGTTCTGAACCGGATTCCAAGGGAGTCCAGCGATTTTTGGTTGCTGTACTGAAATGACTGGATCGCCATTCTGGCAGATTGTCGGGTTACCAGTGGCTCGCGGCCCAAAATACGCGCCCACAATTCTTCGCCCCACCCCGCCCAGAATGTCAGGGCCGGTGAAACGTTTATGGATGGTGCACGTTTCTTAAGACGTTTCGCTAGTTCCGAGAAAAAATTCAAATAGGTGAGGTGGCCCGCAGACAAAATAAATTTTTCCCCCGGTTGTGGATTTTTACAAAGTTGAATCACAACGTCTGCGACATCGCGTGCGTCTACATAATTCAGAAATCCATCGGTGTAATACCGCTCTTCATTCCAAACATAATTAAATAAGGTAGCACTGCTGCGCTCAGGTTGTGCGGCGGAAAGAATTGTTGATGGATTGACTATACTTACCGTAAGCCCTTCTTCTGCTCCGCGGTAAACTTCAAGTTCAGCAAGGTACTTGGATTCAGCATAGTCAGTGGAATACGCCTTCGTCCATGTGCTTTCTTCTGTTATTGTTTTTTTTGATGTTCGTCCAAGTGCCGCCACCGAACTGATGTGAATGAAATTTTTTATTCCTGATTGGAGACAAGTGTTAATGGCATTGCGTGTGCCAATGACATTGGTATCAAATATTTTTTTTCGCCACCGTGGATTAAATGAAACGTAAGCAGCGGAATGAATGACGGTTGTCGCGCCTTCAAACGCCTCCCGCAAAGAGACTTCATCCAGAATATCCGCTCGCCGCTTGATAACACCTTCCGGTAAGCCATCACCTCCGGCCCGGTGTAGGGCAATCGTCGCTATGCCATCAGCCAAAAGCTTTTCTATAATATGACTTCCGAGCAGACCAGTTGCTCCAGTGACCGCGACCATGCTTAAAGGGAAAAGTTCAGTAAAGGTAATTCAAGGGCCTTGTGATACAATTTTGATTCCTGCACTTTCTTTAGAAGCACAGCATGTTCCGCATTGTGGCAATCACTCCCCAGGAGATCCACCCAACCTTTGTTAATAATTTTTTCGGCAAATTTTTGAATGTGGGGTCCATAGAACCCAATCAAAGAAAGTAAATTGATCTGAAGTAACACTCCGCGGTCCCTCAGATCCTCCACTTTCTCAATAGTCATGTATTGATAACGTTCCGGGTGAGCAAGGATAGGCTTATACCCTTGTGAGGTAACAGCAAAGATCATTTCCTTTAGCTGCATCGGTTCACTCAGGAAGTTGGTTTCAAAAAGAAAATGCCTGTCACCAAATGTCAACAGTTTCTCTTTTGAGGTTACCCGGCCATAAAATACCTCATCAAAATAATATTCTGCTGCAAATTGAAATGGAATCGTATACCCGGCATCGCGAAGGGCGGGCAGGAAATTGTTATAAGCTTCAGCGACGGATTCATTTGTATTACCATAGTAGTCGACCATGATATGTGGTGTGGTAATTATTTTTTCATATCCGAGTTCGATCAGCTTATCAATGACCAGAAAACTTTCTTCGTTGGTTTTTACACCATCATCAATACCGGGCAACAAGTGCGAGTGCATGTCAGTGATCAATGATCTGACGGGTTGCTTGGGTTTGCGGGAGAAAATGGAGAACACCTAGGATTTAAAAATTTGATTTACCCAACTCTTCTTTTTTTTGTCCTCCTGGTAATAACCGTAACCGTAGGTCTTCCCGGTGCTTGGCAACGCATTTAGTACAACAGCAACGTTAGAAAGTTTATTGATAGAGACGATACGTTCAAGATTTTGAAGGAATTCTTTTTTGGAATAGTTGGCGCGCACCACATAAATTGAAAGGTCAGCGCGTTTCATCGCCATGATACCATCGGTAACGAGTCCTACCGGTGGTGTGTCGATTACGATGTAATCGTATTGTTCACGAAGCTGACTCAATAATCCTTCAAACTCGCCATTTAGCAATAACTCAGAAGGATTGGGTGGGTGAGGGCCAGCTGGTATGAAGTCAAGTCCTTCCAGTGAAGTTTTTGTGATACTCTCTGCTAGCGTGCTTCTTTGTATCAGAATTGTACTCACTCCTTTTGAAGGATCTTTTATATCGGCGTGGCCATTTTCCTTGGCTTTGCGCATGTCGAGATCAAGCAGCACCACCCGTTTTTTAGACATAGCAAGTATTCCACCCAGATTCATGGCTAGGAAGGATTTGCCCTCCCCGGAAACAGTGGATGAAATAACAATCACTTTCTTGGTGTCTGCCGATGTGAAGAAATCCAGGTTGGTACGAAGTGTCCTGATTGCTTCGCTTACAATTGAGCGCGGATTATCAACTATATAAAAAGGACTTGATGATTTATTCCGCATCTCAGGAATAACGCCCAGCACGGGCACGTGAGTTGATCGTTCAATTTCGGAGAGCCCCGTGATCTTATTATTCGCAAGATAGACGATGCCGATAAAAAAGAAATTCAATAAAAGTCCTCCGACAAAGCCAATACCCAGGATCAGGTACCGGTTTGGCGCCACCGGCTTTCCAGGGAGAACCGCTGATGAGAGAATTTTAAAGTCAGGCGTGCTTCCGGCCTGTGCAATTTCGAATTCAGCTTTCGCTTGCATCATACTGAGGTAGAACTCTTCATACAATTTGTAGAAGCGCTGGTTCTTGGAATATTGAGTGCTCTTATCAGGCATTGTGGCAAACTGTTTTTCAAGGCGATTCTTCTTTTCATTTAGTTCCACCAGAGATCCCATCCAGTTCTTTCGCAGTTCGGTCAATTGGCTAAAGAGTGTTTCTTTAATAGCATTCACTTCCTGTTGCATTTGCTGATAAGCGTATGTGTTGTCTTTATACGACAAAGTAAGTTTGTTCTGGTCTTGTGTTATTTTCTGAAACTCCTCGATCCTGGAATTAACAAACGCAGGAAGAAAAGACTTTGGCATTATGGCAACCGTTTGTTTGCCGGTCGAGAGATCCTCAACCAATGCATTTATCTCTATTATTTTTTTATTGAGTTCGAACCGCTGAGAATCCAGTTGATTTATTATGAAAATTGTTTTCTTTAAATCTGAATCCAGATTGCTGCTTTTATTTTTTAGTGTGAAGTCTTCAAAGTAATTTTCAAAGTTCTCCATCTTCTCTTCCACCTGGCCCAATTCATTATTCAGCCACTGGATTTTCTGTTTGTTAGAACTGTTTTTCTGCTCATTGCTGTAATTCAGGTAGACCGAATCAATCTTATTAACGATGGTGTAAACTTTCTTTGGATTAAAATCTCGAAGCGAGATACGAATTGTATTTGCATCAAAATTGAGGGGTTCTATCTTTAAGTTTTGATCGAGAAAATCAATAAGCCTTTCGCGACTGTTGATTATAAAGAAGAAGTGATTTTCGAAATCAGGCTGTGATTGCTGTCCGAGTTGAATGAGAAAGGTTGCTCCGTCGATCGTGAGGGGCTGACCCAGCACGCCTTCTTTCTCTTGTCCTTGTTCGCCGACCTTTATACTGTATTTATTCCCTTCAATGAAATCAAAAAATATCTGCTGGTCGAGATACCGTTTGTCTGTTATCGTATAAGACACTCTGAAAGGAGAGGCATGATACATTTCAAACTCCAGAATATTTCCAATGCTGTAGTAACCTATCCAAAGATCCAGTGAGTCCAGCACACGACTGAAAAATAATTTGGATTTCATTTGCTCGATTTCACCGGCAATGATGTTCCTGTTTTGATCTTCTACTATTTGCGAAATCCCAAGCGCCGTGGCATCCTGCTTGACCTCCAGCCTAAGCTCGGAGCTGGATTCATACACGTCTTTAGTCCAGCGGATGGTAAGATAGGCTGCGAGATTCGTGATGAGGAAAATGATGACAATTGACCATAGGTTTTTGCGCGCGAGTACCTTGAGCTTGTCAAGATCAAGCCCTTCTATGGCTTCGTTCCGTTTTGATAGTGGCCGGTTGATCACGTTATTTCAGACTTCGGATGACAATAAACAGTGAAAGTACACTCACAAAAAGGCTGATAACACCGGTGTAATCACGCAAGCCTTCCGCAAAAGGTCGCCTTACTGGTTCTACATATATAATGTCGTTAGGCTCAATGATCATGTTCCCGGATTGAAAACCCTCCAGTGTTGTAAGATCGACAAGAAAGACCGTTTCACCCCGCACGATACGAATATTTCCTGCTTTTGAATCGTTTGGTAGACCTTTTGCAAGTGCCAGCACTTCGGCGAGTGTTATATTTTGATTGACAAGGGGAATGACCTGACCGCCCACCGCTCCCAACACAATAACACGTTTATTGGCAAACGTTAACACCACGAACGATTCTTTAAAATATTTTTCATATTCCACCTGTAAGATCGCTTCCGCCTGTCGCAGCGTAAGACCTTCCATCTTGATGTCTCCTACAATAGGATACTTCGCGATCCCGTTGAGATCGACAAGATAAGTTGCCTGCGGACGTGTTTGATTAACTGAGTTGGCCGTCGGTCTGGATAATTCAGGATTCGGATCGATGATACGTTCACCTTTGTTGGAATATACTTCCAGTTTCAGCAGGTCGTTCTTTTGAACGACATAGTTCCTTTCTGCCTGAAGGACATCTTTTGTTATAGTTGGCGATTTGAAGTCTTCGGGAGTTTTGAGAATAATGTTCTGCTTATAGGTAGCGCAGCCCCACAGGAGGAGAGACATTAACCCAAGATACCTGGACTGAAATAGAAATAATTTCACGTTTGAGAAAATGATGCTTTGGTAAAACTACCGAATTCCGCTTAAAAAGCGGGGATCCGTAGAAATATTATGAGGCTTTCTGAAGGTTGTTCAATGTCTCAAGGTATTTATTGATGACGAATTCCTCATTAAACTCTTGCTCCATTTTCTTCCTTCCATTCTCTCCGAATTGCTTCAAGGTAGTATCATCCATGCTGGCCATCCGGCCCATCTTAGAAGCCAGGTCATCAGCATCTTTCATGCGACAGAGGAATCCATTAAAATTATCTTTAACAACCTGATGGCAGCCTGGTACGTTGGTAGCGATGATTGGCTTGGCGCAACTTGCAGCTTCCAATAGAGTATGAGGCGTTCCT
The DNA here is from genome assembly GCA_038229375.1 of Cytophagales bacterium. Classification (GTDB taxonomy): domain Bacteria; phylum Bacteroidota; class Bacteroidia; order Cytophagales; family Cyclobacteriaceae; genus ELB16-189. The sequence goes on along the minus strand of JBBRON010000002.1, from coordinate 27,915 downwards.
TCACGATACGATGGAAGGACAATACAATCCGCTGACTTGATATATGGTTGAACATCCCTTGTAGTCCCCAGATACTCAATAGTGTTGCTGTCAATCCAATGGTCAATTACCTTAAGAGAAATTCCACGCTGATGCATTGGATCCTTTGCTCCAAGAATCTGAAAGTGCGCGTCGAGACCATGAGCTCTTAGCTTCTTAACGGCCTCAACGTATTCAAGAATTCCTTTGTCAGTAATCAGGCGGGAGATCAGAAGAAATGTAAACTTCTTGTTTCTGGAATATTCAGCCGGCACAAATCGTTTCAGGTCAATTCCAGATCCCGGCAAAAGGTCTGTTGAGTTTTCCGCGATAAGTCTTTTTGCAACGAACAGATCCCGGTCGTCAGGATTCTGGAAAAATACCTTCTTCGGATAACGGAACGCCCATTTATATAATAAGAGCGCAATGGCAGATAGCAGGTTCTTCTTCAGGAAGACAGTGCCGAGGCCGCACACATTGTTAACAGTCGGAATTCCCAAAACGGATGCAGCCAACGAGCCATAAATATTTGGCTTTATTGTATAGTGGAGAATAATATCTGGCCGGATCGCGCGGTAGATTGACCAGAGCTCTATAATTAAAGCAAAGTCTTTTATAGGGTTTACACCGCGACTGTCCATGCGCACGGCATGATGCTTGCAGCCTGCTTCCGTAAGGAAATGAGTAAAACTATCGAGGGGAGCAATCGTATGGACTTCGTATCCTTTTTCCAGAAGGGCTTTTACGAAGTTCATCCTGAAATTATAGATGTTCCAGGATGTGTTGAGTACGATAGCAACTTTCATTGAGCCAGATATAGACCGTTATAACGCGTTTGAAGGCGTTTTCTTGGTTTTAGATTCTCCAAAACTAAATAAAAGTAACCGTCATAAAAACTGCTTGGCAATTACCCGTATTTTTGGATTTGAATTATGGATAAAGAGACACCTTTAACAGCCACCAGCGTACTGGTGGCTGTTACCTCAAATCGGGAGCTGCCGGAACTCGTTGAGGAACACCTGGAAGAACTTGCGTTTTTAGCCGAAACTGCGGGAATTAAGACCCTCAAACGCTTTACTCAACACCTTCCTTCACCTGATTCCCGGACATTCGTGGGCAAGGGAAAGCTGGAGGACATCAAGGAATTTGTGCTCACCAACAAGGTGAAGAACGTAATATTTGATGATGACCTGAGCCCAAGTCAGCTAAGAAATCTTGAGAAAGAGTTTAACGAGGGGCTGAAGCAGGACTCCGACGTGGCTGATCGCATACGCATCTACGATCGAAGCTTGCTGATCCTCGACATTTTTGTCATGCGTGCGCAGACGGCACAGGCGCGTGTGCAGGTAGAGTTGGCGATGAATCAATACCTGTTGCCCCGGCTTACTCGCATGTGGACTCACCTTGAACGTCAGCGGGGAGGTACCGGTACGCGCGGTGGTTCCGGTGAACGTGAAATTGAAACTGACAGAAGAAATATCCGCTATAGAATTTCATTGCTGAAGGAAGAGTTGCTGAAGATTGAAAAGCAAAAGATCACGCAGCGGAAATCAAGAACCAATATCGTGAGAGTAGCATTGGTAGGTTACACCAACGTTGGCAAGTCCACGCTGATGAACGTGCTTTCGAAGTCGGATGTAAAGGCAGAGAATAAACTTTTTGCCACAGTAGATGCCACGGTGAGAAAAGTAGTGATAGGGGATATTCCTTTCTTGCTTTCAGATACCGTAGGATTTATTCGTAAACTGCCACATCACCTGATTGAATCATTCAAGTCCACGCTGGATGAAGTGAGGGAAGCCGATCTGTTGTTGCACGTGGCAGACATGGCGCATCCTTTTCATGACAATCAGATTGAAGTCGTGACGAAAACACTTGCAGAGATTGGAGCGGGAAATATTCCGGTGGTGCTGGTGTTGAACAAAATTGATCTGGTGAAATCAGAAGGAGAGGCGTTGGATTTTGAGCAGATACGAAGCAGGTATAAAGAGCAGGGAATTGGACCGGTTGTTTTTATATCAGCAGAGAAGAAGTTGAACCTTGATGATCTGAGAAAGGTGATGTATGAGGAGATCCGGAAAAAGCATTTAAAGTTTTATCCGAACTATGTGCCGATGCCGGTGTATGAGTAGAGGAAAACGAATTGTCGTAGGCGCTCTGAATTTTGTGCCGACGTCCGTGAAGGGAGAGAAGATAGTCAATCAATAAGCCTTAAGTTTTAGCTCTCAATTCCTTATCTTTGTGCGCTTAAATGGTTCCGTAGTTCAACGGATAGAATAGAAGTTTCCTAAACTTTTGATCCCAGTTCGATTCTGGGCGGGACTACTAAAAAGGCTTCAATTGATACAAATTGACGCCTTTTTTATTTTGCATGGTAACATACAGGGTAACAAAAATGGCAAGCTCATTGCTATTTCTTATTTTCGAATAAGACTTAAAGCCACTCCTATTATGACATTGCCACCTTCATGGGGCTAGACAACAAACGTTAGGATATGAGGGCTATAGTATTATTACCCATTAGCCACTAGTTGGTAGCCAAGCATTAAATGAGAGTTGTGTTTCCAATATTACTATTGACAATTCCCTTGGGGACAATGGGACAAAATAAGTTTGAGGGGACATATTTGTTTCCAAAGAAGAAAGCATTTGTTACTGAGATTTTGGCCGTTGACAACGATGGGTTTTTTAAATACTTCTACTACGATTGCCAATATTTAAAACTGGGACAAGGGAGAATTGAACAAAGAAAGGACTCCTTAATTCTAAAATTTGAGAGAGTTTCCGGAGCGGACTATCAATCAATTAAGACAGAATACGGTACTGGAGACTCAGTTTCAATAAAGATAAGAGCAATATTCAAAGACGACTCTTCACCTTTGACAAATGGTTTTCTAGCTATCAAGAATTTACGAACAGGGACTGTGTTTAATTCAGACGGACTTGCAGAATTTAAGTCAGTAAGACCGACAACACTGGACACGTTGGAGCTAAATCAGTCAGGTTGCATTCCAGTTTTAATACCTATCAGTTCAAATCATTCAAGTGTTAGTGGGACAATTACTCTTTCAAACACGCTTTACTTTGACAAAGGTGACATCTTAAAATACCGAGTTGATGAGAAGAAAGGTATTCAGCTTTCCCCAGGGGACTATTACTATACGAGAATTTCAAAAGCCAAGGCTCGACAAATAATTAAAGACTGGAACAGAAACGATGTTAAATTAACTTTGTGACAAATGCACGGCTACCGACAATAGCTATAAAACATATTCTGAATTCTAGGTTCATAAAGTGTGTGCTGTTAAATTTCGCCAGCAACGTGTTATTGGCGAGACGTTTGACTTTAGTAGAGTGTGAAAGAAATTCAACTGCCAACATTAAGTTAACTAAATTTATGCCTCTGCTAATCCGCGGAATTGAATTCGTATGGCACTGACCAAATTCGAGCCACTCCCTCCACGCTATAAACATCTAATAAATGAGGATCAATACATTCGTCTATTGGAAATAGCTCAAGACTTCCTTGAACAATATGGAAAGGTTTCCAAAATAGAAGATGGCTTGATCGACTTCACCTCTTTTGAAGGATCGGATCAACGTTTTGGTCTTGACAACCTAATACGGAATCTGCTTGATGAGGCTCCGGCCGTTTGGCCAAGTACGATAAACGAACATTTTTCGAAGTTCTTCAGTAATGTTGAGCTTGGATTTGATCTTGGGAATTTCGAGCAGATAAAGGATATCATAAGTATCCGCGTCTATCCTGACAGCTATTTTGATAGCATCACTTCAATTGGAGAACTTATTTTCAAGATTGACTTTGAAGATACCATGTCCACCTTAGTTTTCGATTACCCTGATAAATTTGAACCCGTTTTTAGGGAGCATTTCTCAAAATGGAATGTGAGTGAAGAAACAGCATTTCAAATTGCCATGGAGCATTTAAACCAGCATGAGGTGCAAGTCGGCAAAAAGGAATTTGACAATGGTTTTAATCAATACTCGTTTTTCAGCTCTACTTATTCTCCCTGCATTCTGCTGGATTTTGAAAGAAACGCGAAAATTGCAAAGGGCAAGTTTGGTTCACTAGTAAACATTCCTACCCATGGCTCTGCGTTTGCGGTCCCAATCAATCGGAGTAATGTTCCTGAGATCATTGTTGCCATTACCGACACCATAAATAAATTCTACGACGAGGATCCAGGCCCGATCACAACAAACTATTATTGGTACTACAGTCGAAAGTTCACCAAGTTTCAAACCTCAAAAACAAAGGATGGTCTTATAAATCTTCATTTGCCACCGGAACTCATTGAATTGCTAAAAAATAGTTGAGCTATTTTGGATCAGTTACACCATACTACCTCAAATTTATCGAACCCGTCAAATCTCCAAATCGGATTAAATCTTCAACAAAGAAGTTCGATATTCGTCCGCTCCGGCCTACCAAAAAGGCTTCAATTGATACTAATTGAAGCCTTTTTTATTTTGCATGGTAACATACAGGGTAGCAAAATAATCAAATTCGCCGCTAATTTTTTGATTTGGCGTTACAATTTACCCTCTTGCTTACGATGACATTTATCAGAGCCGCCATCAGGGGCCCCGATAACAAACCCGTCGATGGATACATCATTGCAAAGAGAGCTCTTGCCGATAGTGTAAGGGAGGGTCAGGATGGGGGTATGGGTAATACATATAGCCACTTGTTGACCGCAATGCACAAAAAAATGATAGACAAACTAATACTCATTGGACGAATTATTTGTTTTGGTTGTACGGACAAGAAAGGAGAATCAGAACCCGGCCAAGAACAATCTAAAAAAAGCGAAATTTCTAATTACACTTTTAAAATTGTAGGCAACGTGATTTTAAAAGAATACTTGGGAGAAGAAGAAAGGATTGTGACCGAAGAAGAGAAAACATATTTTGAGACGGTCGACCATGAAGACATCTTAATTCAAATAAAACAAAGAACGCTAAATCATCGCCTAGCTGACAAGCCAGACTATAGATTAAACTTAAGAGCATATAAGACACCGGCTAAAAAATATGTTATTTCAGGAGGCACAACCTCCATCGAAGTTCCATCGAAGTACTATCGAAGTTCATTCAGAGTTAGATTGTAGTGACATCATAGTTGTATCGGGGAAAATGGCAATTTCATCGAAGTTCGATCGAAGAACTACTAGGGAACGATCGAAGAATGGCCTCATTTCATCGAAGAACTATCGAGGAACTACCAGGAAACATCGAGGAACCGGCCAACGGGAGTTGACATGGTAACCATGGTTTGTTTTTTGCATACCTGACAGCAGTCAGGGTTGTAATGTAGACATGAACAAAGTCGGATTTAATTTACTAGTTTGGGCGGGAGGACTACCGGTGAGTTTTTTACAACCCCTCTCTTTTGGAGAGAGGGAAAGGGTTGAGAGTATAAAGAAAGGTTTTTAGCGATGCCCATAAACAAGTAAGACAAACGATTATGACAAATCAACTTCCGTTTCAATTTGGTGCCGAGTGCTACACGTGGTTTATGAATAACAATGGAATTACCCATCAGGGGAAATTGGGCCACATGATTGAAGTAACAAGTAGGGCCGGGTTTACCGGCATTGAACCCATACACCATTGGATGGGTGAATTGAGCGATCCTATTCGCTTGAAGGAAACACTTAACAAACATAACCTCGATTTGTCGGCTATCGCACTGGCATTACCCTGGAATGATAAAGAAGAAACAGAGAAAGAACGATTGGAGGCTGATCAAACAATTGACTTGTTACGACATTTTCCAAACGCCTTATGTTGCAGTGTGCAAATACCGGATGGAAGACATGATTTGGTTGAACGCAGAAAGCGACTTATTCATCATGTAAATGCAGTGGCTAAAAGAGCAGCTGATAAAGGTGTACCCAGTACCTTTCATCCCAACTCACCCGATACTTCCATTACACGAACCGAGGAAGATTATAAATTTTTGCTGGAATCATTAGATCAAGCCGTTTGTGGATGGACACCCGATGTAGGCCATATCATCAATGGAGAAATGGACCCTCTGAGTAAAATGAAAGAGTATTCTTCACTTATTAATCTGGTTCATTTTAAAGATTGGAGTGCAAGCCATGAGTTTACACTGATGGGAAATGGCAAGGTCAATTTCCAAGCCATTACACAATGGCTTGTGGACATTGATTACAAGGGATGGGTTATTTGCGAAGATGAGGGGAAAGAAGCGTTAGAAGATCCTGATGGAGTTACGCTACACGATGGACAATGGATACAGAAGAAATTACTCCCATCTTTAAAGTAACCAGATATGCCGTTTGCGAAGACAAATGGAATTAATCTCTACTATGAAGAGCATGGCAGTGGAGATCCGCTTTTGCTCATCATGGGAATTACTGCCCCCGGTAGTGTGTGGGAAAAACATCTGAATTTTTGGAAGAATTATTTTCACTGCATTGTGGTGGATAACCGAGGTGTTGGAAATTCTGATAAACCACCCGGTGATTATACCACGGCACAAATGGCAGATGACTATGTCGGACTGCTGGATTTTCTTGGCATTCAAAAAGTAAAAGTGGTGGGCGTTTCGATGGGCAGTACAATTGCACAGCAGCTATGCCTTCGTGACCAACAGCGCATACAAGCAGCAGTGCTGATGTGCCCCTGGGCGCGTTGTGACCGAACAGCCGGGTCAATCTTTCAACATATGGTAGCAATCAAGGCAGCGCTGCCTCCAAATGAGTTTGCTCGATATATACAGTTGCTAATATTTTCCAAAGCAAGCTGGGATAATACTACAGTTTATGATGAGATGCTTCAGGCTCGCCAAGATGCTGTAACGGATTCTAACCCTCAGCCCCTTCATGCGTTGGCCTCACAGGCAGCAGCGTGCATCAACCATGATTTATTAAATGAACTTCCAAAAATTATACAGCCCTGCCTGGTGATAGGCGGGAAAGACGATATTTTTACTCCACCCTGGATGGCGCATGAAGTGGCCAACGCCATACCCCATTCCGAACTTCATTTATATGAAAAGAGTGGTCATGCTTTTCATTGGGAGAATATCGATGATTTTAATAGCAGGGTTCTAGACTGGCTAAAATTGAAATAGTGTAACCAATTATCAAAGGTGTTGGATGCCTGACGTTGCTCAAATCAAATGCCAGTCGACAAAGTACAAGGACTTTAAAACTTAAATTACATCAGTTATGATTTTTACAAAGCTAGTTCCGAACGTATTTTACATAGACATCCAAGGAGCGTTAAAGATGTTTATAGATTGTCTTGACTTTACAATTGAGCATGATGAGATAAAATCTGAGTCTCCATTTTGTGTCGTCGAAAAGGACGGGTTACGCATTAATCTCTTTGAAAATAAGAAACTAGCAAAAGAACATAATCCTGAATTTAGACTCGTAACAACTAACATTGAAGAAGTATACGAAAGAATAGCTTCATCTCGCCCTAAGTTTCTTCACCCAAACCTTAGAGAAATTACACTTCGTCCATGAGGAGCAAAAGAATTTGCACTAATGGACAAGCAACTAGGTATTATTATTCAACAATGGTAAATGAGAAATACTCATCATCGTTGGCGAAGATTTGACTTTCGATACAGACTCGTGAAATTATTACGTGCGACAGAAACCGCCCAGTGAACAACACCGGTTTTGTGTCATGCCGCTTGACGACTTACATTGAAGTTTATTATCTTTATTCATCTCTGTGTTGTGGGCCGAATTAGTTTTCAATATGCCGCACACCACAAAGCCAAACGTTGCAAGCAATTTGGTTGGCTTCGTGGAAAGTAGCCACCAAAGTGAAGCAGATTAACTTATAAAAAAACTATTTCTCTGGAGCAGTCAAGCAAGCCTATATGGAAAAAATAGTGACCCCGTCTTCGCATTGGAAAGGCTACCAAAAAATTGCGTTCCGTTTCGTTCTTATTTTCTTTATTCTGTTTATCGTTTTACTTGATTGGTCAGTTAATACTTTTTTGTCATATCTATATTATGAGGGACACCTCGCAGATGTCCTGGATATAGTTATTTCCTGGACAGGGAAACAGATTTTTCAGATCCCGTTTACAATAGTCTCCCCCTATGATGGCCAACACAATGACAGGATCTACATCTATTTACTCTATTTCATTTTGGCCGTTGTTGCTATGGTGGGAACTATTGTTTGGAGTGTACTTGATAGAAAACGGACGAACTATGAATTGCTTTATTATTGGCTCACCTCTATCATCCGATATTATTTGGCATTTACGTTATTCCTTTTTGCACTTGAGAAATTTTTTAAAATGCAATTTCCTGACCTTGGTTTTTTTGCATTGACTGAGACGTTGGGCGATATGTCACCCATGCATTTGGCCTGGGCTTTTTTTGGATATTCTTACGGATACAACGTTTTTATGGGCATAGCCGAAAGCGCTGCATTGCTCCTTTTGTTCCGTAGAACAATGACCTTTGGAGCTATCCTCACTATGGGAACTCTTGCCAACGTGATGGCCGTAAACTACAATTATGATGTTCATGCTAAAATGTATCCCACCGTTTTATTTGTCATGGCCCTTTTTCTGTTGGTTCGAGATGCCGACAGAGTAATCCGATTTTTCTTCACCGGTGAAGCCATTTCTCTTCCGGTTATAAAAGCCCCTATATTTAAAAAACGGTGGATGAACATTTCAAAAACGGTGTTGAAATGCTTAGTGATCGGTTATTTCATAATCTTTCAGGTGAAAGACTATATTGGTTATAAGAAAAGAGGTGAAGAACGTAGCAAAGCTAAATCTGAATTATCCGGGGTTTATGATGTTGACTTGTTTGTTGTGAATAAAGACACTTTATCAAATTGCGATCCATTGCGGTGGAATCAATTTGTTATCGGAGGCGGAATGGTTGAGGCGGTGCGCTTTAGGGGCGACAGCATTGCATTCGTATATGTCTCAGTTGATAAAGGAGAAATTATAGTGTCTGGAGATCAAGCCGATTTATATGCAAAAATGCAAGAGGTATATAATGAGCAGGGTTTCTCAGAAAATACATGGAGCAAGATGGATTCAATACTAGTCGCACGACAAATCGAAAGCCGCTTGCACTTCGAATCGCGTGATTCCACTACGCTAATACTAAAGGGAATTATCAAAAACGATTCCGTTTTCATAACCGCCAAACGAGAACCGATTGACGTAAAAAACTTCAGGTTGATGAAAAGACGTTTCCATTGGATAAATGAAGCAAGTTATATCTATTGAGAACCGCACACGGAACAAATCTAATGACCCAACGGAAAATTGACAGAACGGATGATGCAGAGCGACGCCGCATTACGTTCGGAAACTGAATGAAGGTCATCGGGGTGCTCATTGAACTGCATTCTGACTGTTTTCATCACCATTTTAACCGATGTGAGCATAGCTTGTCCATGTAGTTACTTTTTTGCAGACATGGATGACCAGTTTGCAGATCATTTTTGCCAGCGCCAAAACAAATAGGGTCTTTTAACCTGCTTAATGTTTAACTTCCAAACTTGAAAAAGTCACTTATTGTCTTATTACACATAGGCTTTTGGGCCTGCTACCTTTTATCAATCCTAATCATATTAACAGTTGCTTATAGAAATAGTGCAATAAATGACAGGGAATTACGCATCGTTAATGCTTTGAAAAATCTCTTTTTCTTCGCATTTTTTCCTTCGTTTATTTCCTTTAATCTGTTTTACTTCTATTTGTTTCCGAAATACGTTCAACAGAAGAAGGTTCTTTATTCAGTCTTTTATGGCACCTTGATTACTCTTGGTGCGGCTGTGATAGGATATGTACTTCATCGATTCTTTATAGAATCGGGCGGAATTATTGACATGGACAGTGGCGGTAAACCTGGCCGATCTACCGCTATGATTGTGGTTACTGCCATGACCTTAATCGGTGTGATATGTGGTATCGTGGCGTTAGTTATAAGAGGCTTTATAACATGGTTCGATGAAATTAAATTGAAGCAGGCGCTAAAGGATAAAAACCATGAAATGGAAATGGCTTTGATCAAATCACAATTGGATCCTCATCTCCTTTTCAACACCATAAATAACATTGATGCCTTAATTTTAAAAGATCCAATGAAGGCGTCTGACTATTTGAACAGACTGTCGGATATTATGCGATTTGTACTATACGAGACAAAAGTCGATAAAATCCTCCTTTCGCAGGAAATTGAATACATAGAAAAATACATAGAACTACAAAAAATAAGAACAGCGAATGAGACGTATGTCCATTTTACAGTAAAAGGTAATATTGGTAATATTCTTATCGCCCCGATGGTTTTTATTCCCTTTATTGAGAATGCCTTCAAACATACCAATAATAAGAAACTGGAAAATGCCATTACTGTCGAAATCACTGTAAAAGCTGAATCAACACAATTGATCTGCGAAAATAAATTTGATTCAATGTCCGTCAAGCAGTCTATTGGCGGTTTGGGCAACGAACTTGTGCAAAAACGACTGGATCTTATTTATGCAGGGAGGCAAACGCTGGAAATAAACAAAAATGATGACCTGTACCGCGTCAAATTAATAATTCCCAATGATTAAATACACTTGCATCATCATTGAAGATGAGCCTTTGGCACTTGATAAGACTAAGGACTTTGTAAACAAAGTTCCTTTTTTGCAGTTAAGTGCAACATTCGACAATGCCCTTCTTGGGCTTGCATATCTGAATAACAACAAAGTGGATTTACTTTTTCTGGACATAAACATGGATGAACTATCGGGCATCGAATTGCTTGAAAGTTCAAAAATAGACAGCCAGGTGATCATTACAACAGCATATCAGGAGTACGCTCTAAAGGGTTATGAACTTCAGATAACTGACTATCTTCTAAAACCATTTACGTTTAACCGTTTTTTACAAGCAGTAAATAAAGCACAGGAAAATATAGTCCGCTATGCTTCGGAATCCCACCCAGACTTCATTTTCGTAAAGACTGAGTATCGACTGGAAAAAATCATGCTCAATGAAATCGTGTATATTGAAGGTATGAGAGACTACCGAAGAATTCACACTATACATAAAAATGTCAAGGTAATGACCTTACAGAATTTCAGTGAGTTTGAAACGTTAATTCCTTCAAGTATTTTGTGCAGGGTTCATAAGTCATACATGGTAGCACTAAGTAAAATCGAATCCGTTGAGCGGAGTAGGATAAAAATAGCTGACCAATTAATCCCAATTTCAGAGACCTACAAAGAAGCTTTCTTTCAACTTATCAACAGCGGGCAATAAACCGCCGATTATTTGGCAGGCTGAAATCCTAATTATGCAGACACCTCGCTCCACTTTGCATAATTGAATTTTAAGACCTCACCCTTTCAAGTTCTTTTGAGCAAACAAAAGAATTATGAAAAAAAATCTACAGATAGGACTCATACTAGGTATGATTATCCTAAGCAGAAATTCATTTGGTCAAACAAATGGATTAGGGACAGAGAAAATCAAGAGAAGTAGAGTTACAGAGACCTATTTAGACCTTGTGCTAAATGCGGTTGGTACAAACCTCAATTACGGAAAATCAAACAGTGCCTTATCAGATTATAAAAGATCAGTTCTTGGTGCGCAAGTCGGAGTGTCATTGCAAGCTGGCATTACACCACATGTTTCACTTGTGTCTGAGCTTTATTTTTTTATGAAGGGTGGTGAGTTAAAGGCTAACAATCCACTAACTACCTCCAATACCAACATCCGGTTGTACACCTTGGAATTACCTGTAATGGCTCGTGTTCATTTTGGCAGGTTTCATTTGAATGCAGGGCCATCCATTGCCTATAATATTTATGGATCACAGAAAAATGAAAACTTAACATCCGATCTCTCATTTGGTAGCTCGGCTGAAAGCTATCAGCGGTGGGAGGCGGGCCTACAAATGGGAGGCGGCTATACTTTCCATACAAAAAGGAAGGCGATTAGATTAGATGTACGATACAATTACGGCTTAACCAATATTTCTAATAGCGGTGAAATGTATAACAGAAGCCTTATTCTGGCCTTGCATTTTGCCAAGCCTTGGAAAACCAATCCTCTCGGCGGAAAATAGCAATGCCATGTTCATTCAATTGAATTCTACAGATACCAGCAAAAGAAGTTTATAATCATAAAAAATAAAATAAAATGAAATCAAACCAAAATCCACCGGCCCAACAAAGTGCATCAACACCTATGAGCCCACTGCGAAAGACATCCCTGGTCGCGGGTATTCTATATCTATTAACTTTTGTGTCAATACCAACACTTGCACTGTATAGTGCTTTACACGAAGCCAACTATATCATCGGCCCTGGGCCGGACTCCTCGGCAATGATTGGAGCTGCCCTAGAGATCATTGTAGCCCTGTGTGGTATCGGCACCGCGGTCGTATTGTTCCCAGTACTCAGGCTGCAGAACGAGGCGACTGCCCTTGGGTTGGTTGCGGCAAGAATTCTGGAATCTGGCACTATCTTCGTTGGTGTAGCATTTCTTTTGGCGATAGTGACGTTGCGACAAGCAGGGGCAGGGGCAGGTGCATTGCCCACAAGCCTTGCTTTGGTTTCGCTTTATGATCGGATCTTCCTGCTAGGACAGAGTTTCATGCCAGCAGTATGCGACATTTTACTTGGATTCTTGCTATACAAGTCGCGCCTAGTGCCAAGGGCACTTTCACTAATCGGAATCATCGGAGCGCCTCTGCTCATAGTTGGCTACATCGCTATTCTTTTTGGAATTGTGGACCGAATTTCCCCATTGGCAGCGCTGTCTGCTGTTCCAGTCGCTCTCTTCGAATTTTCACTTGGTGTGTGGCTTATCATCAAAGGATTTAGTTTAAAGCCTGCAGCAACTATTCCAGTTCAAAACTTATTCAAACTGGCTGCCAATATAAAGTCCGATTTGAAACCATGAGCCTCCTCGCATTTTTATTCATCGGAGGTTTAACCTTAAAGGGTATACTCATTCTTACTAAGTTATCGATTGATCGATTGAGTTTAAAATACGATACTAAGATTATTTCACTTCCTATTAATGTGGGGCATGGTGACTTCACTCCAGAAAATCAAATGGAAACGGAAGTTATTTCAAATTCATTAAATTCAACCAACCTCTAAACCAAAAAATATCATGAAGAACTCCATAATTGTTATTTTTCTTAGTATCGTATTTGGATTTTCAAATGTTTCGCAACATATGCAGAATGGCATATGGTCTTGGGACAACTATTTTACGAAACAAGTGCATAGATTATTTGATTTTCAATCTAATCCTGACCTGCAAAAGCAACATCAAACAAGTGGCAAAGCCTCGTCATAGAAAGATTACGATACGCAATACTTTGACTAAAGATATTAAGAACTAGGAGTGAATGTATCAAATAAATTTAACAGCCAAATTAACCAATTGATAAACTATCGGTTATAAAGTATATCTTTCTATTCAAGAATCATATTTGCGTTTTTTTAATTAACGCACAACACAATCGAAATGATTGTAGGCAGCAATCTAAAAATGAAATATATTCCAATAAGGCATATTAAAGCAACCGAAATCGAACCAAATTTTTCTGAGAGATTTGGAATAAGGAGCGTTGGTGATTTGCTTAGTGGGAAAGACATGATTCAAGAACTTCATCGACATGATTTCTTTTTTATTTTGGCGTTGGAGAAAGGAAATGGCAATCATGTTATAGACTTCACGCCGTATGAAGTTGGTGACCGTTCTGTTTACTGTATGCGCCCTGGTCAGGTGCATGAGCTTTCTCTGAAAGCGGGAAGCTCAGGATACTTGATGGAATTCGGTACTGATTTCTATTATCCGCACGATAAGGGATCAAATCGGCTCTTACGCAAAGCTATGAACGCTAACCTTTGTAAACTCGATGGTAGTGGGTTTAAAAAGGTAATTTCTTTATTGGACTATATTTTTCAAGAGTATACTGACAAAAAGGAAGGATATCAAGAAGTCATTAAAGCGAACCTGGGTATTTTCTTTATCGAGCATTTAAGACATCGGCAGAAAGAAAAGATCCTGGTAAATGACATCAATCCTTATGCGCAAGAACAGCTTGAGAAATTCTTAGAACTTTTAGAAAAGCATATTTCTTCCCATAAACAAGTTTCCCAGTATGCAGCTTTGATGAACCTTTCGACTTATCAGCTTAATACCATTACTAAAACTACGCTGGGCAAAACGTGTTCAGACCTTATTAATCAGTACACAATCTTGGAATCCAAAAGACACCTTCTGGCAACATCTAATCAGATAAATCAAATAGCCTATCACTTGGGCTTTGAAGACGTTTCTTACTTTATCAGATTCTTTAAAAAGCACACGGGACATTCACCCGAAGCGTTTAGGCATAATTTCAAGTAAGTCCTATTCAACTTTATTTTTGTCCTACACCACAGATTACTAAGGGTTCTACTTTTGTAGAGCAATAAATTAAAACTCAAAATAAATCTGTATGAGCACAAAAATAAAGTTAATTATGGCCTTAAAAATTTGGGTTGTAATCTACCCCTCTATCACGCTATTTCTTTTTCTGTTTGGCGAATCATTATCTGTGTTACCACTATACCAAAGAACACTTTTGCTAACATTTACGCTCGTTCCTTGGATGGTGTTTATCGCGTTGCCCATCGTAAATTTTATCGTTGATCAGTTCTCTACTACGGCTGATAAAAGATAAAAGCGAATGGAAACCGTCAAGAAAACTTTTCCATCGCCAACAAGGAGAGAATTTATCAAGCAAGGCGGACAAACTTTGATGGCACTTTCACTACCATTTGATCTAACAAAATTTTCAACATTTAATATGAGAACTGACGAGAACGATTCATTTGATGTAATAATCATTGGAGGAAGCTATTCAGGCCTTGCAGCAGGCATGGCATTGGGCAGGGCGGTGAGACGAGTTTTGATTATTGATAGTGGCAAGCCCTGCAATAGACAAACTCCCCATTCGCACAACTTCATTACCCAAGATGGAAAAACGCCGATGGAAATTGTAACATTGGCAAGGCAGCAAGTGGAAAAGTATGAAACCGTTAAGTTTCTTAGTGGCTTGGCAATTGCTGGAACTAAAACTGAAGGTGGATTCGATATTCAAATAGTTACAGGTGATACGTTTAGAGCAAGGAAAATAATTTTTGCCACGGGTGTCAGGGATATTATGCAAAATATTCCAGGATATTCAGAATGTTGGGGTATCTCAGTTCTACATTGTCCGTATTGTCACGGTTATGAAATTAGAAACGAGCCAACTGGAATTTTGGGTAATGGAGAGTACGGCTTTGAATTCGCTTCACTTATTTTCAATTGGACAAATGACCTTACCCTATTTACGAATGGAAAATCCACATTCACCTCAGAACAAAATGCAAAGCTTGAAAGCCATCAGATAAAAATTGTAGAAGTAGAAATAGAACGACTTGAACATGAAAATGGACATCTACAAAAAATAATTTTCAAAGACAGCACAACAACTCATATCAAAGCCTTATACACTCGCAGCCCATTTGAACAACACTCCACTATTCCGGAAGCGTTGGGTTGTAAATTAACCGATGATGGATACATTAAAGTAGACGGTTCTCAAAAAACCTCTGTGCCTGGAGTTTTTGCCTGTGGTGATAATACTACGCGGATGCGCACAGTGGCGAATGCCATTGGAATGGGTACAACAACTGGCATGATGGTAAACAAAGAAATTGTCTTGGAGGAATTTTAAATAAGGGAAGAATAGCCCAAAGGAATTATGAAAAGCAAACTACAAAAGGGATACTAGCTATGCGTTTCCTAAGTACGAACACAGTTGGTCAAACCAATGGGGTAGGGTCATAAAGAACCAGGGACGAAAACGCGGATGAAATAATTCAATTCGGGCGTGATTGGAATAGTAGAAACAATTTCATATCAGTCCTACTAAACTACATTTTTGTCCAATTACAAAGGTTACTACCTGAATTAGTTTTGTGGATAAATAATTTAAAATTAAAAACTATAAAAAATGAAAATTATCATTGTAGGTGCAACGGGCACCATGGGAAAACACTTAGCCTGTGCATTTGAAAAAGAACATGAAATAATACGAGCAGCTGACAAAGGTGCAGACATCCAAGTTGATATTACTTCGACGGAATCAATCGAAAGGTTATTCAAACAAACAGGCTCATTTGATGCGTTGATCTCCACAGCAGGCCCTACGTATGTTGGCCCGTGGAAAAACCTCACCGATAAGGAATTCAGAAAAGGTGTAGAAGGCAAGATGATGGGTCAAATAAATTTAGTGCTGATCGGACAGCACTACATCAATCCTAAAGGTTCATTCACATTAATCACCGGAGCTTTAACGCATGATCCGCAATTGAATTTTGCCAACGCATCGGCTGCGAATGGAGCAGTGGAAGGTTTTGTGCGGGCTGCGGCGATTGAATTGGAAAACGGTGTTCGCATAAATGCTGTGAGCCCAACGGTAATCGAAAATTCCCCTCATTATTTTCCGTATTTCCCTGGGGATATTCCAGTAACTATGCATCAATTGGAATTCGGTTTTCGCAAGAGTGTTTTCGGAGCGAATACGGGGCAGGTAATAAAGCCGTATTGATTTTCCATAATAACTATCGGGTCATTATACGGCATAGTTTTACCGCTCATTTGCTTGAACACCAAACTGATTTGCGCTATATTCAGGCATTGCTCGGCCACAATTCGAGGAAACAACGGAAATTTATGCTGCTGTTGCGAAAAAGGGTTTGACAAGATCAAGGAGTCCGCTTGACAATCTCGCTTGTGAAGGTGCACAAAGAGTACCGGATTGGCGATGTATGTGCATCGCCATATTGAATGTATAAGTAATATTGAACATAGCCACTAGTTGTAGGTAAGGCGGTCGGACAAAGATAACAGAGAACAAAGTAGAAATAATCTAGAGAATGAATTTGAAAAATATAACTCTCATAGCGGTGACCGCTAGTTGCTTACTCCAGGTTGGAGCTCAATTGTTTGCTGTCTCAATCGTCGCAAGTACTATATCAGAAGCCCCTCCGCGCTCCTTTTTTATTCTTCAGGGAGAATATGGTTATAATAGTAGTTCATTCTGGGACATTGTGCCGACTATAACTTTCTTGTTGTTCATCATCGCTTTGATTACAAACTGGAAAACACAACGCCAAAAGTTGATAATCTATGCTCTAATTTTGTTCATTATCGCTGGTCTCTTAGCAGCTTTTTTTCTAGAACCAATTTTTGCTGACATGATAAAAATGGGCTATAGCGACCGAGTAGACACAGCATTACAAGGTCAGGCGAGAAGGTGGTATATTTTTGATTGGATGGTATGGATAGTAGGGTTGGTCTCTGGCTTGATTCTTCTGTTAGCTTTGACCATGCCTCTAAAGATTTTGACAAATACAACTAGCAAAGATTCTAATTCTTAAGCTGTACCCGGAGAATTTTCGGTAACGTAGGGCGTTTTTCGTACGCAGACAATAACGTTTTTACTGGCAACAATTGGGTCATTCTCGTGGACAGAAATGTAAAAGTGCAATAAACCTAGAATTGACTAAAAAAATATTATGATTCCAATGCCTGCTAATAGAATTTACCAAATGAGTAACTGGTGGCGCATTTGGCGTGCTCTACAATTGACCTTTTCTGTTGTCATTTCCTTAGTTCTGGTCTATTTGCTTTTTGATTTTAATTATAACCTCGCAGTATGGAGCAGTTGGATATTTGTACTATTCATACTTTTATCATTGGCCATGACTGTCTATTACGCGCGGTATCTTCTCGATATCACCACTGGCCGACTAACAATTACTCCCGACTTTTTGGAATACAAAAGTCTTGTCCGACAGAGCAAATTATTCTTTACTGAAATCCGAGGTTATCAGGCTGCCTATCCTGCAACCCTCAAAGATTTCAATGGTAAAATGATTATTGCCATTGTACCAATGCAGGATATTAAGAAACGGAAAATCAAAGTAAGTCCCTTTGTTCAAAATCACGAGGACCTCATGGAATGGTTAAAAGCAAACTTTAAGCAATTAATTGGCCGAAAGCACGTTGACGACTAATTTAATTCGAGTATATCCATTGAATCGCGATATAGACGCGGATGTTAAAGATTGGTTGGATGATTCATGTTACAAATGTGAAAAGATCCAAACACGGTTGCAAAATACAGGAGTAAGCGGACAAAATGCACAGCACATAACAAAATGTTTGCCAGCTTGGGGTTCAGTGTAAATTTGAAGTTTAGTTTTCTTAATTTCGTTTGGCAACGTGGCACAGAGAAGCGCTTCGAAAACCCAAGCCGTACATACACGTTAGCGGTTATTTTGTCAGGACACATCAACAATCTTTAAATGGACTATTTGCGGAGAATTAGCGGGGAATTCGAAATTCATTCAGTAGATGGAATCAAGGAATGTTTTGAAAATGGAGTTGACCCTAATCAGTTAGTTAGAGGCAAACCCCTTATTTATGAATTGATAAATATGTATCTCCGTGGACCATTATTTAAAAAGTGTATTGAAACCTTTGTTGACTATGGTTTAAAGTTTGACGACAAACCGTTACTATCCGTTTTACTTGATGACGCGACCTTACTAGACAAATATTTAACTGACGACAAAGAACTGCTATCAAAAAAATACTCCCTCGACTGTGCTTTTACGCCGATCTATGAAGCATCCCTTCTGCATATTTGTTCCGAGTATAACCATCTTTCTTGTGCAAAGATTCTTGTAAAACATGGAGCAGACATTAATTCAAAAGCAGGATTTGATGCTAATGGATTCGGAGGACAAACGCCAATTTTCCATACAGTTAATCAACATGAAAACACTTGTGTTGACGTAATGAAATATCTTGTTTCTCAAAATGCTGACTTGACGATAACTGTACAAGGACTTATTTGGGGAAAGAGTTACGAATGGGAAACATTTATTCCTTCTGTTAATCCAATAAGTTATGCAATGATGGGACTACTTAGACAATTCCAGAGGACAGAACAACAGATTTATGAAGTAGTGGCCGTACTATTAAAGGCCAGTTATGGGACTGAATATTTCCCGACAAACATTCCTAATAAATATTTGAACACATAATATTGAGAAGATAAAGCAACCGCTAGTAAAATGTATGTGTCATAGTGAGGGCTCACAGTAAATCAAAATACTTATCTTCGTTTTTGTATTTAGTTCGTGGACGGCGCAACGGTCGGGCTTGCCATGCTTCGCATTAGCAAGCCCTCCTACACCCCACCACGAATGCATACGCCGACGTTGGTAGCAATTGGCGAAAAAAGAGTATGCTTCGATTGACATCATTATTGATTCTGGGACTTAGTTGCCATGGGTTCGGACAGACGCTAACAGGACAAGTCTATATGCTGGCCGAGGATTTCTCTGCCGACAAATGCGAGGCGTTTGCGGAATGTGACTGTTGCTCAGGTGACATCTATTTTTTGTCTGCTGACAAGTTTTGTTTCGTCAGTAGGTGCATCTCAGGAGACTCTTATTTTATGGGATCATATTCTACTAAAGCAAGCAAGCTAAGGCTAGCATTTGGTAAAAAGTATGTTGACGAGATTACCGACGAGGAGTATAACGTGACTAAACTGGAGACGAAGACTAAAAACACTGACCCAATCGAGTTGGACATTGCGAGATGCGGACAAAAGATACGTCTGACTCATGCGACTATTCGTGAATGGAAGAACGGTTCGCGTTACGAACAAAAAGATGAGGCACTAATGATGAAGGAACTGATGACATCAAAGACATGGCTACAACTTTCGAGGTAGGCAACTGCTACCAATACAATGTTTATGAATTGCAGGGTGCAGTGTAAGACTTGAGTGTTTATCTTCGTTCAACGTTTGGTTATATGAGACAGTTTAGTTTTTCAAAATCCAGCAACTGCACAAACATAAACGTGGCGTTAATGTTAAAAAAAACCCGAATTGAAACTATTAATGAACTCATTTTGAACACAAATAACGTCAATCTGAGCACAAGCAAAATTTACAAACTGATACCTCTTAGAATCATTATAATTAAATCAGGCTAATATGAAAGTAAACACATTTGTACTATTTTTTTTAGTGTTAGTTATAATCTCCTGTAATACAGAAATTACTAATGATGAACTTAAAGCTATCATCATAAAAAATGATGAAATAATCAGAACTACTTTAAAAAATGGTGACCCTTCGTTTGTCATCAATATGCACACAGACGATGCGATTCAATTTATGCCTGATGGAACTGAAATAGCAGGTAAGGACAGATTAAGAGAATTCTATAATCGTGTGGCTACTTCCAGAGTGGATATTGAGAGTATTCCGACAACAGTTGAAATACTAAGTAGTGATATTGCCATGGAAGTAGGAATTTTTATCTCGACTACCATAACGGGAGAGAAAAATAAGGGCAAATACGTTCTTATATGGAAAAAAGTGGATAGCGATTGGAAAATTTATAAAGCTATTGACCAAGCTAAAATAATTGAACAGAAATAGCCACTGCCGCTAACATTTAGTCAAATAGACGAAACTCCATCACAAAAAATCCGGAGGCATCAAGACGCTTTCCAGGGTTTTGTTCTATTTGATGTTGACCGAAGCTTCGGTCGCACTGTTTGAGGAGAAAGTAAATTTTTGGCAATGTCTTTTGATGTGTCCGGCGAGAGGCTCTGCGAATAAAAGCAACGTTGCGCAGCAACACCACAATATCTTTGAAGGTGAATGCATGTCATCAGGTTCTCAATGAACTGCATGCTGACTGTTTTCATTGCCAATTTAATTGATCTGAGCCTAGCTTATCCACGTCGTTACTTTAGTCTGAAAAGGCGCTCTTTTTGTTTGTTCCGACATATTCATTTTTCAAAATCCGCGAATCGAGGTAGGCCTAAGGATCTTACTTCTTGAAAAATCGGCGGATGCGATCACCAAGAAAGTGAAGCTGAAACAGATAAAGGCTTCTCTTCAGCTGAAAAAATGTACGTCGCCAGTGAACATGAATAATGGCATAAATCTCATGTTCCTTTGCGTCGAAATACTCCGCCAGTACGGCATTTCCGATTCGACGATTATATTCGGCCAGGCGGGCATGGGTGAGCCGGCTGAATTCCATCGACTTCATACTCTTCAGTGAACTGAACATGCTTCCGCGATGAAGGCGATAGACAGAAGGTTGGACCGAGAATAGAAATTTTCCACCGCCAAATTCTCCCAACAGGCTGATGAGGAACATGTCACCATTCAACACCTTGAAGAACTCTTCTGGAAATTGTTGGATTAGATTTCTGAAACAAATGGTTGATGTTACCGGAGGCCCCCAGGCCTGCTGCAGCTCCGTTTTGGAAACATCTCGTTTCTGATGAGCTGAAAGAACCGACAATCCAATTATGCGGCCATTGGCGGCGGCATGACTCGCATTGTGAAACGTCAGTACAACTTCCGGATGCGTCCGCAACGCATTAACTTCCTGTTGCAATTTGTTTGGATCTGTCCAGAAATCGTCTCCGTCCAGGAGTGCGATAAATTCGCCACGGCAATCATTAATGGTTTCCACAAAATTGTAGCGACTGGTTTTGACGCCGTTGATGGTAATCCTGTTTTTATCACTTCGCAGCATGAGTCGTATGCGATCCTGATAACGGTCGGCATAGTCCTGGCAGATCGCGCGTGTTGCATCCGTGCTGTCATCCTCACCGATAACAATTTCAATTGGAAAATCGGTAACCTGCATCAACACCGAATCAATGCTCTGCGCGATGTAAGGCTTGTGATTATAGGTGAGCAGGCGGACTGACAAGACCGGCCTGATCCGGTTAACAATTTTCGATACGCCGAGGTACTCAGTGTCCATTCAACCTGAACTTTTCATTTACTCTTCAATTTTGTAGCTACTCAACTTTTACTTTCACTTTGCATGGATTTCCAAAAGCCTGCACATCATCCGTTATGTTTCTATTCACCACACTTCCACCACCTATCACACATCCGCTTCCGATTGTTATATGGTCAAAGACAGTGGTTCCGATTCCAATCGAAGAATGTGCACCAACTTTGCAGTGGCCTGCGATGTGCGTACCGGGATTCACTGTGGTAAAATCATCAATGTGAGTATGGTGTCCGATCGTGCATCCACGGTTTACACTTACACCAAAACCAATCTTCGCATACGGTGAGATTACACATCCGGGCTCAATGTAAACTCCGTTGTCCACGATGCTTGACGCAGACATGACTACAGAAGGATGCACGATTGACATATAGCGATCTCTCGTGATTCCGTGATGCGAAAGAAAAAAATCAAAAACGGTTTTCTTAATTGCAGGCTTTAACACTGAAAAACAATAAGCGTCACCGGGTTGGGGAATATACTCTTCATGCCATATCCTGCGATAGGGGACTTTGGACTGAAAAGGCACCTCGTCCATTACCTCTATGTTTTCCAGTATTAAGACCGGTTGCGACCATGCCATTTCTTCAAGCGTGCTGAAGATCAACGATAGAACGCTGCCGCTGAAACCCAATAAGCAAATCCTGCTTTCCATTGACGTAAGATTGTAAGGATCGCTAAAATATGAACTTACTTGGGCGGTTCGGCCCACGGTCGCACAATTTTTAGTCAGCGAATGTCTACTTTAAAAGTCCAAATCGCAGGGTGGAACAGTTGGTAGGTCGTCTGGCTCATGAATTCTCCAACCGGCGGAGGTAAGTTCAGGTCTTATCCCCTCTACAAAATGCGTTAGAAGGCAGAAATTTTAGAGGTTTATTCAAATTGGATGCAAAATTGTGTCTTGCAAGATGATGAGTTGAATAGATTGGAAGTTCTGTTCGTTTTCGCTTTTCATTTTTAAACCGTTACCTTCCAATAGAAACGTTCTCATTGACAGGATTGTTAACGCGGTTAACAACGATGCCATACGTTGAATGGAATGTTGGCAATGGTCAGCTGTATATGATTAATTCATGATAAATGGCTGAACTCCCCTTTTACCCCCCTTTAACCCCCCTCTTACTCCCCTTTTTTTAATGGTATTTCTTTCGATTTGATTGAAATTTCGAAGTATTTGATCCAAAACAAGGCGTTTTGATCGAAATTTCGCGCTTTTATGGAAACAAACCTGGACCGATACCAGGTTATATAGCTAACATTAGGTTACGAGCATCGCTTGCTTTTTTCACCTAAGGCAATGTAAACGCAACGCGGTGAAGATGGTTCCAAGTAACCATCAAAAGTTTAGCATCACCTGGCGACTGTTTAGCCTTAAAAAGAAATCTTAATGGAGCCTGATGGTCAGTAATTTAGTAGACCGGGTCGGATCCAAAGTCTTGTTCACATGATCAGGGCGCGAGGATAGGAAAAATGGAGCATCCTCTAAATCCTAAAATCAAAAATATCGTCTTAACGCTCTCTGTGTTTTAAACATTTCCAGGTCGGCACTCAGCAATAACTCGTTCGTGCCAAACGTAGACCCCCTAAGACTGTTTGACGGCAGTTCATAATAATATCCGATTCTGAATTTGTTGCTGACCTCGAGCATCGCATTCGCACCAAAGGATTGGAAGTTTCGGGTGCTGACTCCAATCCATGCCATCTCTGCCAACAACACACTTGCGCCAATATCGATATACGATTGTGTACCACTTTGAAGCATCACCAGCGCGGTGGTCTTTAATTTAATCCCTTGGAAACGATCGATAATCGTACCAGCACTGATATACAATTGTCTTTTGTAAATCGTGTTGGACGTGCCTCCGTCTTGAACGGTAACCTCCAGCAATCGGGGAACGGAAATGCCGATGTAGTATTTGTCGGCTCTGTAGAACATTCCGGCGCCAACCGTTGGCTTGACAAAGTTAGGTCGTTGCTGTTGTGTGAGAAGCTGATCGGCCGTTTCCAGGTCGAGGTTGTTGTAGTCGTAGCGATAATTAACAACACCTGCCTGCATACCAAAGGAGAGCTGGCTGTGTAACAACTTTATTTTGTAGGACAGGGCTGCCTGGATATCTGAATTGTTACTAATACCTAGTCTATCATTTACCACCACCAAACCTGCACCGAGCTGATCGTTCAGGAATGAAGTGGTAGCATTGAAGGTGGTGGTGATGGGCGAACCTTTGATTCCAGACCACTGCGCCCGTGACATAAGCGTGGCGTTGAATACATTGAAAGTACCAACGTAGGCAGCATTAAACATGCTTTGATTAAACTGGTATTGATTGAACACCGGATCGGACTGGGCGGCAACCTCAGCTGATGCAATCAATGCGGCTAGTAAGAAGATGATCTTGTTTGTCATTTTTTGTAATTTTTATATGCCACTATATATTATTTTTGCAGGAGTAAGAATCCTGTGTGTCTATCGCTATTACCGAGATCAATGACGTAGTAATACGTTCCGTCAGTGAGATTTTGACCACTGCCAAGATTGGATTGTCCTTCAAATCGTTTAGTGGGATCTGCATTATTGTAATTGTCCGTTTTGAATATGGGCTCACCCAGACGATTCAAAATTGTGACCGTGTTTCCAGGATACAACTCAATGTTGACGATTTTCAGGAAGTCGTGAGCACCATCTCCATTCGGTGTGACCGCGTTGTAAACGAAAATGGAACGATCCTTCATCTCACCCATCACGCTGAATTCAAATGAACTGGTTTTGTATTGAATGGTAATTCTTCCTGAGTAAACGCCGGGCTTGTTCGACTTCAATACGACGGTCAGCCGCTCGAAGCTGTTAGGTATGATGATGGTAGGCTGCTCGACAATTGAAAAATTCGGATTGTCAATTTTAACAGAAACAACTTCTGCATTAGTGGTGCCCTTGTTTTCGATACTGAAGGTTCTCGAAATTTCCTCTCCGACAAATTTTTTGCCCATATCCGTTGGGCTATCGGGCCCGGTTGAGACAGTGTTACCAGTATTGTTGTCGCTGTCTTTTACAACTACAACTGGGGCCGTTCCTACCGGGATGAATGTAAATCCTGCTTGCAGAGTTGTTCCGCCAGGTGTGGTGATGTCTACGCTACCGGATGATCCGGAGCCTACTACAGCAGTGATTTTTGTTGCCGATACCGAGGTGAATGAAGTTGCTGGTGTGCCCCCAAATCGAACGGCCGTAACTCCCGACAGGTTCGTTCCATTTATCGTGACGGTTTCACCCGTTGTTGCGGTGCCTGGAGTGAACGATGAAATTGTCGGTGATGGAATAAAGATGAAACCAGTTCCAGTGGCGGTGCCTCCAGGTGTAACTACAACTATGTTGCCTGACGTTCCATTTGCGATTACGGCAGTAATGGTTGTCGCTGAAGGGGTAGTGAATGATGCAGCAGGTGTTCCGCCGAAGCTGACTGCCGTCACTCCTGAAAAATTTGTTCCGGTGATTGTGACCGTTGCACCTGATGCTACATTCGTCGGAGTAAATGATGTAATCGTTGGCGCTGGAATGAACGTGAATCCGGCCAGCATTGCTGTTCCGCCCGGCGCAACTACCACCACGTTACCTGAAGCTCCGCTCGCCACCACTGCTGAGATACTTGTACCAGATATTACAGCGAATGACGTTGCTGATACTCCGCCGAAGTTAACTGATGTGACACCGGATAGATTTGTTCCGGTGATCGTTACAGTAGAGCCATTAGCACCGGAGGTTGGTGTAAACGATGCAATGGTGGGAGCACCGGGAAATGTAAAGCCAGCCAATGATGCCGTGCCTCCCGGAGTTGTGACTGAAACGCTGCCGCTCGCACCGGAACTTACCACTGCTGTGATACTGGTAGCAGACGCAACTGTAAATGATGTTGCTGCTGTTCCGCCGAAGCTAACGACTGTGGCACCTGTCAGATTCGTTCCACTAATTGTCACCGTTGCGCCGCTTGCCGCAATCGTCGGAGTAAATCCGGTAATGGTTGGAGCAGGAATAAAGGTGAAGCCAGCGAGCGATGCTGTGCCGCCCGGTGTTGTTATTGAAATACTTCCTGAAGAGCCTGCCGCCACTACTGCGGTAATTGTCGTTGCTGAAACTGGCGTGAACGAGTTAGCTGTTGTTCCGCCAAAATCTACCGCAGTAACTCCAGACAGGTTTGTTCCGGTGATGGTTACGCTTGTTCCGGTCGCTGCGTTGGTTGGTGTGAAAGAAGTGATAGTTGGGGCTACGATAAAATTAAATCCTGCCAAGGTGGATGTTCCACCAGGTGTGGTGACTGAAACATTTCCAGTCGTGCCGGTGTCAACAACGGCAGCAATGCTCGTCGCAGAAAGTACTGTAAACGATGACGCCGGTGTTCCTCCAAAACTGACGTCAGTTGTTCCGATGAAATTTGTTCCGATAATGGTAACTGTTGCGGCAGTACCAGCATTGGTGGGCGTGAATGAGGTAATGACCGGTGCAGGAATAAAGGTGAAGCCGGCAAGGGTCGTTGTTCCTCCCGGCGCAGTGACTGATACATTACCGGATGCGCCATTTGCCACTACCGCTGTGATGCTGGTTGAAGAGACCGTAGTGAATGAAGCTGCTGCTGTTCCACCGAAACTAACTGTTGATGCTCCCGTAAAGTTTGTTCCAGTGATGGTTATAGTTACTCCGATAGCTGCGCTTGTTGGTGTGAATGAAGAAACAGTTGGCCCACCGATGAAGGTGAATCCCGCCAATGAAGCATTGCCTCCTGGCGTTGTGACAGAGACACTGCCAGAGCTTCCGGTGGTAATGGCGGTAATCGTTGTTGAGGAGATTACACTAAATGAGGAAGCTGGTGTTCCGCCAAAAGTGACTGCCGTTGCACCGGTAAAGTTTGTTCCGGTGATTGTGATCGTCGCACCATTGGCCGCACTGGTTGGAGTGAATGAAGTGATTGTCGGTGCGGGAACAAATATAAAGCCAGTCAACGATGCCGAACCTCCCGGAGTTGTTACCGATACGACACCTGACGTTCCCGCCGCGACCACGGCGGTAATGCTTGTCGCCGATACAACTGTAAATGACGTGGCGACTGTTCCGCCGAAGGTTACTGCAGACGCGCCGATAAAGTCTGTTCCCGTAATTGTTACTGTGGCGCCGGTTGCAGCGCTTGCTGGTGTGAACGAAGTAATTGTGGGAGCGGGAATAAAAGTAAATCCTGCCAGAGAAGATGAGCCTCCCGGTGTCGTTACGGATATGTTGCCAGAAGTCCCGCCGGCCACAACCGCATCGATCGATGTAGATGACACCACTATGAACGATGTTGCTGCTGTGCCACCGAAACTAATCGCAGTTGCTCCTGTAAAATTTGTTCCTGTGATAGTAACGGTTGATCCAGTTGCGGCGGTGGCAGGAGTGAAAGACGTAATGGTCGGTCCGCCAATAAAAGTGAAGCCAGCGAGTGAAGCTGTTCCGCCGGAAGTTGTGACTGAAACACTTCCTGAACTTCCATTTGTCACTGCTGAGATAGTTGTTGCAGAAAGAACCGTAAATGATGCGGCAGCTGTTCCTCCAAAACTAACAGAGGTTGTTCCGGTAAAGTCTGTTCCTGTTATCGTAACTGTTGCGCCGGTCGAGGCGCTCGTTGGTGTAAATGATGTGATTGTTGGAGCTGGAATAAATGTAAAGCCAGTTAATGATGCCGTGCCTCCCGGGGTAGTTACATCAACGTTGCCAGACGTTCCGCTTGCAACTGTAGCGGTGATGCTGGTTGCCGAGACTACCGTAAATGATGTAGCACTTGTTCCGCCAAAGGTTACTGCCGTTGTTCCCGTAAAGTTGGTACCCGTGATGGTTACGACTGTCCCTGTGCCTGCACTGGTAGGGGTGAATGAAGAGATCGTTGGTGGTGTAATGAAAGTAAACCCTGCTAGTGT
>JBBRON010000001.1:0-510911 GCA_038229375.1 Cytophagales bacterium | reverse complement strand
TGAAAAAATAAGGTCTCTGCTTTGCGGAAACTTGCTTCAGTTTTTTTTCTCTTTGTAATGTCTGTAAAAATTACCTGTATGGCAGGCTCCCCCTGAAATTGGTAGGGATGTCCCTGCGTTTCAACGTCAATTACTTTTCCGTCCAATCGCAAATACTTCATCTCCACTGGTGGACTGGATTCTCCCTTGATAGTCTTGGCCGCCCGCTGCTTTATCTGCTCAACGAAATCGGGATGCGCAAACTTCATCACCTCCATTCCGATCAACTCCTGAGAACTTTTTGCTCCAACCATTCTTGCTGCAGCTGCATTTACAAACTTCAGTTTCCCACCCGCATATATTATTATTCCTAAAGGAAGCTGTTCGACCAGATCGCGATAGCGGCGTTCCGTTTCAATATGCTGAAGTTCCAGATTTTTCATTTCTGTCACATCAAAGAAGACGCCATTAAAAACGATTCTTCCGTCGTCCATCTTTACAGGAAAACTTTGCGCCTGAATCCAGAGGTACCCTTGTTTACCTTTGCATCGCCCCTCCCATTTCCAGGATATCATACTCCTGAAACTTTCGCCTATGCCTGCTTCAAATAATTGATAGTCCTCTGGATGTATATAATTACTCATCGACAAATTGCCGCTCAATAACGTCTCTGAGCCAATTCCCAATAGTTCTTCTGCCATCGGACTTATGAAAGTGAAATCACGATGCCCATCGGGGAAAAAGGTATACTCAAAAACCACCACCGGAAGGTGATCAATCAAATGTTGGAGGTTTTCTATCTTATTTTGAGCCATTCATATTAGAATTTGATAAAGATAGCAGGTGATGGATCGATTCACCGCTGGATGTAATAAAGTATCAAAATTTGTTCCTTAAAATCCAAGATTCCTGGTTTTGCAATAATCGAACCCTGAAAGTAGTAAGTATCTTGCTACTAATTAACTCGGCTAAATGAAATTTAACAAGCCAAATCATCCATTTCCAGCCCTAATTCAAAGGGTTTGCTGGAATGGATGCCGCCTATATATCTATTCCCTTCCTGCGGAGATAGTACACTAGCCTTGAAAGACGTAAAGGCCGCTCGATATAAACTCACCGTAAAAAAGTCTGCTATCTATTTTTTTAACTCTGTTTTTTTCCAACAATTCATTCCAGTCCGGAAGCTGGTGATTGGGTAGCCCTGTAGTGATTTTGAAAAAAATATACATAATCCTCAACATCGCCGTGTGCCAGGATCTGCCTTCAACAAAATCTGTGGCCAACCATATTGCACGGTGTTTTGCGAACCTGGTGATCGTATGAATAACTCTTTGAAGTTCCTCTTCCGAAAACAAATCGAGATAGCAAAAGGTAACAATCGCGTCAAATTGATCTCCGTCGCTTAATAGTTCTTCAGTCCCCAGTCTGAAATCAATTCTTTTGTCAAAAGAAGCCATCTCTTTTGACAGGTTCAGCATTCGCGGTGAGGCTTCAATGTAAACAACTCTGCATCCCGGTCTGTTCTTAAGAAAATCGGTCATCCAGGGGCTTGTACCACCACCGAGCACAAGAACATTTGTACAATCTTTTATTGCGCCGAGAAAAACTGTCTGTGCCCGCGACATCGATGTCCCAAATACAAGGCGAACCAGCCAATCGTAATAGACGGCGACCGAATCAAATCCTTTTGAATTACCCATTCACAATCAGGTAAGGAACAGGAAAGAGAAAAATTACATCGCCCAACATGCGATAACTATCTCCTTTTTTTAAATATCTTGAAAAAATAAAAATCGTTCCTAAAACAAAATTCATAAGGCCCAAGATCAGAGCTTCTGGTCTATAGATAGTTGTCAAGGACAGACTTGTAAGTAATACCATCTGAATCAGAAACAGTGCTGTAATAATGAATTTTGATTTTTCCTTGCCAAACGCGATCACAAGTGATGATTGGGTTTGCCTAATGTCTTTTTCGAAATCAAACATTGAGAATAAAATGAGATTAATCAGAGCAGTAATTAAAAAAATGATCAGAAGGATAATCAGGGAAGTTGTAATAAGACCAGTTGTCAGGGATAATGTTGGTAGCAAAACGCCACTACAATAAAGAAATGACGCAACAATCTCCTTGAAAGGATTCAACCATCTCTGCAGGAGCAGGTAAAACATAACAAGTGAAGCAAGGCCAAGTCCCCAGCCGAAAACTGGTTTTCTTATATGTAAAACAAGGTAGACATCAATAAGACATGCGATCAAGACCAATATGGCCATCAACTTTTGGTGCTCCTGATGAAACTGGTGTCGCTCGGTGAAGGCTGCATGTTTCATTCGTCTGGCATCCATCAGGTGATCAAGAGTGTAAATAATCCAGACTGAAAGACCGAGTGCTGCCAGGCCATAAAGACGTAACTGTACAGAAAAAATACTCGAAAAAAATGCAGCGCAGACTACTGCACCAAATGCAACGTCGATGCTGATAAGATTCAGAAACCGATAAGCTTTTATCAATTCCTTCATTGTGGCTAAAAGAAAATGTCTATAAAACAAAAACCCCGACGCATCGGGGTTCAAGCCCCTGCCTTTTGTTGGGGTCAAGTTATTCTAATTTTTCTGTTATACTGATTTCAATGCCTCTGCACCCGCTACAATCTCAAGGATTTCTTTGGTAATTGCTGCCTGGCGTGTTCGATTGTACATCAATTTTAGATCCTTCAGGAGCTCGCCCGCATTCTCGTTTGCTTTATCCATCGCCGTCATTCGAGCACCATTTTCAGAAGCGTTGGAATCAAGAACCGCCTTGTACAGCTGTACTTTCAACGACTTGGGAATAAGGCCTATCATGATTTCTTCCTGATTAGGTTGGAATATATAGTCTATTTCCGGACCCTTGGTCGATCCTTTAACGGGAGCAACTGGCAGCCACGGCTCAATCGTCAAAATCTGGGTGGCAACATTCTTAAATTGATTGTAAACAACTTCGATTTTGTCGTATTGACCTTTGCGATAAGTTTCCATCAGGTATTCGCCTACTACTGAAATCTTTTCAAATGACAATCCTTGGAATACACTTACATAATCGCCAATGACTGGAAATTTACGCTTACTGTAATAGTCAAGTCCCTTTTTTCCTAATGGAAGTATCGTAACATTTCCCTTCGCCTGTTGAGCCGAGTATTTCTCGCGTATAAGATTATTCACCCCTTTAAAAACATTGGAATTAAAGGAACCGGCCAGTCCACGATCAGAACTGACAACTACAATTAGAATTTTTTCTTCCGGCCTGACATCACTATACCAGGTGTCGCCATCATTACTTCCTGAAGACAGGTTTTGCAGGATGGCTGTCATCTTTTGCGCAAAAGGACGCATCTGTATAATACGGTCCTGTGATCTACGCAACTTTGCAGCCGCCACCATTTTCATAGCTTTGGTGATCTGCTGTGTGCTCATAACTGAGCTGATCCTGGTCTTGACTTCTTTTAAACTGGCCATAATATGTTTTCATCCCGGACGTCGGGATTCAATTTCAATATTTAGAAGATAATTCAGCGGACAACTTCTTGAGCATAGCAATGTCCGCATCTTCGAACTTACCAGCTTTGAAGTTGTCAAGTATTCCCCTGTGGGATACCTTCAACAAGCCAAGAAAATCTTTTTCAAATTCTCTTACTTTATCCACAGGAACTTTATCAAGGAAGCCTCGTGTAGAAGCGGTAAGAATTGCAACCTGCTCCTCCACAGGTACAGGAGCATACTGTGGTTGTTTTAATACCTCAGTATTTCTGCGTCCGCGTTCGATTGTAAGCTTTGTCGAGGCATCAAGGTCAGAACCGAATTTTGAGAAGGCTTCCAATTCACGGAACTGAGCTTGATCAAGTTTGAGAGTTCCTGCCACCTTCTTCATCGATTTGATCTGTGCTGATCCACCCACTCTCGATACCGAGATACCTACGTTGATCGCAGGACGAATACCCGAGTTGAATAAATTGGTTTCAAGGAATATCTGCCCATCCGTGATGGAAATCACGTTGGTCGGAATATAGGCGGACACGTCATTAGCCTGGGTCTCGATAATAGGAAGGGCCGTTAGTGACCCTCCGCCTTTTACCAAATGCTTGATAGAAGCAGGAAGATCGTTCATTTTTTGAGCAAGGGCATCGTTGTTGATAATCTTTGCCGCTCTTTCCAGCAAACGGGAGTGAAGATAAAATACATCACCAGGATAGGCTTCGCGGCCAGGAGGTCTTCTTAACAAAAGAGAAACTTCGCGATACGATACCGCCTGTTTCGACAAGTCATCATAGATAACCAATGCAGGACGACCGGTATCACGGAAAAATTCTCCGATTGCCGCACCCGTAAAAGGAGCGAAAAATTGCATTGGAGCAGGATCTGCCGCCGAAGCAGAAACTATAACAGTGTAAGGCAATGCGCCAGCCTTTTCAAGTGTATTGGCAACGGAAGCAACAGTAGATGCCTTCTGTCCGATGGCAACATAAATACAATATACGGGCTGACCTGCCTCGTAAAATTCTTTTTGATTAATGATCGCGTCAATCGCAACAGCAGTCTTACCTGTTTGACGGTCGCCAATAATAAGCTCACGCTGACCACGACCAATAGGGATCATAGCATCAATAGCCTTGATACCGGTTTGGAGCGGCTCGCTTACCGGCTGCCGGAAAATAACACCCGGCGCTTTGCGCTCCAGCGGCATCTCATACAATTCTCCTGTCAAAGGCCCTTTACCATCAATAGGCTTTGCCAGCGTATCCACTACGCGACCAAGTACGCCCTCGCCAACTTTTACCGATGCGATCTGACCCGTGCGCTTCACAATAGCACCTTCCTTGATACCTTGAGGATCACCCAGCAATACTGCACCAACATTATCTTCTTCAAGATTGAGCACAAGTGCACGCAATCCGTTTTCGAATTGGATTAACTCTCCTGCCTGTGCTTTGGTCAAGCCATATATACGAGCCACACCATCACCGATAGTCAATACGGTGCCAACTTCTTCCAGTTCGGCGTTTGTACGGGCACTTGACAATTGCTCACGTAGAATTGCGGAAACTTCTTCGGGTCTGATCTCTGCCATAGTAAATTCGTTATTCGTTATTCGTTATTCGTTATTAGAAATCTTTCACATAAAAATTTTCATTGAACTTCATGTTCAATGATTTTAATTTGCTGCGAATCGATGCATCGATTTGTTGGTCTCCCACATTCAGAATAAATCCACCGATTAAATCTTTGTCCACTTTCTCGTGGATTTCAACTTGCTTTCTATTGCTAAGTTTCTTCACAATCGCCTCTATTGCATCCCGCAATTCCTGATCCATTTGAATTGTGGTAGTGATGAATGCCTTTCCAATTCCCTTGTATTCATTATAGGCATTGTGAAATTCGGTAGCAATTGCCGGTAACAATGGTTCACGATTCTTACGGGTAAGAATATCGATGATTGCCATTGTAAGCGGATTAACCTTACCAGAAAACACTTTTTCAAGTATTGCGCGTTTCTTTTCGTGGCGGATTACTGGACTTCTTAACATCACTGTGAAGTCACGATTCTCAGCGCACACTTTAGAAAAAAGCAGCATATCCTGATGCACAGCTTCTACAGAGCCTTTCTCCACTGCCAGTCCAAGCAATGACTTTACATATCTAGATGCTACGCGTAAATCAGCCATGAATTAGTTCAGTTTCAAATCCTTTATGAATGCTTCTACCATGTCCTTCTGAGCCTTATCTGTCGAGAGGTTCTTTTTAATCAGCTTCTCTGCAATCTCAATTGAAAAGGTGGCAACCTGCGCACGTACATCACGCAGGGCAGCTTGTTTTTCAATGTTAATTACAGCTTTGGCATCTTCAATAATTCTATCGGCATTCTTTTTAGCGTCAGCCTGGGCCTGATCGTGAAGGCGGTTGGCCGCATCACGGGCTTCGCGTAAAATAAGGTCGCGCTCTTCGCGTGCCTGCTTGAGCAATTGCTCATTTTCTGACTTCAAGGAAGCCATTTCATTTTTCGCCTTCTCCGCAGAATCCAGAGCGGTCTGAATCGATTCTTCACGCTCTTTCAACGAAGCGAGAATTGGCTTCCACGCCATTTTTGCCAACAGGAAAAACAAGGCAATAAAGACAACAAACTGCCAGAAGAGAAGGCCGGAGCCGGGGGTTAGTAATTCCATAATTCTAAATTTTTTTTGATCAACTCCTGATCGTCATTTCAAAGTGAAAAGAAACTTGCCCGGCCTATTGCCTAAGGCAAGTTTCAATTTTTCAATGTGCAATGCTGCTTGAAATCAAACAAATTAAGCGATTGCTGCGCCTGTTTTGGTTGAAAGCAAGAAACAAATCACAAGAGCAAACAGAGCTGCTACCTCAACAAGGGCTGCAATGATCAGCATAGAACCCTGAAGCTTGTTAGCCGATTCGGGCTGACGAGCCATAGCTTCCATTGCAGAACCACCGATACGGCCTACTCCGATTCCAGCGCCAATTGCAGCCAGACCCGCGCCGATACCAGCACCTAACAGTGCGTAGCTAGCATCTAATAAAATTGAAAATAACATAACGTTAAAAATTAAAGTGAAACAAAATCCAGGGTTGTCCTGGAGTATCTTTTAGTAGTTTCCTACCGTTGATTTTTCTTAATGAGAATGATCATCATGTCCATGATCTGCTACTGCCATACCAATATATAGTGCCGAGAATAGTGTGAATACATACGCCTGAATTCCCGCTACCAGCAACTCAATCAAGCTAATAAACAGCACAAAAATCGAAGAGCCTATTCCAACAAACCAACTATTAAAAATAAATGTCAATCCAACCAGGCTCAATAAAACGATATGTCCTGCCGTGATCGCAGCAAACAAACGAATCGTCAATGAAAAAGGCTTTGTGAATATCCCAATTACTTCAACCGGAAGAATGATAAGGCGCAACGGCAGAGGAACACCGGGTGTCCAAAGGATATGCATCCAATAGGCTTTGTTGCCATTGAAATTCGTAATCAAAAAAGTTAAGACCGCCAGCACCAGCGTAACGGCAATATTGCCGCTGAGGTTTGCTGCACCTGGTAGAAGGCCCAATAAATTTCCAAAAAGGATGAAGAAAAACAGCGTCAACAAATATGGAAGGAACTTCTCATACTTGGGTCCGATGTTCGGCTTTACAATTTCTTCTTTTACGAATAGAACGATTGGCTCAATGAACGACTGCAGGCCTTTTGGGGCACTGCCTGCATTTTTCTTATAAGAACGCGCTACGGACGTAAATACAATCAGCATCAATGCGGCGTTGATAAAAAGCATCAATACATTTTTGGTGATAGATAGATCTGTGACAGCGTTTCCACTCAGATAAATCTTATTGTGCTCGAGTGTATACCCATTATAAGACACATGCTGATGATGGTCATCGAAGAAATTCCTGGAGGAGAATATTTCCAATCCACGTGCAGAAGAGTGAACAATGACTGGCAGAAAAAGAGTGCCATAATGGCCATCAAAAAAGTGCCATGTGTGATTGTCCATCACGTGTTCAATGATGACATCACTTATATTGAAACCTTCCACATGCTCTTTATTTCCGATCTCAACTTTCGTTGAGTCATGTAGAGCTTCTTCCTGCGCGAATGCAGAAGAAAATGCCCCTGAAAAAAGGGTCACAAAAAGCACAAAAATTGCGCTTTTTAGTGGGGAAAACGGCTTTTTTGGGTAGGTCTGCACAGTCTTTATAAATCGACCGCAAAACTATTGATTAATAGGCCAAAAAAAAATCTTTAATCGTCGTTTTTAATTGAATTCGGAGAATTTATCTGGAGGAACAACACCGTCACTTCCAGGGCTGTGAACAGGAAATAGGCAATCAAAAACAGCAAGGCATTGTTAACGGCACCAGCCTCATCAAAACTGACTATTGTTGCTACAAATATGCCATACAAGACGATTCTTAGAGCAGTTGAACCTAAGTAAATGTTTACAAAATTGTCAGACCGCAGGTAGGCTCTTTGCGTTGTCCACCAGTAAATGCTGATTGTGGATACGGTCAAGAAAATAATGATTTCGAAAAAAAAAGAAGGACGAATAAACCACCCCTGCCTTGGCCCGACAATAGTGACTCCGAGGATCACGGTGGCCAATAAACAAGCCTTGAACACAAACCGTAGCAATTTACTCTTTGTTAAAGCTTCTCATGATCAGATATATATTTCCTGCAAACATAAGCAGGACAAAAGATAGCAAAAACACAGGAAATTTCAATCCCGTTTTCTCGTCGAGCAAATATCCCAACCAACCAGCCACACCAATGCTTCCAAATAATTGAAACCCCAGGCTGCTGTACTTAATAAATGAGCTAGATGGCTTCGGATCGGTAGGTGTGCGTTGTGGCTCCATTATCTGCTGACTTTATGTCTTTAATGGCAGCTCCCATTTTGCACGTCCCGTTGAACACGGCACCAGGCTCTACCACCATTTTGCCTGTTGAAATATCTCCATGGACAACAGCAGTTGCCTTGAGCACCAACACTTCAGATATTTCGATTTTGCCCTTTACCGTTCCTTCAATGTCAACGTTTTGTGCAGAGATGTTTCCATCTACATGACTGGAAGTACCCAACGCGATCTTCGATTTGGACTTAATGTTGCCGTTTACACGACCCTCAATGCGAATGTTACCAAAAGTCTCTATGTTTCCTTCGATAACGGTGCCCTTACCGATCACATTACTTGAGTTGCTAATCTCTTCAGCCTTTTTTTGTTCTTCTTTAGTAGTGAACATGTTCTCGTTTTTTAGAATGTTACAAACTCTTCCGGATTAAGGGAGTTGCCGTTGTACCACAATTCAAAGTGAAGGTGGGGTCCGTCAGTCATCTCGCCACTGTTGCCAACAATAGAGATTATTTCACCTGCGTTCACAAAATTACCAACTTTTTTCAATAATTCGGCATTGTGCTTGAACACGGAGATCAGGTTGCCCCGGTGCTGGATGGCAATCACGTACCCCGCATCCTGGGTCCATGAGGCCATAATAACAGTTCCATCCGCAATGCACTTAACAGGCTCATTGGTCTTTGCCACTATGTCAACGCCGAAGTGTGCTTTCTTCACATCGTACTTATCTGAGATAAAACCTGTAAGGGGCGTAAAGAAGAACGTCTCGCGTAGCTCCCGATACTTGCTGCTCGTAAGGGATATCATCGAGAGCTCGGATTGCTCAAAGTCTTTTCTGAATTGAGAGTCTGTTGGCTCAAGACGCATGCTACTCACAGGCGTGATTGGTTTGTCCTGACCTTTTAGTGCTTCTGTTGGGTCAATAGCAGAACCACCCGTCGTGTCTCCATTAAATACACGTTTCAGATTCAGGATAAACTCATCTTTATTCTCCTCCTCCTGATACAACGAATCAAATCGTACGGCAAGTTGATCGAGCTTCTTATTGGTTTCGCGTTGAGCGTATCGTGGATCAAACCACTTTGCCAATAGTGTTTGCGCAAGGGAAAGACTTCCCACGAAGACAACGATGAACACAACGATGGAGAAAACAAGTAATTTGGCGTAGGTAAAGCCAAAGCTTGATTTCTCCTCCAGGTTCTCCTCACTGCGTATTACCATCTGGTAGCGGGCGGAGAGTCTCTCGGATATGGTCTTTTTTGGTTTCAAATCGGAAAAATATCCCTAAAATTAGATATTCTGAGCGATTATAATATTGAAAATCTGTTTTTTACGTTTGTAGCTCAAACCCCTTCATGAAGGTAGCGCAGCCAGCATTTATCGTGGTTTTTTTTGTCTCCGTTTTGACGTGGTATGGATGCTCGTCAAATCAAAACACGATGGTTGGTGATGCCTATCACAATACGACTGCCCACTTCAATGGATATTTTTATGCGCGCGAAAAAACAAGAGAAGTAGAAAAGACAATTCTAAAAAGCCTTGATGATGATCCCAATCAGATTCTCCGGATTTACCCTAAGCTCGATACAACACTCGCTAAATCCTATAAAAAGGACACCGAAGAAATTATCAAGATGGCTTCAATATCAATTCAGCGTCATCCAAACAGCAAATGGCTTGATGATGATTATCTGTTGGTAGGTCTTGCGCGCCTTTACGATTGTGATTTTCAAAATGCCATTCAAACATTCAAGTTCGTAAATACAAAAAGTCATGATGCAAATGTTCGCCATCAGGCGTTGGTCCACCTGATCCGCGCATTTACAGAACAAGGGGAGTATGCCAAGGCAGAGGAAGCTTTTCAGTTTCTTGAAAAAGAGAAACTTAACAGGAAGAATGCGAAGAATCTTTATCTGGAAAAGGCATACTACTATCAGATCCGTGTTGACTATGACAATATGCTCAGGAGCCTTACAAAAGCTGACTCACTCCTGGCCCACGCCGACCGGAAAGGGCGAATCTATTTTATTATCGGTCAGGTGTATCAGAAACTTGGCTTCGCCTCCGAAGCATATAACTACTATCGGAAGTGCCTGGCTACTAATCCTGATTATGAAATCGACTTCTATGCACGCCTCAACATGGCGCAAGTGGCACGGCTTGACAATTCCAAAAACGTGCGCATTATTCGTAAGCAGTTTGCTAAGCTGCTTGCCGATGCCAAGAACCAGGAGTTCAAGGATAAGATTTATTTCGAGTTAGGTGAATTTGAACGAAAGCAAGGAAATGTTCCCGAAGCGATTGACCAATATAAGTTATCAGCACATGCGGGTAAAAATAAGAGAATACAGGGGAATGCATATTTAAGAATAGGACAACTCTATTTCGATTCACTCAAACGCTTTTCGCTGGCTAAATCTTTTTATGATAGCGCTCTAAATTCTTTACCTCCTGAATTTGAAAACTACGTGGCCATTAAAAAGCGCCACGAAGTCTTGGGAGAATTTGTCAAATACACGGAGACAATAACCTGGCAGGATAGTTTGTTGACAATGGCGTCTCTGGATTCCTCAACACTCCGGGCGAGTCTTGATTCATCGTTTGCTGCGAAAGCAGTGAAAGAAAATAGCAAGAAAAAGAAGCGAAAGAGGTCTGAAAATAGTGGCGGAAACAATCAAAACAGCGCTTTTTTCCAAACTGAGTCGACCAGCACAACAGACTGGTATTTCGGAAACGCAGGAGCTGTGTCATCTGGCCAAAGTGAATTCCAGCGGATATGGGGGAGTATAACACTCGAGGATAATTGGAGAAGGTCATCCAAAACATCTGTGGCTTCAGGAGGTGCTTTACGACCGGGTGCTACGACGACGGACTCAAATATTGCAACAGGGACCATACAGACACCGAGGGCTCCAGCAATGAATCCCGCAGAAGAAGCAGCAAAGAAAATCTTCGCAGCCC
The DNA here is from genome assembly GCA_038229375.1 of Cytophagales bacterium. Classification (GTDB taxonomy): domain Bacteria; phylum Bacteroidota; class Bacteroidia; order Cytophagales; family Cyclobacteriaceae; genus ELB16-189. The sequence goes on along the minus strand of JBBRON010000001.1, from coordinate 499,566 downwards.
TGCCCAAAACAGAGGAGCAAAAGAAAGAAGCGTTGGCCAAAATCGAAGAAGCATATTTCAAATTAGGAGACCTCTATTATTTCCAATTGGCCGAAAAAGATAATGCAGAAGATTCCTATGAGAAACTTCTGAAACGGTTTCCTACGTCTCAGTTTAAACCGGAGGTGCTTTACAAATTATACCTGATCCACAAAGAACGCGGTGACGACAAAGCACAATTAATTGCACAAAATCTCAAAGATGAATTTCCCAATTCAACGTATACCAAAATCCTTCTCAATCCGAACTACCTGAAGGAAACCAGTGTAGCTCAGGAGAAGCAAAAAATAATCTATAAAGAGGCGTATGTCGAGTTTGAAAAGAACAGTCTAAGATCTGCACAGGAGAAGCTGAAACTTGCCCGCGCGGTAGGAGAAACTTCATTTACCCCACAAATCGACTTACTCCAGATCCTTATCACAGGAAAAACAGAAGATGTCACACAATATCAGTATCAACTCGGTGAATATATTAAGAAATATCCCGATGCTCCGGCTCGTGTATACGCTGAAAAACTGTTAGCTAGCTCTAAAACTTTCATTGAAAAAGCTGAGCGATCAAAAGGAATCAGGTTTATAGCTTCATTTGAGGAACCACACTACTTTGTAATCGTGCATCGCTTCCCTGACAATGCCAGCGCTTCAGTCGCTGCAGCGGTAGAGAAATTCAATGCTGAGTTTTACAGGAGTAAAAAATTCGAAACCACTAACCTGATTTTGAATGATCAATATGCCCTGACCTTCGTTAGCATCCTCTCAAACAAAGACGATGCTGTTGAATATTTCAACCGATTTAAAGGCGCAATGGCGAATACAAAGCCGTTTTCCACCTTAAATTTCCATAACTTTGTTATAACAAAAGATAACTTCAATATCTTCTACCGAAACAAAGCACTCGATGAGTACCTCAGCTTCTTCGACCGACACTATCAAAAAGAAAATCAGTGATCTGCTGAACATACAACGGTCCTGGTTTCAAAAGGTCATCAAATATTGCTGGATCCTTTTCCTGTGTTTTATCCTTGGGTTGCCCTTATATGTATTTTCAGTAAGCGTTGATCTCTTTGGCCTGTTCGGGGCCATGCCAAGTCTTGCTGATGTTGAGAACCCCGAAAATGATCTTTCCTCTGAGCTTATCTCTGCAGACGGCGTTTCGCTGGGGCGGTATTTCAGGTATAACCGAAGCCAGGTGAACTTTAATGAGCTCTCGGAAGACCTGGTGAAAACACTGGTTATTTCCGAAGACGAGCGCTTTTTTCAACATTCAGGCTTGGATTTTAAGGCTTTCCTAAGGGTTTTTTGGGGATTAGTGACACTCAATCCCGCGGGAGGCGGAAGCACCATTACCCAACAATTAGCAAAAAATCTATATACCCGGAATCCTGACCATTCATTGGATGGAAGCATTTCCGGGCTCGGTCGGTATCCCCGACGGGTTGTGCAAAAGACTAAAGAGTGGATTATTTCGATAAACCTCGAGAGGAACTTCACGAAAGAAGAGATCATTGCTATGTATCTGAATACTGCTGAGTTCAGCAGCAATACCTACGGCATCAAGGTAGCAAGTGAAACATACTTTAATAAACCACAGGATAGCCTTGATGTAAGGGAATCCGCGCTACTTGTCGGAATGTTGCAGAATCCTACTGCTTTCAATCCCATGCGCCACCCGGAAGCAGCCCTGAGCAAGCGCAATGAGGTCCTTGGGAAGGTCTTTCGCGCCAAATTTAAGGTTACCACAAAAGAGCAATATGATTCCATCAGGGCATTGGATCTTGGATTGCATTTCAGCCTGCAAAATCAGAACGAAGGCTTAGCAACTTACTTCCGTACGGTAATAACGAGCAAGCTCATGAAGATCTGCGAAGAGCGTGGAATTGACTTATGGAACTCAGGACTTAAGATATATACAACTATTGACAGCAAGCTTCAGAAATATGCTGAGCAGGCGATGACTGAACGAATGAAGATTCTCCAGACGGAATTCATTAAGCAATGGGCTGGAAAAAATCCATGGGTTGACGATAACCACAATGAGATCCAGGGCTTCCTGAAATCACGCATCAAACAATCTCCTGCCTACAAAATTCTGGTTGAGAAATATGGAGAGAAGAGTGATTCGGTGAGAATCATGCTTAATCTCAAAAAGCCGATGACCATTTTTAGCTGGAACGGTGAAAGGGATACGTTGTTTAGTTCAATGGATTCGTTGGCATACTACAAGCGATTTCTTCAGAGCGGTTTAATGTCAATGGATCCAAATACCGGACATATCAAGGCATGGGTTGGCGGTTTCAATTATAAATATTTCAAATATGACCATGTCCAGCAGGGAAAACGACAGCCAGGTTCAACATTCAAACCTTTTGTTTATGGTCTCGCAATGGAAACGGGTTTTGATCCTTGTGAAACCCGTCTAGATATCGCCCCAAGCTTTGAGGTGTCTGGTACCACCTGGTATCCCGCAAACGCAGACGGATCGAGAGGTACAGGAGAAAAAATGACCCTTCGCAAGGCTATGGCAAATTCTGTCAATTCAATCACTGCGCAACTTATGAAAGCGCTGGGTGAAAAGAATGTGGTAGACTTTGCACATCAGTTAGGAATCAAGAGTGAATTAGACCCGGTCCCATCACTCTGTTTAGGGGTAAGTGATGTCTCCCTTTTCGAAATCGTGGGCGCCTATAGCTCCTTTGTTAATAATGGAATTCACATTGAGCCTTACTATATCACTCGCATCGAGGATAAAAACGGAAATGTAATTCAAAACTTTGTGCCTGAACTCAAACAGGCCACCGATGAATTAACCGCATATAAAATGATCTACATGTTCAAGGGTGGTGTCGAAGAAGTTGGTGGTACTTCCCGCGGCCTTAGCGCTGAACTAAAAAAAGACAATGAGATTGGCGGAAAAACAGGAACTACCAACAATGCCTCTGATGGATGGTATATGGGGCTCACGCAGAACCTTGTAACCGGCGTATGGGTTGGTGGTGATGAACGCAGCATCCATTTCCTTAACTGGACATTAGGTCAAGGAGGAAAAACTGCACGACCAATCTGGGATAACTACATGTTAAAGGTTTATAAAGATCCTTCTACGGGCATCACAAAAGGAAATTTCAAGGTACCCTCAAGAGGAGTTCCCGTTTTCACAGACTGCTCAGTCTCTGATTCAGTTGAGGTTGTGATACCTATGCAGCTTAATAACTAGTGCATGACCGATGCGCTCAAAGAGCGGGTAGCTTCGTTGCCGGACTCCCCCGGCATTTACAGATTCTATGACCGTGAAGAAATCTTAATCTATGTAGGCAAAGCAAAAAGCCTCAAAAAACGGGTTACCAGCTACTTCCTAAAGCAATCCCAGTTCAATCGCAAAACCGAAAAGCTCGTCTCTGAAATCCGAAAGATCGAATTCACCCTATCGAACACCGAGTTCGATGCACTTTTACTGGAAAACAATTTCATAAAGCAAAACCAGCCAAAATATAATATCCTTCTCAAGGACGATAAGACATTTCCTTATTTATGCATTTTAAAGGAACGATTTCCACGCATCATCTACACGAGAAAGTATATTCCTAAAAATGGGGAGTATTTTGGCCCCTACACAAGTGTCGTTTCCATGAAAAATGTACTGGATCTTGTAAGAAAGCTCTACTCGATCCGCACATGTAACCTTCTGCTGTCCGCCGACAATATTGAAAAGAAAAAATTTAAGGTGTGCCTGGAATACCACCTTGGCAACTGCAAAGGCCCTTGCGAAGATCTTCAGGACGAAAGTTCCTATCTCCAAGATATAGCACAGGCAAGGCATATTCTGAAAGGCAATATGAGTATTGTAGAAAACTATTTCCAGGAGAACATGGAAAAGGCAGCACAGGCGATGGAGTTTGAGCGCGCTGAAATGTTTAAACACAAAATAGAGTACCTCGAAAAATTCCAGTCGAAGTCAATCGTGGTTAACCGCCAGCTTACCGACATTGATGTTGTCACTATCACCAGTTCTGCGACCAATGCTTTCGTCAATTTCATGCAGATAAAAGAAGGTGGGATTATCTTTTCAAAAAACATTGAGGTAAAGAAAAAGATGGAGGAGCCCGATGAGGAAATTCTTACGATCGTGGCCCAACAACTCAGGCTTGAAACCAATAGCGCAAATACAGTCATCTTTAGCAACATTCCCCTTCTGGTCAAGGATGACTCAATTGAAAATATTATTCCTCAAATCGGGGATAAGAAGAAACTGATCGACCTGTCCCTGAAGAATGTCTTGTACCTGAAAGCAAAGAAGGAAATTTCCAAAGAGGAGACCAAGATCAAAAACATCGAAGTATTGAAAGGACTTCAAAAGGATCTGCGCCTTGAAACATTGCCCCGCATCATTGAGTGTTTTGACAACTCTAACCTCGGAGGAACCGACCCAGTGGCATCCATGGTTAGGTTCGTTGATGGCAAGCCGGACAAAAGTGGATATCGCCATTTCAACATCAAGACTGTGGACGGTCCGGACGACTTTGCATCCATGAAGGAAATAGTAGGCCGTCGATACCACCGGCTCATTGAAGAAAATACAGAACTACCAAATTTGATTATCGTTGACGGCGGTAAAGGACAGCTTAGCAGCGCTGTTGAAGCATTGAATGACCTTCACATTTATGGAAAAATCCCGATTATCGGCATCGCCAAGAGGCTTGAGGAAATCTACTACCCCGAAGATCCGTTTCCACTCCACATTAGTAAGAAGTCACAAAGTCTTCTTCTGATTCAATATATCAGGGATGAAGCACACCGGTTCGCAATCAACTTCCATCGTCAAAAAAGGAGCAACAACACAATCTTCTCAGAACTGGAAAGTATTCAGGGTATCGGAAAGAAGACAACGGACCTATTGCTTGCCAACTTCAAGTCATTCAAAAAGATCAAGGAAGCTTCTGAAGAAGAGCTTGAAAAAGTAATTGGAAAATCGAAGGCTGCCGTTGTGAAAGCATGGCAACAAAAAAAGGAGAGTTAGTAGCTCTCCTTTTTTCGAAAATTGTCGGTATCTCACCAACAAAGAACTTATTAATATTCCCAGAGGTTGTGCTCTTTTTCCATCATCTTCATTTCTTCCCACTCAGTAGCCCAAACCGCTTCTTTGTAATTCTTGCTGTAAGTCTCAAATATGCTTTCATCATCAGGATTTTCAACCTTGTTAATTGTGCCGTGGAACAATCTCAACAGAAATGCGTCCGCATAATTCTTGTTCTCAGCGGTATTATAACGGTTGAACCAAACTGCTTCTTTTGGGCGACTTCTGAATAACTTCTCCAAGTCCTTGTACTTAAACCAACCGATCGATTTGAAAGTACCGGTGTTTTGGTCAAATGCTGAGAACTCCATAGCGAGCATGTCGTAGTACAGGCGTGATCTTCTTTTATCAAAGATTACATCTTCTTGAAGAGTAAGCTTGTAAATTTCATTCGGAGAGTAAGGTATTGGCTTTCCAATTTGCGTTTCCTGCCAATCATTCGGCGATGTTGCGGGATTTTTTCCTGTACTGTTGTTGGTTGATTCATAGTTCTTACCATTCAACGTTACCTGATCACCCTGAAAAAAAGCAGTGGTTGGTGTCCATGGGGGCAGCTGGGTACCTTGAACTGCAACGATACCTTCCTCAAACTCCTGTTTTGACTTCTTCGAAATAAGCGAATCTGACTTATAGATATCAGCTATCTGACCGGATTTGATAGCCGACATGACGAGCTTGGTGATCTCATTACCCCTCGCAAAGAAACCTTTGTTCTGTTTCTCATTAAGGTCAATTGTCCTCCAAACGCGAACCTTGTACAATTGCTCGTATGCAGGGATGTTGAGAAGCGAATTTGGATTCACCTGTCCCTCTTCCTGCTGAGCGAATGCAACGTTAGCAAACAGTACTAAAGCCAGCCCGACTACGATTCTCTTTGTTGTCATATTACTTTTTTTATTGAACCGGGATGTTGATCGTCCCTCCAACTACATCTACTTTCTCCTCTTCACCTAAATATGTTCGTCTTATTACAGACTTGATATCCACTACAATTCTGTCACCAGGACGGAACTGCGATTTCCATGAACTCAAGTCAATAAGTTCGGATGTTGCATTTATTGTTTGAACTCTGACAGTTCCACGAGCAAGAATAACCTCCATGCTTTTGACGCGATATACCGCATCCTTTGGAACTTCAGCCTTAAAGTTTTCGTCAGCATCAGCGTTAACTCTCAAACCGGTTGTTTGAGAACCTCTCACTCCATTTTTCAAGTCAATCTCTTTGTTTTGATTATCTCTTGAAACATATCGTGGCTTTGGAATAGGTTTCACGTCAAAGTTTTCGGTGCCGATCAACGAGCCATTGTTTGAAACCGTAACAGCAACTTTCTTCTCTTTTGGAATGATCGTCACCTTTCCTGGCTTATCGCCTTTTTCCAGGGATGCCCCTCTAGCAGTAAAACTTGGGTTATAGCTGGCGCCTAACGCTGGTACTTCAATATTGACAAAGTTACCGCAGTTCATGTATAAGCTTGGAGCATTACCGTTGGTGATACGAATGGTTGGTTTAATAACATCGTAAGAAATCTCCCTTGGAATCGGCTCCTTGCCTGGACCCGGATTAATCACAGTCTTAAAGGACTTTTTACCTTCGCCGGAAGCTGTAAACTCAATTGCAGCCATTTTTATTCCAGTTTCTCCGTCCGTTGTTACAACAAGGGGTTTCCCTTCCATAAACATTTCGGGAGTCACACCTGACGCAGCACCTGCCATAAACAGCCTTCCACTATATTTTGCGCCTGCAGCGACTACGGAAGGTCCAATAACCATTGGAACAACCTTGTCAAACTTGACTGTTCCGATGTCGGCTACTATCGCCAATGAATCAAGTGCCAATGTTTCAAACTCCAAAACTTCAGTTTGTAGTTGGGTGACACCAGCAATAGCCGCCATGGTGGGCGTTCCTTCAAAAGAGAAATCAATAAAATTTTTCTCGCCGTGTTCTATTTCACCTTTCTCATCCTTCAACAAGGCACCGTAGTCTTCCGCCCTTTTGTTCAATTTCGGAAACTTCATTCCAGACAGCGCTTCGAGCTTTGTATGAAAATTAACTAGTGCCCTTTCATAATTAGGAGCAAGCTTTGAATCTTCAGCGGCCATTTTTTCCTCCGAGATGTTTGTATTTCCAACCAACTCATCTCCTACCATCGGCTTACCATCATGTTCCCTGCCCAGAATATCCTTAACGGAGTCCAACGTTGCAATTGTCGCCTTTGATAAGGCCCGAACTGCTTTAGTCTTCTCAATAGCATCAAGAACTTTTGGGCTATTGCTCGTTGTGGAACTGATTATTCGAGCCGCTTTTGTTTCATTCGTGTCATTGTTCTCTGTTTTGAGATCTTTGAGCGTTTCATTCATGATGGCAAATTTCTCAAGTACTGCACTGCTAACGTTAAGAGCCAGAAGGGCTGTTAACACCAGGTACATCATACCGATCATTTTTTGCCTTGGGGTTTCCTTACCACCTGACATAGTTTCTTGTTTTTAAATTTTAAATCAATTCAGCCTTAAACCCTAATCGGTAATTACTTTACAGAAGAACCTTTCATCGCAGTAAGCATACTTCCGTACACTGTGTTCAATGATGTAAGGTTATCTGTCAATTTGCCCAGTTCAGACGTGAATTTGGCTGTGTTGGCACCTACCGAAGTAAGGCCTTGCATAGCACCACCCAGGCTTTCATAGAACTTGTTCATGTTCTTTACATGAGAATCTGCATCCTTAAGTTCCATTTCATAAATGGTATTAAGAGCGGAAAGGTTCTTAGTAACTTTTTGAACCTGAGCGTGATATTCACCTGTATCTTTTGATGCATCAGCCATTGCAGAAACCGCCTTCATAGCCGAGCCATAAGACTTGTTCATTTCTGAAAGTGAGGCAGAGGCTGCTTGTACATTTTTCGCGTAGTCATTAGTTGCTACGGCTGCATTTGAAAGACTACTCATTTGTGAAGTAGACGTCGCCAGATTCGTTAATCCCTTACCGAGATTATCAAGCAAGTTTTGATCAACTTTCGCAGTTTTTAACATTTCGTCAATGGCCAAAAGCGGAGACGCTCCGGGCTTAGGACGATTAGTGATGCTGCCAGCAGTAGTGGGCCCGAGTGTGTTCTCCTCTGCTAGTTCAGGATAAACCTTTGTCCAATCTGGTTCCTCATGCTTGGGTTCAAACGCACTTAAAAAGAAGATACCGGCTTCCACGGAAAGACCAATCATTAACATCAAGTTTGCTCCAGGTAAGTGAAGAATTTTAAAGAGTGCGCCTATGATTACGACAGCGGCCCCAATTCCATATATTTTGGGCATGATGGTTTCATAGAGCAATTGCATGAATCCGCCTTTTTTCTTTGCCATGGTTAGTTAGAGTTTAAGGTTTAAGGTTACGTTTTAGACTTTGAATAGCACGAGTTATAAAGATAGCACGAGTTTTTAATTATTAAAATTCAGTTCCCGAAGAGCGACCCAGATGAGTCATCGCACAGCGGAATCCAATATACGCACGGGAAGAGTCTTTAAACTCATACGTTCTCGTACCTGTCTCCAGATAATAAGCAACATCCTTCCATGAACCACCTCGAACAACCTTCTTTGGCGCAATCTTAGCATTGAATTTCTTGTTATCAGGATCTGTGCGGGGGTCAATAAACTGAGGGTTCAAATCCCAAACCGTTGGAACGGAGGCAGGGTTGAAGTCGTCAAGACACCACTCGGAAACATTTCCTGATGTATCAAATAAACCATAATCATTGGGAAAATACGACTGGATAGGTGATGTGTAAGCAAAACCATCGTCGTAGAAGTTACCTCTTCCAGGTTTGAAGTTTGCCAGCATACATCCTTTTGCATTGCGGAGATAAGGATTTCCCCATGGATATTTTGCCATGTCTCTTCCGCCGCGCGCTGAATATTCCCATTCTGCTTCTGATGGCAGTCTGAAACCAGGCATCGGAAACTCTCCTACCGTCTTTCTGAAATCATTTAGATAGGCTGTTCTCCATTTTCCAAAGAACACCGCTGCATCCCAGTCGATACCCACTACCGGGTATTCGTCATAACCTGGGTGCCAGTAATAATAATCCTGGATAGGATCTCCCATGTGGTGAGCGAAATCACGGACCCATGAGGTCGTGTCAGGATAATAATTTTGTCTGAACTCTTCTGCGCTTACAGCCGGAAATCCTTCAATGGTTCCGTTGTCTACAAGGAAGAAGTTTGTGAACTGACGATATTCATTGTTAGTAATCTCGGTATCATCCATGAAGAATGGTCCGATCGTGATCTGCTTATTGAAGTTTATCTGGGTTGACGCCGGATCTTCATCCGCCTGACCCATGTGGAAAGTGCCGGCAGGTATTGGTACCATTCCATAAGGAATAGTCATCACCCAACCTTCACGGTTTCCAACTCCAACCAGCTCTCCCTGGTCTCCACCTTTCTTGCCGCCAATACCCAGCAAACCGCAACCACCTATCGACAAACAGATAGTTGCCAAAGCCAAATAACCAAGACTTCTCGATGTCACCTTTACCTTCATATTCATTGTTGTTAAGCCTGTCTCCCAGTCGGGTTTTGTCCAACGAACGGACTATAAATTTATTTTATTACTCTGTCTTGCCAAAAATAGAGTTCCCAAATTCAGCAAATTTCTACAAAAAAGCCAAAAATGTTTTGATTTAGTAGCGATAACGAGGCGTCCGGATGATTTTTTTTGCCGCCGCGCTCACTGGTAAGCTATACGAAACCATCAATTCATGCGATGTAGGCTGTTTTGCCTGCTGGTCTTTTACAATGTAATCTAATGAATAACCAACTTTTAGCGATTTATCTTTCAGGAGACTATAACCGAGGATCAAAACAGCCGCTTCCGACTGCCGGAAAGAAAGACCGCCCCACATTACGTCCTTAAAATAGGCCAAGGCCCCTACATCAAACTGGGTTTTGGTGAAGTCGCTTTTGATAAGAGTGACGAATTGCAGACGGATGTCAAAATTCAAGTCATAGAAATAACCACCCGTGACGTAGATATGTTTTTTCAATTGATTATTCTGTGTTAGTCCAAAATCATAGCTGGGTTCGCTAAGGTGATTCAAACCAACCCCGATGAAATACTTCTCCTTTTTATATAAAGCACCAACAGCAAAGTCAGGCTGTATCTGAGATTCCTTTCCAGTCTTGTTCGCAAGCAACGGATCGTTTTGATCCGTGGCGCGCAAAATACCGAAATCAATTTTCTGCGAGTAAATTCCTGCACGCACGCCAAGGCTTAATTTTGCATCCTTGATCTTCATATAGTAAGCGTAAGAAACCTGCGCTTCCATATTGGTGAGAGGACCCAGATTGTCATTAACGATATAGGCTCCAACGCCACCCTTGAGCTTGGCTATTGGCGTATGGGCACTTAAAATTTGGGTAACTGGTGGGCCGCCATCGCCATAGGTAGCGGTGTAGCCGAGCCATTGACTTCTGTAAAGCGCTGTTATCTTGGTGACACCATCAGTGCCTGCTGCCGCGGGGTTATAGTAAAAACTATTGAACATATATTGAGAGAACTGCGGGTCCTGTTGAGCCCACGCATCTATCGTCAAAATTGTTGCAGTAATAATTACCAGTAATCTTTTCACCGTTTCAATTCACAGGAGTTTCCAAATATAGTCCATTGAGCGGTCTATTCATCAAATTTGAGATGGACAGCAGCCTGTAGCTAATTAACGAAAGAATCCGGTCGTTTTATTTAGAAACGTTCGCCTTTTTAATGTACAGCTCAAGGGCTCCCGTCATTGAGGGGGCATTGGGGAGGGGAGCCTCAATATCCAGTACCAGGCCTGCATCTTTCACTGCCTTTGCTGTGGCTGGTCCGAAAGCCGCAATGCGGGTATTATTTTGCTTGAACTCAGGGAAGTTGGTGAAAAGAGAATGTATTCCTGAAGGGCTAAAAAAAGCCAATATGTCATAGAAAACTTCTTTTAGGTCTGAAAGATCAGCCGCTACCGTATGATGAGTAATGGCCTCACTGAACTGGTAGCTGTTCTCTCGAAAAAAATCAGGTATGTCGTTTTTGCGAATGTCTGAACAAGGAAACAGGAACTTCTCATTCTTGTGCTTCTTGATGATCTCCAGCAAATCGCGTGTATCTTTTAATCCGGTAAAGATTTTTCTTTTGCGGATCACTATGTACTTCTGAAGATAATTAGAGGTTTGCTCTGAAATACAGAAGTATTTCATGTCTGCCGGCATTTCGATCTTCATCTCACGGCAAAGGATAAAAAAATGATCTACCGCATTGCGGCTGGTAAAAATGATAGCCGTGTAATTCAGGATTTCAATTTTCTGCTTACGAAACTCTTTTACCGGAACAGCTTCGATCTGAATAAAAGGACGAAAGTCTATTTTGACAGAATATTTTTCAGCGATTTTGAAGTAAGGAGAAGTAGGGTCTGTCGGACCTTCCTGTGTGACGAGAATGCTTTTTACTTTCCGCATCCTGTCAATAACAACCGTTTCTGTCATATCTGCACACGTCGGTTTCGGGAGTCAAAAGAATATCTTAATTATGATCACCAGCGGAATAATTTCCGATGCACAAAGGTAGGAAAATAAATGAAAAAAGGAGAACGGTGCCCGCGCCAATAATTTTATCAGCACCATAATTGATCCTGCGCTTAAAAGAACCAAGGCCAGAATGATAAGCCGCTTGTAGAAGACCGGCTGACCTCCCTTGAAAATAAAATAGATCAGACTAAGCATCGCCATCACTACGGCGGTAAATAAAATAAATCGCAAAAAATTAAAAAACTGGAAACTCACAGTCTCCCGGAAATTGAAAACAGAAGAGAAAAACAAAACGATAATAAGCTTGGAGGCTAACAGCACAAGTATAAACAGCGAAAGCTTAAGCCACATGAGGAATCCTCCTCCTATCGAATCAATGCCCGTAAATCTGGCAACTGGAAAGTAGGAACTGGCAAAATAAAATATGGCAGACAATAAAAAACCGGTCAACAAGGCACAAAAAAGGTAGAATAATAAGTTTACGCTCGAGGTAATCCGTGATGCAAGCAGATTCTCGTTTCGCTCCTGGACGGAAAAAATCTTGGCAAATGAAAAATAATCAAGCGTGAGCTGTGGGTTGGTTCTGAAGAGAATCAGAAGAAAAAGTAGCAGCAATGCTGATGTAATGATCGCATAGTCCCTGAAAAAAGTCGGTGGCCTTGGATTAATTTCCATGGACGAGATGGCTCCTGAGGAGGTCACCGAGACTATTTGTGTTTTTAATTGACGAACTCCCTCCCTGCAATAAACTCCAATAAACAACTCAGCCGCATATAACGCGCCCAGGCTGTCGACACTTAACAATTGCTTCTTCTCTGAGGATATAATCTTCCCGTTAATGAATAAATTCCATTCTTCGTTACTGCTTATAAATAAGTATTGCCCCTTAAAGGAGGGCGCCTTGACAAAAAAGTAAATTGTATGGATATCCGAGAGCTGGGCGACTGTATTCAGAGGTTTGTATGTTGCCTCTGAGTATTCCATCCATCCTGAACGCAAATCTTTCACAACGATTGGTGCGGCCCAGGTCGCCTCACTCATTATCAGTAACAGAAGAACCCGTATCATTGCTCAAAAATATCGTAAACCACCGCCACGAAAAAACTTATTTGCAATTCACTCATTAATATGGCCGGACTCTACCTTCATATCCCATTTTGCAAGCAGGCCTGTCATTATTGTGACTTTCACTTTTCGACCGATCAAAATTCGATTTCAAGTGTTTGTGGAGCGATGGCAAAGGAACTTCAACTTCAAAAGGTATACATCAATGAGCCACTCAAAACGATCTATTTCGGCGGCGGCACACCTTCCTTGCTATCCCAAAGAGAACTTAGCAGTTTACTTGATGCCATTCACAAAGACTACTCCGTTGCTTCAGATGCAGAGATCACATTGGAGGCCAATCCAGATGATTTGTCTCTCGGGAAATTGAGGGAACTTAAGGTTAGCGGCATAAACCGATTAAGCATTGGTATACAATCTTTCGATAACGATATTCTCAAATTCTTAAACAGGGCACACGATTCAGATGCCGCTGAATCCTGCCTATTGCAGGCAAGAGACATCGGGTTCAGAAATATAAGCCTCGATTTAATTTACGCCATCCCTGGACTCACAGAAAAACGCTGGGAAGAAACCCTCGCCAGGGCTCTCGCTTTTTCACCAGAACATATTTCATCGTACGCGCTCACGATCGAAGCACGGACCGTATTTGGTAACTGGAATAAACGTGGGAAGCTTCATATGATGGAAGAAGAACCAGCAGCGCGGCAATTCGAAATGCTTATGAATACACTCGAGAACTCCGGTTACGAACAATATGAGATCTCGAATTTTTGCAAGCCGGAATTTTATTCGCAACACAATAGCAGTTATTGGAAAGGCGCTTCCTATCTCGGCATTGGTCCAAGTGCCCATTCTTACAATGGCCATTCACGCCAGTTCAATGTGCGCAACAATGCCGCATACGTTCGCTCAATTGACATAGGAAAAATTCCGTGTGAAACAGAGGTGCTGACTTCTGAAAACAAAATCAATGAATATATTCTCACTTCCTTGCGGACCGTTTGGGGATGTAATCTGAATATCCTTAAAACAAAACTTAATGATGATCTTCTGCAAAGGCGAGGTGAATATTTAGCTGTGGTTCAAAATCGGGAGCTTATTTTCATACGTGGAGATATCCTTACATTAACCAGAAAGGGAAAATTGCTGGCGGATAAAATTGCCGAGGATCTGATGGTGGAGATATGAAACTTTGGAGTTGTGCTGGAGGTTGTTAAATTTCAATCTATTTGTACTTATGACTTCTGACGAAAAGCGGGTTTACTTATTACTGAAGGCTGTAATCTTTTATTACCATGGTCTGGATCCTGGGGAAAAAGTGGATTTGGAATCCGCTGCCAAGCGTCTTGAAGCACCGGACGAACTTCGTTGGGCCCTGGATTTTATAGAAAAGGATTATATGACTTCATTCGAAAGAGCGCGGGCCTATTTGAATGACATTATCGGTGATTATCCGAAAGAAAAAAGAGTTGACCTTATCAGTATGGTTTGGGAGTCAAACAATCTGAAGGGATACGTGACTGAGATGGAAGCCACCGCCATGCTAAAGCTTGCGCGTGACTGGACAGTTGAAAAAGAATTGATTGAATTGGTGCTCAAGTAAATTTTAATGAAGTTATTTTTTTTCTGGCTTTTAGCTTTATCTCAATTTCAACTACTCGCCCAGGGAACTCAAACTATCCCGGTCAGACCTGCTTCCTCCTGGATAAAAGAATATCATTATCAGGATGATTTAAAAGATACGGCAAATACATCAGGTGGGTATTATAATCTTCTTTATGACGATCAGTATAATGCGCCGTTAAAAGAATCTTATCACCATTACGTTCAAAAAATACTTTCAGAAAGGGGACTGGAGAACATTTCAACTATTTCAAATATCTTCGATCCATCCTATGAAGCCTTGACGTTTCATTCCATTGATATTATAAGGGATGGAAGAAAAATCAATCAACTTACCCTCGGCACATTTCAGGTATTGAAAAGGGAAGCAAGTTTAGAAAGGCTTGTTTATGACGGCAATCTCACAGCTGTTTTTAATTTGCATGATGCACAGGTAGGTGACATTGTTGAGTATTCATTTACCGTCAAGGGTTCTAACCCGGCATTTGGCAACAAATTCTCGAGACTTACTTATTTTAATTTTTCAGTACCGGTAAGTCAGGTCGTCTTTCGGTTGGTTACAAAATCTGATCATCCATTCGAAATAAAAAAAATCAATTCGCCTCCTCAGGAATCCGTAACAAAAAATGGAGATCAAATCATTTATGAATGGGTTGCCAAGGATGTCCCCGCGTTGTTACAGGAAGAATCCTCGCCTGGCTGGTATGATCCTTACGATCATATTCATGTAAGTGACTTTGGCTCTTGGGGAGAGATGGGGAAGTGGGCCGACAATCTTTTCAAAATGGACGATATCCCAACGGGCTTGCTATCCAAAGTGCCGGGTGTTCAAAAGGAAAATAAGGAGCAGGCTATCCGTAAGGTTATTCAGTTCGTTCAGGATGAAGTTCGGTATCTGTCTTTTTCAGAGGGAATTCATGGTTTCAAGCCACATCCTCCTTCAAAAATCCTTAGCCAGCGTTTTGGTGACTGCAAGGACAAATCAGTTTTACTGGCCTCGCTCCTAAGGGAACTCGGATTAACGAGTTATCCCGTATTGGTAAACACAGGTTATGGCAAAGCGCTGCCAGACTACCTTCCATCACCTTTGTTATTCAACCATTGTATAGTTCAGTTTAGCTATCATGACTCTATCTATTGGGTTGATCCAACTATTACTTTTCAGCGGGGGTCATTGAAAGAACTTTATTTCCCGCCGTATCACAACGGATTGGTAATTAACAAAGACACAAATGCACTAATCCCGTTGCCTGACAGTAAAGAACCCACTCTTTTCACTGAAGAAAATTTCTATCTGGATAGGGTTGGCGGATCAGCGAGGTTCTCCGTCAAGACAACCTATACACGGCAGGAAGCTGACAATATGAGAAGCTATTTTGAATCCAATAGTCTGAATGAAATTGAAAAGCAGTATCTCAACTTTTATGCCACCGACTATCCTGAAATATCAAAAGGCAAACAATTTAAATGGACTGACGATGAACTTAATAATATAATTGTCTCAGAAGAGAATTATCAAATCTCTTCTTTCTGGGTATATGATTCCTTGACTAAGAAAAACACAGCAACGGTTTACCCAAGGAATCTCTCTACGTATCTGATCACTCCAAAAACAAAAATCAGGCAAAGTCCTTATTCACTTAATTATCCCTTGAACATCTCGCAGCATATTGATGTTCACATGCCCGAAGAATGGAATGTCAAACCCGCTTTGACTCAAATTGAATCACCTGGATTTTCATATACAAACAAGACTGGGTATCACGATAAGATCATTGAATTATCATTCCGGTACAGAGTCAAAAAACCCTACCTGGAAAAATCTGAAGTCAAGGAATTTATAAGCAAGCTGGATGAGGTTTCCAACGACCTTAATTTTAGCATTACCTATACAGCCCCTGAAGACCTGAAGGGTTCATTTAACTATCCGTTTCTTGCAATTCTGCTGGTGGCCCTTGCGATTTCTTATTTTGGTTTCAAGTATGCCTATGATTGGAACCCTGAGCCAAAACTCAGTTCGTCACTTTATAGGTCTATTGGTGGCTGGTTGATACTTCCGGCGCTCGGATTCTGTCTCACTCCTTTACAGATGACTTATCAATTGTTTTCGTCCGTTGATTATTTTGAATTCTACTATTGGAGCATGTTGACGGATCCTTCTTATGCATCATATCGTCCATCGATGGGCATCTTCGCTCTTGGCGAGATGATTGCCAATTTCTTATTTCTCGTGTATTCGGTCTTCGTCATTTATATGTTCTTCACCAGAAGAACAAGTGTGCCGTACCTGGCCGTCATTTTTTATCTCGCGAATCTTCTTCTGCAGGGTGGAGATACGGTTGTCGCAAGTCTTTTGGGCACTGAACCGGACGGCGACACCATCAAATCTATCGCAAGGGCATTCGTCGGAGCCGTAATTTGGATCCCTTACTTTCTTTCCTCTGATCGCTCACGCGGAACCTTTACAATTAGAACAACACCGCCGCCAGATCAGCAGCAGATATATCAATTACGGGATTGATTGGCTGGCAGACCTTCGTGCACTTTTTACGAAAATTGAAAAAAATCCGATGTAGCGCCTCAGAGACTCATCATGTCCTTAAACTTGGCGGCCTGGCGACGGCTTACTTCAACTTTATCACCTCCGCGAAGTTTTACCATGAGTCCACCGTTGAACCAGGGCTCAATACTTTCAACCCAGCTTAAGTTAACGATGTGTTTACGGCTTGCGCGAAAGAAAGCCCGTTCGTCCAGCTTTTCGTCAAGTGCATTCAATGATTTGTGGATCATCGGACGATTGGTGTCAAAATAAACTTTAATGTAGTTTCCATCAGATTCAAACAGCCGGATATTAGCGAGACTTACGAACCAGCAACGTTCACCATCCTTAACGAACACCTGATCTTCGAGACCAAGTTTCTGGTCGCGTGCGCGGCCTGAGCGCGTACGTTCCTTTTCCTGAATTTTTTGAACCGCCTCCGCTAATCTTTCGGCAGTAATAGGTTTTAATAAATAATCCAGCGCGCTTACTTCAAATGCTTTAATGGCAAATTCATCGTAGGCTGTCGTGAATACGACCAGTGGAACCGTATCCAGGGATTCCAGCAATTGGAAACCGGTACGGCCTGGCATCTGAATATCAAGAAATAATAAATCGGGGTTAAGCTCCGTAATCATTTGCTCGGCTTCGTCCGCATTCTGGGCCTCACCTACAATTTCAATAGACGGGTGTTCCTCCAGGAGTTTCATCAACTCTTTTCGCGCCAGGCGCTCATCATCCACAATCAGTGCTTTCATTTTTTATCTCAAATGCGGTATTTCTATTTCTGTCAAAACAAAAGTATCGTTTTCAGACATAATTCTAAACGAAGCTTTGTCACCATAAATAAGTTTCAGCCTTTGGCGGGTGTTTTCAAGTCCCAGCCCCCCTGAATTTCTTTTGGATCCATTTACATACTGACCGCTATTTCGGAGTTGAACTGTAAGCCGGTCATTGCGGACAGATGTCTTCATCTGTATTACTCCGCCAGCTTTAAGCTTGGAAATGCCGTGCTTGATGCCATTTTCAACCAATGTCTGGATCATCAGGGGCGGCACCAGGAAGTCCCGTGATTCAGGATCTATGTCAAACTCTGTTTTCAATCTCTCTTCAAAACGAATGCTTTCAAGACCCAAATAATCTTTCACAATTTTTAGCTCATCTTCAAATTTTGTCAGACCTCGTTTTCCCGTGGAAATGGAGTTTCGGAGGATATTAGAAAGCTGATTAATTGCCTGCTTCGACTTTGCGGGATTTTCATCGACAAGAGCCCGAATGCTATTGAGTGCATTAAATATGAAATGAGGATTGAGCTGTGATTTGAGATTATTTAATTCTATTTCTCTTATTGAGGCTTCAAGTTTCAGGGAAGTGTTATATCGTTCGAAATAATTATAGATAAAATAAAATACACACCACAAAAAAAAGATGAACGCATAAAATACAGTTTGCCCTAATATATTCTGAAGGTTAAAAGCAATTTTGCTGCTGAACAATCCGAGCGGCAACGAAATCGGAATCTTTAGAATATAAATGATCAGACCCATCACGAATACACTGAAAATTATACGGGGAATCAACAGTGCCATTCCCGCATCAAGCCAGCCCCGGCGGTTGATAGCATCCCTGAAAAAATGTGTCAATAGAAGACAAATGAAAGCGTCATAAGTAAGAAAGATCACACGCTGAGTGCTCACACCTTGTCCATCTGATGCAAACACCGCCCCTACAATTGAAATGATTGCATATAGCATCCATCCTCCGACCTGTAGCGTCCAATATAAACGGCTCTTATTATTGACCATAGGATGAGCAAAGGTATTGATTCCAAAAAAAAATAGGGCATTGTTTTATGAACGGAGTTCCATCTTGAGGAATTTCCCGGTATACCCTGCAGGATTCTTAGAAACTTCATCAGGGCTGCCCTGAGCGATTATGCGGCCACCTTTCTCTCCTCCCTCGGGGCCGAGGTCAATTATCCGGTCGGCCGACTTGATGATGTCCATGTTGTGCTCGATCACGAGCACAGTGTTGCCCTTATTCACCAGCTTCTGAAGAACATCCAAAAGGTGTGCGATATCCTGAAAGTGAAGGCCAGTGGTAGGCTCGTCAAGAATATACAAAGTCTTACCCGTGTCGCGTTTTGAAAGTTCCGTTGCCAGCTTTACACGCTGGGCCTCTCCACCCGACAAGGTGGTGGCATGCTGACCCAAAGAAATATAACCGAGACCCACATCGTTAAGTGTCTCAATCTTGCGTAAGATCTTTGGCTGATTTTCAAAGAAGGTAACCGCTTCTTCTACGGTCATATCCAGTACGTCGGAAATGGATTTGCCTTTGAAACGTACCTCAAGTGTTTCACGATTGTAGCGTTTGCCCTTACAGGTTTCACAATTCACATATACATCCGGCAAGAATTCCATTTCAATTAATCGCAGCCCCGCACCCTCACAGGTCTCGCAGCGACCGCCTTTGACGTTAAAGGAGAAGCGTCCCGGCTTATACCCTCTGATCTTTGATTCAGGTAACTGAGTAAATAAGTCACGGATTTCAGAGAACACTCCGGTATAGGTAGCAGGATTTGATCTCGGCGTACGACCAATGGGTGATTGATCCACTTCAATAACTTTATCAATCAGATCCAGTCCACCAATTTTCTTGTAAGGCAACGGCTCTCCGTGAGAATTAAAAAAATGCTTGTTCAGAATCGGGAAAAGTGTGTCATGAATCAGTGTTGACTTGCCGCTGCCCGACACGCCGGTGATGCAAGTGAAAGTGCCGAGTTGAATATTCAGGTCAACATTCTTTAGATTATTGCCAGTGGCTCCCAGCAATGATAATTTTTCACCACTTCCTTTTCTCTTTTCTTTTGAATACGGGATGGAGATCTTTCCAGTGAGATAATCTGCCGTGGTACTTTTTATCTTCAGGAAGTCCATTGGAGCACCTTCCCCTACGATCTGTCCCCCATGTCTACCGGCCCCAGGACCCACGTCAATAATGTAATCTGATTCCAGCATCATCTCCTTGTCATGCTCAACAACCACCACTGAATTTCCCAGGTCCCTAAGATCTTTTAGTGCTTTGATAAGTTTCTCGTTGTCACGGGCATGAAGACCGATACTGGGTTCATCCAGAATGTATAACACTCCTACCAGTTGAGTCCCTATTTGTGTTGCCAATCGTATTCGCTGCGCCTCGCCCCCACTGAGAGTTCTCAATGGTCTGTCAAGATTGAGATATTCCAATCCAACATCCAGGAGAAAGCCAATGCGCTTCCGTATCTCTTTTAATATCTCTGTGGCAATAATGTTTTGCTTGCTGGATAACCGGTCTTCGAGATGATCAAACCAATTCTTAAGCGCCTGAATATCCAACAGGGATAATTCCGATATGTTCTTGTTGTCAATTTTGAAATGAAGTGATTCTTTTTTCAGACGTGCTCCATTACATTCAGGGCAGGTCTTCGTTATCATAAAGTCCTCTACCCATTTCTTCAATGCTTCGGAACCGTCGTCGCGCTGTTTTTCCAGGAAGTTGACAATGCCTTCAAACCTTGTGTTCCATTCTGTACCTGGATATTTAACCGAAGCTACTGCCACCGGTACGTCGTCGCCATAGAGCAACGTCTTGATGACCTCTTTTGGAATGTCCTTAATTGCTGTTGTAAGTGATAATTTCTGTCTCTTCAATATCGCCTCCACCTTCTTAAATATCCAGATATCCCTGTATTCACCCAACGGAAGTATGCCTCCCCGCGCGATACTAAGTTTCTTATCTGGAATAACAGAGTCTTCCGTAATCTCCTCTACCACGCCAAGTCCATTACACACCGGACACGCCCCGTAGGGTGAGTTAAATGAAAAAAGATTTGGAGCTGGTTCATCGTATGAAAGACCTGTCACGGGATCCATCAGAAATTTTGAAAAGTGATGAAGCTTATTGTTCTCTTCCAGCAGCATCATTACACCTTTTCCTTCCTTTAATGATCGGGCAACCGACTGTCCGATCCGGTAACGGTCTTTCTCATCTGCTACAATGCGATCAATTACAATTTCGATGTCATGTATTTTATAACGATCCAACTGCATTTTGGAATTGATTTCCTGAACATCACCGTCTATGCGAACTTTAGTAAATCCGCTTTTCCTAATCTGTACAAAGAGTTCGCGATAATGCCCCTTGCGCCCTCTGATGAGTGGCGCCAGCAGTGTTAATTTTTTTCCATTGAAGTGCTGAAAGATTCCATTCAGGATCTGCTCTTCCGATTGACGGACCATTTTCTCACCTGTGATGTAAGAAAACGCATCGCCTGCCCTTGCAAAAAGCAGACGCATGAAATCATAAATCTCTGTAACGGTGCCAACTGTTGAGCGGGGATTGCGCGATGTAGTCTTTTGTTCAATAGAGATCACGGGACTGAGACCGTTGATCTTATCAACATCGGGCCGCTCGAGGTTTCCCAGAAAGCTTCTAGCGTATGCGGAGAAACTTTCCATATACCTGCGTTGTCCTTCTGCGTAAATCGTATCAAACGCCAGAGAAGATTTTCCGCTGCCACTAATTCCGGTAATGACGACGAGGGTATTCCGTGGGAAGGAGACGCTGATGTTTTTCAGATTGTGCTCCCGTGCACCGATTACTTCGATAACATCATGCCCTGTGAGGTCTCCCGGTTCCGGTTTCTTTATAGTACTAGCTGATTTAGTCATGAGGGCCGTATGGCAGGGCAATATCCCGGCAAAAATAGTCTAACAATGCGGATGTAAACAGAGTTTGTTTGATTCTTCCCGTTATTGAAGAACAATTAGTGACGGGTACCGCGTTGGAATAGTCAAGTAGTTGGGCAGTGGCATCAGGCCTTGATCAGGAAACGTTCAAGATCTTTTAGCTTGAGGACACCCTCATAATAAGCCTTTCCGAATATTACGGCGAAGATTCCCATATCATTCAGGCGCTGAATATCGTCAACTCCGCGAACACCACCACTGGCTAGTACCTTTAAATCGGGAAAGGTGGTTATGATGTCCTGATAAAAAGAAAAGTCAGGTCCTTCCAGAACTCCGTCACGGGAAATATCTGTGCACTTTGCGTATTTAAGTCCCTTATCATAGAAAAAACGCAAATGATCATATAGTGTCAATTCGGACTTTTTCAACCAGCCTCTGAAAGCCACTTGCTTGGTCTGAACATCGGTAACGTCAGCGCTAAGCGTAATTTTTTCCCTGCCAAAAGAAACTACCCAGGAAGCAAATAACTCTGGGTTTGTAATGGCAATGCTGGATGCAGTAATATAGTCTGCTCCAAATTCATAAGCGCTTGCAATGTCGCCGTCGGTGCTTATGCCTCCGGTGAAATCGAGCTTCAGATCCGTATGATTGGCAATGGCTTCCAGGACATGAAAGTTCTTAGGACTACCACGCTCCGCTCCATCAAGGTCAACCAGGTGAATAACGTCTATTCCATGATCCTCAAACCTCTTCGCGAGGTCAAGTGGATTTTCGTCGTACGCCTTCTCACTCAAAGGATCGCCTTTGCGCATCTTCACTACTTTTCCTTTCCGAATGGCAATGGAGGGTATTACTTGAATCATTGTCCTAAAATAACGCAAATTTCCAAGTGATTAAAGTTTCCTTGAATTTTTAACCGCAGAGGCTTTACAACCGCTTTGTGATCTATCCCAACAATTTTCCGGGGAAGCGCAGTATAGTTGGCCAAAGTTTTGCAAGACATGAATTGGTTTTGGTTAATTTTAAAATAATGAACACAAGAAATATCCTGATCATCACGGCCCTTTTTGGCTTTCTTTCAGTCTGCGGTCAGACCAAACTGAGGAAAATGCCTCCAAATATTAATCACACTACTGTCAACAACTTTGCCCCCTACATAAGCCTTGATGGTAACACCTTGGTTTACGTGGCTGATATGGGTGAAGATTATTCGTATACACTGTGTTCGTCAACGCGTGTTGGTGTTAACTGGCAAGATCCGATTGTCCTGCCCAAAACAGTAAACAGTCGGTTGAACTTTTTGAAGGGCTACGGTCTGAGTCCCGACGGGAAAACATTGTACATCTCTAGCAGGCGTGATAATGGAATGGGAGGATTTGACCTTTACACCAGCAATTTTACCGGATTAATCTGGACTAACCCTGTGAACATGCTACTGCCGGCGAACTCCAAATCAAACGAAGCTTGTCCCTCCATTTCTCTTGACAATACAATGATGTTTTACATGCGCTGCGATAAAATGGATGAGACAAAAGCAGATGAATGCAAGCTCCTCATGATGATGCGTAAGTCGAATGGTCAATGGGATGCACCTGTGGAGTTGCCAGCCTCCATCAATTCCGGGAATTCTCAGGCACCTAGAATGATGGCCGACGGAGAAACATTGATATTCTCTTCCAACAAATTGCAACCCAACAAGGGAGGAATGGATTTATATATGAGCAAACTAAATAATGGCCTGTGGAGCGCTCCGCAGCCGTTGGATTTTGCTAACACAACTGGAGATGATGTTTTCGTAAGCGCTACTTCAATTGGCAGGTATTTATTGAAAGACACCAAAGGTTTACATAACAATGAACTGGTGGAGGTGCTTTTCCCACAGGAGATTCGACCTAAGGGTATTATGAAAGTTGAGGGCCTGATTTCAGGTCCTCAGGATCCATCTTCGACCTTTGTTACTGTTTTTAATAACAAGGATCAAAAGAAGTTCTTTTCAACCAAACCAGGAAAAGATGGTGCCTTTGTAAGTTATTTCAAGGAGGGAGGAATCTATGACTTGTCAGTTGATCCTGAGAAAGACAACTACGCCTTCTTCTCAAAGAGATTTGACCTAACTGTAGAAAATTTTCCTTTGCTGGAAAAGGTCAATATAGTTTTAAAGCCTGCAGCACCAGGAGACGACTTTGAATTGGACGGTATTTCATTTAAGCCTTCTACTGCCGAACTTACGTCTTCTTCTAATCAGGAGCTAAGAAGACTTACGCGACTCATCCAGGGAAATCCCGACAAGTTTTTTTCCATAATGGTTACCCTTAATGGGTATCAGAAGGATTCTGTTCGATCGAATCCTGACCTCACAGAAGTTCACCTTGATTCATTAAAATTTCCGGTCAGGTATAAAATTGATTCAGTTACCACCGGTATGCGCGATTCTGTTGTGGTTAAGTCAACGTATCACAATGATCGTACGCTGCGGCAAGCTAAGGCTATTGGCGATTACCTACTATCTCAGGGTGTTCCTGCCGGGCACGTGAGTCACTCCGGTAAGGCTATTGTCGAAACTGTCCCAGAAAATCGAAAGACTAAAGTGAATGTAACTATTCCCTGAGAGTGAGTGGTACGGCCACAAGCGTCTTGTCCCAAGCAAACACCAGTTCCAGCATATCATCTACCTTATCAACGGAGATTGTAAATTGCTCAAATTCTTTTCCGGTGGTCACCACGGGGGCGTCAGCAACTAATACATCGGTTAGAGTATCCCGTGCTGCCTCACCATTATTCATGACATCAATTCCCCAGTTCGGAATAACCGAGTTAAATACCACTGACCAGCTTTGTTCGTTTGGAACGGTCCAAAGTGAGTACTTGCCCGCAGGCAGTTTCTTGTCACCGATGATCAGCTCCATATTGGTCTCAAACGTTGTGGCTTCATTCGCTCCGGTCCGCCAGGTTTTCCCAAAGGGAACAAGTCCCCCAAATATCATACGCCCCTTCTTCGACGGCCGATTATAGAAAACAGATATTTTCAATTTGCCCTCTTCAAAAGCCACATTCGATTCAGGGCTATAGGATTTGGTCCGGTTAAAACCATAGATAATTGCTGCAGCTATAACCACAACTACAAAAAGGCCCGAAATGAGCAGTATTTTCTTCATTATTTAACCTAATTAAGTGGGTTTTAAACTCAAATTAAAAGAATAAGGTTTCCGCAAGATTCAAATATTGTTAGAAAGGACAAAAGGAGTTTAATTTGAGTTATAAATTCAATTCTATGGCAGTTTTTGGAGTAGTAATCGCGCTTTTCGTTTTGGCAATTGTTTCTGTCTGGATTTTCCCAAACAAATCCGTCAGCAATAACGAGCACGACGTTAAGCACTGATCTACCCGGTCAAACTAAGACATGAATGTCTGTGTTTTTTGCGGATCCAGTTCAGGGCAAGACCCTGTCTATGCTGATGCTGCCCGCGAAACGGGACGTCTTCTTGCCCTTGCTGGCCATACCCTCGTCTACGGAGGGGGTAATGTTGGATTGATGGGAGTTATCGCAGATGCCGTCCTGGCTAATGGTGGCAAAGTGACCGGAGTTATTCCTGATTTTCTAATGAAGCGTGAAGTAGGTCATAGCGGACTTACTGAATTGATTGTGGTTAATTCCATGCACGAGCGTAAGAAGAAGATGGCAGATCTTGCCGACGTTTTCATAGCACTTCCCGGAGGATGGGGCACCCTGGATGAACTGGCTGAGATTTTGACCTGGCGGCAACTGGGATTAATTGACCAGCCCATTGGCCTGTTAAACACAAGTTCTTTTTTCTCTCCTCTTGTTAGCCAAATGAAGAACATGACTGAGAAGGGCTTTCTTCCTTCCGCCAATCTGAAATTTCTTATCGTTGAAAATTCTCCTGAAAAAGTGCTCACCGTATTGGGGGTAGTTACCGTATAAGTACTTATTCTTCTAATTTTTTTTGAATAGTTTTAACTAGGCATTTTCTCACTATGCGCTTGCGAAGATATTTTTTACTATTTGCTATCCTTTTACCAATATGGTGTGAGGCTCAGTTGGGCTTTAATCTTACCAAAGGAAATCATCATGTAACCTTCCCAATTGAGATCTGTAATAATCTTGTCGTTATTCCAGTGGTACTGAACGGACAATTGCCTCTCAAATTTATTCTTGATACGGGGGTGCGCACCACCATTCTTACCGAGAAAAGTTTTAGCGATATTCTAAAGCTTACGTATGGCAGACATCTTCTCGTGTCAGGACCCGGCGGCGAAAAGATCGTGGAGGCATATGTAACTAACAACGTTACCCTTGACATGCCTGGCATTCACGGGGAAGGTCACGCCATGCTTGTACTTGAAAAGGACTATCTGGAATTAAGAAATTATCTTGGTACGGATGTACAAGGTGTGCTTGGTTACGAGCTTTTCAGTCGATTCATAATAGAAATAGATTATGAAAAAAAACAGTTGACGATTACCCTTCCAGAATACTTCCATCCAAGCAAAAAGTTTCAGGTCCTGCCCATCTCAATTCAGGATACTAAACCTTACGTCCAACTACCTGTACATATCAATGAAACTAATTCAGTAATGGCAAAATTGCTGATTGATACAGGAGCCAGTCATGGCATCGTATTGGATCCTTCCACAGACCCGAACATTGTGATACCACCAAAGCATATCACAAGCCTGATCGGCCGCGGAATTGGAGGATTAATTACAGGTCAGATCGGACGGATTAAAGCAGTCGATATTGGAAAATACAGGATAGCGGATGTCATCGCCAACTTTCCTGATGGCAACAGTTATATTGATACACTGAAAAGATCAGACGTGTTTCGCAACGGATCATTGGGCGGAGAAATACTTAGCCGCTTCACTACTATATACAATTTCCCTTCCGGAAAAATATATTTCCGAAAGAACGCTTCCTTCCACGGCAAGTTTAATTTCAACATGAGCGGACTCACCTTTAAAGCAAAAGGTGCCCGCCTGCGAAAATTTGAAATTACGGATGTAAGGAAAGACTCAGCGGCCGAAAAAGTGGGGATTCAGAATGGTGATGAATTGGTTTCAATAAATGGATTATCGGTGGATAATCTTTCCCTTAACAACATCAATGGTTTCTTTAATTCTAAAGCAGGCCGAAAGGTCAGAATGGAAATTCTACGTAACGGAGAAAAAGTTGTAAAGATTTTCGCTCTTGAAAATCAGATCTGAGATGTGACAGTTTTAAGTAAACGGGCAAGCTGCCCTTTTCGTTTTCGATAGGCTTTGTCCCAAAAACGCTGTGTTTCCAAAAATCTGATTGAGTTCAATAATTCTCGATAGAGCAAGTCACTGGTAAGGTTCTGTTTCAACACATAATTCATCACCCCTGCAGCAATGGTTTCATGATAATTTGAATTTTTCAAAATTGTAATGGGCACATTTCGCGTCTTGCGGCCGTGAAGCTTGTCAACCATGCGATGCAACTCAGCGCGCCCGATATTATCATCAATTAAGATATGCTGGGGATGAAACTGGAGCAGCCGCTGAAAAATGGTCTTCAGATCGAATGCCATTTCTGTCGAAATTATTTTGTGCTGAATCCCGTTTAGACGTTCAAACACGTATCCCAACTCAATGGGATTGTTCCCCACCACAAGTACCTTCCATCCTTCCTTTAAATTCTCAGTTTCAGCCATAGACCACGGTATAACGTTTAGTGTCCGGAATTGTCCTAAGTAACAGTGAAATTATTTTCTTTTTGTCTCCCCTTACCAAATCATTAGTTTTAACGGTGAGTAATCAAAAAATTATCATCGCTGGTGGGGGATTGGCCGGGCTACTATGTTCCATTCATCTCACGCGTGCCGGGGTACCCTGCCGGGTGATTGAAAGACATAGCTATCCTTTTCACAGGGTTTGCGGCGAATACATCTCAAATGAAGTAATCCCCTATTTAAAATCATTAGGGGTTTATCCTGCGGACTTAAAGCCCTCTTCAATCAGCAAATTGCAACTTACCTCGGTAAACGGAAAATCTGCCTCTCTTCCCCTGGATCTTGGCGGATTCGGAATCAGCCGTTATCAATTCGACCATTATCTCTTTCAAAAAGCAAAAGACCTGGGCGTCGAATTCCGTCTCGATACAGAAGTCGAAAAAATTCTATTTCTGAATAATCAATTCAATGTTCACACCAGCGCTGAAACCTTTGAGTCAGGCTTAGTGATTGGCTCGTTTGGTAAACGATCCAAACTCGACGTGCAACTCAACCGATCTTTTATTCAGAAACGATCACCTTACGTAGGTGTGAAATATCATATCAAGCTGAAAGATTTTCCCAATGACCTGATCGCTCTTCACAATTTCAAAGACGGCTATTGTGGGATCAGTCGAGTGGAAGATGATCTGGTAAATCTTTGCTACCTCACCCACCGGAATAATATCAAAGCTAATGGCAATATTCCGGCAACGGAAGAAGCGGTCCTTTTTCAAAATCCGTTTCTTAAAAAGATTTTTAAAGATGCCACATTCCTCTTTGACAAACCTGAAACCATCAATGAGATCTCTTTTGAAACAAAGGTTCCTGTGGACAGTCATATACTAATGGCGGGTGACGCAGCAGGTATGATCACACCTCTATGTGGGAACGGTATGGCACTGGCGATTCATTCGGCCAAAATTCTCAGTGAACATATTATTCACTACACTAAAAATAAGAACTATACCCGGGCACAGCTGGAAGCTGATTATACCAGTGTGTGGACACAACTTTTTGCCCGACGGCTTTGGGCAGGCCGTCATATCCAAAGATTGTTCGGAAATGTGTGGACGTCTGATCTTGCCGTGAATCTTGCACGATACACTCCCCCAGTGGCAAGTTTCCTAATGAAAAAAACCCATGGCAAACCTTTTTAAGGCTAAAGATGACAGATTCAACTATTGACATACCCATTGGATTGTGCGTGGAAAATTGGTGAGCGGGCTGAGTAATAATTTTTATCTTTCATTAAAACTAAAGCCAACCATCATGAACGATTCCAATCGAAGAGAATTTATTCGTTCCCTTGGCCTGCTAACGGCAGGTTATGGGCTTACCTCAGGTGTGTTATCTTCCTGTACACCAAAACCATCTTCACAAAACACCTCTGATTCAACTACTGTGAAAACTGAAATTAAAAAAGAACTGTTCTTTAAGATCTCTCTTGCTGAATGGTCTTTCCATCGTGCTTTGAAAGCAAAGACCATGGACAACCTCGATTTTCCAGGAAAAGCGAAAAACGACTTTGACTTGTCGGCAGTGGAATTCGTCAATCAATTCTTCGCTGACAAAGCCAAAGACACAGCCTATCTCACAGAACTGAAAAAACGTTGCGACGACAATGGTGTGACAAGCGTATTGATCATGATCGATAATGAAGGGCAGATGGCCCATCTTGATGCCAAAAAACGTATGCAGGCAGTGGAAAATCATTATAAATGGGTTGATGCCGCAAAATTCCTTGGGTGTCATGCCATTCGTGTCAATTGCTCCGGTGAAGGTTCCCGCGAAGATGTAGCCAAGGCAGGAGCTGAGGGCCTTCACAAACTAAGCGAGTATGGGCAAACTGCTGGCATAAATATCATTGTAGAAAATCATGGTGGGATGTCCTCCGATGGTCAATGGTTAGCTGGTGTAATTTCATCCGTTGGAATGGCCAACTGCGGCACTCTTCCTGATTTTGGCAATTTCTGTGTGGGGGCCAGAAAAGACGGTGTTTGCAGCGAGGAGTATGACCGTTATAAAGGTGTGACTGAATTAATGCCTTTCGCAAAAGGTGTTAGCGCGAAGACCTATAACTTCGATGATCAGGGAAATTGTATTGAAACAGACTATTCGAAGATGCTGCCGATTGTGAAGGCTGCTGGTTATACAAACTACATTGGGATTGAATACGAAGGAGATAAATTATCAGAAGAAGATGGAATACGTACTACCATTGCGCTGCTAAAAAAAGCTGGAATGGCAATAAGCTGATCTGATAAGTCCTATCCCAATAATCCATTGTAATCGAGAAAAAAATATATAAAGAATGCTGTCAAACATGTGGCTGAAATAAAATTCAGCCACATCGTATGTTGAAAGTCGGCTTTGCGAGGATCCTTAATGACTTTCAAAAACCAAAAACTGAAGAATGTCACCACCGGACTGAGGGCGATTAAAAATTTCCATCCGTATTCGATGTCATAAAAATTCTTAAAGAAAATTATGAATCCCACAGCAGCCAATGCAAAGAAAATTCCAGTAAAATAAAACGTACCATTGATTCCAAGCATTCGACTAAGAGTGTTATCGCCATGTTTGGCGTCCTCCTCATGCTGATAAACCTGCGTCATCGGGTAATTGGCCCAGAGCATAACGCTAGCAAGCGCCGCTGGAAAAAGGACCTTTGGTTGGACTAAGTTCTCAACACCAAAATTATTGATTCCTGCATAGCACATCATAAATGTGAACGCTCCCTGAAACAGACCGGTAACTAACCAACCGGCTATGGCACGTTTTTTTAACCTTACGGCAGGATGACTGTAGGCTTTCGATACTAGTCCGTAAATAAATAACATAACAGAAAACAGCAATGAGACTTTTAGTAAACCAAGGACAATGGCCACCACATCAAGACTTAACGACATCCAATAAAGTCCTTTCTGCACGGGTGGAGGGCTCTTAAGACCTCCAATACTTTTCTCATCTTTGTCAAAATAACTATTATACCCATTGCTTGCCGGGTAAAGAAAAAAATGCAGAATAATAAAAGCCCAAAACAATTTAGATTCACTGAGGTTAAGGGATATTACATTGGGAGATACCGATGCCGCAAATAAAAATACCGGCAGCAGGAAATAAGAGAAAGGTATTCGTAGATGGAGAAGAGTCGATTTTGAAAACATACTATGAGACTTAGTGGTTAAAAATAACCTTTTTTAAAGTATTATTGAATAAATGAGTTTCATCACATCCATTGGTACCGCGACACCTCCTCATTCTCTGAGTCAACCTGTCATTGCCGACTTTATGACCAAGGCGATGGATTTGAACGACGATGATGCACGCAAGCTGAGGGTTCTTTTCAGGGCAACGGGCATCGACGCACGTCATTCGGTGCTGGACGATTATGGAAAAATGGAGGATTTTCATTTTTATGAAAACACCCCAGGAATGGAGCCATTTCCGACAACAAAACGGCGACTCGAATTATACCGGCGTCACGCGCTCGCGATCAGTCTCGATGCGGTATTAAAGTGCTTTGCTACCCTTAACGACTTACGAAAGGATTCAATAACTCACCTTGTCGTAGTGAGTTGCACTGGTATGTACGCTCCGGGTCTTGACATTGATCTTGTGAAGGCATTGGGATTAAGGTCCGATATCGAGCGTACCAGCATCAACTTCATGGGTTGTTACGCTGCCTTTAATGCATTGAAAATTGCACGCGCCGCCTGTGATGCCAGGCCCGAAGCAAAGGTTCTTATCGTTTGCACTGAACTTTGCACAATTCACTTTCAGAAAGAGAATTCAGAAGATAATATGCTCGCCAACGCGCTTTTTGCCGATGGATCTGCCGCCATATTGGTCGAGTCATCTCCACGCGTGGGTGCTAATCTTTTGCTGGAAAGTTTTCAATGTGAACTTGCCACGCAGGGCGAACATGACATGACATGGACTGTTGGTGATCTTGGATTTGAAATGCGTTTGTCATCCTATGTGCCAGAAGTTGTACGCAGTGGTATTAAGAATCTTACACGATCACTGCTCACAAAGATTGACCAACGTCTTACAGAAATAGCTTACTTTGCTATACATCCAGGTGGAAAGAAAATTCTTGAAGCCATTGAGGGTGAGCTGGGTCTCACCAAAGAACAAAATAAACATGCTTACGATGTCTTGAGGAAATTTGGCAACATGTCATCGCCCACTGTCTTGTTTGTTATTCAGCATGTGCTGAGTGGTCTCAAAAATGATGACGACGGGAAGCGAATTCTTAGCTTTGCTTTTGGCCCCGGGCTCACACTTGAGAGCATGTTACTGCGAATTGTATTTTCCGCCTAGTCAATTCATGACTCATTAATTCTCAACTCCAATGCCAGATTTTGCGCATCGCTCCTCCACCATTGAGATCATGGACGATCTTGATTGCAATGGTGAAGTGGTTCATCAAACCCTGCGAGAGCTGGAATTTATTAACCGGTGGCTTGGTGGAAATGCTGTAACCCTGGAAGGAGTTAAACAATTAACATCATACCATAAAAACGAAACGCTTCATATCGCAGACCTTGGCTGCGGAGGTGGCGACATGCTGAAGTTACTGGCAGATTGGGGACGATCAAAGAATATTAAATTTAAACTCACGGGCATTGATGCCAATCCCCATATAATTGCGTTTGCCCAAAACAACTGCAAGAGTCACCCCGAAATCACTTTCGAGACGTTGGATATTTTCTCGAATGATTTTCAATCGCGAAAGTATGACATTGTTATGGGCACACTCTTCTATCACCATTTTTCGCAAGAATCATTGACCGATTTTTTTTCGAAACTAAAACAACAGGTGCGGGTGGGCATTATTATAAACGACATTCACCGGCATTGGCTTGCCTATCACTCCATTAGACTTCTTACGAAATTCTTTTCTAAATCGGCGATGGTAAAATTTGATGCACCACTATCTGTCCTACGGGCGTTTACAAATCAGGAATTAACGGATATTCTCACTCAGTCAGGTATCCAGCCTTTTCAATTGAAGTGGAAATGGGCTTTTCGCTGGCTGATGATTTACCGCGCCCAAGGGTAATCGTCCAATATTACTGCCAAACATCGTTTTTTCCTTGCGTCGCAACTTTAACACCTCAACACCTCAACACATCAGCACTTCAGACTTTGGCACAGTTTTTCGTAATTTCAACCTGATAAATCACTACGTTATGAAGACAAACATCCTCCTTTTATCTCTTTTGTTATTTGCCGGCTGCGCATCAAGTCCATTTGGATCCAAGGTTAAAGAACCATTCACCGGAAACGCCTATGAATCCACGAATCGTTTCTTCCGTGGCACCGGAAAAGGAGAAAGTTCAGCCGACAACATTGCCCGCAGCAAAGCTGATATTGAAGCAAAAACGATTCTCGCCGGCCAGGTGAATACAACCATGAAGCAGGTTGCTGACAATTATCAGGGGCAGACTGAAAATGGTCGCGGGGCAGATGTTGCCATGAAATTCCAAAGTCTTTCACGCGAAGTGATGAATACTAGTCTCGCTGACCTTCGCAAAATCGGTGAACAAAAATATTACAACAAGAAAGAAAATAAATACACCGTTTTCATCGCTTACGAGATCAAGAAGAATGCGATGTTCCGCTTTATGAAAAAGCAGGCCAAGACGGACCAAACTATCGACGAACGTCAGCAGGAAATCATTCAGAAGATACTTGACGAACAGATTGCTGAGTCAGAGAAGGAAGAGAAATAATTTGAAAATTTAAAATGGGGTAACGGAATTGATTGACGATTCCCCCTTTCGTCTATTAGCGTGCCAATTTTCAAATTGGCACGTTTTCAAATTACTTTCCCTCCGTCATTCGTTCCGCGGTCTCGGCAATCTTCAACTGATTAATAAACTCATCCACTTCACCATTCATAATAGCTGGAAGATTGTGTTGCGTATACCCAATGCGGTGATCGGTGACGCGGCTTTGAGGATAATTATAAGTTCTTATTTTTTCTGAGCGGTCACCACTGCGAACCTGTGAACGGCGTGATGCGCCTATCTCGTTATTCTGTTTTTCAACTTCCATTTCGTACAACTTTGCGCGTAGCATTTGTAATGCGCGTTCACGATTGGCGTGCTGCGATCGTTCTATCTGGCAGGTAATGACAATGCCTGTAGGCTTATGCGTCAACTGTACTTTAGTCTCAACTTTATTCACATTCTGTCCACCCGCACCACTACTTCGTGCCGTTTGATATTCAAGATCGGCAGGATTGATCGTCACATCCACCTCTTCTGCTTCCGGCAATACAATCACCGAAGCTGCCGATGTATGTACACGGCCTTGCTGTTCTGTTTCAGGTACGCGCTGCACACGATGCACTCCGGACTCATATTTAAAAATCCCATAAGCACCGGAGCCCTCCACAAGACTTATTACTTCTTTATAGCCGCCCGCTGTTCCTTCTGTGACATCCATGGGTGTCATTTTCAATCCTCTGCGATCGCAGAAGCGTTGGTACATTCGCCATAGATCGCCTGCAAAGATGGCGGCCTCATCTCCACCGGTGCCTGCCCGGATTTCAAGTATGCAGTTGCGGTCATCATTTGGATCCTTCGGCATCAGTAGTTCTTTGATCTCCTCATCGATCTCATCGCGCTTTGGTGTGAGTTCGTCCAATTCCATTTTAGCCATCTCCCTCAACTCCTCATCCTTTTCTGTTTCCAGAACTTCTTTCGCCTGCTGGAGTTTGTCAAGAACAGAGCGCAGTTGCCTGTATTTGACTACCACTTTTTCAAGGTCACGGTACTCCTTGCTCAGCTGGGTGAACTTCTTCATATCCGACACGATGCCCTGTTGTCCGAGCAATTGGCCGACTTCCTCAAAGCGATTATTGATTTCTTCTAG
The DNA here is from genome assembly GCA_038229375.1 of Cytophagales bacterium. Classification (GTDB taxonomy): domain Bacteria; phylum Bacteroidota; class Bacteroidia; order Cytophagales; family Cyclobacteriaceae; genus ELB16-189. The sequence continues at coordinate 465,308 of JBBRON010000001.1, read as the reverse complement.
TTTTTCGATCATATTTCTAAAGCGGGTGCAAAGTTAAAAATTCAAATGGAGTATTGAGACTTCCCGCGGGAGAAGTAGATTTGAAGGAATTTGAACACTTAATCTATGAAGAAGCTAGCCGTGCTGATTATTCTCTGTTGGGGCTGTGGTGGCAAGCTCACAGATGAAGAACGTAAGAAACTACATGAGGGCATGTCCACTATGGATATCAAACGGGTTTCCGAATCGGACATCCAGGAAGCTGCCACTAAACTTGCTCAATCCATTTTCGCAGATATTCAGAAGGTGGATGAGTCGATGAAGAATAAATTCAAGATAGATTCTATGGCAGCAAAAAATCAGGTGAAAATCTATTCTCTGATTCCGGATGACAAGACCATGCTTAAAATTGAAAAGGCTTTAGTTGACGCCTATATCACGGGAGCGGATGCTGGTCAGGTAGGAGATAATCTGCAGCGAATAGGGGAAGACTCATTGCTATATACAAAACCTGTATTCAAAGATCGGCCTGATGGATCTCAGCAGTTTAGTCATGCGATCGGAATAAAGATGGCAAAGAAGACTATCGTGCTCTCAATGCCGGCGAAGTAAGTCGTTTAGGATTAGGAAATGAGGAGCCAGGAGAACGCACCCACTACTTCGAATTCATCCTGGCAAATCTGGATTGACACTGGTGGGACGTTCACAGATTGCATCGCCATTACACCTACAGGTGAGACGCAACGTCTAAAAGTATTAAGCAGTAGTTTCCTTCGCGGAAAAATAACCGAAAGGATAGATGCCAGAACATTTCATATCGAGATGGTTTGGCCAGTGAAGAAGGACATCTTTAAGAATTTTGAGTTCAGGATAACTGGAACTTCATTCAAGTCGCAGGTCGTTAGCATCGATCTTGAGAAAAATCAACTTCATCTCTCCTCTTCCATTCCAAAAAATTTCAAGCGAGGATCTTTCGAGATCACTTCCAATGAAGAAGTACCGGTCCTGGCAGCGCGCCTATTAACGGGTACTTCGCTGGAAGAAAAATTTCCATTGCTTGAAATGAAACTCGGCTCTACGCGAGGCACTAATGCCATCCTGGAACGCAAGGGGGCAAAGGTGGCCTTTATTATTACAAAAGGATTTAAAGACTTATTGTTAATCGGCAATCAACAACGCCCGGATCTCTTCACCTGCCAAATCATTAAACCAAAACCGTTATATGATTTTGTAGTCGAAGCAGAAGAAAGAATTGAAACGGATGGCAACGTATTGAAGTCCCTTGATCCAATCGCCATTGGATCAATCATTAAAAAACTCAAGAAATTAAAAGTTGAATCCATCGCAATTGCTTTTCTAAATAGCTATAAAAATCCTGTGCATGAACAGAAGCTCGCGCTTGCGTTACGAGCCAATGGATTCCAATACATATCAACCTCGTCTGATCTTTCATCACAAATAAAAATTCTTCCGCGTGCCGAAACGAGCGTGGCCAACGCGTACCTCGATCCCATCATTCGCACGTATGTGTCAGGAATTCAAAAAGGACTTTCTGGGGCCAAACTAAGTATCATGACAAGTGCCGGCAGTCTTGTAAGGTCCCATTCATTTTATCCCAAAGACAGTTTGCTAAGCGGACCAGCGGGAGGTGTGGTTGGCGCGGCTCACCAGGCAGAACAATCCGGCATCACCAAAATCATTGCCTTCGACATGGGTGGCACGAGCACAGACGTATCCCTTTACGACAAACGTTTTGATTATCGCTTCGAATCTCATGTGGGAAATTTCAAGATTTTATCTCCCTCCCTCGCGATTGAAACTATTGCAGCAGGAGGTGGGTCCATTTGTGATTTTGATGGCCATAAGTTTACCGTAGGACCACACAGCGCAGGAGCTTCACCTGGCCCCGCCTGTTATGGAGCCGGAGGTCCGTTGACCATCACTGATGTAAATCTTTTACTGGGCCGCCTTGATCCGGATATTTTTACGATTCCGGTGGATCCGAAACGATCACAAAAAGCCCTTGACCTGTTATTACAAAAAGTAAAACGCAACACCAGTCGAAAGAGCAATTCATCATTGGTATTAGAATCGTTGATTCAGATTGCTAATGAAAAAATGGCCGATGCCATTAAAAAGATCTCAGTGCAGCAAGGGCATGATCCCCGCGATTTTACCCTGCTGAGTTTTGGCGGGGCTGGAGGACAGCACGCGTGTGCACTTGCAGGTATCCTTGAGATGAAAGAAATTCTCGTTCCATATGACGCCGGATTGCTTAGCGCCTATGGAATTGGCCATGCTTCTGTTGAAAAGTTTGAAGAGAAATTGGTGTTGAGTTCGTGGAAGAATTTCTCCGTTGGCTTTGAAAAAACACTTCAGAAACTCTTTGATGCAGCGAAAGAAAAATTAAAATCAGAGGGTTTTTCTGAGCATACGATCATTTGGAAAAAAAGTCTTGTATTCCTTCGTTTTGCCGGACAGGATAGTTCCCTGGAAATTGATTTTAAGAAAGGCGATGACGTTGAGGCTTCGTTTCGCGAAAAATATATTTCAATTTTTGGTCACTGGATTGATCGTGAGATTGAAGTTGAATCTGTGAAAGTTATTGCTGCAGTAGAGCGATCTTCGGAAAAAACGTCTGACAAGGTCGTCAGGTCTTATAAACCTGTTGCGGAAAAATCACAGTGGATCATTTCGGAGAACAATAAAAAGAACGGCAACGTCTACCGATGGGAAAAATTATTGCCTGGAGCGGCGATAGAAGGACCAGCTGTTATCATCAGTGGAAATTCTACAACATTTGTTGAGAACAATTGGTCGTGGTTACTTGATAATAATAGGAACGGGCATCTCATTCAGAAGAAAAAGAAAATCGCCAAAGCGATACATTCGAAAGAGGCGCAACTAGAACTTTTCACAAATCGCTTCAGTGCCATGGCCCAGGAGATGGGCGCTTTATTGCAGCGCACTTCTTTTTCCGTAAACGTCAAAGAACGACTGGATTTCTCTTGTGCCCTGCTGGACTCTCATGGGTATCTCGTCGTGAATGCGCCACATATACCGGTTCACCTCGGCAGTATGGGTGTATGTGTGCGTGAGGTAAGCAAAGTCATTGAAATGAAAGAGGGCGACGTGGTCATCACCAATCATCCTGCATTTGGAGGATCTCATCTTCCGGACGTAACGCTGATCAAGCCCATCTTTTATAAAAAAAAGTTGGTTGGGTACGTTTCCAATCGTGCGCATCACGCCGAGATCGGTGGAAAAAAGCCTGGATCAATGCCTGCCGATGCCAGAACACTGGAAGAAGAGGGCGTAATCATCGCACCAACGTATCTGATCAGAAGCGGTGTTCCTCAATGGACCCACGTTCGAAAAATTCTAACAGATGCAATTTATCCAACGCGTTCACTGGAAGAAAATCTTGCCGATCTCAATGGTGCTTTGGCGGCTGTAAATCTTGGAGAAAAAGGTTTAAAAGATCTCTGTAGTATTTATGGCGAATTGGAAGTTCTTCATCACATGAAAGAACTTAGAAAGTACGCTGCTTCACTCTTACGTGAAAAAATAAAGTCGCTAAAGAAAAATTCTTTCTTGGCCCTTGAACGATTGGATGATGGCTCCCGACTACAGGTCCACGTCACACGTAAAAATGACCGTTTGAAAATTGATTTCACTGGTTCAGCTAGCATGCATCCTGGCAACCTGAATGCGACCAGGGCGATTGTACAAAGTGTAGTGCTTTACTCCCTGAGATTATTGGTGAACCATCCCATTCCGATGAATGAGGGATTGATGGAATCCGTGGAACTGATCTTACCAAGGGGAATATTGAATCCGGATTTCACAAAAGGGAAACTTCCCGCTGTGGTAGGTGGCAACACGGAAGTGAGTCAGCGATTAACCGATACTATGCTAAAAGCATTTAAACTTGCTGCATGCAGCCAGGGAACGATGAATAATTTCTTGTTTGGCAATGATCGGTTTGGCTATTATGAAACCATCTGTGGCGGCACGGGCGCAGGGCCGGGATTCAATGGCCACGATGCCGTGCACCAGCATATGACCAACACGCGGATTACTGACCCTGAATTAATGGAGTTCCGTTATCCTGTTCGTCTCGAGCGTTTCAACATCCGCAAGGGTTCCGGCGGGAAAGGAAAATGGAAGGGCGGCAATGGCATTGAACGCGAAGTCTTCTTTAAAGAAAATCTTGAGATAAATCTCCTGACGCAACACCGCCAAGAAAAACCATACGGCTTAAATGGTGGTGGAGATGGAAAGACGGGGGAACAGATGCTAATCAGAAGTGACGGCAAAAAAGAAAAACTGAGGGGGATGGACAGTGGGTCGGTCAGTGCAGGAGATAAACTTATTATCAAAACTCCTGGAGGTGGAGCGTGGGGATCAAGTTCAAAAGTTTGAAGATTAGTTAGCCTTCGCTGAAGATGGGATGTTAAAAATTTTTAAATCCTAAAATCCATCATCCTCACTCTTATCACCCTTCTTCTTCTCCTTCTTCTTATCGGCAGAAGGGGCGCTCGTCAGATCGTAAGCTGATTCAAGGCCAAGATAGTTCTTGCGGAAGCGATTGATGAATGCTAAAGTTTCTTCATCACTTCCTGGGATAAAAACCAACTCGCCCACTTTAGCCTTGGCAGCATTGGTTTTCTTTGCAATGAGATCATTGAATACCGGATTGGAAGACTGTATAATCAGACGGTTATCCTCGTAGCCGAAGTAATACCATGATTCAGGAGACGCTTTGAAGAACACATGAAATACAGGGGTTCCATCTTCATTCTTGCGGGCCTCCATAAATCCTTCAAATGATCCGTTAATATCATACTTAAGAATATTACTCATGCCCAGAAGGCCTTCACTGTAAAAGGCTTTGTGTTTCTGGGACCATTTAAGATTCACATTTGAGAACACAAGTGGTTTTGACAGTGCCGCGATCGTTCCCAATGAAACATATCCCTGCAATGATCGCTGCTCATAATCTTTTACCACTTTCTCACCAACGATGTCGGCAATCTTATATAATAATTCGGTTTGATCTCCGAGTCCTTCCTGAACGCTTTCATTTTTTATCACCGCCTGCAGATCGGCCGCCATCATCTGATATGCCTGTATCGGAAGATTGATATCCGCCATGATCAATGAGTTCATTTTAATCTCATTGGTGGAGAGATTTCCAGTACCGAGTGCAGATGCCGTAAGATTGAATTCCTTAAACCCTTTAAAGAATGTTACCGGTACTTCAAACCGGACCTCGCTCTTTTCTTCATTGTATTCAAAAACTTTTCCCGCAAGCTTTTCCCCTGCCGCCTTCTGACGGTCTTCTATTTTAAATTCATTGCTCTCCTTGTCGAAGTAAAGGGAGCCACTTGGCAGGAAGAAATCTTCATCCTCCGGTGATTTCTTTTCAGAAACAAACGTGATATATAAACTATTGTCCGAAGCAAAATGCAATCCAGCCTCTGCCTTTCTTCCCTCTTCTGTTTCCGCTTTGTCAAAATCCATGTAAACATCCTTCTCATCACCACTCTGCTGGTATTTAAGCCAGGTGTTATAGTTCTTGACTTTTTTAAGATCAAGCTTTACATAACCCTTCAACTGCAAAGCGGGTTTTGACGCATACATCACCATATCTCCCTTGTAAAAAATCCTAGGAGCGAGTTTCAGATTAGATTTTGCATCCACGGCTCCATTGGCAACCGTATGCAATTGCACGGGGCCCTTAGCCTTCTTTGTTTTTTCTTCCTCCACAATCGGCGCAAGATGGAAGTCGGTCATCTTGATGGCAAACGTATCTGAACTTGCATTTACATACTGGTAGGTCGCATACCCTGAGAATTCCTTTCGCGAAACGATATCCACAACTCCCCCCGTGAGCCTGTGATAACCATTAAGGGTATCGAGTATAATTGTTGTGTTCTTCAGCTGGCCGATCTTTGCGTTCTCGAGAATCAATATCTCTCCATTTTCCGGCGTGATCTTCGCGTCAGCCACGATGATGTAAGGGATACCACTGACCTTTAGCTGCTGGGTCTTGATGTCATACTCCGCTTTCTCAGCATTAAATGACAGCGAATCAAGTTCTTTTTTCGTTGTATAGAAGTAGGAGTTCTCAATCGGCACATTTGCCTCCTTTGTCATTGTGATCTTTTGTGTATTAAGATCCCAATGTGCTTTTGGTATCGAGGTCTTAAACTGCGCATAAGGGAAATCAATCGCAGCGACTCCTTCTGTCTCAGGGCTGATCTCAGCAAAATTCTGAGCAAGATTGAATTTAAGGCGAATGTCTTCACCTGCCAACGCTGGTTTTTCCGGATTGGTAGTCTTTACCTGGAAGCTGGCATGCCGTGCAGAAAAATCTTTCGCCGAGAAGCTAAGCTCGCTTGATTTTGCCTCCGATCCTCTTGTAATAAGTTTGCCGGCGCCCGCAACACCCGTCTTGGAAATCGTCAGCGATCCGTCCAACTGCGCTGTGGAAGCATAAAGGTTAAACGGCGACTTTAGATTGTGGAGAGTAAACCGGTCCTGCTTTGGTTTCCAGTTTAGCTCAAAATCAGGCAACGTCACTTGTGGAAACCACACCTGTCCAATTTGTTTCTCTTTCAATTCACCAACGTTTCCTTTTCCTACAACTGAATCCGGATAAAAAATAAAATCCCTTGACTCTACCGTTGCTGCGAGGTAGTCAATCTTACCTGTGACTCTCAGCCCATTATTGTCCATGTTGATTCCACCAAAGACCTTGCCGTCACCTTTGAACAGCTGATAGCCGGCTTTGGGAATTCCGTGAGTGAAGCCAAGTGACTTATCCGCCATGGTGTGGAGTTTCTCCTTAAAACCTGGGAACATTCCACTGGAAACGAACGTGCCTTGAAACTTAATAGATGCAGGATCAGCATCATTCAGACTATCCAGTTTGAATGGCGGCACAACAAAGAAGACCGATCGGTCATACGCACCATCGAGAACTTCGCTTCGATCAAAATAAATAACCCCTCCTGCAGCCGCGTCCAATCGTGGAAAGTCAGTAACTTTTACTTTCCCGGATTTATTATCCGGAAGGTTTATATAGAGTGTCCCCTGTGATTTACTAGCGCCCGTCTTAAGGCCGGCCTCCGCGGAAGAAAGCGAGTCGGCTCCCACCATGGCGTTATTCACTCTCCTGCGAATAGTCTGCCCTTTTGCATTTTTCTCTGTCACATAAAAACGAATGGAGTCAATCTTATTCAGATTAATAAAGAAGCTGTCGTACTTGAATGTGAAGTCCTTACCATTGATCTCAAAGTTTCCCGCGGTGATCTTACCATCAAACTTAATGTCGCGGTTCTGAAGAATGGTGATGGTACTGCTGTCAGGCTTTAGTATAACGTTTAATGAATCACTAACATTTACTTCCTCAACACCCCGCACTATCATTGTGCCTTTCTTAAAGTTAACGGTTGCATTGGCAACCTTATCGGTAATGGAATGTATTTTTAAATTGTCATAGTCCGATTCACCTTTCTTTGAATCAAAGAAGTGCATTGCTTTCTCCTTCACCTGAACAAGGCCGCTTGATGAATTGTAGTTGATCATGCCTTTTTGGGAAAGGAATGTCATAGCCATTTTTATTTCTTCCAGTTTTTTCTTGACGGCCACTGACAGGTCATAATCATAAAACTCCCGGATTCCGTTCTTCTTAGCATAGTTTACCACAAGTGCCAACGGATGAAAACTGAATCCTTTGCCGCCCAATAAGCGGTAATCCTCAGGGTTATAAAAATCAACAGATTCAAGAACGAGAGGGGCATAGTTAACCCCGCCTAGTGCAATGATATTCATGCTATCTGACTTCAGATCCCAACGAACCTGGTCTGCACTGAAATCCATATTAAAAAAAGAAGAAGTATAAGGAGCTTCATGCAACTGCCCTTTTACTCGTTGAAGAGAAAGTCGCTCTTTCCCATAGTCATAGCGAAATTGAATACCAGGATGAAAAATGGAATCATTTTCCTGATAGATCTGGATCATACCTTGTTTAGCAGTGATCAATGAATCCTGAAATTCGAAAAGCCTGGACTGAGATGTGAATTTCTTCCCAGTACCACCTCTTACTTCCAATCGGGAGTAGTCATTGTTAACCGAAGAACTATATATTTTATGTCCATTAAGTGCAAAGCCACCCACATACTTCATTTTGGCATTTGTAAAGCGGATGATCTGGATATTATTCTGAAAGGACATGAACCTTGGGTAAACAGAAGAGGCCGCATCCTTATGACGTATACTTTTGAATTCAAAAATCCCGTCAACTTTATTTGTCACCATTCCCACATACACAAGCTTTCCCTGCTCCGCCTTTACGTGAGGTTTATTTACATTGAAATTATATTCCTTGAATTCAAAGTGAACCGAGTCCGAACTCAACCCTGCAGGTGACCATCCGAATGAACCACGCTCTCCCACAAATGTTCCATCGCGCAATGAGAGAGTGCCATTTGTATTTTTTAATGTCGCTGAATCATATGCTGTTGCAAAATTAAACGTAACGTTTTGGAATTTTAATACAGGTCCCACTAGTACAGGTTGTGCCACCGGCTGCATCCACATAGGCATTGGCTGCTCTACTTTGGTTGTATCGTCCTGCCAGACCGTGTTTGTGTCTTCTTTTGGTTTATCAAATTGATTAAAATTATCCGTCGCCTTTGTTGTGGTGTCCGGTATCTCCGCGTTCAGATCCCTGATATACTCAAATGTATAAGTTTCGGGTTCCGCGTGAAGCCGAAACAGGTTCTCATAATGGAGTGAGTGGTATTCAAAAAAATCACGGCAATATTTGAAGAACGACATGGTACTCGCTCCATTTTCCTTTTCAATTACCTGACTGGCAACTTTGAGGAAGGCAGATAGCCGCTCAGATTCAACATGCTCTCTCTCAACCGCGAATCCAACGGACCCATAAAAGTCGGAAAGCATTGGAAAAGGCTTGTATCGTTTTTTTCGAAGCTGTTTGGCCAGGTCCTTTATTTGATCCTGCTGACCAAGGGTTAGTGAATGCCAGGCAGTGGCGAACGCCGCTCCTACGGCAGTCGCTTCAGTACTTTGGTTATTTTCCAGCATGACGCGAACACTATCCTGAAAGGCTAGTTTATACGCTTCCTTCGTCTGCGCCTGAAGAAAGGAGGTAGAAGCAGTGAGGAATAATAAGTATGAAAGAACCTTTTTCACGCGGCCAAACCTTGAAATTCGTAAAATTATTTGGATTAACCTGTTTTGCGGTGATCCTATAACGGAAACCGCAGCAAATCATTGGCCGGAAGGGTCAATTTGATCAGAATTTCATTAATAGCAGGCAAGCCCACGTTTCCCGCTCATCCCGCTTCTGTTCCAGAAAGCCATGCTTTTGAGCTTCCTCCACCAAATCAGTAATATCCCTGGTATAAAATCCACTCAGGAGCAGGTATCCCCCATTCGCCAGATTTTCGGAGTAGGATCTCATTTCATCCAACAATACGTTCTTGTTGATGTTTGCCAGAACAATGTCAAATTTTGCTGGCCAGGAAAAATCACGGATGGTCCCTCGTCTGATCACAATGTTAGAACAATGATTTATCCTTACATTATCTTCTCCATTTTCAATGCTCCATTCATCAATATCAAACGCCTCAATATTTTTTGCGTCTCGTTTTGATGCCATTATGGATAAGATGGCTGTGCCACAGCCTGCATCCATAACAGATTTGTCCTTGTGATCAATCTTCAATTGGTTCTTCACCATGAGGTAGGTCGTCTGATGATGCCCTGTCCCGAATGACATGCGGGGAGTAATAATTATTTCGTAAGGATACTTCTTGTCAATTTTATGAAACTCCGCCCGAATGATGCATTCATCCTCGACAATTACAGTTTCTACATTCTTTTCCCATTCTTCATTCCAGTTTTGTTTTTGAACCTTGTCCTGAAAGAAAATAAGCGGCTCAACGTATTTGTATTTTTCTTTTATCTGCTCAAGTAAAGGCGTATCTACTTTCTTCTCTTCAGTATAGGCTTCAAAACCTTTTTCATTTTCCTGAAAAGTATCAAATCCTGCCTCCGCGACTTCGGCCATAAGAATTTCCGCGAAGTCGGGATCGCAAATAACCTGGAGTCGGGCGTAGAACAATGTGAAATTGGTAAGCTTTATGCAGAAGATTATTCTATCTCGACTATCATTTCTATCTCGACAGCCATATTCAGCGGAAGAGCATACATGCCTACCGCTGACCGGGCGTGTTTTCCATTTTCACCAAAGACAGTAACCATAAAATCAGAGAATCCATTGATTACTTTAGGCTGGTCGGCAAAATCTACTGTGCAGTTTACCATTCCCAAAACTTTCACTATGCGCTTTACTTTATTGAGGTCTCCGATTTCAGCCTTCAGGGAGGTAAGCAGATTAAGTCCTGTCAGTTTAGCCGCTTCGTATCCCTGCGGTATAGTAAGGTCTTTCCCCAATTTGCCGGTTACATAAGTGCCGTCCGCATTAGCAGGCCCGTGACCTGCCAGGAAGACAAGATTGCCTACGCGCACTGCTTTGACGTAATTTGCTATTGGCTTCTGCGGAGCGGGAAGAGTAATTCCCATCTCTTTCAGTTTCTTTTCAATATCTGTCTTCTGTGCAAAGGAGGGGCTAACTACAGCCAATGTCAGGCAAAGTGCGGCAAGGATTTTCATGGGTTTATTTTTTTCTCCAAGATAAGGTGTTGCTTTGGATTTTTTAACTTGGATTCGTTTAACCGTATGGATGATAATAAGTTTCGTTGCAGTTGGTGTCTGAAATTCGAGAAATACATAAAGTATCATGATGAAGAATGGGGCGTACCCGTTCACGATGACAGAATTCACTTTGAATTTCTAGTCCTGGAGGGCGCGCAGGCCGGATTGAGCTGGTCAACCATTCTCAATAAACGCGAAGGCTACCAAAAGAACTTTGCAGACTTCGATCCGATAAAAGTCGCCAGGTTTACATCAGCACGTATTGAGAAGATTCTATTGGATCCTTCCATTGTGCGCAACAGATTAAAAGTTAATGCCACCGTCAACAACGCCAAACGTTTTCTGGAAGTCCAGAAAGAATTCGGGAGTTTTGATAAATACATTTGGAGTTTTGTGAATGGGAAACCAATCGTGAATAAGCCGACGCAGCTAAGTCAGATCAAACCTACCAGCAACGAGTCAGATGCATTGAGCAAAGACTTAATTAAAAGAGGATTTAAATTCGTTGGAAGTACAGTGATCTACGCTCACATGCAGGCGTGCGGATTAGTGAATGATCATTTGGTGAGTTGTCATCGATATAAGGAGACTATTCGATTGACATAGGTACATTCTAGACGCGTGAATTCACTAAATAACATTCACGAAAAAATATCGATACAGTGCAAGCGTTCCAAGCGCTATCAAAAGTAATCCCGGAATGATCTTGACCCATTTGCTTCCCTGCACATACGGCGCTAAGCGTTGAGCGAAAAAGATCAGCAGCAATAATAATGCGAGGGCTCCCAACGCTGTTCCCAAAACATAGACATGCAACAAAGACGGCGTACTGATTTCGATCCACCCATGCAACTTCATATACGCGGTCCAGGCCATCCAATATGGGATTGCCAATGGATTGAGAATACTTAATATAAGTCCTCTTCTAAAGCCACTCTCGTTGAATTTTTTTGCGAAGCCTGTCTGGGTTTTCGAAGGCCACAAATTCAATATCGCCAGGCCAAATAATACGATCGCTGCGATAAGCTCAAAATTCTGAACGATAACTGGAGATGATGATATTAGGTATTCAAAATGTACCCCTATCCATGCGTAAGGATACTCAACGATCGCCACGGCCAATGCAAACCGAACAGCCGTAACAATCTTTTTTTCAAGACCAAGTTGTAAAACGGTCAGATTAAGTGTACCGGGGGGAATGGATCCTATGAAGCTGAAGATAAACCCAAGAAAAAAAACCTGAAAATAAACCATTGTTTATTGGGAAGTCAGGGCTTTAAAATTCCTATATATTTCCCTTGCCTCCTGGAAGGAAATATACGGAACGCCGCGCTTATGATTCTCGCTGCTGATCCGATAGATGTCGCTCCAGTGGCGCCACAGCACACCAAATGCTTTCATTATCGGATACCCGGGCTCATAAATATGCGCTGGTTCTGCACCGCATCCATTGAGCTCCAGCACCTTCACGTTTCCGTTTTCAAGGTCCTCAATACTCGCCGCCCGTAAGTCAAATCTCCCAAAATAGAAACCTTTAATTTGTTTGCTAAGTGAATCAAATGAAGCTGAAAGTCTATCGGTGATCAAGTGATTTTCATTTAAAAATTTCGTGCCAAGGCAATGGTTCCCAATAGAAACAAGCTCAATCTTTTCTCCTGATCTAATTACTTCTCCCAATTGATTCTTATAGACCTGGCTCAATGTTCCCCACTGAAGTTTTGCCCGGTCCTTGGCAAGGATTAGTTGTTCCAACGTTTTAATTCCATCGCCTGTTACATACAGCATTTCCTTGCCAACAATAGAAGTTACTTTCCCTGATGGCTCACTTGGATACCGCACATAGAATACCCCATACTCCAGTGGAAGTTCAACTAATTCCTGCGCAAGGAAATCAATTTTTATCTCTGATAGGTATTTCTCAACGTCTTCCCTGCTCGTGATCCTCCTCACCATCCAGCCTCTTTCCCCAAGATCCGGTTTGAATATAAGTGGAAATATTAATCCTGCCCTATGAAGTTGGGAAAGAACCTCATCGCCTGTTGACGGCAGTTCGATTAAGATCGTTTTGGGTTTGTATGATTCAGGTACAAGTTCAAGTACATCAAACTTGGACTCACCAAACATTCCACCCATTAATATGGCCGGGTTGGAGGCGGAAAAGTAAACAACGGATTTTGCCCGTATTGAAAGCCAAAGCCAATATGGAAATATTGGTGCCTGGAGTATACCAAATGGCCAATACTCCCAACTCCGTGCTTTAATTAAAAAATTGCTGTTAAGAATACGTGAAATGAAATTCATTCTTGCTCCTCAACGAGAGGCCACCAATGCCTCCTGGTGGCGAACCGTGCTGACTGCTACGCCAAAGTCAGGAGGGAATGTAACATAAGGGGCTACTTCACGAAGGCCGATCTTCATAATTGCCATGTGATGTACTGCATGTTCGATGTTATAGGTCAACTCCCGAAAGTAATTCGTTTCAATGGTCAGGCACGATTCACTGTCGCGCTCGTATCCAACTTCAAGTTTTAATGGCTGGTCTTCTTTCTGTCCGCAAATAAAATCACGAATATTGTTGATGGTATTCAGCGCGATGAACTTATCGGTCTCAATCAACTTGTCATGCGCGCGTTTATCGTAGTTGACAAGACCAATCTTAAATCCCTGCTCGAGGCAAATGAAAAACTCAAGGGTATGACGGGTGTGCTGACCAATGGTTGACTTGCCCAATGCAGCAGAAGGCTTTGCAAAATCCGCGTCCTTCAATTGCTCAATAGTATGTGCCAGCTGGTTAAGGATGGTAGTACAAGCGTTTAGTAGCTGCATGGCTGCAAATTTAATAGAAATTTAATAGATATACGAGAAGAGTAGCTGACTGGTTTTAAGGCACAAACTTTTTCCAATTCTGATCACCCTTGGCCCTCAATGTCTTTTCACTTTTGTTCCAGTCGGTTAGGGTATTGCTCCCCCAAAAATTATAAAACAGGTAAAGCTTGCCGTCAAGAATCTTAAACGTTTCAGGATCGATCTTTACTTTTTCACCGGAGTCGCCCATAGCGTATGCACACCAGCCACCGTACACCGGCTCATACTTTTCGGGGGACGCTTTGAACTTGTTTTGATTAGCAGGTGAGGAAAAAAGATAGGTCACCCCTTTGTATTCGGACTTCAGTTCTGATTTCCCCTCCCGGGGCTTGTTGTCAAAATAGCTGACAGGGTCATAGCCTTCGATAGCAATCGCCTTTTTGATATTGTAATTCTTTCTCCGAGCCTCATCGCTCTGCGCAAATGCGTGGCTTCCAGTAATTACAAGTAATAGTATAAAGCCGAACTTTTTCATTTTATTGATTTGAGTTTTAACGATCAAACACAAAATTCGACTGAGGCTGCGAACTACTTTGTCGCGTTGCATACAAATCGACGATTAAATGGACATTACTTCTTTCAAAATCCCCCAAACGAGTGCCGATTCATATCCTTTCCCGATGGCAAAACGGGCAACTTTATCGCGTTTTTTGAAAAGGTTCGGTTCCGAAGACAGTTCCAGTTTCTTTTTCAAGAGTGCTTTAAGGGTCTTTGTATAATCAGCACCGTCAATCTCAGAAAGGCCTTTTTGAATGCATCGGGTAGTAACTCCGTGGGCTTCCAGCTCATTAACAATTTTATTCCGGCCCCACTTTTTCATTCGAAACTTCCCGCCGGCAAAAGCTTTGGCAAATCGTTCCTCATTAAGAAAGCCATCGGTGATAAGCCTGCTCAGGATTTCATCGACGTCGGCGCGATGCAAACCGTATTCGTAAAGTTTATTTCTGACCTCTTTATGAGAGCGTTCCTGATAGGCACAGTAACCCGAAATTTTCTCGAATGCCTGTGTCGGCGTATAGAATTTTTTCTTCTTCTCAGGATACTCCGTAGTGGTCATACCCTAAATATCCGAATTGCAGTTTAAAGCCGAAAGCTCTAGCCTTTCAGAAGTCCTTTTGTTCTAAGAATGCTTGTGAGGAACTTTCGTTCGTTGTCTGTATTAAAGATCTTAAAGGGCAAATGGATGAGTTGGGCCTTATTTACAAACAACAAATAGTAATCCTTGCCAACTTCGACACGCTGGATCTGGTCCCATTTCAAAGGCATCCCTTCTCGTGCATTGAGCTTCATTAAAATTTGCTGGCTGTTGATCTCGTAAGAAAATCGCTCAAAAAGCATTTTACCCTGCTCCAGCTGAGTAACGCCATAAAATTGGATCAACCAGAAAACCACAAACAACCCATAGGCCAATACGCCACCAATAATCCACCAAATGCTGGGGATCCAGAAATACAAAAGGCAAATCGCAAGCGCGATCGGGGCAGCCCACCACATCTTGATCAGAATGCTTTTAAGGGCCATTTTAATGTATTGCTGCTTGTCGAGGCGGTAATTTCGGGTCTTAATGATCATAGTTAAATCCTAAATGGGCCGCAAAGTTAACTGCCGGCCGTCAAACTGCCTACTGGCCTTTAATCACTTTCAGGCTGAGGTCAAGGCTTCTTACGGAGTGGGTTAAGGCTCCCACTGAGATGTAATTCACGCCACATTCTGCCACTTCACGAAGGGTAGTTTCGGTGATGCCGCCACTCGCTTCGGTCTCGTATTTTCCGTCAATGAGCTTTACAGCAGCCCTCATTTCCTCCAGGCCCATATTGTCGAGCATGATAATGTCAATACCTCCGATGGCTAGTACTTCCTCGACTTCTTCCATGCTTCGAGTTTCTACTTCGATGCGAAGTTTTTTGCCTACGTGTTGAAGGTATCGTTTTGTGTTATCAATAGCAGGTTTGATTCCTCCAGCCATATCAATATGATTATCCTTGAGCATCACCATGCTGTACAACGCAAAGCGATGGTTCACACCACCGCCAATTAACACTGCCCATTTTTCCATCAATCTGAAATTGGGTGTCGTCTTACGCGTGTCCATCAGCCGGGCCGTAGTACCTTCAATCAACTTACACAGCCGATTGGTATAGGTTGCTATCCCACTCATGCGTTGCATACAATTCAGAACGAGGCGTTCGGCAGACAAAATATTGCGGGCAGGTCCGTGAACAATAAATGCCACTTCACCTTTGCAAACCTGATCGCCGTCTTTTTTAAAATATTCAACCTGAAGGGAAGGGCTTACCTCATTGAATATTTTCCCTGCCAGTTCGATTCCGGCAAGGATGCCATCATCTTTGATCAGAAGGCGTGCTTTTGCAATTGTATTTTCGGGAATGGCTCCAAGGGCTGAATGGTCCCCCTCTCCAATGTCTTCAACCAGTGCAGATCGGATGAAGGATCGTATCGCCTCTTCTGTTAGGTAAGCTGGATGAGTCATTCCTTGACGCGGCGAAAAGCGATCATTCCTTAATAAAGCTGATCTCGTGTACGAGATACTTTTTATCTACTTCTCTGGCGCGCATTAACACCGTATAACTATCGGCGCCACTGACATAGGTATAAATCGTAAACTGCAGACCACCCTGGGAACTACCACTGTGTTTATGGTTAAAACTTTCGACAGGATGTTTTTTGAAAAACTCTTTCAAGATTAATTCCGATTGTGCCTTGCTGCTGTTATAAGTGATGGTGCCTTCAATGTTAATATCTACCGACTGGGCAAATGACTTCACGAGGGCTGCGGCATCGCTTCCCTTGATGGCATCTTTCATCGGGTTAAATATCTCCGATTGGGCCTGCACCAGTGAGCTGGCGACCATTAAAATACCCCATAAGACTGCTAGACGCTTCATTGCCTGTATTTCCGTCCAAAAGTATGCCATTAAATTCTCCCTGCCAATACGGCCCCGCCAAAGCAGAAAATCCGTTTCATCAACGCTATATTTGTAATAAAATTTCTATTTATGAACAGGAAAGTGCTGTTGATGATCCTTGATGGGTGGGGAATCGCGACCAATCTCAAAGTGTCTGCAGTTGATCAGGCCAAAACTCCATACATCAATTCTTTATACAAAAAATATCCACATAGTAAGCTGGAGGCTTCCGGGCTTGCGGTTGGCCTTCCCGCCGGCCAAATGGGCAATTCTGAAGTTGGCCATATGAATATAGGCGCGGGCCGCGTCGTCTATCAGGATCTGGTTAAGATAAATAAAGCAGTAGAAGATAAAGAGCTGGATCAAAATCCTGTTTTGTTGGATGCTCTTACCTATGCCAAAACAAGCAACAAAGCTGTTCACTTGATTGGACTCCTGTCTGACGGTGGAGTTCATTCCCACATCAAACATCTGGAAGGCCTCTGCGCAATTGCCAACAATAACAACATCACACGTCTGTTTATTCACGCATTCATGGATGGTCGAGACACCGACCCCAAAGGTGGTGCCGGTTATCTGAAAGATTTACAAAGTCATTTGAAAGGAACCTCAGGAAAAATCGCAAGTGTGATTGGCCGGTATTATTCGATGGATCGCGACAAGCGATGGGAACGCGTGAAGCTTGCTTACGATCTGATGGTGAAAGGTGTTGGTGAAAAAACAACCGACGTAATAAAGGCAGTAGAAAATTCATATGCTTCCAACGTAACGGACGAATTCATTAAACCCATTATTGCGACCGACACCAGCGGCAAACCAATTGGCGTTATCCAGGAGGGCGATGTGGTTATTTGTTTTAATTTCCGAACTGACCGCGGAAGGGAAATCACAGAAGTGCTTACCCAGCAGGACTTTCCCGAGCAGGGGATGAAGAAATTAAACCTGTACTATGTTACGATGGCCAATTATGATGACTCCTTTCAAAATGTGAAAGTCATCTTCGACAAGGATAATCTCGTTAACACATTGGGAGAAGTGTTATCGAAAGCCGGCAAGAAACAAATTCGAATCGCCGAGACCGAAAAATATCCCCATGTTACATTCTTCTTTTCTGGCGGGCGCGAAGAAGCTTTTCCTGGTGAGAGCCGCATTTTGTGCCCATCTCCCAAAGTTGCCACCTATGATCTTCAGCCAGAGATGAGCGCTGCGGATATTCGTGACAGAATCATCCCGGAATTGGAAAAGAAAGAAGCTG
This sequence comes from Cytophagales bacterium, assembly GCA_038229375.1. Lineage (GTDB taxonomy): Bacteria > Bacteroidota > Bacteroidia > Cytophagales > Cyclobacteriaceae > ELB16-189. The sequence continues at coordinate 447,527 of JBBRON010000001.1, read as the reverse complement.
ATTTTATATGCCTGAACTTTGCGAACCCTGATATGGTTGGTCACACAGGTGTGTTTGAAGCAGCAGTGAAAGCCGTGGAGACCGTTGATAAGTGTAATGAGGCTGTAACGGAAGTTGCCAGAAAAAATGGTTACTCGGTTATCATTATTGCAGATCATGGAAATGCTGAAATGATGAAGAATGAAGATGGTACGCCAAATACAGCTCACACAACCAATCTTGTTCCTTGCATTTTTGTAGATGATGAGTACAAAGGAAAAATCAAGGATGGAAAACTTGGTGATCTGGCTCCGACCATTTTAAAATTGATTGGAGTTGCAATACCAGCAGAAATGAAGGGGAACATTTTGGTAGAGGGGTAAGCGATAAACAACAGTCTATGTATTTAAATTTTGAATTGCTACCGGATCATTCAAGGATTTGGGTTTACCAATCCACAAGGGCGTTCACTGATTTAGAAAAAGACACGCTGACGAAAGGCCTCATCGCACTTTGTGATCAGTGGTCTGCTCACGGAACTCCGCTACATACATCATTTACAATCGCCTTTGATCAGTTTGTAATTATGGCCGTTGATGAGCATCTGCAGGGAGCCAGTGGCTGCTCAATCGACGGAAGCGTTCGATATCTTAAAAGCTTACAAAGCGCACAGGGCCTTGATTTCTTTGACCGGTCAGGAATCGCCTTTCTTGAAAATGGAAAAGTAAACATCTACCCGATGGCCGAATTAAAAAGTCTGTTTGGCGCCAAGACACTATCAGCTGGTACGATTACGTTTAATAATCTGGTGAATACAAAAGCAGAATTGAGTTCCCAATGGCAGGTTGCCGTCAAAAACTCCTGGATGGCTCGGTTTTTACCTAAAATGACGGTAGAGGGATAAAATCCCCGGATTTTACTTTTTTGTACCTTTCCAATATGATACGTTTTAGAAGTCTGACTATAGTAAGCGTTGCCGTGTTGCTTTCGATATTGACGGGCTGCAGTTCCGAAAAAAAGGCTCTGAAGAATTTCAAATACGGAAAATTTGAAGATGTTATCCAGTATTACCAGTCAGTACTATCCAAGCAACCAAATAATGGTAAGGCCAATTATTATGTAGCTGAGAGCTATCGTCAGTCAAACCGTATAAAAGAATCAGAAAAGTTTTATTCCAAAGCCGGCGGACCGGGCGTGAGCAAAGACTCTGTTCTTTTCTATCTCGCCAAGGCACAGGAAGCCAATGGAAAATATGCAGATGCAAAACTTACATTGCAACAGCTCAGCGCAGATGCCACCGTTGACGCAATGCGTGATCGCGCCAACAAAGAGTTGACAGGTTTGGATTATCTTGAAAAGCTGGGCGAAAAAAAGAGTTATTATCGCATAAAAAATCTCGAGACGCTTAACTCCAACTTTAGTGAATACTCCCCCGCCTATCTAAATGGAGAATTATATTTCACTTCTTCACGATCCAACGACAAGATTTATGAAGCAACGGGAACTCCCTACACCGACTTGTACAAAGCGGAGACCCAGGGGGCTAACGTAGACGCCAATACCATCAAACGTTTGCCGGAAGCAATCAATACTCCAAACGTAAATGTTGGAACCATCACCTTTTCACCCGACGGAAAGACGATGGTGTTTGCAAAAGGCAACACTGGAAAACGTAAAGGCGCCAATGACGTTGATCTTTACTTATCTCGCTTTCGCAACGGCCAGTGGGTAGAGCCAATACAAATTAATATTAATCAACCTGATTCATGGGAATCATCTCCTGCTTTCAGTGCTGATGGAAGAACACTCTATTTTGCCTCCAATCGCAAAGGAGGATTTGGAGGCCTGGATATTTACACAGCACAGATGGATTCGCGCGGACGATTTTCCCGTGTAAAGAATATGGGGCCTGACGTCAATACATCTGGAAATGAAATGTTCCCATACGTTTCGGAAAACGGAAAGCTCTATGTTTCATCCGATGGCCATCCTGGTTATGGTATGCTGGATATTTACGTTGTTAATCGCAGCAATGGAAAGACTGTGCTTGAAAATCTTGGTCAGCCAGTAAATTCCACAGGAGATGATTTTGGCCTCTTCCTTTTCAAACCCGATCGCGGATTTTTTACTTCCAACAGAGAGGGTGGCAAAGGCGATGATGACATCTATACATTTATTAATGATGATCCCAATCTAAAGGTTGTTAACTATTACCTCCAGGGAATCACCTATAGTCTTAAGAAGGACAGCACAAAAGAGATCCTTGCAAATACCAAGGTATCAATCCTCGATAGTCGCGGTGATGTAATGCAGGATTTTACCACTGGCAACGACGGTAAGTTTCTATTCCGTGTTTTTGAAAACGAAACGTATACGTTGCTGGGTGAAACAGATGGCTACCTGATTAAACGTGGACAATACACAACAAATGGAAAATCCGTACCGCTGGAATCACTCAAAGAACTTGTAACAAACATCACGCTGGACACCCTTCTGGTACTGGACAGGCTTCAGACAATGATTCCTTATAAGTTGACAAACATCTATTTTAAGTTTGATAAATCGGACATTGAACCCGAAGCGGCAGTTGAACTTGATAAGCTGCACGACTTGCTTGAGGACAACCCTGAAATTAAGATTGAACTGGGATCACACACCGACAGTGTGGATGATGAGGACTACAATCAAAAGCTCTCACAGCGTCGTGCACAATCGACCGTCAACTACCTGATAAAAAAAGGAATTGCTGCTGATCGTTTAGTTGCCAAAGGCTATGGTGAGTCTAAACCCATCGCCCGAAATACCAACCCTGATGGAACGGATAATAAGGCTGGTCGCGATCGAAATCGCCGTACTGAATTTAAGATCCTTTCCATCGGAGTTCGTCAGGAGAAAAAAGAGGCTCCTATCGATGATGAAGACAAGTACTTCAAGTCCGACCCGAAAGAAGGTGATCCCAAAGAGAAGGATCCAGGCAACTGACAATCTATTTCATTACCGGAAGGACAATATGAGATGCATGGTCTCTGTCGCGATATAGTCTTTGGGTTGCTTTTTGAAAATCAGTTTCATCTGCCTTTCCAATATCAACAAACTTCTGTGGGTTTCTGTCCACGAGAGGGAACCAGGAATTCTGTATGTGAATCATGATGCGATGACCTTTCTTAAAAGTATGCGCCACATCATTCAATGCAAATTTAACTTCAGTTGTCTGTCCAGGTACAAACGGTTCAGGTTTCTCATAGCTTGTCCTAAATTTTCCACGAAATACGTCGCCTCGAACCAATTGCTGAACGTCCCATTCTGGTAATACATCAATTACCTTTACCACGAGATCAAGATCTGTTCCTGAGGTTGAAACAAAAAAATCAACAGTCAATGGACCGTTCAGAGTAATATCCTGTTCTAATACTTCAGTTTTGTAAACCATCACATCGGACCGTGTTGCAGCAAACCGCTGATCAAGTGCCATATAATCGCGATCACGGAAAGCCTGATACTTGTCTGTGTAGGGCACTGGCCTGCTGGGATCAGAAACATATTCATCAAATCCTTTTTCCCTATCTGGGCTGGTAAAGGACAATTTTCCGTTATCCTGTAAATAGATTTTTTGCAATTGAGCATCTTTAGGAGGCCATGTCTCAAAGCTCTTCCATTGATTGGAACCCGTTTCAAAAACTACAGCCTTCTTTTGACTCAATGTTCCTTTATCTTTCAAATAGAAATTAAAAAAACTGGTCTCCAATTCCTGGTAGTACGTATTCACATTTGACCCAAAATCATACGACACGTACTTGTTCCATTCTTTCGCTGCCCAGGCACCATGCGTCCAGGGACCCATTATCAGGTAGTTTTTATTAAGGGATTTGCCACTTTCCAGTGTTTCAAAAGTCCTTAGGGGCCCAAAAAGATCTTCAGGATCAAACCATCCTCCCACTACCATTACTGCCGGTTTAATGTTCTTAAGATGAGGACGGATATTTCTTGCTTTCCAGTATTCATCGTAGGTGTTGTGCTCAACATATTCGTTCCAGATTTTACTTCTTTTATTAAAATAGCGTTCATTGGCATTTTTGATCGGACCAAGTTCAAGAAAAAAATCATATGCGTTACTGATCGTAATGGCAGACAATTGGGGGTACTTTATCCAGGGAGAGGTTCTTGGATGATCGAAGTAGTTCATGAATCCAAAATTATCGAGAAGAAAGAAGGCACCGTTGTGGTATGCATCATCGCCCTGAAATTCATCGGTAACGGGTGCCTGAGGAGAAACGGCCTTTACAGCAGGATGCGATTCAGGCAGGGCAGCAGTTGCATAAAAACCTGGATAAGAGATTCCAGAAATCCCCACGCGTCCATTGTTATTTTTTACGTTCTTTAAAAGCCACTCAATTGTATCGAATGTGTCACTGCTTTCATCAACATCCTTCTTTGTTTTCTTATTCGCAATGTGTGGTGTCATCTCTTTAAATTCCCCTTCACTCATGTACCGGCCTCGGACGTCCTGCGACACGAATATGTACAGCTCACGCATAAGCTGTGAATTCGGACGAAGAATTTTCGGATACTTCTCTTCTCCGTAGGGCGACCAGGAGTAGGGAGTGCGCGACATCAATAGTGCATATTTCTTTGTCTGATCCTTTGGAGTATAAATGGCTGTGAAGAGTTTTACTCCATCTCTCATTGGAATCATTCTTTCCATTTTTACATAATTCTCGCGCACAAAGGCGGAATCCTCTTTTACTGTCTGGGCGACAGTAAGGGTGGAAATCCCCAATAGGGAGACAAGTACTATTATTCTATTCATGGAAGTTGTCAGAATTTAATATCCTTTTGTAATACCTTTTTCTATTGCTGGCACTCCTTTTTTCATCCAGTCAGGTTCTGGCGCGCCTTTGAGATAATAATCAAAGAACTGCATCATACGTGTTTGAAAATCCATTCTGTTCTCGCGTTTTACTGGCCAGTGCGGTTCTCCATTGTAGTTGAGCATCCAGATTTTTTTGTCCAACCTGCGCATAGCCATGTACATTTCAATTCCCTGATACCATGGCACCGCGTCATCCGCATCATTATGCAGCAATAATAATGGTGTTTGAATTTTATCAGCAAAGAAAATAGGTGAGTTCTCAATAAAATGCATTGGCTTTTCCCAGAGGGTACCTCCTATCCGGCTTTGTGTATGCTCATATTGAAACATTCTGCTTATTCCTGTACCCCAACGAATGCCACCATAGGCACTGATCATATTAGCGACTACCGCACCTGCCTCCGCAGCCTTAAAAAGATTGGTCCGTGTGAGCAGATACGATATCTGATATCCTCCCCAACTATGTCCCTGGATACCAATGTTTTTTTCGTCCACAAATCCTTTGTCAATAAGGGCTGTAACTCCTGGCAGGATGCAATTCTTAGCGCTTTCACCAGGGAACCCTATTTTATAAACAATGTCCGGCACAAACACCACATACCCATTGCTGGTATACACTGAGCGATTAATGGTTGAGCGACCCGGTTCGGGCCGGTGGTGCTGGTAAAGATTATCACTCTCTTTTTCGTAGAAATACACAATCATTGGGTACTTCTTCTTTGGATCAAAACCTTCCGGTTTATAGAGCAATCCCGTCAATGGAATGTTATCAAGTGATGTCCATTTAACAGTTTCGACATTGCCCCAGAAATAGTTTTTCATTTGAGGATTCGACTCGGATATTTTTTTTGGTGAAGCGAAATTGAAATCCGAGCTCCACATATCAGGAAATTCACGAAAGTTTTCGCGGGTAAATAGAAGCTGGCTCGAATTCTTTGCTTTAACAACACCACCAAAGCGATAATTATCCATTATTAGTTTCGTGAGCTTACCATCATTCAGTGACAGCTTATAATATCCAGAAGCCTTGGTTGTTTCATTAAAGGCTGACAATAACAATTCTTTTGCGGGATCAATGAATCTTTCAGCAACATCCAATTTTAAATACCGGAAGACTATTTTTTCCTGCCGTCCTGTCTTTGTAAGATTCACTGGTGACTTTTGATTTTGAGGATCAAGTGACCAGAGATCATAGCGGTCATACGCTATCAATAGCTGATCGTTGGCAGTCCATCCCGCCACTCCATAAGGGCTTTCATAATCGGGCAAATCGTTTTCTTCGTCTGCAAACCTGATTTTACCTTGGCCATTCATTTTCGAAATCTTTTCTGTAGCAACCGAATAAACGAACCAAGAAGTATCAGGCAGGCTGAACCAATACACATAGTTGGCTTTTGGTGAAAGGCTTGCATTTCCTTTTATCCGGGTTGCAATCGTTTTTCGCTCCTGCTTTTGCAGATCGAAAAGATAGAAATCCGCGTAGCCAGATTGATCCCACGTTGTCATCTTCCGATACGGCACATTGGTTTCACCCAATGCAACTTGTGCATTGCCTTCATCGCCAATTTCAATCGCTGGCACCTCCCGATCGGCCAATGGCACGACCTTTTTCTCCTTCAGATTTATGACCGACAGGTACGATCGTCTTTTTTCATTATCCAATTGCTTGTTTTGCTGTGGGTAAATGTATTGATCCTCGCCTCCCCAAATCTCCACATTCACAATTTCCTCCGTCAAAAGGGTCGTGTCTTGAACGAGAGGTATTGGAGCTGACCCAAAAAATAACTTATCCCCATCTTTTGAAAAATTAGGAGTATAGTTCTCGCTCACTGTCCAGTTTTGAGGAATGCTGAGTGAATGTTCAACGTCCAGTAACGCTGCCGCGGACATATCGGATTTCCAATGGTACAGTAGGAAGTGCCTTACAAGCGCTTTTGTTGTATCACTATCAACGAGAAAAGAAACCTGAGTACCATCCTCACTTATGCTGAGTCCTTTGAATTTGTATTTGCTCTTACCTTCATAAAGTGATTGAAGCTTCTGTTGAGTAAGGTCATACCAATACATGCCGGCTTTCATGGTGCTGTCATTGCCACCAGAAGAAAAAAGGAGGCCTTGTCCAAACTTTGCAAAAGAATAATCCTTAACATATCCCAACAGTGTTCCCTTTTCTTCTCCCAACTTTCTTAAAACCAACGTAAACCCATTTTCATCAGAGTTTATTTTCTTCTTCCTAGACTTTTTCTCCTCAGGTTTGGCTTTGTCATCCGTCTTAGCTTTCAATTCTTTTTTTGGTTCAAGTTGATAGGCTATCCAGACTGCTGACTTCTCCGGTATTTTGTATGACCGCACTTCGGGTATACGTTCCGTTTTTCGGGAAATGAATGAATAAATGCCCAAAGAGTCTTTAGGAAGATCTTCTTTCTTTTTCTTCTGACGACGAAGTTCTTTAACAAGTTTTTGTTGAGGCTTGATTTTGACGATAGCAAAGCGACTGTCAGTTGTCAAGGATATGTTATCTGCCCGCTTGATCGAATCGACAGTTGCTGTCTTCAGATTATAGAAAATTACTTTACCGTCACCATCCTGTGGATTGAGAGTAAATGCAGCAAAATTTCCATCCTGGGTTATTGATTTGTATGAAATCTCTTTCCACGAATCATAAACTGAATGGGTAAGCACTTTCTTTTGAACAAGTGCTGATGGGGTTGATTTCTTCTGGGCCGAGGCTATGAATCCAACGCTCGCCAGCAGGAAGGCCAATACAATCTTTTTCATTATTGCGATTTAAGAAATGAAATTAGGGAATTCCAGAATTATAAAAAGCGCCGTGTGATGACTGGTCAAACCCTAGATCAACTGCCTCGTTTCTGAGAATCAATAGGTAAACTCTCCGAACTGACTTCGTATGGTTACCTGGTTTTTTGAGTATGATTCTACTCTTCCAATGATCTTCGCTCCCACTCCGAATTTTTCCGATAACGCAATTACTCGTTCTGCAGATGCTTCAGGCAGATAAATCTCCATGCGGTGGCCCATATTAAAGACTTTGTACATCTCCTGCCATGAAGTGGCACTTTGTTCATAGATAAGATTGAACAATGGTGGAACATCAAACAGGTTGTCCTTGATCACGTGAAGATTTTCAATAAAATGCAACACTTTCGTTTGTGCGCCTCCGCTGCAATGGACCAGTCCATGGATCTGTGGTCTTAATTCGTTCAACACCTCGATCAATATTGGTGCATAGGTTCTCGTGGGAGAAAGAACAAGCTTACCAACGTTAATCGGTACGCCGGGCAGTTCATCGGTGACTTTATACTTTCCGCTATATATCAGATCTTCGGGAACCTCCTGATTGTAAGATTCCGGATAGATGCGGGCATACTCTTTCGCGAACACATCGTGCCGCGCCGAAGTTAGGCCGTTGCTGCCCATCCCACCATTGTACTCGGTCTCATAAGTTGCCTGTCCGGAAGAAGCCAAACCGACAATAACATCGCCTGCTTTGATACGACTATTGTCAATAACATCTTTTCGCTTCATGCGTGTGACAACTGTACTGTCAACAATAATTGTTCTGACAAGGTCACCTACGTCGGCGGTTTCCCCACCGGTACTATAAATTTCCATTCCAAACGAACGCAGCATTGCCAATACGTCTTCAGTACCCTGAATAATGGCAGATATCACTTCACCGGGAATACGATTTTTATTCCTTCCGATTGTTGATGACAGAAATATGGGGCCGGTAGTGCCTACGCACAAGAGATCGTCCACGTTCATGATGATCGCATCCTGGGCAATGCCTTTCCAAACGGATAGGTCGCCTGTCTCTTTCCAATAGATATAAGCAAGGGAAGATTTCGTGCCTGCACCGTCGGCATGCATGATAGTGCAATACGCATCATCACCCGAAAGTAAATCAGGAACTACTTTACAGAAGGCTTTTGGAAAAAGACCTTTGTCCAGGTGCTGTATGGCCTGATGAATCTCCTCCTTTGATGCGGAAACTCCGCGTTGATTATACCGGTCTGACTCTTGCAAGGAAATATTATTTCAATTTAACAAATACCCAAGCTGAGGTATTATACATCATAGGATTACTTCCGCGAGCAGACCCGCCCAGTCCACGGCTCATGCCACTGGGCCCGCCGTATCCTCCGAAACCTCCGTAACCGCCATAGCCACCATAGCCACCATAGCCTCTGCCCGGACCGCCTTGCGGCACACTCGCTGCACCCGCCTTTGCTGATTGTGCAGGCGGATCATATCTGCCTGTTTCAAATCCAATTGACAAAGTTGTAATAGAAGCTTTTGAAAGGCGGAAGGATTTGAATGGAATCAAAGCTTCATACATATACGTTCCATCCTCCTCAGATGCAATTGCTACTTTTAATCCATTTGTGATACCGGAACGAGTACTGGTCAACGGATCATCCGCCAAACCGATAAGCTCAAGCACTTCCAGGTCCTGAATCATATCGTGGTCTAATTTCGCGCGGAAGTCTTTCAACTGAAGTGCATTCATGTCCTTGCGCTCATTTTCTGATTTAGAAAGTAAATCTGTGCGTTCTTTTGCTTCGACACCTGTAGGAAAGCGAAGGCCTAATTTTTTCTTTTTCTTACCATTGGCATCCATCCAGATAGTCAAACCAAAATGGGCAATCTTTCTCTTTGTCGCCTCATCATTGGTTTTCATACGGATGTAAATATTATTGTTGTCACTGCAGACATTATAGCTAAAGATTTTATCGTCGTCCACTACCCATGTCATGGGCCACTCTTCAGCTTTTCCATCCACCTGAATCACAGTAGCCAACTCACAGCCTCCTGCAGCACCTGTCGCATCTTGAGCATACGTTTCGGCTGCAAGAACCCCAATAGCAAGCATTAATATTACTTTTTTCATATCATTGACGTTGAGTCACAGCAAAGGTATGAAATCCTGAATACCCCGTCTTTTCTGATATTACAATTTAAGCTTTCTAAAGATTTCCCATACCACTATCCCAACGCAAACAGATATATTCAGTGAGTGCTTTGTCCCGGTTTGGGGTATCTCCAATGCCACATCGGCATATTCAATGACCTCCTCGCTTACACCATTTACCTCGTTGCCAAATACGAGGCAGTATTTTCGCTCAGGATCTGGTTTGAATTCATCAAGGGGTTTACTTTCAGTTGTCTGTTCAATACACAGAACGGTATACCCTCCCTTCTTTAATGCCGCTATTGCATTCGAGGGACTTTCATGATACTCCCACTCAACAGACTCGGTTGCACCAAGCGCTGTTTTGTGAATTTCACGGTGCGGTGGTGTCCCCGTAATGCCTGTAAGATAAATTTTCTCTAGTCTGAAAGCATCGGCTGTGCGAAAAGTTGATCCCACATTGTGAAGACTTCTTACGTTATCCAGAAAAATACAAACGGGAAGTTTTTCAGCTCCTTTGAATTCATTTATTGAAATTCGCCCTAATTCCTGCAGCTTGAGTTTTTTCATTTCGAAAAATAGAATTTACTGATGAGATTTGAGATAACCTGTGCCTCTTTATGGTAGTTTCGATCCCTTACCTTGAAATAAAATGAAAGCAAGCGCTGTTTTCCTGATTTTATTTTGCTGGACCCCACCGTTCCAAGATCAATGGAAAAATGTCTATAGCGAAAGTGCCTGGGCGGATCGCGACCGATGGCAGAACGTTGATGAACTAATACGCTATGGAAAGCTGAAATTGGGAAGCCATGTGGCAGATATCGGTTGTCATGAAGGTTATCTGAGTGTTAAACTGTCAACCGTCACAGGCAGCAACGGAAAAGTATTTGCGGTAGATGTGGAGCAGGGAAAGCTCAACAAGCTAAAAGCCAACCTTGAAAAACGAAGTATTGAAAATGTAATTCCTGTGAAGGGGGATTACGACAATCCCCATCTCCCATTAAATTCTCTTGATGCGGTGTTCATTCTCGATACCTACCACGAGATGGATCAACATGATCTCGTTCTTCAACACATTAAGTCTGCGCTCAAACCTGGTGGTCGATTGATTTTATGTGAACCCCTTGCAGAAGAACGCAGGAAACTATCAAGGAGTGAACAGGAAGGGAAGCATGAATTGGGTATGGAGTTTGCGATGGAAGACTTAAAAAAGGCCGGATTTACTATTCTAAAACATCAAGACCCCTTCGTTGATCGCACAAAAGAGAAAGGAGATAAGATGTGGCTTATTGTCGCCATGAAAAAAAGTTGAATCAGAATGTGAGAATTCAACGACAGTTACGAAACACTGCAACTCAATTTTCACATCCTAATTCTCACTAGTTCTACTCTTTCGATGCAACATTTTCATTGCTGACAAAAATCTTCAAAATCGAGCCCTTTGTGACATGATTCAGAGTTCCGTTCAGCACGATCTGATACGTTCCAACGGCAGCCACCGAACTTGCTGCAATGATGATCACGCTTTTTTCAATTTTCCCTTCCGATGGCTCATAGTGAGCGGTGATTTCCTTTGGCAAAGCAGTAGAGAATCCTAAAGTCGCATTTTCCTTAGCATAGTATTTGGACCTGAGTATCGATACTGTAATCTGTTTGCGTTCGCCTGGCTTGAGATAAATAATATTCTCAGACAAATCGATAACAAATTCCTTTTTAGGTAACTCAGAAGTTTGCGCAATAGCCGCAATAGCAGCAAAAACTAAAGATAATGTAATGGCTGTTTTCATAAATGTTTTTTTATTTTTCAGCAATAACGCAGACGTCACAACCGGAAGGCCGGTAAAAAGTCGCTTTGGGGCAAAGGACCTTGGTTTTGATGTGAATGACGAGGGATGGGGCGAAACGTGTCTCTTTGGGGCCAACGGCTAACTGAGTTCCATCATGTTTCGCAGCTGACTGATCTTCTCCATAACCTCTTTCCCTTTAGGGCGAGACACAGGAATTGAAAAATCAGTGCCGGTAATTTTGAGCTTATACCCATTCGTGTTTCCGGAAATAGCACATATTGCGTTCACATTTACGATAAATGAACGGTGACACCTCAAGGCAAAAGAGTTATTCAGCTGTGATTCAATATTTTTCAGGTTCACGCGTAGCAGCTTCTTTCGGATATTATCCTGCTCTTTCCAGGTAACGGTTGAATAGTTATCATCCGCTTCAACGAAAAGAAGGTCAGGCAGGTTAAACGAAAGACTCTCGCTAGTATCAGAATAAAGTGTAACCTGATTATCTGCCTTTGGGGCATCTTTCTTCAGCGTTTGGATTTTTTGAAGTTCCTGATTAATTGTGATGGCCTCCTGAAGATTTTGTTGAAGTAAATGAGCTTTTAAAAACAAAGTAGTGATCGCGATGGGTATTATTCCCTTCAAAGCCACCTGGGTACCAACCTGTGATGAAACCGTTAACCATGATAAGTCAGGACAAAATATGGGCTTCTCCACTACGGTGCAGGCAACCCAGATCAATAACAAGTGCCCAAAATTGAGAAAGATGTATTTCTTATACGTCCATGTCACGGGGTCCATCGCAGCAGGAAAAATCTTAGGCAAGAAAATGATATTAAAAGTGAGACAAGCAAACGTAATTGACCCGTGCAGCCATTGAAGTCCTTCCGAAAAATTATTATCCGTTGGGGTTCTGAACAGGTAGAGGAATCCTGTCACAAAAACGCTGATACTGAATACCAGTACAAAATTCTTTCGGTTATCATTAAGGTAAAAAGGAAATGGCGCCTTCAGAGCGGCTGTAATGCGCTCTGCCATTCCTTTAACAAATGACGGCGGCGCACCCATTTCAACAATACTAGGCTGTTCCATATTCCACAAACTTAAAATCTAACTCCTTGGTTGCAATAATTCTCAAAATAACGGGGTGAACAGTAGAAATTTGGGGTGAGACGCTATCAAAAATACCTTATACTCATTTGCTCACTGAAAATTCTACAATTCAGCAGTTTTTTGATGGCGTGTAACACGGACTTATTGGGGACTCTACGTTTCAATGCGCGAGCAGAAGGAAATAATTTCTTCCCATTAAACAACCTCAGTTTCTCCTTGATTATGCATTTACGAATGTCCATCTTTCTCGCTCACCTTTAAGCCGGATCAAAGCCCTTATCAACCTATTCTCCATTACCGATGATCCAGGACAAGGAAATTGTGAAAGATGGCCTGTTAAAATCCAGAAGAAATTGATCAGGTAGTCCCTTCGATCAGCGAGAAATTAAATGAAGTCAAATAATTACTTTCGGGCTTTCAAAAATTCCCCTGATGGCTCCCACCATAGAAACGCCGCTAATGAAGCAATACAACGCCATCAAGGCGAAGTATCCGGGGGCACTCTTGCTTTTTCGCGTGGGCGATTTTTATGAGACCTTCGGGCAGGACGCTATTGAAGCCAGTAAAGTCCTGGATATAGTTCTGACCAAGCGAGGAGCAGGCTCTTCTTCAGAAATTGAACTGGCGGGCTTCCCTCACCACTCGCTTGACAATTATCTTCCAAAACTCGTTCGCGCTGGACACCGGGTTGCCATCTGCGACCAGCTGGAAGACCCACGATTTGTAAAAGGTATAGTTAAGCGCGGCGTAACGGAACTCGTAACACCGGGGGTGTCATACAATGACAACGTTCTGGAAAGAAAGCGAAATAATTTTCTTGCCTCGGTTTTTGCCGCCAAGGGTACTCTTGGCATAGCCTTTCTTGATATCAGTACGGGAGAATTCTTTTGTGCTCAGGGAAGTGAGAATTATATACTCAAGCTATTACAGAGCCTGAATCCATCAGAGATTATTTTCTGTAAGGGTCACCGTGAACAGCTCGAACATCATTTTGGTGATGAGTACGCGACATTTACCCTGGATGATTGGATTTATGCTTTCGATTTTGCATTTGAAAAACTGGTAAATCAATTCAAAACAACCACCCTGAAAGGCTTTGGCATTGATGGATTGAATGAAGCAATCATCGCTGCTGGTGCCATACTTCATTATCTCGAGGCCACAGAACACAGGGACACACATCATATATCTTCCATCTCGCGAATTGATGAAGAAACATATGTATGGTTAGATAAATTCACGATTCGCAATCTTGAACTCGTAAACTCTCCACACGAGGGCGGCGTACCGCTTTTGCAAATTCTTGATCAAACTATCACTCCCATGGGCTCCCGCCAGCTGCGCAAGTGGATGGTGCTGCCCTTGAAAGAGAAATTATCCATTGATGAGCGTTTGTCCGTAGTAGAAAAATTCTTTCATGAACCAGAGCTGGCCGAGAAAATTACAGATCACCTGCGCCAGATTGCTGATCTTGAACGGCTAATCTCAAAAGTGGCGGTTGGCAGGATCAATCCCCGCGAGTTAGTTCAATTGAAACGATCGCTTCTGGCAATCCTTCCTATAAAAGAATTGATTTCGGCTTCGTCGACACCTGATCTAAAAAAACTTGGAGACCAGTTGAATAGATGTGAGTTCCTTCTCGAAAAAATTGAAAAAGAACTTAAGGATGATGCACCAATGCTCATCCATCAGGGTGGCATCATTAAAGAAGGCGTCAATGCTGAACTGGATGAACTTCGTGCTATTGCCTTTTCTGGCAAAGACTATCTACTGCAAATACAAAAGCGCGAAGTAGATCGTACGGGCATCAATTCGCTGAAGATTTCTTATAACAAAGTTTTTGGTTACTTCCTCGAAGTATCGAATGCCAATAAGGATAAGGTGCCAAGTGACTGGATTCGTAAGCAAACCCTCGTTAATGCAGAACGGTTTATTACCGAAGAATTAAAAATCTACGAAGAAAAAATTCTGCATGCTGAAGAGAAGCTCACCATAATTGAACAAAAACTTTTTCTTGAACTTGTGCATCATGCCGCTGATTATGTTTCTCAGATCCAGCAAAATGCCCGAGTGATTGCAGTGTTGGATTGCCTGTTGTCTTTCGCCTTTTCGGCAAAAGCTAACCGTTATTCAAAACCCGAAATCAACGACACGACAGATATCATTATCGAAGGGGGCCGACATCCCGTAATCGAAAAGCAACTTCCACCAGGAGAAAATTATGTTCCTAACGACATTTATCTCTCCAACGATACCTACCAGATTCTCATCATTACGGGTCCTAATATGGCAGGTAAATCAGCTTTGCTCAGGCAAACCGCACTGATTGTTTTAATGGCCCAGATGGGTAGCTATGTCCCTGCGGCACATGCGCGTCTAGGTATCGTCGATAAGATTTTTACACGCGTTGGTGCTTCGGATAATCTATCACGGGGCGAGTCCACGTTTATGGTGGAGATGACCGAAACCGCCAGCATCCTCAACAATCTCAGCAACAGAAGTCTCATTCTGATGGATGAAATCGGCCGTGGTACCAGTACTTATGACGGTGTTTCCATCGCATGGGCTATTGTCGAATACCTACATCAATTCCAGGACGTACGACCCAAAACATTGTTTGCTACGCACTATCATGAGCTCAATCAATTGGCAGAAGATCTTGTGCGCGTAAAGAATTTTAACGTGAGCGTAAAAGAGGCTGGCGACAAAATCATTTTTATGCGAAAGCTGAAAGAAGGTGGAAGCGAACACAGCTTTGGTATCCATGTTGCTCAGATGGCAGGCATGCCTAATAAGATTGTTCTGCGGGCCAATGAAATTCTCCACTTTCTGGAAAAAGACAAAAACAAGAATGAAGGAAAAAAAAAGCTTGCAGAGCTACCAAAAGAGAATTTTCAAATGAGCCTTTTTGCAATGGATCCTAAGTTCAAGGAAGTTCAGGAACTTCTTGGAAAAATAGATATCAACACGATCAGTCCGGTGGAGGCACTTCTGAAACTGAATGAAGTCCTTCTAACATTAAAAAAGCAGTAGAAAATTATCTTTTTCTAAAGCCTCCTTTGGAGCCTCCCTTGTGTGGAGTTCTTTTTTTTTCAAAAGATTTTTTTGGTCGAACCTCTGGCTGATAAAGAGGCGCTTCACCTTCCGCTTCCGGAAACGGAAGTTTGGGTATAGTTGACCCTATCATGTTTTCAATATTGAAAAACTTGCGTTGGTCTTTATCGTTAATAAAGGTAATGGCAGTGCCGGTTGTTGCCGCGCGCGCCGTGCGACCTACACGATGCACATAATCTTCTGGGTCGGGAGGAACGTCAAAATTTACAACCAAGCTGATACCCTCGACATCAATACCCCTTGAAAGCACATCTGTTCCGATAATGATGCTGATTTGCTTGCTCTTAAAAGCTCTCAGGATTTCCTCACGCTCTGCTTGCTCTAGGTCAGAATGAAATGCCTTTACAGGAAGGCCGGCCCTTAACAATGTCTGGTCAAGTTTTTTTACACTTTCTTTCGTGGAAGCAAATATGATTACGGTGGTAAAGTTGCCCGATGTCAGTAGTTTTCTGATGAGGGTAACTTTATTGGTATCATGAACCAGGTAAGCTTGCTGTAATATTCCTTCTGCCGGCTTTGCAATGGATATATTAACTTCAGCAGGGTGATTTAATATTTTGTTAGCGAGCTTCCGGATGTTCGGAGGCATAGTCGCCGAAAACAAAAGCGTTTGCCTTTCCTTTGGAAGGAGGTTAATTATTCGCACGATGTCTTCATAGAAGCCCATGTCCAGCATGCGATCGGCTTCGTCAAGAATAAGATGTTTCAGGTGCTCCAGTTTCACGGTACCGCCGGCGAGCAAGGCAATCAATCTGCCAGGAGTTGCGATAATAATATCAGCACCGTGATCAAGAGCCTTGCGCTGCTGATCCCACGTTGCCCCATCACCGCCACCATAAACGGGTATTGAGCTTACACCTGTGAAATATGCAAAACCTTCAATCTGCTGATCAATTTGCTGGGCCAATTCCCTCGTAGGGGCAATTATCAGTGTATTTAAATGCCGGTGATCTGTATTGATAATTTTATGAATAACCGGCAGAAGGTATGCGGCTGTCTTCCCTGTACCGGTTTGGGCACAAGCAATAATATCCTTGTTTTCTAAAATTATGGGGATAGCCTGCTCCTGTATTGGAGTCGGCTTTTCATAACCCATCGAATCAAGGCCTTCCTGAAGTTTAATGTCAAAATGAAAATCCTGAAAAGTCAAGTGAAGTGTGAGTTATAGTTTTAAATTATGAATTATGGATTTGAGTCAATCATCTCAAATTTTGTATACGGTACTAATACAGATGGGACACGAATGCCATCTTTCGTCTGATTGTTTTCCAAAATAGCGGCAACGATTCGCGGAAGCGCCAGAGCACTGCCATTGAGTGTGTGTAATAGCTGAGTTTTACCTTCTTTCGTTTTGTAACGGAGTTTCAAACGATTTGCCTGAAAGGTTTCAAAATTACTAACAGAGCTTACTTCGAGCCACCGTTGCTGCGCGGCGGCATAAACTTCCATATCGTAGGTCATTGCAGAATTAAATCCCATATCACCTCCGCAAAGCAACAATTTACGGTAAGGCAATTCCAATTTCTCAAGAAGGCTTTGCACATACGCACTCATCTCTTCCAGAGTTTGATAGGATTCTTCTGGCTTTCTTATCTGAACAATCTCAACTTTGTCAAATTGGTGTAGACGATTCAAACCACGAACATGAGCGCCCCAGCTCCCCGCTTCCCGGCGGAAGCAAGGCGTGTAGCCGGCATTCTTTATCGGCAGATCCTGCTCATTAACAATCACATCACGGTAGAGGTTAGTAATGGGGACCTCCGCTGTGGGGATCAGGTAAAGTTCATCTTCTGTTATAAAATACATCTGCCCTTCCTTGTCGGGAAGCTGCCCGGTGCCATAACCGCTGGCTTTGTTAACCACAATCGGCGGCTGCACTTCCGCGTAACCTTGTTTGGCGGCCTCATCGAGAAAGAAATTGATGAGTGCGCGCTGAAGTTTTGCCCCCTTGTTTTTATAAACAGGAAAGCCAGCACCGGCTATTTTATTCCCAAGATCAAAATCAATGATGTCATACTTCTTAATAAGATCCCAATGTGGCTGAGCATCTGCATACAATGTTGGTATGGAACCAAATTCATGCACTGTAAGATTATCTTCCGCTCCTTTTCCTGCAGGCACCTTTTCAAAAGGGACATTCGGGATTTTATAGAGAACCTCCTGAAGCTTGCTCTCCTCTGCGGCAACCTCTTCCTCCAGCTGTTTTATACTCTCTTTTTTTCCGGCAACCTGTAATCGGATATTTTCAGCCTCTTCCTTCTTTCCCTGCTTCATCAACCCACCGATCTGCGCTGACATTACATTCACGGCAGCGCTGGCCTCATCACGGGCAACCTGCTTTGTTCGTCTTTCCTTATCGTGATGAATTGCCTCGGCCACCAATTGCCCAGCATCCTTAAAATTTCTTTTTTTCAATCCGGCTATGACCTTCTCCTCATTCTCCCGAATGACATTGATTTGCAACATTGCGTATTCCGTTTAATCGACAAAATTACAACCTTCTTCATACAAACCTGTCAGTTTATCGATTGTACGGGGGTATAAGGCACAATTTTCCCTGTCGAATTTGATAATATTCCATTTTGACCTATACTTGCACTGTCATTCAGGCTTTCCCTGGCCGTTCCCAATAGATAAATTCATCATTTTACCGTTCTTACTTATTCAAACTCAATTTTAGCATCGGAATTCATCCGATCACTTAGCGTGACTTTTCACTTACTTATTAATCAACATATCAACTACTTTTTTTAATCCTCATGTATACTATTGACGACTTAAATGTCAGGCTCTTGTCTGAATTAAAGGACATAGGCGAAGAAATGGGCGTAAAGAACGCCAAGAAGCTTGCCAAGCAAGACCTCGTTTACAAAATTCTCGATCAGCAAGCTTTGAAAGAAGATGCTGCGCCTTCAAAGAAACAAGCCGACGATGCAGACCGCAAAATGCGTCCACGTCGTCGCGAAAATGTTGCCCCGCCAGCAGCGCCGTCAAAAAAAGAAGTTGTACCTCCCGTTGAAAAACGGCAGCAGCAGCCCGAACGACAGGACGACGAGCGACAGCAGCCACAGCGATTTGAAGAACCACAGCCCAAATTCGAAGAAACCCAGCAGCAGTCCAACACCCAGCAACCCCCCAACAATTCGATCGAAGCACCTCCCCGCGAATTCCAGCAAGACAAACAGCAACAAGCCAGGATCTTAAATATCAAAGACTTTGATGGTGCTATCACCAATGAAGGTGTTTTGGAGTTGATGCAGGATGGTTACGGATTCTTACGGTCTTCCGACTATAACTATCTCGCCAGCCCTGATGATATTTATGTGTCTCCTTCGCAAATCAAATTACTGGGACTGAAAACCGGTGATACCGTACGTGGACAGATCCGCCCTCCAAAAGAAGGTGAAAAATATTTTGCGCTCCTCAAAGTTGACAACGTCAATGGAAAAACGACGGAAGAGATTCGTGACCGTGTAGCGTTCGAATACCTTACTCCACTTTTCCCTAACGAAAAACTTAAACTCAGTACAACACCTGATAACATGTCGACCCGTATCCTCGATTTGTTCGCTCCAATCGGAAAAGGACAACGTGGTATGATCGTAGCTCAACCAAAAACAGGTAAAACAGTTTTGTTGAAACAAATTGCCAACGCTATTGCTGAAAATCATCCGGAAGTTTATCTGATTGTATTGCTGATCGATGAGCGCCCCGAAGAAGTAACAGATATGGCACGCAGCGTGCGCGCGGAAGTAATAGCGTCTACTTTTGACGAGCAAGCAGATCGTCACGTGAAAATCGCTAGCATCGTATTGGAAAAAGCAAAACGCATGACCGAGTGTGGCCATGACGTTGTGATCCTTCTGGATTCTATTACCCGTCTGGCCCGCGCCTACAACACAGTTGTTCCATCCTCCGGAAAGATCCTTTCCGGTGGTGTAGATGCAAACGCCCTTCATAAACCAAAGCGTTTCTTCGGAGCAGCCCGCAAAATTGAAAATGGCGGCTCACTGACTATTATCGCAACAGCGCTTATTGATACCGGTTCGAAGATGGACGAAGTTATCTTTGAAGAATTCAAAGGAACAGGCAACATGGAATTACAGTTGGATAGAAAGCTTTCAAACAAGCGTGTTTATCCTGCCATTGATGTACCTGCGTCAGGAACCCGCCGTGAAGAATTGCTGATGAAAGATGATGAACTTGCACGTGTGTGGATCCTTCGGAAATATATGAGCGATATGAATTCAATCGAGGCAATGGAATTCTTATTAAGTAAGATGAAGGGAACCAGAAATAATCAGGAGTTCCTGATCTCGATGAACGGATAGTCAATTTACGGCCTGTCGGCAAAAAAGAAGAAAAGATCGCTGTCACTACGGCGGTCTTTTCTTTTTTTAGATTAATACTTTTATTTCCAGCGAACCCCAGTTCCCGACGAACTTTCCATCCGTTATTTTCAAATTACTTTTTCCTCTCATGAAAGGCTCCCCTGAATTCGGGATCCTCATATCTCTTCTGCCGGTCAATTTCCCTTGCGATTTTCTGAGCTTCCACCGGGGGAGTAGGCTCAACGACTATATCAGCTGGTAATTTTCTGTATCCTATTTTTTCTCGCATCAATTCCTCGATCTTCTTAACATGATAACGTTCAGCTTCATTCACGAAGGTGATGGCCTTCCCTGTTTGAAAAGCTCTACCCGTTCGACCAATCCGATGAATGTAATCCTCATACTGCATTGGAACTTCAAAGTTAATCACATGCGAAACATTCGTCACATCAATTCCACGCGAAGCAACATCGGTCGTAACCAGGATGCGCAAACCGCCTTCCTTGAATTCGTTCATCGCATTTATACGACTGTTCTGACCTTTGTTGGAATGAATAACCCGCACTGGTCCCATTTGCTTACGGTCCAGGAACTTAAACACATCGTTGGCCGAATCTTTTGTACGTGTAAAGATCATCACACGATTAAAGTCCGCCTTATCGCGTAACAGGTACTCGAGCAAGTGAATTTTTGTTTTCAAATTTGGCACATGGTACAACTCCTGATCAACCTGCTGTGCAGCCATAACGAGAGGCGATGCCTCTACCTTTATAGGAAATTCCAGAAACTCCTGCGATAACTTTTCAACCTTTGCGGGAAAGGTGGCGGAAAAAAGCAAGTTCTGTCGTTTTGATGGAATCACTTCAAAGATCTTCCTCAGCTGGTGCATGAATCCCATATCCAACATCCTGTCAGCCTCATCCAACACCAATGTTTTTATTTGTTTGATAGGGATCTCATTGCGAAAATAAATTTCCATAAAACGGCCCGGCGTTGCAATTAGTAAGTCGACACCTGCCTGGAGGGTTTCAATCTGAATCTTGGGTCCAACTCCTCCATACAATACGCCTATACGC
Organism: Cytophagales bacterium; assembly: GCA_038229375.1. Classification (GTDB taxonomy): domain Bacteria; phylum Bacteroidota; class Bacteroidia; order Cytophagales; family Cyclobacteriaceae; genus ELB16-189. Next base: position 426,327 of record JBBRON010000001.1, on the reverse strand, counting down.
AAGTCTGTAAATTTTGCCAAAGCTTTTGCATGTTCCGCAATTTGAACCACCAACTCCTTCGTGGGAGCCAGAACGAGGGCCCTCACTTCCTTTCCCTGGGCGAAATTTATCTTTTTCAGAACTGGCAGCAGATAGGCCCCCGTTTTGCCAGTGCCGGTTTGAGCTATCCCGATTACATTCTGACCCCCCAAAGCCAGAGGAATCACCATTTGCTGAATCTCGGTTGGGTTTTTGAAGCCTGCTTCGGCAATTGCCTTCAATAGCTGAGGGTTGAGTTTCAGGCTGTCCCATGAATTATTAGTGTCTTCCAAAACAAAATAGATTTATCTTTGTCAATGAATGAATACGCTCATTGTTAACGCGAAGATAGTAAACGAAGGTAAGGTCATAGAAAGTGACCTTCTGATTCGGAATGAAAGGATTGAAAAAATAGGTCGAAACCTCTCTGCCAAAGATGCCAAAGTCATCGATGCTAAGGGACACTATCTGCTTCCTGGTGCGATAGATGATCAGGTACATTTCAGGGAGCCGGGCCTTACTCATAAAGCGACGATTTATACAGAGTCCAGAGCGGCAGTTGCAGGTGGCATAACCAGCTTTATGGAGATGCCCAATACTGTACCGCCGACTTTTACACAAGAGCTTCTGGAGCAGAAATATTCAATTGCCTCAAAGGATTCTCTTGCCAATTATTCTTTCTTCATTGGCGCCTCCAACGACAACCTGGAGGAAGTATTAAAGACCGATCTTCAAAAAGTATGTGGCCTTAAGATTTTCATGGGATCGTCTACGGGCGAGTTATTGGTTGATGACCCCAAGGTTCTTGAAGGCTTCTTCTCAAAGTTCCCAGGCCTGATTGCAAGCCATTGCGAAGACGAGCCCACCATTCGGAAAAATACCGAAGAGTTCAGGAAGAAGTACGGTGAAGATATCCCTGTGGAATATCATCCTCTCATTCGAAGTGAAGAAGGCTGTTATAAATCATCGTCTTTTGCGGTTGGGCTTGCAAAAAAACATGGTAGCCGGCTTCATATTCTTCACATATCCACGGCAAAAGAAGTTCAGCTGTTTAATAATGTACTTCCCCTTGAACAAAAGAAGATTACGGCCGAGGCTTGCGTTCACCATCTTTGGTTTAATGATGCCGACTATGCACGTCTTGGTACGAAAATAAAATGGAATCCTGCCATCAAGACGAAGAAAGACCAGGAGGCTATCCTCAAAGCAGTGCTTGACAATCATATTGATGTGATCGCCACCGATCACGCTCCTCATACTTTGGAGGAAAAAGAGAACACTTATTTCAAAGCTCCATCCGGCGGACCATTAGTGCAACATAGTCTTGTCGCCATGCTTGAGTTCTTTCATCAAGGCAAGATCTCGTTGGAACGGATTGTTGAGAAGATGAGTCACAATCCAGCTATACTTTTCCGGATTGAGGATCGTGGATTTATTCGGGAAGGCTATTTTGCCGATTTGGTTTTGGTGGATCCAGTCGCTGCCTGGTCAGTGGACAAGAAAAATATATTAGCTAAATGCGGTTGGTCACCATTTGAGGGTCAGCGTTTCAATTCACAAATTATTAACACGTTTGTCTCAGGACGTTCGGTATTCGAAAATGGCAAAATAATAGAGGGACACAACGGTAAGAGACTCCTTTTCAAAGTTTAATTCCTGTCTTAGCCAGTCAAATAGTTTTTTTAATAATGGAGCACAAAAAAGCCCCAATTTTGCAAAAGGGGCGATTTTTGGGTGAATGATGGGGCTCGAACCCACGACCCTCAGAATCACAATCTGATGTTCTAACCAACTGAACTACATCCACCGTGTTGAGGATGCAAAGTTAGATAGGCGTGAGGATTTTGCAAACATTCATTTTTAAGGCCCATTTTACTCCAGAGCGGCTTGAAAACCAGTACTATCCAATCTCCAATCAATTGACCTCGTCGCGTTCTGGTCAACTTAAGGCATTATCAATTATGCGAGGGCTTGCATTCGGCGGCACTCTGGATATTCAAACACCGAAGTGAATCCCAATCCTGCCTGTCCACAACAAGCGTCTGCTCAAATGGCCAGACATGTTGAATTGAACTCATTGTGGTCCTGTTGAAGCAAAGGAAAAATATCAGCTAAGATTACTTATTCGTTGATCCTGGAAATACTTTTTAATAAATTTATCTTGTGATCGCTTATAAAGATTTTGAACTTCAGTCCTTGAATCAACAAATCTGTTTGTTGTACGAACACGGATCATGCATAATGAGTATCCGGTATTATGGTTATAAGGTCAATCTTTATTTGTTGGGAAATTTTTATCTCGAAGTTTTCTACAATCACAAGAAAGATCTTATTGAAAAGATTATCCCACTTGATACCCGACATTCGCGAATGAATTTTTACGCTGACCAGATCAAGCTTTCAATAGTGTGAAAAGGTGCTAAAACAGAAAAGACCCCAATTGATCGGGGTCTTTTCTGTTTTCAATAGTAAATATCTATTAAGCTGTAGTTGCCGTAGCTGCTTCAGGGGTTTTAATTTGCTGCTTGAGGGCCACATTCTTCTTGGCCTTGTATCCGCAATAGCTGCATTGATAATGCTTGATAAGTTCACCTTCTTCCAACTCTGTAGGTTGCTTTAATATTTCTTCCCTCATAACTTTAAAGGTCTGATAATTGCATTCAGGGCATTGTATGGCATGTAGGTGGCCTGAATACTTTTCAATCTTGATAAAACCAGTTTCCTCATCCTTCCAAACATCGTAATCAACGGAATAAAGGTTTTCTTCTGCCTGCATACCTTCATCGAGGTGAACGTCTTCCTCTTCTTCACTAAGCAACTTCATTGGCTTGCCTGTTTTCGGAGAAATTCTTGGCGCATAGCGCAGAACTTTCAGACGCTTCTCAATAAAGAATGGGTAGTAGAATTTTAACAGGTTCTGCACAATTAAGGCAGCAATGATACCTAACATGATGGTAAGGAATCCTCTTACAAAAATAAGGATCGTTGTTAATTCAATAATATTCCCGTTAAAGTAGAAACAGGCACCAAGGATCAAAACGAGGCTGGCGTACCAGAGAAAGTTAACCTCATTCTTGTTAATGAAGTCGTACTTGTCTTTGTTATCTGTTACTGTGGATAGTCTGACAATGTACCCCAATGCAATCAAAATACCGATTGCCCAGCACACATAGGCAAGGTTATGGGCCATGTCATTCCAGGATGCGTAAGGACTACTTTGAACCATGGTGTTTTAGTTTTTCAGTTTATAATACAGACAAATATAAAAACTCTACGTATTCCTACAATTCAAACCTTTATTCTCGCCTCCGTCAATTGAATCACCAATTTAGCGGGATTAAGGGAAAAATTCCAATACCAACCAAAATAAATCTATTTATCTAAAAAAGTTCGTAGGTAAATCTCTTAATTATCAATTCACACTCACTTTTTGCTTCAAAAAAGCCCATATGAGCGGTCTCGTTTAGTTCCAATACCTTCAAATTCCTCCCTGTTATTGACATTTTCCGAGAAAGTTCGATCGGAACGGATGTATCCTCCTTTCCTGCAATAAGTAACTTGGGTATTGCGCTTTCAGACCACACAGAACTGCGGTCCGGCCGATCCCTCATGGCGATAGTATAGTTTACCAACACATCTTTCGTTGTAGTAGAAGCAATGTCATGCAACTGCTTAATCCCATCGTTCTCCTTGCTGAAAAACAATCCAGGCACAAATGTGTCAATGAATGGCTGAACTCCATTCTTCTTTACAAACTCAATAATCTTATTCCTGTTTTCCTTTTTCTCTGGGGCATCCGCAAACACTGACGAATGAAACAAAACCAGACCTTGAACAAGTTGCGGATAATTTTGCAGTAAGGACAACCCAACATATCCCCCGAGGGAGTGTCCAATAATTACGGCGCCATTAATTTCATTTTGAATTAATAAATTTGCCACGGATTCACCAACCTGATCAATAGTGAAAGGTGGCTGCAACATTTCAGAATTGCCAAAGCCAGGAAGATCTGGTGAGATTACCCGGAACGAGTCGGCAAAAGGATGAGTAAAATCAGTCCAGATTTTGTGGGTTTCACAGAATCCATGAAGAAATATCAATGTTGGTCCGCTTCCCTGGTCCTTAGAAAACAGAGAAGCCATTGGTCATGCCATTTTTGAAACCGTTTCAAGCATCGACAATACGGTCCTCTCAATTCCTTCAGGACCGAACCCGCATTCGTTTTGAAGTTCCAACTGTTCCCCATGCTCTATTACAGCATCCGGGATACCTAATCTACGGACCTCAGCTGAATAGGAATGATCGGCCATAAACTCAAGAACAGCACTACCTAATCCGCCCTGAAGGCAACCGTCTTCTACTGTTATTACTTTTTTGTATTTCGAAAAAATTTCATGAAGCATCTTCTCATCGAGCGGCTTCACAAAACGCATATCGTAATGGGCAATCTGAATTCCCTGTTCCTCAATTTTCTCACACACTTCCACCGCATAATTACCAATGTGGCCAATTGTAAGAATAGCCAACTCCTCCCCATCTCTTATTTTTCTACCAGTGCCTATTTCAATTTCTTCAAAAGGTGTTCGCCATTGGTTCAATACTCCCTGACCTCTCGGATACCTGATTGAAAATGCGTTTCCAGTTCTGGGAAGTTGTGCGGTATACATCAGATTGCGCAACTCAGACTCATTCATTGGTGCTGCCACAATCATATTCGGCAAACACCTGAAATAGGCCAGATCATATGCGCCGTGATGAGTTGGTCCATCCGAGCCCGCAAATCCAGCGCGGTCAAGGCAAAAGTTAACGGGTAAGTTTTGTATACAAACATCATGCACTACCTGATCATAAGCACGCTGCATAAACGAACTGTAGATATTACAAAATGGTATTAAACCTTGCGTTGCGAGTCCTGCTGAAAACGTGACCGCATGTTGTTCGGCAATCCCAACATCAAACGCGCGATCCGGCATTTCTTTCATCATTATATTGAGCGAAGAACCCGATGGCATTGCAGGCGTGATACCAATAATTTTTTCATTAGCTCTGGCAAGCTCTACCAGTGTATGGCCAAACACATCCTGGTATTTTGGTGGCTGAGGCTTCTCATACACTTTCTTGTGTATTTCACCGGTGATCTTGTCAAATGTACCCGGTGAGTGCCACGTGGTTTTATTGCCATTTTCAGCAGGCGCATAGCCTTTTCCCTTAACAGTGACACAATGGAGGATCTTGGGACCTTTAATGTTCTTAAGGTCATTTAAAACTGCCACCAGGTGGTCAACGTCATGTCCATCAACAGGGCCAAAATATCGCAGATTAAGCGATTCAAATAGGTTACTCTGGCTTAGCAGGGTTGCCTTTACGGCAGTGTCGACTTTGGAGGCAATCTCCTGAGCGTTCTTACCGAACTTCGAAAGTTTACCCAACAGATTCCAGACATCATCCTTAAACCGATTATAAGTTTTTGATGTCGTGATATCAGTGAGGTAGTCTTTTAAGGCGCCCACATTCGGATCAATCGACATGCAGTTGTCGTTCAGAATTATCAGAATGTTTGTATCAGAAACCCCCGCATGATTCAATCCTTCAAACGCAATACCGCCTGTCAGCGCACCATCGCCAATAATAGCGACATGCTGCTTGTCGTCCAGTTTAAGATATTTGGAAGCAACTGCCATGCCTAACGCGGCAGACACAGACGTAGAAGAATGCCCTACACCAAAAGCGTCGTATTCACTTTCACTCCTTTTCGGAAAACCAGAAATACCGTTGTAAATTCTATTGGTGTGAAATTCTTCCTTGCGACCTGTAAGAATTTTATGACCATATGCCTGATGGCCTACGTCCCACACAATCTGATCGAACGGAGCATTGAAAACATAGTGCAATGCGACGGTCAGTTCCGTCACTCCAAGACTTGCACCAAAATGACCACCATAGACCGAGACGTTATCTATAATGAATTGCCTCAACTCCTGACAGAGCTGAACCAATTGAGCCTGATCCAATTTCTTAAGATCCGCCGGACTGTTGATCTGGGCTAAAAGTTTACCCGGAGTAATAAGCATAGTCTATATAAAACGTGTAATTCTAAAACAGCAGATTAAGGTAACTGTTTAAAGGTGATTTAAGTCAAATTTCGGACAAATTTACAGATTTGAACTTCATTCCGGTTTTATCCGGGTATTTGAATAATTTTATGCCCCCGCCAACGCTTCAGCGACACGCGGTGCCCGCCATGACGCAAGAAACTTTTGAAGTAAAACTTCCCCTTTTTAAAGGCCCTTTTGATCTCCTGCTGTTTTTCATTGAGCGGGATGAACTCGATATTTATGACATCCCAATCTCCAGGATCACCAGCGATTTTCTAAACTACCTGCATCACCTGGAAAGCCTGAATGTAGAGCTGGCGAGCGAGTTCATTTTGGTGGCGGCCACCCTGATGAGAATAAAATCGAAAATGTTGCTGCCCCGTCCCCAATTGGACGAGCTTGGTAACGAGATTGACCCCCGGGAAGAGCTTATTAAACATTTACTTGAGTACAAAAAATACAAATCCGTTCTGGAATCCTTCCAAAAGATGGAGAGTGATGAACTTCAGAAGGAGAAACGGGGGAACATCGCTAAGGAACTTAAGTCACTGGCAGCAAGCGTAAATGTTGAGGCGGAACTGCAGGACGTCGACCTGTACAAACTGATGCAGGTCTTCGAAAAAGTGATCAAACGATACGACGAGGAGAAGAACCGGCCCGTTCATCAGGTTGTTCAATATCCCTACACGGTTGAAGGGCAGAAGGAATATATTATGAATGAGTTGACCCGCAAGCGGATGCTATCATTCACAGAAATGCTTGAGCTAACGCCAACGCGGGTAGCTCTTATTTTCAATTTCCTGGCAATCCTTGAGATGCTTGCGAATGGCGCCCTGGAACTCCAACTTGGAGAAGGCTACAATAACTTCTGGGTGACACTTAAAGATGCGGTTGAGACTGCCTCTTAAGTAATTGAAAGCAAAATTCAAAAGTGTAAAGTTTATCTAAGCTTTACGCTTTTTTTTGACCGTTTTTATTCTTGTTTCTCGCTAATCATCTATAGTAGGTCGTTCTCACTCAATTCAGCTATCTTCCATGTCTTAAATAAAAATTATGCGACCTCTGTACTTTATTTTATTGTTTGTGAGTTCACTTGGATTTTCCCAAACAAAGACTTCTTATCTGTTTCAGCCGGACCGTGTATTTGATGGAACTGAGATGCATGAAGGCTGGGTAGTCTTGATAGAGGGCGACAAAATATCAGGTGCCGGCCCAAGAGAGTCCATCAAAGCAGCCAAGGAGACGCAGGTGGTGGCAATGCCTGGCATTACACTTTTACCGGGACTTATCGAAGGCCATTCCCACTTACTTCTGTACCCCTATAACATTACCGACTGGGATGTTCAGGTATTAAAAGAGTCGGATTCCTATCGCACCGCCAGGGCGACCGTTCATGCAAAAAACACTCTTTTTGCAGGTTTTACAACGGTTCGGGACCTTGGAACAGAGGGAGCTGGTTATTCAGATGTAGCACTGAAAAGAGCCATAAATGAGGGTGTTATTCCTGGACCAAGAATGGTTGTGGCCGGGCGAGCGATTGTTACAACAGGATCTTATGGACCGAAAGGTTATGATACGGATATGGAGATCATGCTTGGCGCAGAGCCAGCGGATGGAGATAATCTTATACGGGTTGTGCGCGATCAGATTGGCAAAGGGGCTGATTTCATTAAAATCTATGCTGACTATCGTTGGGGTACCAAAGGAGAGGATCAACCTTCGTTTACATTAGATGAATTAAAGCTTGTTAATGAAGTTGCAAAAAGCAGTGGTCGTTATTTTGTCGCACACGCAAAAAGCAAAGAAGCTATTCGCCGGGCAATACTCGCAGGTGCTGAAACAATTGAGCATGGTGATTTTATAGATGAAGAGACTGCACAATTAATGAAGGAGCATAAAGTAACTTACTTCCCTACAATCGCAGCAGTCGATGCGATTAATCAATATCATGGTTGGAAAAAAGGAAAGGAAGAAGAGCCAGCCGCTGTAAAACAAAAAAAGAAAAGTTTTAAAATCGCCGTCAATGCTGGGGTAACCATTGGCATGGGTGGTGATGTTGGAGTCTTTCCTCATGGAGAAAATGTCTATGAGATGGAACTTATGGCGGAATATGGCGGCATGAAGTCGCTGGATATTTTGAAAGCGGCTACGGCAATAAATGCCAGGGCTCTCCACATGGAAAATGAAATCGGCATCATCAAAGCCGGATGGAAAGCCGATCTGATGGCGGTGCAGGGAGATCCTTCGAAGAATCTTTCAGATTTGCGCAAGGTTAAATTCGTAATGAAGGATGGAATCGTCTACAGAGATGAAGTGAAGAGGTAAATAGTGTCAGTAGTATTTTCTAAATTGTGGTATGAATCGGAAACAAGCACTCAGAACTATCGCGGCGGGTGCTGCGAGCACAGTGGGACTACCTCAAATCGCAAAGGGAATGGACATTCTTCCTGACGATTTAAAAAATAATATAAATCACTCGGTATGTCAGTGGTGTTATTCAAGTATTGCATTAGAAGACCTTGTGAAGTCCGCCAAAGAGATCGGATTGAAATCAGTAGAGCTATTAAATTCCGAGCAATGGGGAATCGCCATAAAACATGGTCTTACATGCGCAATGGGATATGTGACCCCGATTGGTCTCAACAAGGGTTTTAACGATCTGTCATTGCATGAGCAATTGTTAAAGGATTATGCCCTCAATATTCCCAAAGCCGCTGATGCCGGGCTGAAAAGTGTCATCTGCTTCAGCGGCAATGCAAACGGCCTTTCTTATGAAAAAGGGCTTGAAAACTGCGCAAAAGGCCTTGAGCCAGTCATGAAGATTGCGGCAAAGCATAATATAACAGTTTGCATGGAGCTCTTGAATAGCAGAGTTGACCATAAAGACTATCAGTGTGATCATACTGAATGGGGAGTACAACTTTGCGAAAAGCTGGGTTCTCCGAACTTCAAATTGCTATATGATATCTATCACATGCAGATTATGGAGGGCGATGTAATAGCTACCATAAAAAAACGCAATCAGTATATCGGCCATTACCACACGGGCGGAGTTCCTGGGCGAAATGAAATTGACAACACACAGGAGCTTTATTACCCCGCCATTATGCAGGCAATCGTAGATACCGGTTTTAAGGGATTTGTTGCTCAGGAGTTTATTCCAAAACGTCCAGATAAGCTTGCTTCATTAAAACAATGTGTAGGGATTTGTGATGTATAGCTAGTCATTCGTCCCTTAACGAATTTACAGGATTTGCAACGGCGGCGCGAATTACATGGTAACCAACCGTAGCAATTGTAATAACTACCGCAAGAATAGCTGAGAGTAGGAATGTTTTCCATTCATCTGGCAGTTCAATCCGATAGGCAAAGTTCTGCAGCCATCGGTCAGTGAAATACCACGCAGGGCTACCATGGGAATAAAGTTTTAAAAAGCTATAAAAATGTGTTTTGGCTCCACTAAAAGGCCCTCTGGCTCACGCAAATAGAGGCACGAAAAAATCAGAAAGGACGCAAAGCCGTTAAACTGTGCGTCCTTTCAATCAAAAAAATAATCCTAAAAATTATCTCTTTATCAGTTTCACCCTGGCATCATCTGCATGGATATTTACTCTTGCTGTGCCGCTTGCAAGGAGGAGTCGTGTACGGGATTCAGAATCCTCTTCAGTAGAAAAATTACCTTCCGTAATAATCCTTCCATCATCATGACGTATGTCAAATTTGCCACCGCCTTTCGTGATAGCAAAAGAAACCAGCCCGTCCTGTGCATCAATGAAATACTCTCCATTATCGGCGAGTGAAGTTTCGATTGAGAGATCCCCATCGTCGACCTTGGCTTCAACAAAGGTGAAATTGGCATTCGAAACTTTAACATCAGAGTCATCGGCATCTAATTCGAATGACCCCTTGCCTTCGTCCATAGTAACATCTCCGTCATCCAGGCGAAAATAAAATTTACTGCCTGAACATTGAGTAAGGTTAATATCTGCATCGTCAACCTGCATTGAGATAGCTCCGTCTATATTCTTTATCCAGTAGTCACCATCATCGCCCTTTACTTTTAGGCTCATGCCTTCCGGGGCCTCGATTGTTATGGTATACTTTTCATAGTGATAACCGACCACCCCGATCGAAACGGAGTTAGAATGTTCGTTAATTTCGAGGTCACCGTTTACCTCTGACACGTCTACTGAAAATTCGTTATGTCCGCCGAAGATGATTCCTTTGGTGGTTACCACGCGGTCAATTTTTACATGAGCCGTTATGCGGCTTGAACCTGTAACATAAATCTTGGCGTCTGAACATCTTAAATCAATTGTGCCTGTGGGGTTGATTTTATATTCCTTGTCGAGGTGAAATTCACCATCAGTCTTCTGTGCAGTCGCTGAAAAGGCCAAAAAAAGGCAAAAAGCAGATATTATTGACTTCATGAGCATTGAGGTTTCCCCATTAGACGCTAATGAGAACTCAAAGGTTGCTTGCTTGCTACAATGACTTTATAAGGGCAACGTAAAGTTCTGTCAGTTTTCCCTCTGCCTTTCCGGCTATTTTGACGATTTCTGAAAGGACCGCCGGTTGCAAATTGTCGGGGTCGCAATCATCTGTGAGCACTGAAATCGCACAACAAGGTAGTCCCATGTGATTGGCTACAATAACCTCGGGCACGGTACTCATCCCCACCGCATCTCCACCGATCTGTCGCAAGAATCGATACTCGGCGCGAGTTTCCAAATTTGGCCCCATTACACCAACATAAACTCCAACGTTGAGTTTAATATTTTTATCCTTTGCTATTTTAATAAGCCTACGATTAAGTATGCTCGAATATGGTTGACTCATGTCGGGAAAGCGCGGACCCAGCACTTCAAAATTTTCGCCTCTCAATGGATTATCAGGTTGCAGGTTAATGTGATCATCGATAAGCATCATTTGACCCTTTTTCCACTTCCTATTCATGTTGCCGGCCGCGTTGGATATCAGCAAGTGCTCAACTCCCAGCATTTTCATTACGCGTACGGGTAATGTAATCTGTTGAGTGTCGTATCCTTCGTAATAATGAAAGCGACCTTGCATTGCCAGCACTTTTTTTCCTTTCACGGTTCCGTAGATCAGTTTACCACGATGAAACTCTACAGTCGAAACTGGGAAATGGGGAATAGAATTGTAATTGATCTCAACCGGATTCTTAATCTCTTTTACAAAAAGATTTCCCAATCCCGTCCCAAGGATCACTCCCACCTCGGGTTCTGTGATCCCATGTCGACGAATAAATTCTGCTGCTTCCTTGATTTCCTGTAACATGATATTTCCGTAATGATCAAAGATAAGCTTCTTAAAAAGTAGAACGCAAACAGGTGAAAGATGTAAGACCCGCGAGAAATAGAAGATGAGGAATAAACTCTTCTCCCCGGATTTTTCCTCTGGTCACAAACGCGAGATATTCGACGTATTCATTTATTATATTAGAAGTTGAAAGCCTGAAATAGGATTTCGGCCTTTAACCACGACACCCCATGAAAAAAGCAGTTTATATCACCCTATTGGCACTTTTCGTAAACTCTGCCTGGAGTCAATCATTCAACAATTTTCCTGTAACAACACAAAAGCCGCCACTTCATGGTAAACATTGGATGGCCATTACAGGTAAACCACTTGCTGCAACCGCGGGGGCAATGATTTTTACGAAAGGTGGCAACGCAGTTGATGCCTCTTGTGCTATGCTTGCTGCAACGGCCACCATGTGGGATGTGCTCAGCTGGGGTGGAGAAACTCAGGCGCTGATTTATAATCCCAAGACCAAAAAAGTAATTGCTATCAACGCGTTGGGAGTTGCTCCTACTGGCGCTACCGCTGATTTTTTCAAAAGCAAGGGAATGAAATATCCTCCTGAATTTGGACCGCTTGCAGCTACTACTCCTGGTACTCCCGGTGGTTTGTTGACGATGCTTGCCGAGTATGGCACGATGAGTCTGAAAGATGTGCTCGCACCCGCCATGCAGTTAGCTGATGGTTATCCCATTGAAGCTCAAACAGCCAACTCCATCGAACGTGGCAAAGAAGAAATAAAAAAGTGGCCTTACTCGAAGAAAGTCTTTCTTCCTCATCTCGGCTCCAAGAGAGAAGCGCCGGATGCCGGAGAAATATTTGTACAGAAAGATCTCCTTGCTACTCTGCAAAAACTTGTTGATGCAGAACAGCAGGCATTAAAAAAAGGAAAAACACGCAAGGACGCGATTTATGCGGCATACGATCGTTTTTATAAGGGTGATATTGCGAAAGAAATCGTGCGCGGCTCGCAGGAACAGGGTGGTTTGTTTACAGAAGCCGACCTTGCAAACTGGAAGGTTAAAATCGAAGAGCCCACGATGACAACCTATCGTGGAATTGAAGTTTATAAACTTCAACAATGGACGCAAGGCCCGGCCCTTCTTCAAACACTGAATATCCTTGAAAATTACGATCTGAAAAGCATGGGCTATAATTCATCACGATATATCCACACGTTGTATCAGGCTATGAATCTTGCTTTCGCTGATCGCGATTTCTATTACGGCGATCCTGCATTTGCGAAGGACCAACAACCAATGAAAGGTCTTTTATCAAAAGAGTATGCTCGTGAGAGGATGAAACTAATGAATCCTGAAATGAACGATCCAAAGATCGGACCAGGCGATCCATACTCATTTGAAGGCAAACAAAATCCGTTTCTTGATCTGCTTAAGAAGTGGGGAGATCAGGCTTCTTTGTTCTTTCCAACTGAAAAATTTTCGGAGGACTTTGCTGCTGGAACGACATCTGTTGAAGCGACTGACAAAGAAGGCTGGGTCGTTTCTATTACGCCAAGTGGTGGATGGGTGCCCGCCTGTATCGCAGGCAATACCGGTGTGGGTATGAGTCAGCGAATGCAATCCTTTGTGCTTGATGAGAAGGAAAGCCCGTTCAATGTCGTGGAGCCAGGCAAACGGCCGCGAGTAACATTAACACCCAGCCTTGCATTAAAAGATGGCAAGCCATTTCTCTCTTTTGCAAAACAGGCCGGTGACGAACAAGATCAGCTGTTGCTGCAGTTCTTCCTCAATATTGTCGAGTTTGGAATGACCGTTCAGGAATCTACCGAAGCGCCGAGTTTCAAAACACTTCAAATGTATTCGAGTTTTGGAAATCATGAAAAGGTTCCAGGGGGACTTACGTTGAATAGTGCTATGCCAGCATGGGTTAGAAAAGACCTTGCAAGGATGGGATACAAACTGACGTTTCAAGAGCGTACCAGCGGACCGATCAATGCCATTTATTTTGACTGGGCTCACGGAAGTTTTTGGGGAGGGTCGAGCAATCACGGTGAGGATTATGGAATAGGATGGTGAGGAGGGAGGAGGGAGGAGTGAGGAGGGAGGAGTCAGGAGGGAGGAGCCAGGAGGAGATAATTTACATTAGATTCTTAATTGCAAAAAACAATCGTATTGACGTCAACCATATATAACGAGCAAACGCTATGAAATACCTTTTTATTTTAATGATCCTGATTTGTCTGTTTCCTGCTTTGGCGCAGACAATACCTTCTGCAGAGATACAAATTAACACAGCGTTGCTTGCGGCACCCGACGAATCGAAGGCGAAAGCAATGGTCTATGGGTATTCGCCAAAAGGTGAGTTTATTGTTTTAAGAAAAGGCGAGAATGAGCTGGTGTGCCTTGCTGATGATCCAACTCAACCGGGCCTGAGCGTATCATGCTATCATAAAAGTCTAGAGCCTTTTATGGCAAGAGGCCGTGAGCAAAAGAAAGACGGAAAGACTTTTCAAGAAATATTTGATTTGCGTGAACAGGAAGTAAAGAGTGGCAAACTTCAAATGCCCAAGCAGCCAGCATCACTCGTTGTGTTCTCTGCTCCCGCTGAAAAATACAATGCCGTTACCGGTGAAGTTACGGATGGCTATTCACGATCGGTGATCTACATTCCTTATGCTACTGCGGAAAGTACAGGATTACCAGCAAAGCCAGGTGCCCCGGGCATGCCTTGGATTATGAACCCGGGAACGCATAGGGCTCATATTATGATCGATCCACCTAAGAAGTAGCTGGATTAGAGGATAACAAAATCAGGCATATAAATCATCGATGCTCGATCGTGACACTTCCAGAAAAAATTTAGAGACCTTTTCTGTTACGGCTTTAAGGTATTTTTCACCCTTGGCGGAAGACGCGTTGCGAGGGTCGCCGACGCCGGTATCTTTCGTGACTTGCATCCATTTTCGCTCTGCCCAGGCCCAGCCTTCCCGAATGGCAGAGAAACGAAATTTCTTTGCGGCTCCATCGCCAGCTTCGGACAAGGGCCGAACTAAATGCGGAGTGAGTTGCATCATCACACTGGTTTCCATTTCGCCTGCATGGTCATCTTTGTGTTCAAAAAAATCTTTCTGATCAACCGCCTGAAACCAGTTGCACTGACACAAAAACATAGATGGGAATTTTAATCCCAGTTCGCGAATCATTGTTTTAAAGTCATTTCCTCCATGGCTGTTAAGAATTATCAGTTTGTGAATTCCATGACGGTCCAGTACCTCCACCACATCCCTTAACACTGCCAGTTGTGTGCTTGGGTACATATTCATATCTAGTTTTACATCATACTGGCCGGTATTCACACCAAATGGTATAACCGGCAAAACAACAATCTTTGCACCCAGCTCCCATGCAATTTTTGCTGAAGCCGCCGCAATGCTTTCGGCTTCTATGATATCTGTACCGTATGGGAGATGATAGTTATGGGCTTCGGTAGCGCCCCATGGAAGAATGGCAAGATCATAGGAAGTCTCTTTGACGGTCTTCCAGTTGATGTCGGAAAGAATATAAGGACGTATTTCCATGATCAGAATATTAATTGGTTATTACTGTTTCACTTCTGAGAATTGAATGTTCTCAACTCGGTATTGCTTCCAGTCTTTATAATCAAAATGCCACCATTCATATTCATAGACAGAGAAACCATTAGCCTCCATTTTATGTCTTAGCAGATCTCTCATCTTGCGCTGCTCCTCTGTCCCTCCTGTGTAGTTAGGATACGATCGCTCAGTGGCTTCATCATATGCACCTGGCATTTGAATTTCTTTTCCTGTACTAAGGTCATACAGACTTAAGTCAATGGCGCATCCCCTGTTATGCTTAGAGCCCTGCTTTGGGTTTGCTACAAATCTCTTTTCAGCCTTGGGTGTTCTGTCCCAAAATATCTTCGTAACGCTCCACGGACGATATCCATCGAAGATCAGTAATCCAAATCCTAGCGCCTGCAACTCGTTGTTCACTTTTACCAATGCCTCCGCTGCTGGTCGTTGAAGAAAAGCTCTCGCCTCGGAATATACCGGTTTCTCTGCGAGGTTATTGCTCGTTGCGTAGCGTATGTCCAGTTTAAATTTCGGATCAATTTTAATTAGCTCAGCCAAATCCGATTGACGAAAAGTTCCTTGTTCATTGGGTGGCTTTATCGCACAGCCATAGAAATAGAGAGGACAAAAAATCAACACTGCCTTTAGCAGCCTGAATAAACCTTTGTTTCTGAAAGCTCTGCTCATCAGTTCTGTATTCTGGGGATCGCAATCTGGTATGTTTTACCTTTTTTCACTGACAGCCCTTTATCCCGCAGCCACGGATTGTGTCTCTTCAACAGTTTATAATTTATTCCATTTTTCTTCGAGAACTCAATTAAATCCTTTATGGATTCTGTTACACGCACATAACGCAATTTTTCCCGCTGATATAAATGATCCGGGTCAAGTTTGAATCCATATTTCTGGGGATGTTCTACGATTTCCTTAATAGCCAAAATTCTAAATACATATCGCGATGTTTCGTCATTCAAATACAGATCATAATAAGAATTTACACGCTGGTTGTCAAGCGTTCTGCCCACGCCGCTCATTCCTCTGTTATAGGATGCGGCCGACAATGTCCAGTTTTTGAATTTGCTATTGGCTTGCCTCAAATATTTACACGCGGCTACGGTGGCTTTGATTGGATCATAGCGTTCGTCTACATCGTTGCTGATCTCTAGTCCAAGCTCTTTACCGGAAGTCTTCAATATTTGCCAGAAACCTACAGCTTCTTTGGGCGAAACATCATTTAACAATGCTGATTCAATCAGGGGCAGGTATTTAAAATCAGGCGGAATACCATTTTTCTCGAGTATAGAATCAATCTGTGGCAGCCATCGGTTTGCCCGCTTTATTAAAAACATCGTATTGCTGTGCAGGTAGGTGTTGATTTGCAGTTCTTTATCAAATCGCTCGCGGACATCAGGATCGTTTAATGGAACGCTTTCACCTGCAAAAGAAAACTCTTTCGGAACATCAATTGATACTGCCATAAATTGCTGAGACTCCGATCCTACGTCATCGAGGGCAACCTCATCATCCGAAATGGCATCGTCAATGGACGCCCCGCTCATTCCGGTATACGTGATGTATCCGAAAAGAATAACCAGCGTTGCAATTGATATAAACAGAGAAAGATCTCTCATCAAAAATTTGGTGATAGCAGGTATTTAGCATAAAAGTCGTCAATCACCTTGACCGCATCTTCAGGAGTATCGACTACATTAAATAAAAACAGGTCATCTGAATGAACCATGGCTTCGTGAACCAGTACTTTCTTGATCCAATCGATAAAGCCTGCCCAGAATTTCCTTCCCACCAGCACAATTGGGAAACGCCCAATTTTTTTTGTTTGAATGAGCGTTAGTGCTTCGGTAAGTTCATCTAACGTTCCAAATCCACCAGGCATCACTATAAATCCCTGAGAGTATTTCACAAACATTACTTTGCGCACGAAGAAATAGTCAAACGTTATCAATTTATCAGGATCAATATAGGGATTGCCTTTTTGCTCATGTGGTAAATAAATATTCAACCCAACCGACTTACCGCCTGCGCGATTTGCTCCTTTGTTACCTGCTTCCATTATACCTGGCCCACCACCAGTAACAACACCATATCCATGATGAACCAGTTTATAGGCGATTTCCTCTGCGGTTTTATAGTAAGGATGCCCGGCCTTTACCCGCGCTGAACCAAAAATCGTTACACACGGTCCGATCTTCGCCAGTTTTTCAAAACCCTCAACAAACTCACTCATTACTTTAAAGATCACCCATGAGTCGGAACTCTTGATCTCTGCCCAGTCCTTATCTTTAAACGCTTTTCTGATGCGGTGCTCTTCTTCCAGGGCCTGCTTAATCAGATCCTCGCCGCCTTTCTTCTTCTTTTTTGTAGCCATAGGTATTATCTTCCTTTATTAATTCAAAGTCGAAGATAAAGAAATGAATGAAACTAATTCAGGCGTTTTCCAGTACTTCATTACTTCATCGTCCTTTAAATAGATCACGTAAGGCTGCCTCTAGATCGGTAAACTGAAATTGAAATCCGCTGCTTTGGATTTTCTCAGGTGACACATTGCTTCCATTTAAAACGATATCAGCCATTTCACCAACAACAAGGCGTAGTACAAAGGCGGGAACGGCGGGAGCCCAAAGCGGTTTATGTAAAACTTTCGCAATCAGGTTTGTCATTTCGCGATTAGTTGCAGGATGAATACTCACGGCATTGTAAGCACCACTCATAGAGTTATCCTCCACCCCTTTTACAAACATTTCGCAAAGATCGTTAATGTGAATCCAGCTTAGAAGTTGTCTTCCGGTTCCTAAAGGTGAGCCCACCCATAATTTTATCGGTTGGGACATCTCCTGAAGGGCTCCTCCTTTTTCACTTAGGACAATACCGATTCGAATTTTTGCAACGCGGATACCCAGGGAACCTATTTGATCAACAGCATGCTCCCATTGCACAACAACGTCTGACAGATAATCTGTTCCAGGCTTGGTTTCTTCCCTCATGATAACGTTATCATCCAGTCCAAATCCGTAAATGCCAATAGCAGAAGCGGAGATAACGGCCTTAACATGATGGTCTTCATTTTTTAATGTTTCATAAAGAAGCAGCGAAGATTCCGTTCGGCTCTCAAGAATTTCCTTTTTGCGTTCCGGTATCCATCGTTTATCCGCTACTCCTGCGCCAGCAAGGTGAATGATCGTATCGATACCATTCAATGCCGTCCTGTCGACAGTTCGTTTCTTAACATTCCATACAAATGAAGGAACCCTACCTGACCTAGCCGAACGTCCGAGGTGTGCTACCCGGTATCCTTTTTTTAAGAGGAGGTCAGTTAATTGAGTACCTACCAATCCAGATGCGCCGGTAATTAAGATGGATGCTACCAAAACAATTTTTTTTAAATGATCTTTGCATCAAGATAACCAACCAACGATGAAAAAGTTGATAATTTTTTTTGCTTTAAGCCTACCAACCTGTGTCTATTCACAAAAGGTAGATGTCAGCAAAAAAAGTGAAAAAATTAAAGGAGAGAGCGCAGAGGGATATTCAACCAACCTGGAGGGAAAAAAAGAAGATGTTACCGCCGCCTGGACCGGTTTCGTCAAGGACTTAGGGAAAACCAAGAACGGAAGCGAATATCAATTCGTGGAAAATCCAACACTTGGCGGCACTGCATACACCACAGGTATTGTCTATGCCAAAGCAGGCGGACATGATGAAAAAACTTCTGTCTGGCTCGGCATCAAAGCTGCCGAATGGACGGTGAACGATATTGCCCTTGTCGAAAAACAGCTTGAGAAATTAATATACCAGTTTGGAATAAAGTTCTATCGTGACAAGATCCAGACACAAATCGATGAAGGACAACAGGCAAGTGATGCAGTAGTGAAGCAGCAACAACGACTTATAAATCAGAATAAAGACCTTAACATAAGGCTGGGTAATAACGGACAGGAAAAAATCCAACTCGAAAAATCAATCGAGGTTAACAAACTTGAAAACCTTGTCCTTTTGCAGAAAATCGAAAACAATAAGAAGTCCCAGGATTCGGTAAAACTTGCTGGCGAGCAGATCAAAAAAGTTATTGAAATGCATAAAGAAAGGCAGAGAAAAATAAATTAAACAACCACTCACCGATTGCAAATAAAGAAGCCGCGCCTTATGACGCGGTTGTGGTTGAAGCAAGCAACGCCCTTATGTTGCAAAATGCACAAGACATTTACCTGGCTAGAAAAGATACACGCATGGGCCAGCAAACTTTTGCTGTCATACTATATTAGATTTTTAACCAAAGAAGATATCATAATATTAAACTTCGAAACTTGTTAAGGAAAAATTACAAGCCCCGGTAACGCTTGCTGGAGAGCAAAAAAGGTCATTGAAATAATCAGAGAAAGGCAGCTCAATAGTAAACTAGTTAACGGTTCACTTCATATCAGGTCGTAGTTTCCACTCATAGGCGACGGTGTCGTAATAGGAACCCGGATTAGGCCACTGCACATACGTTTCCATAGGTAAGTCTTTTTCGACCGTCCCCTTTACCATGTCATCGAATAAGAAGATCGTCCTTTCCTTAATCTCCTTTATACCAAACCTGGGTGTGACGAACACCTCGCGGAAATCAACAATTTCTAAATTATTGTTCATTCTGAAATGCCCTCCGACACCTCTCTTCTCTTCGGAGTTACGTCCAGGCCGCAACACATAGAAGTAATGGGTGCCGTCTTCTGCCACATAGAATTTTTCTAACGAAAACTTAGGGGTAAGTGACAAGTAATGTTTTTTATGCTGATCCATGAAGCGATCCTTCATCAACGTATACGGTGGAGCTTCAAAAATGTAAGTGATGATTCCCGCAAGAATCACATCCTGTTCCTTGGCATTGTAGTACTTTGATACATCATACTTGTCTTTCGACGAGCAAGCGGCTACAACGAAAAATAAACCGAGAATCAAATACTTTTTCATACAACAAAGATAAGAGTAAAGTCAAATTAAGCTCATAAAAAAAGACCAGGATTAAAACCCTGATCTTTTTATAAGATATTAATTCTAAAATAATTATTTAGAATAATCTGTCTGTTGCGGATTCCAGTTAACCCAAGCACCACCTGCAGTCGTCCAATCAACTGAACCGAAAGCTCCTCGATAAGCAGGAGTGGTATCGAATCCAGTCAGCCCTGTGAAAGAAGCTCCTGAGAGTAGGATTGAGGCTGCTGTTGGAATAAGTGTTGGCGCACCATTCAACGGTTCAAAGATGTTTGCGCTAAGGCCTGTGCTTGTCCATTTATTAACCACCGTGTTGTTTGAAGTGAACCACAACACTGGAGCCATTGAATTTATCTGGGCTTCTGTCTGCCCGGAAGCGTATCCAAATGCACCGTTAGAGAACGAACCAAAAGATCCGCTCGCCACGACTCTTCCGCGAGGGTTATTTGGATGATTTGCATTAGATCCGAATGCTGCTCCGCCAAGTGCCGTAATCTCATCGGCAGTAGCCGCTGATCCGAATCCATTACCTCCCCAACTATCAACACCTGCAAGTATGTTATTCTTGAAGTTTAGTAATCCGGCTGTTGCATTAGCAACCGTTCCTGGTGATCCGAGGATAGCGTCAATATATACGCCATTAGGATAAGCAGTGATAATTGAGTTGTAAATATCCTGTTGCGCGTTTCTTCTGATTTGTGCACCATTTTGGAATTGTAAATCGATCGTCGTACCACTGGTCGCTTTACCACCAATGATTGTCATGTTTGAGAACTTGGCGTCAGTAATAGGAAGGTTGCTTGAACCAGCTGCGTCATTATCACACTCAAAACCGTTTGACCCTGACTGATCTGCGATGCCTGAATCCCTAATGCCCAATCCAAATTGTACGTGACCGCTAAATCCATTATCTGTATCAAAGTCATCATCAATACCTTTATAAGCTATCAAGTGATCTGCGTTTACTGCTCCACCGAACCACTCATAAGAGTCATCATTTGCATAGGTTACCTGAACATATGAAACCGTCGTTCCTGAACCAATACTGCCAAAAGTAATGCCATTGATTTCCTGGTTTGGATTGATTGGATAACCAGCAAATTCAACGCGAACGTATTTCAACATTCCTGAGTTATCAGTATCAACGCTGTTTGCGCCACCACCATGGAACCCGCCGTAAGCACCTTCGAGTTCTTCAATTCCTGCAGTCTGAGTCGATGTTGATAGGGGAAGAATAATGTTGTTCGTTGCCTTTCCACAAAGAACCAAACCACCCCAATCTCCTGATTTCTTAGTGCCAGGAGTTTTTTCTGAAGTAAAGATAATCGGAGCTGCTGCGGTACCATTCGCTATGATCTTGCTTCCACGTTGAACAATTAATGTTCCTCCTGGTGTTCCGGTTTTACCATAAATCACTGTTCCAGCGTCAATAGTCAACGTTGCCGTATTAAGGATCACTGGCGCCTGAGGGGAGCCAGAAGGCTTTTCATCTTTTCCTACACGCACAAACCCGTTAAGTCTGTAGATTTTATCAGAGGTCCAGTGGGTATCAACAATGATATTCCCTGTTACATCAACAATAGTCTTTGCAGCCACAGCAGATACGGTAACAGTGAAAATAGCAACCGTAGATTGCTGATTCTTGTTATCCGATGCTTGGAAGGTGATTATATAATTTCCACCAACGACAGCGTTTGCCGGGATAGTAAAATCAACCGGTACAGTTTGAGAAGCAGTACCGTTGAGTGTCACGCTAGGTAAGGAAGCATTTGCTACTCCATTTACAAGAATTGTCAGGGTCTTACCGCCCTCAGGTGCATCAACTACTGCCGATGCAATAGCGTGTGCGCCTGCCAATCCAGAAGCTGTTGCTGGTGTGATTGATACAGTCGGTGCTGGCTTGATTGCATCATCTTTTTTACAAGATGAGAAGTTGATCGCCATCATTAAAATGATCGTTGGTAGTGCGATCACTTTGGCGAGTGTGTTAATTTGTTTCATGTGTTTGTTTTGGTTTCTAGCTTAAAATCAGTTTTATCCGCAGTTCTAATTCGCACGTCAAACCTACGCCCACCATATTACTCTAGTGTTAAGTAAAACCCATCTTTGTTTTATGGATATTTAGGCTGTATTAAGCCAAAAAGCAAAACGGGCTAGTTGCCCGTTTAAAAAAATGATTTTTAAATCCAGATTTTAAAGACGGCACGTAAAGCCCAGGGAGAACACTTGGCCGGGCTTGTAGCTCTGAATGATCTGGTCAGTTTTCTTATCGAACGTCCCATCGCCATTACCATCTTGCAAGAACATTAATGGTTGGTTCAGGATATCAGTGATACCGCCTTTAAGACTGAAGCGCTCGCTTAATCTTTTGTTGAACGTAATGTCAACGACGTTGCGAGGCATTAAATAAACATCATGATAGTTTTCATTACCAACTAGTGTGATGCTCTTACCCACTACATTGTAAAGTAAATTTAGCTGCCAGCCAGAATGTTCTGAATTATAAAATATCCCGGTGTTTATAACATAAGGAGCTTGTCCTTGAAGAGGGCGTGTACGTCCCTGAATGCTTACTTCGCTGTTAATTAATGTTGCGTTCAGCATTAGATTGACGTTGTTCAGCAATTTCGATGAAGTCAAATCGAAAAGCGACTTCTTGATCTCGAGCTCCAATCCGTAGGTTTTTGCATTGGGTGCATTCTGAAAATTTACGTTTTTTCCACCACCTCCACCTCCACCTGTAACATCAACCGTGACTTCAATGGCATCCGTAAAGTTCTTATAAAATGCCCCGAATGTGATCATCTCTGTTTTGCTTGGATAAAGTTCCCAACGCAAGTCAAAGTTCTGGATCTTAGCAGTCTTTAACTCTGAATTACCAAAATATAGAAAGTTAAAATTAAAGTCATAGAAAGTGAACGGAGCCAATTCTCTGAATTCAGGACGGTTGAGTGTCTCACCGTAGGCCGCCCTTATCAACATCTTTTCTGTGAAGTTATAACTAAGGTTAGCTGAAGGCAAAACTCTATTTACCTGATTGCTGACATTCACAGGAGCTTGAGATGCCGGCTTGAAATCATCATAGCTAGTAAGCTTTTGTAAGTTGTTTTCAAGGCGCGCGCCTGCATCCAGTTTAATTTTTTCGCCAATAGGAATGGAGCCCATCAAATAAACCGCCAATAAAGTATTTGAAGCTGTGTAGCTGTCCTTCTTATAAGTTATCTCACCGATAGCAATACCATCGGTCTGATTGATATTTTCGGGTTGAAATAATTCTCCAATGGTTGCATTTACCAAGCTGGGATTTAATGTTTGGCCGGCGCGTGTATACCCAATATTGCGTGCGGAAAATGATCGATCTTTATTTTCGAAGAACATTCCTGCCTTCAACTCTGGGCTATTAAGTGGGTTACCAGAGCCAAGAAGTTGCTTGATAGAAACACCGCCAGAGATGGCATTTTCGTCAAGAGTGGAATAAAACCTTCCAAGCGAATTCGGTGTCACCGTATTTGGAATTTGAATCTGCGCAAGGCCCGTCCCTCCATCAATATTTGAAAGGTAGCGGCGGTAATCCGGCTGGCTACGATTTGCTTTGTTATAAGCGGCTACCCACTCAACACTTGTTTTATTTCCGAAGAGTTGGTGCGTGCCCGAAAGTTGACCGGAATAGATACCCCGATAGATCTTGTCAGTACCTGCGTTCTTCTGACCTTCTGTTGGAAAAGCTCCGGTACGATCGATGTACTGGTCGTTACTGCTTTGGTTGTAGAGATTTTTGAACTCTATGATGTTGTTCGCATTGAACTTAAATGCCCAATTGAACAAAAGCCCAGAGCGCACCTGCTGATTATACTGCACATCATTGTATGCCTGCACCGGCTGCGGTATGTTATTCGTTTCGATAAAGTCGCCGCGCTGAATCTGATAGGTTGCAAACGTGTTGGAATAATTGAGCGCTGTGATATTACCTACCTCGATCTTCCCTATTCTGAATTTTTTATTGAAAGTAAGCGTAAAGCGTTGGTCAGGGATTGCAGTGCTCTTTTGAGGCGTCCAAAGATTTTTTAAAGAACGGCCAGCCTGAGTTAATCTCTCTGGAGAACTGTTGGCCAGGTTTGCCGGGAAACCAGCGGGCAGGTCATAATATCCGGTGTTGAAACCTGTAAAATGTCCTGGATTTCTTTCTTGTCCATAAAAATCATTGAAGGTTGTCCCAGCACGATATTGAGTGCTATAATCTATTACGAATCCGTTTTCTTCTGGAATACTTTTAGTAAACACTTTCACTACACCTCCAGCAAAGTCACCCGGCAGATCAGCTGCCGGACTTTTGAACACAAGGATTCGATCTAATTGACTGCTGGGCAAAGTGGCAAATGAGAAGGATCTAATATCGCTTTCGACGCTGGGCGCATAGGCGTTATTCAGCATGACAGGATTGTAACGCTCAGAAAGACCACGAACCTGAACAAACTGGTCGCCACGAATCGTGATACCCGGAACCCTTCTTAAAACCTGGGCGGCATCTCTATCCAAAGTCTTTGCTATTTGCTCTGATGAAATTCCAACAGCAATAACTTTCAATTCTTTGATTGACCTCACAAGCTCAAAATCTGTGTCTGTTTGACGCGTACCCTGTACAACGACTTCATCAAGTTCTGAAACATCTTCTGCTAATTTTACATCAATGGTTAGTCTTTTGGCGGTCTCAACGATCACATTCTGTAAAGTATGTGTTTTGTAAGTAACCGAAGATATCTGAAGTGTATAGTTGCCTTCCTTCACATTGTTAATTAGAAAGTTTCCTTCAATATCGGTCGATGAACCTTGCACAGTGCCTTGAATTACGACGTTTGCACCAACTACTCCTTCACCTGTTTTTGAATCTGTAATTTTTCCGGCGATCGAGCCCTGAGCAAAGGTGCACAAGGAAGAAATCAAAAGGGAAAGGGTCAAGTAGGCCGTTTTCATTGGGGACATTTTTTATGCCGCAAAGGTCGGCCATCGATATTACCCCGCTACTAGGGCTATGTTACCGAATTGTTAAACCGGGAAGGGTTTGGACCTGAATAGTGAGCAACTCACTACCAGCAAATTAACTGTTGCGTTCTACTAACACCAATGATTATGAAGCTGTTAGGTTAGTTCACGAAATAACATACGGTTAAAGAAACCGTAATGAAAGTAAAGTTTCGTTAATACTATTTGTTAATCGGCACTTTACTAAGGATGGCTTTGATAATATCGATCGTTCTAACATTATCAGCTTCCGCCTCATAATTCAGAATAATACGATGGTTAAGTACATCCCGCGCCACCTCTTTGATGTCCTCAGGTAAAACATAATCCCTGCCATCGAGAAAGGCGATCGCTTTCGATGCAAGATTTAAATTAATACTGGCCCGCGGCGACGCTCCGAACTGAATGTATTGAGCTTCATTGTCAAGTTTGTATTCTTTTGGTTTGCGGGTAGCTGAGATCAATTCAATGATATATTTTTCCAGCGATTCCGAAATCTTAATCTTGTTTACTTCTCCACGAATTGAAAAAATATCATCCTTTGTCAAAACCTGATTTACAGAGTAGTCATACTGCAAATTTGATATTCTTCTCATGATTTCAAGCTCCTGATCTTTCGTAGGATAATCAACAAAAACTTTCATCATGAAACGATCGACCTGCGCTTCGGGGAGTGGATAAGTTCCTTCGTTTTCAACCGGGTTTTGTGTGGCTAATACCAGGAATGGTTTATCGAGTGTAAAAGTCGTCTCACCAATTGTTACTGTCTTTTCCTGCATGGCTTCGAGCAAAGCAGACTGAACTTTTGCAGGAGAACGATTGATTTCATCGGCCAGAATAATGTTGGCGAAAATCGGTCCTTTTTTCACCTCAAACTTTCCGTCCTTCTGATTATATATCATTGTACCCACCAGGTCAGAAGGCAAAAGGTCCGGCGTAAACTGAATGCGTTGGAAGTCGAGGTGCAGAACCCTGGCTACGGTAGAAATCGTAAGGGTTTTCGCCAATCCAGGAACACCTTCAAGTAAAACGTGTCCATTGGTGAATAAACCCACCAGAAGGCGGTTCACCATATATTCCTGCCCCACTACCACCTTGGCTACTTCTGAATATACCTGGCTGATCTTCCGGCGATGCTCCTGTTGTTGTTCTGTTGTAATTTCGATTGCCATACGATTTTCTCAAAAAAATTAACCGCAATATTAGGGATTTGACTTTTAAAACTTCAATAAGATTTTAATGTTATTCTGCCGGCAAAAAGGACGGTTAAAATGCAATAATTTCCGTGCCACGCGGATTCTCCAAATAGGAGTTGACAAGATTTTGCACGACCCGATTATCCTTGCTTAGATGGATATAATTCTTTGCCGATTCAAAATCGGTGATCGCTATGTCCTGACTAAAAAACCCGTAACCAAGGTAATTTCCCTTCTCCACCAACACAAGCGATCGCTCCTCCGACCTTCGTCCTTGGCCAATGATCGCTACCGTTTCTCCTTCGCCAAAGAATGTGTCGATCGATTGTTGCAAGCGCTGGTTATAAACTCCGGCTGACTCCACTCCTTCACATCCACCCTTGCATCCGCCTGAATGGTAAGCATAACACGGACCCTTGGCTGTTTGAAGTCCAGACAGTTTTGGACAAAGATCAAATGCTTTCACTTTTTCCCATAAGAAACTCCACGCATCACTCTTTGAACTGAAGGTTATCAATGGCTTGGAATTTTTAGTGACTACGTTCACTACAAACCTGAGATACCCTCTCTGATCTTCGTATGCAAAAATGCCCCACTCTTCAAGTTTGTATTTCTGAGCAAGGTTATACTTCGGCCAGAGTTTACGAATTTCCTGAGATTCAAGGATCAACGCAATCAACTCATTTCCTGTAAGCTCAAAATGAATACTGTGGATTTCATTGCGAATGTTTGAACGGTTCCATTCACGTGCGTCTCCGCTAAAGTGCCCTGCAATTCGTTTTCTTATGTTGATGGCCTTGCCAACATAAATTACGTTGCCATGGGCATCATGAAAATAATACACACCGGCTTTGGCGGGAAGCTTATCAAATTCTTCTTTGGCAAGGTTCGGTGGAAGAATGGTTTCTCCCGAACTTCGTTTCAATGCTTTCGCGATCACGCCTTCAATATCACGTTTCAAAAACAGATCAAAAATTTTAGCTGTGGCTTCTGCGTCGCCTCCTGCGCGATGTCGATCGGAAATTCTTATTCCAAGACTTTCTGCCAACCGGCCCAGACTGTATGAATCCAATCCGGGAATAATTTTTCTTCCGAGCCGAACGGTGCACAACTTTCTGGGTGCCCATTGAATGCCAGCATCATCGAATTCTTTTTTTATGAAGCTATAATCGAAGTGGGCATTGTGGGCCACAAAAACACGATCCTTCAACCAGCCATGAATTTCATTTGCTACCTCTTCAAACGAAGGTGCTTTCATCACCATTTCCGTAGTGATTCCTGTGAGGCCTGTGATGAAATCAGGAATCTGTCGTCCAGGATTAATCAACGTTTGAAAGGTGTCGGTGATCTGCATCCCATCGTGATGATAGATAGCGATCTCCGTCATGCGGTGGTTCTCCGCATAGCCTCCGGTAGTTTCGATATCAACAATAGCATACATGTTTCGAAGTTAGTAACGCAAAGGCGGGTTAAAAAATCCATTCACGAAGATATTTTTCCATTAAATAGAAAAGAGTTTCCCGGGTAATCAAGTTTACTGTTGGCTACTATTTAAATTCATACCGTGCGCAGTCAATTATACCTTTTGCCAACTGTCAACTTTTATGCAATTTCATGCATAATTCCACCAATATGAACCTCATTGTTCGCTTTCTCCTATCGGGTGTCGCCGTAATGCTGACAGCCTACCTGCTTCCTGGTGTGCATGTGCAGGACTATTGGGCCGCGTTGCTCGTCGCCGTTCTTATTTCACTCTCCAATGTAATAATCAAGCCAATACTTGTCATACTTACGATACCCATCACATTTGTCACACTTGGACTTTTTCTCCTTGTAATCAATGCGATTATCATATTGATTGTCGATTACTTCGTTGATACTTTTTCTGTTGATGGTTTCTGGTGGGCACTGGCTTTTGGTTTGATTTTATCCGTGTTCAATAGTTTGTTTGGAGACCTGACTAAAGACAAAAAATAGGCTTTAGCCATCCATCACATCTCCCTTTCCAGGAGTGCGATTTTGGATAAATTCGCGGCATATTCCCCTGATTATGAAAAAAATTATCTTTCTCCTATTTGTTGGCATTACTGCCCAGGCCCAGCAACTGGCTCCACTTTCTGTAGAAAAAATTATGCGGGATCCTAAATGGATCGGAGTTGCTCCTTCTAATGTGTTCTGGAGCGAAGATGGCAAACAACTTTATTTCAACTGGAACCCCGATAGGAATGCTGGCGACTCTCTCTACTCCATCAGCGCCACCAATAAGTTACCTCAAAAAGTAAGTCCCGCTGTTCGCCGAAGCCTGCCTTCATTGAATGGATCTTATAATCATGCACGTACGAAAAAGGTTTTTGAAAAAGGTGGAGATCTTTTTTTTCTCGATATAATCTCTGGCAAAGTGACACAAGTCACATTCACTAATGAAAGGGAATTCAATCCTTCGTTCTCTTCAGATGAGAAGAAGATTATGTTTACTGCTGCGGGAAATTTATTTAGCTGGGATACGATGACAGGTATGTTCTCACAACTCACCGATATCCGCAAAGGCACGAAAAAACCTGACCCAAAATTAAGCGAGCAGGAAAAATGGTTGAAGGCAGACCAACTGGCCTATTTTCAAGTTTTAAGAGAAAGAAACGCTGATAAAAAAGCAAGTGACAAAATATTAAAAGCTGACCGGCCAGATCGTCCAAAGGAAATCTATATTGAAGAAAAAAATGTTGATCAGCTTCAGCTCAGTCCTGATGGAAAATCGATCACGTATCGGCTGACGAAAAACTCAGGGGCAAAGGCAACCATTGTTCCTAACTATGTTACGGAGTCTGGTTTCACAGAAGACATTCCAGCGCGAACAAAAGTTGGCGCTGCGCAAAACACTTCTGAGCTATGGGTGTATTCAATCGATAAAGACACGACCCTTGTTGTAAAAACAAATGAACTGCAGGGAGTAGCGGACGCTACTGATTTCAGCAAGGACTACAAAGTTAAGCCTGCAAAAGACGCCAAAGAGAAAAAGCCAGAGTCACGCCCGGTTACACTCGTTGGGCCTTTCTGGAGTGAAGATGGCAAAAACAATATTGTAATTGCCCGGTCACAGGATAACAAGGACCGCTGGTTATTGTCGCTCGATATTACCACACAGAAATTAAAAGTGATCGATCGTCTTCGCGACGAAGCATGGATCACAGGTTTTGGATTCGGTGGTAGTGCGTTTGGCTGGGTCAGCAATAATCAGATATGGTTCCAGTCAGAAGAGAGCGGCTATGCTCACCTATATACCTATGACTTTGCTTCCGCTAAAAAACAAGCTCTTACTTCCGGAAAGTATGAAGTGCAGACAATAGAACTTTCAAAAGACAAAAAGTTCTTCTATCTCACGACGAACGAAATTCACCCCGGAGAAAAACAGTTTTATAAACTTCCTGTAACCGGCGGAAAAGCAGAAAAGCTCACAACGCTCACGGGTGCAAATGAAGTTACCGTTTCGCCTGATGGCAAATGGTTAGCCATTCGCTATTCCTACAGTAACAAACCGTGGGAACTTTTCTTACAGGAAAATAAAGCGGGAGCAGCACCACAACAAATCACGAATTCACTATCGGCAGAATTTAAATCATATCCTTGGAGAGATCCTGAACTCACCACCTTTAAGGCACGCGATGGTGCGGATGTTTACACCCGCATATTTAAACCGGCAAAACCCAATGGGGCTGCTGTGATTTTCGTGCACGGTGCTGGTTATCTGCAAAATGCTCATAAGTGGTGGAGCAACTATTTCCGCGAATACATGTTTCACAATTTATTGACTGACCGAGGATACACAGTTCTTGACATGGACTATCGCGCGAGCGCAGGATACGGCCGTGACTGGCGCACGGGCATTTACCGGTTCATGGGTGGAAAGGATCTTACTGACAATGTTGATGGCGCAAAGTGGCTGGTGGAAAAACATAACATCGATCCAAAGCGCATCGGCGTTTATGGAGGATCGTACGGAGGATTCATTACCCTGATGGGAATGTTTACAACCCCTGACGTATTTGCAGCAGGTGCCGCTCTTCGACCTGTAACCGACTGGGCGCATTACAACCATGGTTATACATCCAGCATTCTCAATGAACCGATGACTGATAGCATTGCATATGCAAAGAGCTCGCCACTATATTATGCGGAAGGTTTAAAAGGACATTTATTGATATGCCATGGCATGGTAGATGTAAATGTACATTTTGAAGATGCTGTACGTTTATCTCAACGACTGATTGAACTCGGAAAAGACAATTGGGAATTGGCTGTATATCCGGTAGAAGATCACGGGTTTGTTGAGCCTAGCAGCTGGACAGATGAGTATAAGCGCATTTTGAAATTATTTGAGGAACATCTTAAGTAAAATCTTGAATCTTGGGTATTGACGAAATCCATCTCAACTTCAATCAGAACAATCTCTGGGCATTAAATCTTTGTCTGGCGTTCATCATGTTTGGTGTAGCGCTTGAGTTGAAAATTGATGACTTTAAACGAATTGCAGAATCTCCAAAGGCTTCACTGGTAGGACTTGGCTCACAGTTCATACTCCTTCCCTTTGTAACCTACCTTTTAGTAATAGTTATTCAACCTCATCCCAGTATTGCCCTTGGCATGATGCTGGTGGCGGCATGCCCTGGCGGTAATATTTCCAATTTTCTCACCCATCTCTCCAAAGGCAATACGGCTTTGTCGGTAACGCTGACGGCGATCGGAACCGTCCTCGCCATTTTCATGACACCCTTCAATCTTCAACTATGGGCGAGCATGTATGAACCAACATCCACTCTTCTGAAGGAAATTCAATTGAATGTTTACGATCTTTTCCAATCAATCTTGCTTTTGGCCGGAATACCGTTGACAGTCGGCATGTATTTCGCCCATTACCTTCCTGCGCTTGCCGCAAAAGTTTCTAAAGCAGTTAAGCCCCTGTCGATTATTATTTTTCTAGGCTTTATAATTCTTGCATTCTCCAATAATTTTAATCACTTCCTGTCACACATTCACATGGTGGTGTTCATTGTGTTTATTCACAATGCCTTCGCCCTTTTCACCGGCTATCTATCAGCTAAAACGTTTAAGCTTTCATTGGCAGATCAGAAATCAATAACCATTGAAACAGGCATCCAAAATTCGGGACTTGGTCTTTTTCTTATTTTCAGTTTTTTTGACGGCCTGGGTGGTATGGCCTTCGTGGCCGCATGGTGGGGGATCTGGCATATCATTTCAGGTCTTATCATAGCAACGTATTGGTCGGGGAAGACAACGGTACAGCCCGCCTGACAATGCAAAGTCTTTGGTACATTTTCCTGCGCCTGTATGTCCGGTGGGGACTTCATTTCTTTTTCAGGAAAATCATTATTCACGGAAGAGAAAACATTCCTACCGGGCCGGTGATTTTTGCGGCCAACCATCAAAATGCTTTTCTGGATGCTTTGATGATAGTTTGCTTTAACTCGCATCGAACGCATTGCCTTGCCCGCGCGGATATATTTCAAAAGACATTTCTGCGATGGTTGCTTTCAACCTTCAACATGATCCCGATCTATCGCATACGTGACGGCTGGAACTTACTAAACGAAAATCAAAAAACATTTGATGCGTGTTATAACCTTTTCACACTAAACGATGCGGTTGTTATTTTCCCGGAAGGAAACCACGGAAACATGAGAAGAGTCCGGCATCTGAGTAAAGGATTTACGAGAATTGCATTTGACGCACTCCAAAAAAATCCGGACTTAACTATTTCAATCGTCCCCGTAGGTTTAAATTATTCAGATCACCAGGCATTTCGCAGCAGTGTCAGCGTTTACTTTGGAAAACCCATTGCTGCCATTGACTATTTCAAAGAGCCTTATCCCGTTGAAGCTGGACGCCTTCGAGACGAACTGAGCCTTCGGTTAAGAAATCTTACAACTCACATAGAAAATACTGAGCAGTATTCAGTTATTCTTTCAAAACTGAAGAACGTCGATTCAGACTTCCTCAATCCCACAGAGACAAATGAACGTATCGCGATATTTGAAAGGGGGGAATCTATTCCAATCCTTCCTCAAACAACCGCTCCTTCATTGTTATCACGGTGCTTACGTTTCCCCGTGTTGTTAATTAATCTTATTCCCCTGGCACTTTGGTGGAAAATCAGGCTTGGGATTAAAGATCCTGTGTTCGTAGCGTCATTGAAATTCGGTTTCGGAATCTTTGTTTTCCCTCTGTACTATTTTCTGGTGGGGGCTTTGATTTACTCGCTTT
Organism: Cytophagales bacterium; assembly: GCA_038229375.1. Taxonomy (GTDB): domain Bacteria; phylum Bacteroidota; class Bacteroidia; order Cytophagales; family Cyclobacteriaceae; genus ELB16-189. The sequence goes on along the minus strand of JBBRON010000001.1, from coordinate 393,853 downwards.
TCGGCGGACTGGCAGCAGTAGTCTGGCTTGGCATTTCCCTTAATTCTATGCTCTTTTATAAAGAATAGCCGTCTGAATAAATTGTTAATTATCGAAATGCGAAGAGTCGTTACCTTTCCGGCCGGTTAAAAATCCAAACCCTGATCCATCACATGAAAACTCTTTTTTTCAAACTTAGTGCTCTATCTCTTTGTTTAATTCTTCTGGCATCTTGCGAAAAGAAGGAAACGTTGCATGACACGTTCGCGCGAATAAATCAGGAAGTCCTTCAGAACTCAAAGGCATATTCTACTTTAAAAGAAGCTACTTCTACGATAGGGCACCGACTTACCGGTTCAGAAAACGGGCACAAAGCAGAAGAGTACACTTATAATAAATTCAAAGAATACGGATTTGACGATGTGAAATTCCAGGAATTTGAAGTGAAAGCATGGTCTCGCGGAGATATTGCTGTCACTATTGATGGTGATTCAGTAAAGGCTGTTACACTCGGACATTCCCCTGTAAAAGCCGATGTCACAGGAGAATTGGTGGACATGGGCAATGGTCTGGAAATGGATTATGAAGGAAAAGCGGATGCCGTCAAGGGCAAAATCGTGTTTATATATATCGGTATTCTCGACGGAAGCAAGGAAGGCATCCACAACCTCCATCGCAGTGAAAAGACAGCGATTGCTATCAATCATGGTGCTATTGGTGTTATTATTTTCAACCAGGTAGATAAAGGTGTGCTTCTTACTGGTACAGCCTCTGTTACCGGAGAATTGATTCCGATTCCCGCGATATGCATCAGCAAGGAAAATGGATTGGCGTTGAAAGAGAAATTAAAATCTAAAAAAATAAAAGCCCATCTGGTAATGACGAATCATAGCGATATGATCAAAGCAAGAAATGTTATTGCCACAATAAAGGGAACAGAGCTTCCAAACGAACGGATAATCATCGGAGGACATTTGGATTCATGGGATCTTGCAACCGGCGCGATTGACAACGGCATCGGTTCATTTTCAATACTTGATATGGCACGCGCTTTCAAAGCGAACAAACTGGCACCTAAAAGAACTGTGGAGTTCGTAATGTTCATGGGCGAAGAACAAGGACTGCTTGGCTCGCGCTTTATGGTTAATCAGGCAGTAAAAGATGGGTCCATCGAAAACGTAAAAGCTATGATGAACTGCGACATGAGCGGTAATCCAGTGGGGATCAATGCCGGTGGAAAACTAGAGGACACCACCTTCTATAAAACGCTAGGCGCTGAAATTCAGAAGATTGATACTCTCTTCAAAAATCAGTTTACGAATACTTCTGGTTTACACAGCGATCATCAACCGTTCATGCTGGAAGGTGTGCCGGTTGTCTCCATGCACAGTAACCTTGACCGATCGATCTACGGCTGCTATCATTCCGATTGTGATGATTTTAATTTGGTAAATGAAGAACACCTGAGAACAGCTGCGCGTTTTGGCACAATGATTCTTTACGGTATCGCGAATGCCGATAAACTTCCAGCGTCCAAGATGGATAGCGAGACAACCAAGCAGTTTATGATCGACAATAATCTTAAGGAACCCTTGATCCTGGCAGGTGATTGGAAGTGGGAGAAGTAAGCGAGTACATTCCCAGCCGTCCAAATACTCAGATCTTATGGAAGTCAAAGGACCTTCGGGAATTGTACTATTCTATTTTTAAAAGGTCACGCCGAATTAAAAACGAAAAACCGTCAAACTTAAACTCCATCACATCTTTTGCCAGTGGGTTCCCGGCGTTTTTCAATGGTTCTCCTTCATATTTTCCTGCTCTGATAAGTGCAAGGCCATCTCGAACCTCGACCAATCTGTTGGGTGTGATCAACGGGAGATTATGGGCAGGAAGAAGGTGTTTTAGATCAGGCACAAGCGAGGCTAATCTTGTGATTGTATTTTGATAAGCATCTAGATCTGTGCCCGGAAAGAACAACCAGAGTGGTCCTTCATAGTAGGTGTCACCAGTCCACAGCAATCCAGCTTGTCGATCGATCAATGCAACGCAATCAGGCGTGTGTCCTGGAATGATCATAACTTCAAGCTGCCTGCCCCCGAGATCAAAAGTCGACCCATCATGAATGAATTCTGTTATCTTATAAGGTCGGATGTGATAGGATGCCGTATCAACACTGGAAAGCATCTGAGAACAAAGAGCAGCCTCCGTTACTTCCTGCTTGATTGATTCATGCGACCACCCTTGAGAATTCTTTTGGGTGCAGGCGGTATCAACACCATAAATCGAATCAAAGTCTGCATTCCCTCCAATGTGGTCATAGTGAGTGTGGGAATTTACCACTGACACTGGCAACGTAGTCAGTTGTTTTACTACTAACTGTATCGAGTCCAGGCCCATTCCCGTATCAAACAATATCGCCTTTTCAGATCCTACGATTAAATAAGAAATTACCTGCTGCCAATTATTCGGTTCATAGATGGCATATACATTGTCAGCAACAGCATAAACCTTATACCAGGGATATTTAGTTTCTATTTCCTTGTATGACTCGTAACCTTTTCTGAAAGGATGGTCACACCATTTTTTGATCTCCTTTCCCGCTGGAGAACAGGAAATAAAAAAGATAAATGGAAGAAACAAAAGCAGCCACGTCTGGTTGATAAGTTTCATAGAGAGAGATTAGGATCTCAATTTAAGAAAACCGTGCCAGATACAAACTATTTATACTTCTCAATCACTGAGCGGGAAACAACTTGACTAAGGATAAATACACTACACGAATCAGTGAAATATATGTCTTCAGTTTTTTGCCAGCTCATACACGGCCCCAATCCAACTATCTTGTAGCTGTATAGAAATTTGGAATCACCAGCGGGATTTTTTTCCTTAACCTGATAGTATTTTGAGTCATCACACTCGCCGCAACCGTAAAGAAGGATTGCAATTGCAAAAAGAAAAGTTTTCATTTTCAACAGTGACAGTCCTGTTGATTCGAGTTGACGACACCAGGTAAATCCCGGAATCCATTACTCCCGGTTAGTGGCATCTATCTACGCCAGGCAGGCGATTACAGCGGTAGAAAATGATCAGTCATCAACTTCAGCGAGCCTTGATTTTATTCATCGCAGCAGAAAAATCCCGGCTAATTACTGATTGATCGCGGTGGTGTTGCCCTTTAACAATCCATCGTCCGTTGACCAGCGTACCCAGATTGTTACTTGGATCTCCCGTATAAACGAGTGTCGCCGAAATATTCTTCAGGGAAGTAGTCGATACCAGAGGCGATGCCCCGTCAATCACCAGCGCATCCAGAGACTGGCCAACTGCAAAATGATCCGTTGACTTTATTCCCATGGCCGCCCTTCCGGAAATGACAGCTTCGTTAATCATATACTTCGCTCCGTCTTTTGGGAACGTATTCCGTTTGTTCGTAACCAGTCGTTGCCTGTAGTCGATCATTCTGAATTCTTCAAGAGGATTCAAACCTATGTGACTATCCGTACCAATCGACCAACGGCCACCCAACTGACAGTACTCTTTCATTCGGAAAATGCCGTCGCCAAGATTTCCTTCGGTAGAGGGACACAGAACAACATTTGCCTTTGATGCTGCCAGCTGCTTCAACTCATGATCATCCAGGTGGGTGGAGTGCACCAGGTGAAACCGCTCATTGACCGGCAGGTTTTCCAACAGCCATTGCATTGGGCGTTTCCCGCTGTGCTCGATACAATCCTGAATCTCCTTCTTCTGTTCTGCTACGTGAACATGAAACGGTAATTCTATTGGTCCCTGTGTAAATGCTTTAACAATATCTCCTAAATCCACTGCGCGCAATGAATGTACACTGAATCCAAGGCGGGCATCATTATACATCTTTACCACGCTTCCTGATTTGTCCAGAAGCTTAAAATAGTCTTCGACAGTCTTTGAAATGAATCGTCTTTGACGTTCTTGTGGATCTTGACCAAAGCCACCTTTCTGATAAAAAACCGGAACGAGAGTAATTTTTATTCCAGCTCGTTGTGCGGCGGCCACCATTCTTTCTCCCATCTCAGCCAGGTTTGAATAAACCTTTCCATCTTTGTCATGATGCAAATAGTGAAATTCAGCCACATGGGTATATCCATTGCGCAACATTTCCACATAGAGCATTGTGGCGATTGCCTCCGCTTCCTCCGGTCCGACGGTCAGAGCACATTTATACATTTCCTCGCGCCAGGTCCAGAAATCATCCTCTGTACCTGATGAGTGAATTTCGGCCAGTCCTACCATGGCATATTGAAAAGCGTGCGAGTGAGCATTCTGAAATCCAGGCAGTGCATATCCCGCCACTGTTTCAATTGCAGATCCTTCAGGGTAAGGTTTGTCTGACAGATAGTTGATAATTCCTTTTTCATCTACGCCAACAAACGCAGGAGAAAGCCAGTTTTCGCGAAGCAGCAACCCATCGAAACGGATAAATCTCAAGGTCTCTTGCTTCATAATTGATTGATCAGTTCTTCGAAATTTCTGCGGAGCAAGGTTCTCATTTTATCACTTCTTCCTTTGTCATATTTCTTTTCATCATCATCCATGTAATTAATCTTTGACATCTCCAGTTGAAGTGCATGTTGATTTTCTGATGGCTTCCCAAAATGTCGGGTAATATATCCTCCTTTAAACGGGTGGTTGTGATTTAACATGTAATCCCCCCTACCCAATATACCGAGTGAAGTTTCAATTAACTCTCGCGAAGCAGAGTTGCCGTCAGCATCACCAAGGATCAGGTCAGGAAATATTTCTTTTTGAATTGTCGGCACTAATTGTCTGATCGAATGACAGTCCCAAAGTAAAACCTTGCCATGCTTCTGTTTCAGACCTTTCAGCATTGAACCTATTGTCTCATGGTAGGGCCGGTAGTATAAATCGACTCTTCGTTGCACTTCATCGTTTGAAACCTGTGTTCGCTCGTCAAGATAAAGAGGTTCGCCGGCAAAGGTTGTTGTCGGGCAAAGGGCCGTAATAATTCTTCCGTCGGTATAGAGCGGTTTACTTTGTGGATCGCGATTAAGATCAATGACCCAGCGGCTATAATGTGCTGATACCATCGAGATCCCCATGTTCATCACAAAATCATACAGTACATCAACAAACCAGTCGGTATCATCCGGAGCCAAAGCAAGGCTTGGCTTGTATTGTTCTATTAATTCTTCAGGAAAGGCGGTACCACAGTGAGGAACACTTAACAGTATAGGAACTTCAGAAAATGTGGCAGGCTGGATCCTGAACGGGTGGCTCATTACTTACTGCTCCATTGTCTTGATCCTTAGTTCCTCAATGTCTTCTTTTTCAGCAACAAGTTCTGACTGGGATTGAAGAGTGCCGAGTGAAAATAAAATTGTCACAACACAAACCTCATGACTTTTTCTTTTTCTTCTTTTTTGTTTCCTGCTCTTCCGCTGGCGTGGTGATCTGGTTAACTTCCTTTTTCTGTTCTTTTACTTCCATTTTTTGCTCTGGAGCTTTTTTTAGCTCTGCCAGTTCCTGACGAGTTGCATCCAATTCACGTCTGAGAAATTCTTCGGGGTTTGATCCTAGCCGTGACTTCAATTTTAAGATCCGACTAAATGCCTCATCAATTCTCTCAGTCTTTATCTGTCCACTATCAACGAGTTTGCGAATAATGCTGTGAACTTTCGTCACGGTTCGTTCTTCGCTGCCCTGAATATTATTTGAGAAACACAAAACATCGATGCCAGCATTAATGGCTAGTTTAATGGACTCTTCTAAGCCATACTGTTTGGTGATGGCGTGCATCTGCATGTCGTCTGAAAATACTACTCCATCATAGTGAAGTTGTTTTCTTAACAAGCTGTCGATCATTCTTGAAGATAATGTACCAGGATAACCCTTTGGATCAAGCTGTTTGTTTACAATATGTGCACTCATGATTGCGTCCACCGCTCCGGCAGCAAGAAGCTTCTGGTACGGAATCAGTTCTGATGCTGTCCACGCCTTTGTCACATCGGCAACACCAAAATGAGTATCCTCCATTGAACTGCCGTGACCGGGGAAATGTTTGAGGACCGTAGTAACTCCAAATTTTCTATGCGGTTTTATAAACTCCTCTGCAAACAGCACTACTGAATCCGGATTGGCTGAGAAAGATCTACCTGGTTTTACAATCACCGTGTTGGCGGGATTCACTGCCACATCCACTACCGGTGCAAAATTTATATTGAAGCCCATACCCGCTAAGGTTGCGGCTGTTGCTTCGGAATAAAATCGTACGGAATCCAATGAATTTGCTTTGCCCATATCACTAGCAGTAATGGATCGGGTGAATCCATACTTTTCTTTTAATCTGTTCACTTTTCCCCCTTCCTGATCAATTGCAACCATCAATGGTATTGGTGCTGCCTTTTGATACGACCAGATGATTTTTTTAAGGGGAGCAAAAGAAGAAGAACTTTTTGGTATACTTTTCTCGAATATCAGAATGCCACCCACCTTTCCGGCGCGAACCTCTTCCATTAAAAGTGGTTCAACATCGGCTTTTGAAAGGCCGATCATTAGCATCTGGCCAATTTTAACATCCAAAATATCTTTGTTCTGCGCATGCAGTGAAGTCGTAGCCAACAAAAAAATAATTACGTAGTTAATTTTTCTCATAAATCATTTTCAAAAGTGTTTCCATCCTGCTGCGGATATCTCCGGTAGAAGCTGTAAAGTTATTATTCATCCAGCTAAAGATGAAGGTTTGACCTCGTTTCGTGACAAGGTAGCCGCTGAGGATATGATTGTTACTTAAAGTGCCTGTTTTGCCAAAAACAAAGGCTTTTTCCGCTTTGTAGTAACTCTTAATAGTGCCTTTCTCACCTCCAATAGCCAGAAGGGAAAAAAGTCTCTCGCGGGGCACGGTTGAGTATATCTTTTCCCATAGCTTAGTAACGGAGCGTGGGGTAAATAAATTATAGCGCGACAGGCCTGAACCGTCCACCCAGGAAGGTTCATCAGGAAGATCAACCAGGAATTTCTTCTTAACATAATTAATGGCAATCTCTGATTTAAGAGTGTCACTTATAACGCCAGCACAAACCAGTAGTAACTGCTCTGCAATAAAATTATCACTCTCCTGCATCATCACTTTATATAAACTATCCGGCGCGACAGAAGAGTAAAGCTTCGCGGCTCCCTGGGGAAGATTCATTGAAATCAATTTTACTTCTCTCTTCAAGGTGTCGGTAAGAAGTTTTGCCAATAACTCGTCACTATATTGAAAGGGAATCTTCCATTCTTTGGGACGATCTGTCGTTCCCCGCATATAGGAAAGCACATTTGCTTTAAGATCACGCACCATGACAGATCGTTCTTTCTGCGTACCTATCTCTTTCTGCATACCCGGATTCAGATTAAAAGCGAATACATCAGGCGTTGATTTGAAACTCTTATAAAGTTTCTTTACACGCGAGTAATTTCCATATATAGGAAAGGGCGTACGTTCAACCTGGTAGTAATCATTGTAGTCATCCCAGGCCCAGCCAGCGCCGAATGCTTGTTCCTGAAAATTCTCAGAAGCAAAAAACAGTTTTGAAGGATGATTTTTCAGAAAATCATAGACCTTACTTTCCCCGAAAGTGTTTTCATATAAGAAGCCTGGGGCGCCTGTCCCCCAGAAAATCAACGAGTCATTTCGGTGTGAGTACCGCAACGCGGGAATGGAATCACCCAGCAATTGTAAGGAAGCATAAAAAGTAAAAATCTTTGTGTTGGAAGCCGGGGTAAAAAATCTATCACCCTGGTAATCACAAATGGTTTTCTGACTCACCGGATCATACAGCACAAAACCCACATGCTCCTTAAAGTCTTTTTCTGTTTGCTGCAGAGAAGTAGTTATATAGCGCGACGATGAGCATGCACTGACGGCCGTTCCGATAAAAACCCAACAAAATAGTCTTAGACTAATCACGCCCCAAGGTAGCGCTCCTGCAGGATTTTACAGTGGTGAATTTCATGACCGGCGATAATGAAACCCCAGGCTACCACTGAAACTTCATTGTTATTTGCCAATCCTTTCCGGGTCATCATTTCCGGATTGAAGCTCTCGAATAAATCCACCGACGTGTTGCGGAGGCGCTGCATTTCGTCACCGATCTGACGGAGACTTCTACTAGTGGCATTCAAATGTGCAGCGTACTGCACCTCGTCGAAACCGGGCAAATGAACCTTGTCATTACGCGCAAATGTCAGGGCTCTGTAAGCAAAAACGCGCTCGGCGTCGATCATGTGGCACAAGACCTCCCTGATTGTCCACTTTCCTTCTGCATAACGGAAATCACTTTTCTTTTCAGGAATAGAGTGTATCAGTTCCATGGTGCGATACCCGGAAATTCGCATCGCTTGCAGGGCGTCAGGCTGTTCGACCAGTTTCACATAACCCTTGAAGGCATGAGGTATTGTTTCAAGATTTAAAAACATAATGATCGTTTTAGTTCAATAATGCTCCGTTTCTGTTGTGAATTTACCAATTGCCGTATCAATTCAAATTATTTATCATTTTCTGAAGCCTTCATCATCCGGGCACGCAGAAATTGCTCTACTGGAAGGACCAGGAGTGCTATAAATACCTGAATAAAAAACTCAACAACGGGAGTACTCTTGAATGAAATATTATACGACGCAATAGTCTGAATAAACTGTATCAGCATAATCACTGTAAGCGCTGACAGGAACCGACTAAGGAAACGATACTTCTGGTCCACATCTGTGAGCTTTCTGGACAACACTACCAGAAATCCAAAAAAGAAAAATTCAAGAGCGTAAAACCATGGTCGTTTCCAATACGGCGGGACCACTTTAAAATCAATGGTATCAAGTTCAGTGATCTTATCAAAAAGATCTTTCGACTGCACTAATACATTATATTTTCCTGGTGGAAGAAATGGAAAATTGACTACGTTATTAAGGGTAGACCACTCGGACCAGTGTTGCTGAAGACCCTTCACCCAATACCGGTACTCTACTGCCTGCAAACTCACATACTCTGGTTGAATAAATTCAAAGGTCAAAGAGCTTTCGCCTTCATCGACTGTTAGTTTCTGCTGCGTTGAAAATTTTAACTGCTGACTTCTCACCTCTTTTAAAAACAAGGGGTTGGCCGCTGCGATTTGATTTTGATCGCTTGAAAATTTGTATAATTCATTCGAAGCGGTGATTACCCATAAACTTTTCCCCTGCTCGGCAGGTGCCATAAACCGTATGTCCGGAAACAGACCGAGCCACTTTGTTTTAATAGATCCCTGAAGCTTGGGATCAAGTGTCCGCCATTGATGTCCATCATAAAACCAAAAATAACCCGCTGAAGCAAAATATTTTTTCGGTCCGGGAAGCGAATCATATTTGACAAAGGAATTTTTATAGCTCGTGTAGCGAAAAAATTCTCCGTTTTGGGTGAGGTAGACATCTGGTCCGAATGCAAGCCCTACAGTCTTATCAACTGATGTATGTGGAAGTGGTATCGATTCAGCATCCAGTATTTCGCCGTCCTCTATTTCAACTTTTAAAGCACGATTATGGCTACAAATCCAAAGATCTTGAAGATTATCTTCAAACATGTAATCAGCATACGTAGAAAGTGTATCCGGAAATTCTGTCCTTACCCAAGCCGTTTCGGCAAACTTGAATGATTTTATTTCATCATTGTATGTACTGACAAGCAGCTGCCGAAGATTTTTGGAGTAAAGGAAAGTTCTCATTGGCTCAGGAGTCACTGACATTGATGTTAGTCCGTTAACCTCAAAAACTCCTCCAACGCCACCGCTTAAAAGTTTTTTATCAACGACCAGTAACTGATCGACCTTCCTTGAAATTCCCTCCACGCGTTTGTAGACATAATCTATGCCCTTAAGAATCTTCCTCGTTTTTTGAACCTCCGTTTTCCGTACCCTGGGCTTGGTTACTGGCCTACCCTCGACACTTTTTTTCTTTCTCCTTCCAAGAAGCCCGAGTTTTATTTTTTTTCTCTCCTCTTTAACTTCTTCAACAGGCTTATCAGCTTTAGAAATCACTGTCTCAGAGTATAATTCATCTTCATATATTTCTTCCTTTGAAAGAAGGAACAGACCCAACGTGGTGCCTACATATACTTTATCTTCTACTGACTGAACACACAACAAGTTTCCAACGAGTCCGGGGTAGTGATTGAAAGTTCTAAAAGGAAGGAAGGGTGCAATTCTTGTGAACCCATAGTCATGGGCTACCCAAACGCCTTGATGGCGGTCGGTGTGAACAGCCATCACTTCATTGTCCGGAAGGCCTGCGTAATAGTTTGAAATCTCAAGGGTCTCCCCGGTTTCAGGATCAACAAAGACAATACCTCCACGAAGTGTACCAATAGCCACCATGCGATCGGTAACCCAGGTACAGTTGGCGACAACACTGGTAGACAGATAGAGAAGATCCTTTGGTTTGAACTCCCGCTCAGCCTGGCCCTCTCCATACAAGAAAAACCTATTGTCTTCTGTAGCAACAAGGTATGTTTTGCCGTCTGGCGATGGCCTGCTGAAAACAAGTTGCGTATTACGCAGCGAGACAATATCAGATGGCTCAAGGTTGTCCTTTGCTATTTTTTTCAACCCTTCATTCTCAGTATTCAGATAGAGTTGCTTACCGATCTGAAACAGGCCCGTGTATGTTCCTTGAGCGGGTGTAACCGAAAATAATTTTTTGGTAGTAGATGTTTGTATATCAAATCGAAAAAGAAACTCGTCGTTTAAAAAATATACAGCATCCTCCAAAGAGTAGGAACTGAAAATGTTTTTTGCTTTCGGCAGTGAATCTGACAGAGGCAAATAGCTAAGTTGATTCTTGTCATCAAGGCCAATCCTCCCAAAACCCGAAGGACCTGAAGCAAACACTTCCCCTCCGCGGGATACAGCTAGCGAGTAAACTCCTCCCTCGACAGGGACGACTACCCACGTTCGTCCGTCAAATTGTAATACACCGGAGCGATTGGCAAAGTACAGTATGCCATTATTGTCCTGCTGAATATCAAAGCTCAGGTAGCTGATATTGTCATTGCCAGGCTTACTATGTGAAAGGAAGTAATGCCCTGTCTGGGAATAGAGAATGTGAGAACCAAAGCCAAGAAAGACGAAGAGAAGAAGAAACTTTTTCATTCGTTCGATTAGAACAAATATAGCAATTCAAAATTGCGGTCTCAATTGGAATGAAAGTTTCAGGAGATAGATTGCTATCTCACTTTACGAGAAACAAAAAATCACTCCCCGGAGCATTATCCCCAAACTCTCCCATCCTTGGTGGATTTTTTAGTTTTTCAACGAAAGAATAAATCTCCTGGACGGTAAGAATACCATCTTTTCCTCCTTGTGAACTAAGTGCCTCCAGAAAGCTCTTTGCGAACGGTGAGTGTTTACCTTTAATACCATCAGACACGTATGTCTTACCTCCTGACGTCAGGTACTTCCGTGTTTTAGCAGTAAGCTTACGGGTTAAAAATTCCGCTTGCGATTGTTCTCGATACGTATCATCATCCTGACCACGTGAACTTGCCAATGCCGCATCAAACGTTCCTCCAAAGCAAACGTCCATCGTCAGGAATATATGCTCGCAGGGAATGTTATTGATAATAGATCTCAACCGGTTATGCGATAAGTAAGTCGTCTTACCTTCATCATTCAGCACAGATTCCTTCGTAACGACGAAACCTTCGCCAAAGGTCTGGTCGTATGTACCATGACCTGCGAAGAATATGAATAGCTGATCCAGCGGCTTATATTGTTTCTCTCCATATTCACGAATTTTTTTCAAGATCTCTGCCTGGGTAGCGTTCTCAACGACCTCTATTTTGAATTTGTAAGTCTTCTTTAACTCCTCAGCAATAGTTCTGGAATCATATACAGGATTTACAAGATCACTCCAGTTGTCATAATTGTCGGTCGCGAATATTAATCCATAGTCAGTTCGATCCAGTTTGCTCGCATCTGCGAGTGAGGTGGCCCCTACTACAATCTTACGCCCACTACTGGTCTTAACACCTTCTGTATTTTCCGCTATCACTTCCAGATAGTTATCCCCCTCCATCAGGTTGATGATTCTCTCAACAACTGTATGCAGTGCTTCTTGTGGTGTAGCTGGCTGTATGGTCATCGTGCCCCGGCTTGCCGTCTCAACGCTCTGCTTAACGTTAATGGTAACACCTTTCAAAGCGCTGGAACTGACCACTTCCAGTTTGATTTTGAATTTACTATTCTGAACGTAGCTTATCTCTGGAATCGGCACTTGCCAGTTGATCACTGGTACAGTCGTGTTAACAAGTTTGGCAGGATTGCTGAAGTCGACTTCAAATTCACTGGAGCGTGTTATTACATTTTGTGCTTGCACATTAGAAACCAGTCCAAAAAACAACGCCGCTATATAGAGTATATTTCTTTTCATCTTTTTACTTCTTTATGATGATTTTTTGAATCTGTGTTTCCTGGCCCCTTTCGCCCGTTACAGTCAACCGATATAAATACAAACCTGCTGTGGCTGCTTGTTGGGATGCGTCCCACTCGGATGTATAAAATCCTGATTCATACGTTCCATTCACCAATGTTACCACGCGTCTGCCCATTCCATCAATAATATCTAAAGACACGTGATAAGGAGTTCGTTGATCTGCCAGAGTAAAGGCAACCGTTGTCACTCCAGACGATGGATTCGGATATGCTTTGCCTAGCAATATCTTCGTTGGTTTAATTTTCTTTTCAAGGTCATCCCCGTAGTAGATCTTAAAATTAGATGATGCTTTCGCGTCAAAGCTGTAGGTATTATTTCGTTTCATATCAACAACCTTTTGCTTTGATTCGTCCATCAGGTACAAATCCTTTCCGCCAATGTTGAGACTTTCATTGTCCCAGTTCATCGATGCAACACCAGGTTGATTTCCATCAACTTTAAATGACCAGGTATACTCCGGCTGTAAAGGCATTATATCTCGGGCAAATTGTTTGACAAAATGCTCAGGGTGATTGAAGTTCATTTCAATGAAATCTATAAAACGCGGGGCATTGAAATCATCAAATCTGTCGAACGATGCTTGTGCTGCTTTTACCATTCCAACTCCGCCAAAGGTATTTTCTACGTCGGCCTGTTTCAAAGCGATCGGCATAATCCAATCGCCTTCTTCAAGACCTTGAGATGTTCGTCCACCCGCTGCAGTCTGGCCCTGGAAAGGAATCTTAATAGTGGCATCTGCATCTGCCAATACAAATCCACCTTCAAAAGGCTGCAAGATTGTCGCATTCGAATAATTACCCGATACAAATGTTTTTAACTGAGCCGCAGTACCTGTTAAACCATTGAGAGTAACTACATCTGCCCAGGCAATTGAAGTGAGGTAAGGATTCCCCACCTGATTCCATCCTTTTTTTATCGGAAGCTGGAAAAGAGTCTTTCTATTATTCGATGCTGCCGCTTCTGGAACTTTTATATCAATTGATGCTCTAATATTGATGAAGTAACCCTTGCCTCGTGTGAATGAGGAGAAATCATTAGGATACTCACCCCACGCAACGTTGTCTTTATAAGTCACCATTCTCCAGTCAACTTTATCCGTTAGACCTTTCAATTCATCGAAGACCGCGGCAGCGTTACCATTCGTACCCAGCTCAAAAGGGATTGTGAATATTTTCCAGTTGGCAATCGCTCCTCCAAAACCTAAGCGATCACCTGGAATCGCATTATCCGATTCTTTATAGTTGAGATAAGTATAAAAATTTGTAGCAGGATCTAAGGGAAGTCGTCCAACCTGATTGGAGCCGTTCTTAGCTATGAAATAATACTCCATCCCATTCCCATCGAAGAAACTTTCCTGTATTGGAAATTCCCACTTCCCTGAGTTTAATACCCCCGCCAAACTGGTAAATGCACTTCCAGAAATTTTTCTGTAAGAAAGGGTAATACCAGAAATAGTAGAAAAATTAACTGTAGCTGCTACCTGAAATGTAGTGGTTGAAAAATTCTTATTCAGAGTCGCTGGTGCTGCAAACGTAAAATCAGCGCGAACATCTTCTGCGATCGTTAATACCTGGTTTATAGTAGTAACATTTGAGATCGTCTGAACAAAGCCACTCGGCCACTTAATTTGGATGGTGTTGATTGAAGGTGCTGTTCCTAATCCAAAATGGGCAATTAAACTATTACCACTTCCATTTCCAGTGCTTGAAGCTATTTCACGAATTTGAGTGCGGGCCGGCGTTGTAGTGGTAACAGTAATTCGAGTACCTATCGCGGCTTTATTTGATAGAGTTCCAACTAATTTTATTTCTATCCAGTTTTTGGAGGCAGAGGGAGTTGCTAAATTTCTATACAAAAAATTGGGCAAGTCAACACTACTTGTGCTGCCTTTCGGTGGGTATATGTCAAGAAATCCATCCTTATCAAAATCCGCCATAGCCCCTCCAACTTCTAAAATTCCGGGGTGAGTCATCATTTCAGTTACGGTACTTTTTGTGAAAGTTCCAGTTCCATTATTTATAAAAATGGAGTTTGCCCCGCCGTTAATTATAATCAAATCAAGATCTCCATCATTATCAATATCACCGAAACAACTTCCATAAGTCACCGTTGCAGATTCATTCACTCCTCCTCCCGTTATACTTGTGAATGTGCCATCTCCATTATTTTTATAAAGACGGTCCACCGCTAATGGTGATGCGGAGCCTGACTGCGAACCGATGTATAGATCCAGATCGCCATCGTTATCAATATCTCCCCAGCTCGACGTCCTGGTCGATGTCATAATATCAGTGTCAAAAATCAGTCCGATGACCTGAGTGAATGATCCATTCCCATCATTTTTATACAATCGGTTTGGCTGGCCCGGCGCACTATTGCTTACAAAGAGATCAAGGTCGTTATCATTATCATAATCTGCCCATGATGAAGTGCGGCTTTGCAAACCATCACTCGTTAATGGGCCTGCGGTAACAGCGGCAAAAGATGCACCCGCTGTGTTTTTTAAAAGCAGTCCATTGAGGTTTATTCCACCTTTCGAATTACTAATAAACATGTCAACTAACCCATCTTTATCGTAATCCGCAGCAGCAGCTCCTTTAAAGTCAACATTCGAAAAGTCAGTGGTCTCTTCCACAGTCGTCTTGGTAAAATCCCATGATCCATTATTAATTAATAACAAATCGAGGCTGTTTAATCTCGCAATGTATAAATCAAGCCTTCCGTCATTATTAAAATCAAAGATGTTAATGCTGCGACTGATTCCAGTATTTTCACTTGCCAATACCGTCAAATCTCTTCTGGTAAAATCTTTCCCATTTCCCATATTCTCATAAAAAACAGGAGGGACATTTTGACCGGCATTATTTGTAAAAGAGGGCGAAGCAATATCTTCATCACCATCACCATCTAAATCACCCCATGCAATGCCTTGTTGGTTTTCAAAATTTAATTGTATATCGTTTTCGACTGCACGGAAAAGTGAGTTGACCAATTTAACTCCGACCTCAGGGGAAGCAGGCGATTGAGCTGTGTTTTTTGCGTAAATCCTGTAATAGTATGTTACGCCAAGCGTAAGATTTTTATCGATATAGGTAACGGTGGGGAAATTAAGTGTAGTTAATGTTGTATAAGGACCACCTGATACTGTCGACCGTTCGATTATATATTGCTGACCAAATGGGATTGAGTTCCAGTTAAGCAAAATCTCTGACCCAGAGTACAAATAGCCAGCAATCGAAGGAGATGCTGGCACTGGGTCGGTAGGATTGAGTGTGAAGGTTGTTGTCGCCTGAAAGGTTTCATCATTTAACGGATTACTCTGCCACTTAAGCACGAGAGTATTCGTTCCATTCCATGTTCCATTTCCATTCGCTATGGCATCACCTTCTCCTAAAAAAACTGTTCCACAACTTTCAGTAAAATATCCTCCCGATAGGGCCCCGATGGGATCGATATTAAAATCAAATTGAGAGACGGTATAATCGTTTGGACTGCTGGGAACCGACACAATATTTACAACTGAGCTCGTATACGGTGTGATGCCAGAAGGTGTACTCCCAACCTCCGCTACCGCTACTGCACTCCAGCTACGGTTATTTGGTATCGCGCTGACACATCGATCAACTGTAGTGGTAGAGACTTCATTCGAATATACCGAACTGCCTGCGTGGTTTACTGTCTTCACTCGAAATTTATAGGGCGTTGCCTTTGTCAATCCCGGAACAGTCAGGCTAATCTTATTAACCGCAGATGTGCCGGTTATTTTAAAGGAAAAAGGAATCACTTTGTACGTTGATCCATTGTCCAATGAAGATTCAATTATATGATCCTCTTCATTATTTGCGTTGTCCGTCCATAGTAACTCCACCCCATTAAATGTACTTCCAACGACTGCAAGTGCAGTAGGAGCAGCCGGAGGAATTACTACAAACAAGCTTCTATTGACCACAGAATTAGTAGTCGCTACACATAAAAATGTGTTTGGTAAAACAACGGCATCTGTCGCTGTGCTTTCAGCATCCGACAGAGCCTTTAGATCCCATGTTCCTCCACCATCTATCGACAAATGAAAATTATTCGCCGTCGAACGAATAAACATATTTTTCGAATCATAGACCCATAGC
Organism: Cytophagales bacterium; assembly: GCA_038229375.1. Taxonomy (GTDB): domain Bacteria; phylum Bacteroidota; class Bacteroidia; order Cytophagales; family Cyclobacteriaceae; genus ELB16-189. Next base: position 377,252 of record JBBRON010000001.1, on the reverse strand, counting down.
GCTGAGGAAGAGGCAGGCGCTACTTTTGAGAGAAACGTGGCACCGCCATCCGTGGAACTATAAAGCACACTGCTATTGCCCAAAACATAGATGCCCGTTCCTACTACCTGAATATCCTGGATAGTTGTTGCCGTTATGCTTGTAAGCTTTACTGCAACCGCAGGACTTACTGCCGGATTGTCGACTTTGTAAACTTCATTGGCTACTTTGAAATATAACTTACCAGATCCATCAATCTGAATTTTCGTTGGAGTTCCTGGCAATCCTGTAATTGGAGTGGATGGCCAAGTTTGCCCCTGATCAATTGATTTTAATAACGTCGTCCCCGTGCTTGCGTAGGAAAATAGAGTGTTCCCGTCAGCTGAAACACAATCATTAATCGCTACAGTCGTCTGTTGATTCCAATTGATTCCATCATTTAAAGATACAATTACCCCATCGGGGCCATAGCCAAGCATGTTGTTATTATTAGCGGGGGATAATTTTAAAAATCCATTTAATCTGCGATTTGTGTTGGCCGTTGATGATGCACTTAGCGTCCAGGTGGTTCCATTATCTGGAGAAAGAAATACACCGAGACTACTGGAACTAGCCATCAAAAGATAATTATTCTTGGTGACGGCTATTTTATTCGTGGCTGGCAATGCTTTGATGCCAGAGGAACTCTGGGTCCAGTTGAGACCTGAATTTGACGTCGCAAAAACGCCACCATTCCCAAAGCCAAGATTCCATGTGGCCGTGGTTAAAAAATATGAAGTTGTCGCCTGAAAATTCGCCGGATAGGCAACACCTGCACTCCATACGGCGCCAGCGGAAGCAGCTGTGCTTGTAAATATTTTGAATGAACTATTATTTGCATAGTAAATATTGCCAGAAGCATCTAAATCAATTAGGCCGGTAAATGGGCCAACCAGCCCCGTTGCAATGGCGACATAAGTAGTTCCGTTGGCAACAGAAGACTTTTGCGGACCAGTAGCAGTTGAAGCAAAAATGACCCCGCCGCTATTTATTACAGTCGATAAAACATTCGCATTGGCAAGCGTACCTGCTGAGCTCGTAAATGTGGTCCCATTCGAGGTGCTTCTAATTCCCAGGTTTGTAGTAGAAACATAAATATTGTTCAGGTTGTCGATATCAAGATCAGTTATTGCTGACCCTACCGAAGTATTTGTAAAAGTATTTCCGCCTGCGGCGGATGATTTGTAAAGTCTGCCATTACTTCCATCCACTAAATAAATAAATCCGTTTGGCGCTACTTTAATTTTAGTGATTATCGATATGAGTCCATTACCATTTGTCGCAAATTGTGTCCATGTAACACCTGCATCAGCAGAAGAGTAAATCCGAATTCCATTGGTTGTCGTAACAAATATTTTTCCTCCTCCTACTTCCAGATCTGTAAACGAAAGATCTGAGCCTATAGTGACTTTTAACCACGTAACACCACTGTCAACAGATCGATAAACCCCGTTCGAAGTCGATGCAATCATGACGCCGGCCGATGGCGATACTAGATCATAAATGGTTCCGCCATAGGGGCCATTTAGCCCTTTCCAAAAATCAGACTGGCCGTTAATACTTGATAACGAGCCAATTGCAAATAAACCCAGGAGTAAATATCTTTTCATGAATCAATAATTCAGTTCTAAACCTATTGAGGTAAGGGCGCAAGGGGAATAATTTCTTTCGCAGGATCTTTTTCTGTTGATTTCCCTCCCACCAGTACTGCCACGCCTCCTATTATCGCAATCACCGGCACCAGCTTCAATGCGAAAGGTACTTTTGGAATCACCGTGAAATATTCTGAGTACACGATCTCATCATTTCTTTTTGAATCGGTAATCTTCAAACGATAGTCTTTTCCAGGCTGAACTTTGCTGTCAATAGAAAGGGCATACTCTCCATTGTTCGGATGATTCAACTCGCCACTGACTTTCTGCGATCCACGATATAATTCAATGTGAATCGGATTGGTATTACCTGGCCTCCAGGCAACAGGATATGTTTTACCTCTTTTGTATTTCGTTGACGTATCAAAATCACGCAACTTCACAAAGGGCACAAAAACACGCCCCCGTATCTCAAGAGAAATCTTGCCTTTATAAGTTCCGTATTCTTCGATGAGATTCCACTCAACTTTGCGGTCAGCACCAGGTTTCACGGCATCTCCGATATCACCTTTTACTTTCGTCAGCGGCGCGGAATACTTGTCCTTAGAGGCGTATAAGCTTAATTGATATTCGTTATTCGGATTGGAGTCATCCAGATCATAACTGACTATAATTTTTTCGCCAGCGAGCTCGATGTTCTTGATTGTGACGCTCTGGGCAAAGGATTGGGCAGCAATAAACATACTACTAGCCAGTAGAAGTCTTCTCATAGGGGAGGTTTAGGAACACCAAATTAATAAAGTTTAGCCACTTATCTTTATTGCCTATTTGGTTGAAAGTAACCGACCTCTCACTGTTTTCCGGTGTTAATTTTTTTTACGAGATCCTGCCCCAGTTTACAACGGTCTTGCGGAGTGAATCAATGTGAACTTTCACCGGCCGATGTTCCGGATTTTTCAACTCCTCGTCATTTTCAAGCACTTCCACGGCGGCTTCCCTCGCCTGCACTAAAATATGACCATCCTTGCCAAGATCAGCAATTAGCAGATCCAGCAAACCGCTCTGCTGTGTGCCCATAAGATCTCCAGGACCACGAAGCTTAAGATCGGTATCGGCTATCTCGAATCCATTATTTGTACGAACCATTGTGGCCATCCGAAGTTTTGAGTCTGCACTGAGCTTAAAACTTGTGATTAAAATACAATACGATTGCTCAGCCCCACGGCCAACGCGACCGCGAAGTTGATGAAGCTGCGATAACCCAAACCGTTCCGCGCTCTCAATGATCATTACAGAAGCATTGGGAACATCTACACCCACTTCAATCACTGTAGTAGCAACCATTATTTTTGTTTCGCCTTTTACGAAACGAGCCATTTCAAAGTCTTTGGCATCCGGTTTCATCTGACCATGTAAAATGCTTATCGCATAATTTGGAAAAGCTCGCGAAACACTTTCATACCCATCCATTAGATGTTTTAGGTCGAGCTTCTCTGATTCTTCGATCAGCGGATAGACTATATATACCTGGCGGCCAAGCGTCACCTGCGCTTCAATAAAAGCATTCACCTGTAGGCGATGTGAATCGTACTGATGCGTTGTTTTGATCGGCTTTCTCCCTTTGGGCAATTCATCGATCACGGAGACGTCCAAGTCTCCATACAGTGTCATTGCAAGCGTGCGGGGAATGGGAGTGGCCGTCATCACAAGCACATGCGGATAAACTGTCGTATTCTTCTGCCACAGCCTGGAGCGCTGCGACACACCAAACCGATGCTGTTCATCAATGACGGCAAGTCCAAGTTTATGAAACTTAACTTCTTCCTCCAGCAAGGCATGCGTACCAACCAGTATTTTCATCGAACCCTCTTGGAGCTTTTCATGTAGAATCTTTCTTTCTGATTTTTTAGTCGAACCCGTTAATCGTCCAATGGTGATTCCCATAGCGTCGGCATATTTCTTCAGGCTATTGAAATGCTGCTGGGAAAGGATCTCGGTTGGCGCCATCAATGCTGCCTGGGCATCGCCTCCGATTACTAATAGCATGCAGATAAAAGCGACAATTGTTTTTCCGCTGCCCACATCCCCTTGCAATAACCTATTCATCTGATGTCCTGACTTCATATCAATATAGATTTCACGGATAACTTTTTTCTGCGCTTCAGTCAGCGCAAAAGGAAGATGCTCTTTATAAAATTTTGTAAGAATTGAAGTGTCATTGAACGATTGGCCCTTGTATTTCTCAAAGCGAACGAGTTTCATTTTCAGCAGACGCAATTGAAGATAAAAAAGCTCTTCAAACTTTAATCGCGACTGAGCGGCATTAAGCTGAGTGACGTCAGAAGGAAAATGAATGGTGTTGATTGATTCCCGTTTGCCGGGAAATCTGAATTTTTTTATAAGATAGTCTGGAAGCGTTTCACTAATGTGTGATTGTGCTATTCGTAACAGCTCCTGTTGGAGTTTTGAGATAGTCTTACTGTCGATTCTACGCGTCCGAAGCTTATCACTTAACGAATAAACTGGCTGAAGAAATGCACCTTTTTCATTTCTTGCACTCGCTGGTTCCACTTCAGGATGGGCTATTGAAAATGATTTTCCAAAACGATTGGGCTTACCAAAAACGACATATTCAATTCCGGGTTTTATTTTTTGTAAAACCCATGATATCCCTTGAAACCACACAAGCTCAATACTTCCATTTCCATCCGAAAAATGTCCCACTAATCTTTTTTTAAAACCAATGCCGGCCATCTCCATCTTCGTGATTTTGCCCATGAGCTGAACATGGGGCATCTCCTCATTAATTTCCTTAATGGAATAAACCTTTGTCCGGTCTTCATAACGAAACGGATAATGCTGAAGTAAATCTCCAAACGTAAAAATTTTTAACTCCTTCTGAAGTAGAGCCGCACGCTGAGGACCAACGCCTTTGAGGAATTCTATGGACGTGTCGAAGAAGTTGTTCAAAGTTCTGAGTTCAGGGTTCCAAGTTCAGAGTTTTGAAGCGTGAAATCAACTTAGAACTCAGAACTTCCTTCGCATTAGATTGATATCTTGAAAAAATCGTCAGGGTTCACATGTAATACCTGTCACTTCCACTGAACCGTATTAATCAACTTCATCATATCCTTCTTCATGTATTCAATTGCCGGCTGGAGAGAATCATTTTTCACGGTGACGTTGAAATAGAGGGCGCCGCGCAGAAAGTTCTTGCTGGAATCGGTCATGGTAAACTGAAACTGACTCGGGACCTCGCCTTCGAGTTCGGCGATGACGGCTGTTTTTCCGCTAGGTGTCTTTACGATCGTTTCATTAATCGCGTACGCTTTGATCTGGTGTTTGGAAGTCAGAACATATGCATCTTTCAAGAACTCACGCAAGCGTTTTTCATCATTGTGGATATTCTCATAGGTCAGGTGAATGGTTGCGTTCAAATCGGGATAATAAATTTCCACCCAGTGTGCAGAACGTACCCAACTCGTATCCTTGAGGAGTTTGGAATGCTTTGAATATTCAAATTGATACGGTAATGTATCGGGGGAAACCTGGTAGGATTGTTCCGGAAGAATCAATCGATTATAACCTTTTGGCTTCGGCTGATAATCATGGGAACAAGATGCCATGAACAGGGCGCCCAATAAAATCGCAAATAGTTTTTCAACCATGATTTGTCTATTCGTCGTCTCCTGTTTCTCCATCGATGATTCTCACCCGGATTCTCTTAATCTTCTTCTGATCCACTGAAACGATCGTAAACAAAAACCGGTCGTAGGTGATCTTATCTCCCGCATTGGGCATTGAGCTATGCAGTTCCAGCATTAGACCTCCCAACGATTCACTTTCTCCCTTCACCGGATCGAAATACTGAGGGTCTAGCTCGAGGGCCTTACACAAGTCATGAAGAGAGATCTTTCCTTCGAATACATACGTCTGGTCGTCAATCTTCTGATAAGGAATGGCGACCTCATCAAACTCATCATTGATCTCACCGATAATTTCTTCTATCAGATCTTCAAGAGTAAGAAGTCCACTGGTTCCGCCATACTCATCCGCCACAATGGCCATGTGTACATGCTTACTTTGGAAATCCTTCAGTAAAGAGTCCAATTTTTTGGTTTCTGGTATAAAGAACCCTGGCCGTAGTAAATTCTGCCATAGAAAATCGTCCGTTTCGCCGAGATAGGGTAGTAGGTCTTTTGTATACAAGATTCCCTGTATGTGATCTATCGTTTCTTTATAAACTGGAATACGCGAAAAGCCTGACTTGCTTACTGCTTCCAGCAATTCTCTGAAATTCAGTTCTACCTCCACAGCAGAAATTTCCATTCGCGAACGCATGACTTGTTTCACGGCAAGTGTTCCGAAATTGACAATTCCCTTCAGAATTTCCTTTTCATCTTCTGATGTCTCTGCATTGCCGGTGGTCAGTTCAAGTGCCTGATTTAGTTCTTCGACGGTGCTGCTATAACCTTTCTTTTTTATTCGCTTTTCTATCAGGCTAGTCATGCCCATAAGCATAAATGAAATTGGCCGGCAAACCTTTTCCAGAAATTTCCATATACCTGCCATACCGTGTGCAATAAAAATGTTTCGCTGCGTGGCATAAACTTTAGGTATGATTTCACCGAAGAAGGTAATAGCGAATGTGGTAGCAAAGGTGACAAAACCTATTATAGTATCAGATGGATTTCTGGTGTTCGCCATTTCCCACATAAGGAACGTGGAGATGGTCACCACGCCCACGTTCACGAAATTATTCATGATGAGAATTGTGGCAAGCAACAATCTTGGCCGCTTGAGAAGGTCAATGATATTCAGGTATCCGGGCTCATCTGATTCGCGGCATCGCTCCAGATCATCGGTCTTCAACGAAAAGAAAGCAACTTCTGATGCGGAGATTATCGCGGACATAAAAAGCAGGACCGCTATGGCGATGAAACTGAATGCGTAAAAAGAACTCAATTCCATTTAAATAATTTCAGCAGAAAGTAAACCGGGGTCGTCCAAAGAAGGTCAGTGAGTTAAAGTTATCAGAAAGGAAGGTCGTCTGTGCTGCTGTCAGCACCTCCCTTCGATGAGCCTCCAAAATCGTCAGACGAACTGTGTTGGGGTGCCGAGGACTTATTCTCCTGACCACCGCCACCACTATCTCTTTTGGTGCTTAGCATCGTCATGTTGTCGCCTACTACTTCCGTAGTATAGCGTGTTACGTTGTCTTTCTCCCATGAACGGGTACGCAACTTCCCTTCGATATATATCATATCGCCCTTATGTAAATATTTGGCAGCAATTTCTGCAAGGCCTCGCCAGAGTACGATGTTGTGCCACTCCGTTATTTCCTTTTTTTCACCTGTGGTCTTATCTTTATAAGTCTCTGACGTTGCTATTGTAAAATTGGCTACGGTCGCACCATTCTCAAGATTTCTTACCTCGGGATCTTTGCCTAAACGGCCCACTAAAATAACTTTATTAACTCCTGCCATAATGCTGTGATTTATATGATGATTAGGATTTTATACCGCCAATTCCTCATTGAAGCTGTGGGTGAGTTGGGGGACTTGCTTGCCGGAGCTTCAGCGTAGGAGGGCAAAAATACCAAATCTTGCCGACTCCTATAAAATTGAATGATCAGCAAGGAAAAGCGAGATCAATACCGGCTTTGGCACTTTCTCGATTTGTTTTAATGAATACCACCGGGCGTTAAGGTGCTGAAGTGTGATTGGGATACCTTTCCCTGATGGCCAATCAATCACCAGAAATCGTGCGCGAATGATCTGATGTGAAAGAACGTGTTTATACTCTTTTGAAATCAATTTTTTGCCATCTGCACTAGTGACAGGGAAAAATTCCTCCAGGATCTTCCCAGGGTCCGCTAATTTCTTTTCCTCGTGAAGGGGGAAATCAAACAAACCTTTCCAGATACCCTTGCCAGTTCGCTCAGTCATCAGAATTTTGCCGCCGCTTTTAATGAAAAAATAATAAAAGAACCGATTGGTTAATTTAAGCTGCTTGATTTTTACGGGCAATACGTTCTGCAAATCATGCTTAAATGCAAAGCACGTCTTTTTAAAGACACATTCTTCGCAAAGAGGATTCTGAGGAGTACAATGTAATGCACCAAACTCCATTATTGCCTGGTTATGACTCGCTGGATCAATAGTAGAGATAAGTTGATTGGCCTTTTCAGCAAAAAATTTCTTTCCATCCGGTGATGCAATATTTTTATCGATACCAAAAACACGTGCAATCACACGATATACATTTCCATCTACCACTGCTACCGGCTGATGAAATGCGAAGGACGCAATTGCCGCCGCCGTGTACTCTCCAATGCCTGGAAGTTGCTTCAATTCTTCGAAGGTTGGAGGGAATTTGCCATTGAATTTTTGTACGACCTCCTGAGCACATTTATGGAGGTTTCTGGCTCGGGTGTAATAACCCAGACCCTGCCATAATCGCAATACCTCCCTCTCTTTTGCCCGGGCCAGAGATTTAATATTGGGATATTGCTGAATAAATTTTTCGTAATAAGGAAGGCCTTGAATAACCCTCGTTTGTTGCAAAATAATTTCCGAAAGCCATATTTTATATGCGTCTTGGGTGTTTCTCCAGGGTAAGTCACGATGGTACTCCTGGTACCATCCGACGATTTTTTTTGAGAAATCTCTCTCCTTCATTTCCTTGATACTCAGAATTTTTGAATATTGTTTTTAATTGTGGCCCCGCAAATTAATTTTGCCATCCCTAATTCAAGCAATAACACCCAGCACCGTGACGAAAGCAGACGTTATTAATCAAATCGCAGAGAAGACCGGCATCGATAAAGCGGACGTGACCGCATCAGTCGAAGCCTTCTTCTCCATTGTAAAAAATTCCATGTCAGGCGGACATAATATCTACGTTCGCGGCTTCGGAAGTTTCATCAATAAAAAGCGAAAGAAAAAAATTGCGCGCAACATTTCGCGCAATACCGCCATTGTTATCGATGAGCATTTTATACCAAGCTTTAAGCCTGCAAAAGTGTTCATCAATAAGATCAAGAACAGCGACAAGGTAAAGCAACTAGCAGAGAAATAATCTGGCCTCCCAACGGCCAAGAGCCAAAAGCCAATGCCTTCTGCTACATGTTAAGAACCCGCATCATCCTACTTGTTGTCAGCGCATTGTTCGTCGTGGCACTCTTTCTACTTCCCAAGGCAGTAGTAGAAAATGATAGTCAGCTTCAAGACGGCGCCAACAGCCAAACCTCCCAAAACACTCAAGCAGGCCCGCACAGCGAAACTCCAAAAGGCATTCGCGACGACATTAACCGATTGAGAGCCCGCTACTTATCCCCTTTGTCTGAAGAAAAAAATGCTATCTTTGCCGACTCTTTGTCGAGCCTATACAACCAAGCGGGTCTTTTTGACAGCGCTGCTTGGTTCGCAGAGAAAGCAATGACGTTCTTTAAAACTGACGAAAGCCTGCTAAAAACAGGCAATGCCTACTACGAGGCCTACACGTTTGCTTTGAATACCGAAAAGCAAAAGTTGATGGCGGTAAAAGCCCAGGAGTTTTATGAAAAAATTCTGGAGAAGAACCCAAAAAATCTTGAAATAAAGACAAAATTGGGCATGACCTATCTGACGTCTGCACCCATGCAGGGAATCGGCATGCTGAGAGAGGTGCTGGCAATTGATCCGAAAAATGAATTGGCCCTTTTCAACATGGGAATGTTGGCTATTCAATCGGGTCAGTTCCCGAAAGCGGTCGAGTGGCTCGAAAAGTTGCAAGGGGTTAATGAAAAGCACATCCAGGGACAATTGCTGTTGGGTGTTGCCTACATGAATACCAATCAAAAAGACAAAGCGCGTCAGCAGTTCGAAAAAGTAAAACAAATGGATTCGGATCCTTCGGTACAAGCCACCGTAGATTCGTATCTGAAGGATCTTAAATAATTTTTTAACATTCTCCCGTACGGGGGATCAAACAGTAAAACACTATGCCAAGCGGTAAGAAAAGAAAAGCACACAAAATGGCGACCCACAAACGCAAAAAGCGTTTGAGAAAAAATCGTCATAAGAAAAAGTAAGTCATCCTGATTAACCGTGAGTAACGAACTAATCATCAGCGCTACTCCGGAAGGATGCCGCATCGCCTTATTGCGCGACAAGCAATTGGTTGAGTTTCATGAAGACAATGGCGGAAGCAAGTTCTCTGTAGGTGACATTTACCTGGGCAACGTAAAAAAAGTTGTTCAGGGCCTGAATGCCGCCTTCATTGATATCGGGTTTGAAAAGGATGCATTCCTTCACTACCTCGATCTTGGTCCCCAATTTGGTTCCCTTCAGAAATTTACCAAACTGGTTCGCGCCAAAAAGATCACCGGTGGTCGACTAGATAAATTCCAAGCTGAACGAGATATCGACAAGCATGGGAAAATCGGCCAACAGCTCTCTAAAAACCAGTTCATACCTGTTCAGGTTGTAAAAGAGCCGATCTCTACCAAAGGCCCGCGACTTTCTACGGAGCTGTCCATCGCCGGGAGATACCTGGTCATGGTGCCATTTTCAAACTCTGTGAACGTTTCCAAACGTATCAGCAGTAGTGAAGAACGTAAACGCCTGCAGCGTCTTATTCAGTCAATCAAACCAGAAGGCTTTGGCGTGATCGTTCGTACGGTCGCCGAAGGCAAAGAAGTGGCTGAGTTGGACAAAGACCTTCGCAACCTGGTGAAAACCTGGGAAGAAGGAGCTGCCCGCCTTGTGAGTGCTAATCCACGCGATAAAATCATCGGTGAGTTAAGCAAAACTTCCTCTATACTCCGCGATTTACTTAACGAGTCATTCGACAACATTCATGTAGATGACAAGAAGATCTACGACGAGGTAAAAACGTATATCCATACCATTGCTCCTGACAAAGAGAAAATTGTAAAACTCTACAGCGGAAAAGCAAAAATTTTCGAACACTATGGTATTGAAAAACTGATCAAGTCAGCATTCGGACAAACCGTAAGTTTAAGAGCCGGTGGGTACCTCATCATCGAGCACACGGAAGCGCTGCATGTGGTGGATGTTAACAGCGGAAATAAATCCAACCGTGAAGAGAACCAGGAAACAACTGCGTTATCTGTAAACGTTGAAGCCGCCAGGGAAGTAGCACGTCAACTCCGCCTCAGAGATATGGGCGGGATTATCGTGGTGGACTTCATCGACATGCGCAGTGCAGACAACAAAAAGCTCATCTTCAAGACAATAGTCGATGAGATGGAACAGGATCGCGCCAAGCACACAGTGTTGCCGCTATCAAAGTTCGGTCTTATGCAAATCACCCGTGAGCGTGTACGCCCGCAGATGAATATTGCAACGAAAGAAGTCTGTCCTACTTGTAACGGATCTGGAAGTATTACCGCCAGTATTCTCATCACTGACCAGATCGAACAGCATATTCAGCATCTGTTCGAAAAACAGAACGAGTCAGGCCTTGTGCTTGCACTACATCCATTCCTCTTTGCTTACTACACCAAGGGACTCTTCTCAAAGAGAGTAAAATGGTTCTTTAAGTATAAGAAATGGGTGAATCTGGTGAAGGACACTTCCCTGGGAATTGTTGAATTCCATTTCCTCAATAAGGATGGTGAAGAGATTGATTTGGGAAGAGCCGAAAAAGAGAAAATCCTTGATTTAGTTTCGAGTGAAGAACCTAAACTCCTCATTCCAAGAAAAAACAACCCAGGAAACTCAGTCCCAGCGGAATAACCAAATATTCTGCCAACCTGACATAATTCAGTTTTTGGAACAATCATTGAAACCCTCGTACTCCGAGGGTTTCTTATTTTTAAACTACACACTATGGCAGAAACAATGGAAAAAGGCACTATCTCCATCAATACGGAGAACATATTCCCAATCATCAAAAAATTTCTTTACTCCGATCACGAAATCTTTCTTCGGGAACTGGTTAGCAACGCGGTGGATGCAACTCAGAAACTAAAGAAGCTTGCGTCGATGGGTGAATTCAATGGAGAACTGGGTGACTTGAAAATAGAAGTCAGCTTTGACAAGGCAAATAAAACAATCACTGTCAGCGACCACGGCCTGGGAATGACTGGTGAAGAAATAAAAAAATATATCAACCAGATCGCGTTCTCCGGTGCAACAGAGTTTGTTGAGAAATTCAAAGATAAAGGTGACGCTAAAGATATTATTGGAAAATTTGGTCTTGGATTTTATTCCGCGTTTATGGTCTCCGACCGTGTGATCATTCACTCGAGGTCTTATAAAGTTGGCGGAGAAGAGGGAGCGCGTTGGGAATGCGATGGCTCCACTGAATTCGAACTGACCACACTTGCAAAAGAAGCCCGCGGAACCGATGTCATCCTACACATCAACCAGGAAGGTGAAGAATTTCTTGATGAGTTCAGATTGAAAGGAATTCTTGAAAAATATTGCAAGTTCCTTCCTGTTGAAATCAAGTTTGGCACGAAAGAAGATCGGGTAGAAGATGGCGTTGACAAAGATGGCAAACCAGCTTACAAAAGTCTTACAAAGGATAATATCATCAATAATCCTTCTCCCCTCTGGACCAGGTCTCCAAAAGAAATTGCAGATGAAGATTATCTGAAGTTTTATAAAGAGCTATATCCTTTTGCTGAGGAACCGTTGTTCTGGATCCATCTTAATGTTGATTATCCATTCAACCTCACCGGCATTCTGTATTTCCCGAAAGTGAAGAATGACTTCGAGATGAATAAAAATAAAATTCAGCTCTACAGCCGGCAGGTTTTCATTACTGACGAAGTCAAGGATGTGGTTCCTGACTTCCTGATGCTCCTGCATGGTGTGCTCGACTCACCCGATATTCCCCTCAACGTTTCAAGGAGTTATTTGCAGAGTGATTCCAACGTAAAGAAAATCAGTCAGCATATTTCAAAAAAAGTGGCGGACAAGCTTAATGAAATGTTCAACAAGGACCGCGCTGATTTTGAAAAAAAGTGGGATGACATCAATATTTTCGTGAAATATGGAATGGTCAGCGATGAAAAATTCTACGATAGGGCAAAAGACTTTGCCCTGTTGAAAAACACCCATAAGAAGTATTTTACGTTTGATGAGTATAGGGCATCCGTCAAAGATCTGCAAAACGATAAAGAGGGCGCTACTATCTACTTGTATACAAGCGATGCCAACAAACAGCATAGCTTCATTGAAACAGCTAATCAGAAATCGTATGATGTGTTGGTACTGGATGGAGTACTCGACAGCCATTTCATCAATACTCTGGAACAAAAACTTGAAAAGACTCAATTCCGCCGGGTTGACAGCGACACTATTGACAAGCTGATTGTTAAAGATGAAAAAGTTGAAAGTGTTCTCAGTGCGGAAGATCAAACAAAATTGAAAAGCGTTTTTGAAAAAGCCATTAATAACGCAAGTATGACCGTGGGCATTGAATCGTTGGCACCCGATCATTTGCCAGTCACTGTGACGATGAGCGAATGGGCAAGACGAATGAAGGATATGGCCCGCACAGGCGGCGGTGGGGGAATGTACAGCTTCATGGGTTCGATGCCGGACCAATACACTGTATCGATCAACAGTAATCATAAGATGGCACAACGCGTGCTGGAGGGAGAAAATGAAGAGCAACAGACGCGCCTCGCCAAGCAAGCGTACGATCTGGCTTTGTTGTCACAGGGCATGCTTACGGGGGCTGATCTGACAAATTTTATCAAAAGAAGCATCGATTTAGTATCATGAAAACGGGCGATAGGGACATAAAATAAACTTTACATAATTTCGTTTTTAAATAATTATGCGAAGAGTTTTCATCCTTATCACCTTTCTTTTTTGTGGTTCGCTTGTCTTTGGGCAGGACAGAAAAAAAGAAGTCTTTGGCCAGGAAGGTCAGTATACCTTCGAGACAGATAAACCATTCAGGCTTCTGGAGCTTGATGAGAAAACATCCGAGCCAATCGTTACCAAAAAGAAAAAGCCAAAAAGGAAAACCTACTACGGCATTAAAACCCGCAAGAGCTACACCCGAAAAGGTTTCGGCGATAAAGTTCAGATCGAACTTTTCTACGTCTTAAAAAAGCCAGATAAGCCAACCGAATTCGTTCGTGATATTTTCTGGTACGACTTCACCCGCAGGGAAATAAGAAGAACAGGAAATTTTGATCCCAAGAAAGGCGTGTTATTACATGGACCTTATAAGAAAATGCAGGGGCAGGTGGTGCTTGAAGAAGGTATTTTTTATAAGGGCGCCAAACACGGTCGATGGATGAAATATGATCGTAACGATATTCTTGATGATAAAGATAAATACTATAAAGGGTGGCCGAAGGAATCAATCGTAACCTATTACGATGCTGTCGAGCACAAGAAGGTTAAAGAGATGATCCCAATAGAGATTGACGAGCGTGAAGGTTTCTATTTTATGTTTCATGAGAACGGCACAATTGCTGTGACCGGAGAGTACAAGTGGGGAGAAAAAATTGGTGACTGGATCGAAAACTATCCGAATGGAAAACGAAAGAAGATCCTGTCATATCCCAAAGAGCCATTTGATAAAGACATCAAACCTTTTGTGAGAAAAGAATGGGATGAAAAAGGGAAAGAGATATACTCATCAAATAAGGGAATCTAGGCTCAATAAAATGCATCTTCTATGTGATAGATCTTGTGACCACTCCCTACAAGGTTAACAGAAACGATATCATAGCGTACATTCCCCTGCCAGTTTTTCAGGTACATATATTCCAACGCTCCCTTAAAAATCATTCTCTTTTGGCTATAGTCAACAAACTGTTCAGGATAGCCATAGGCTGTGGAGCTTCGCGTCTTTACTTCCACAAAGACAAGCCAGTTGCCCTTGCTGATAATTAAATCGATTTCAGATTTCTTGTGCCGGTAGTTTCGCTCCAAAATTGCATAACCTTTTTCCATAAGAAATGCTGCTGCCAGATCCTCGCCGTCATCACCAGTTTTGATTTTATCACTCATAATTTACCTTTGATTGCAAATCTCCCCCGGATCTCCGTCACATGAAAAAATTAATAGAAGGATTTACCAGACAATTAACAGACGCATTGCGGATCGGGCGGGAAGTTGACCTGTCGCGGCAGGGAACCGATATCCGGAACGTGCTGATTACGGGCATGGGTGCCAGCGGCATCGGCGCCAATCTGGTCGAGTCCCTCACTTTTGGACGGATCGCTATCCCGTTAACTGTTTGCAAAGGATACAACATTCCGCAGTTTGTAAGCCCTCATACCCTTTTTATTGCCTGCTCCTACGGAGGCAATACGGAGGAAACGCTGGCCGCTATCCAACACGCTATGCTCAAACGCGCACACATCATATGCATTACTTCTGGTGGTAAGATTCTGGAGCTAGCCAAAGAACACAACTTTCTTCACATCCGCCTGCCAGAAGGTTATGCTAGCCCAAGGGCTACGGTAGGCTATATGATCGTTTCATTGCTTACAGCATTATACGATACCAATCTGATTGGCGCGGCCTTCAAAAAGGAAACCGAAAATGCGATCAGTTACCTGGACCGGGGAGAGAAGGCTATCCAGGCCGAAGCTGAGTTGATCGCTAAAAAATTAAAAGGCAAACTTCCTTTTATCTACTGCGATGGACGGCTTCACGCAATGGCAATACGCTTTCAGCATCAGTTGAATGAAAATGCAAAACAAATTGCCCACGTAAATACTTTTCCTGAGATGAATCACAATGAACTGGTGGGTTGGCGCTTCCCTGAAAACATTTTGAGTCAAGCCCAGGTAATCTATCTATATTCTGACCATGATCATGCGCGCGTGGAGAAAAGGCTGGAGATTTGTCGCCAGATCTTTGAGGAGAAATCAAATCCTGTAATTGATATTGTAGCGGAGGGTGCCTCCCTGTTGGAGCAATATTATTACCTGATTCACCTTACTGACTGGATATCCTATTATCTGGCAAAAGAAAATCAAATAGATCCGGACCCAATTGAAGTAATAGAATTTCTGAAACGCGAGTTATCAAAAGGCTGAGGTGAATTTCAAACTCAATACTGAAACCAGGATTATTAACCTTGGCTTGATTGACTATCAGCAAGCCCTGGACTTTCAGACACGATTGTTCAATGAGATTATTGCTGTAAAAATTACTAACCGTAATTTGCCTGACCATCAACAAATGGCTACTGAAAACTATCTTATCTTTTGTGAACATCCTCACGTGTTCACTCTAGGCAAAAGTGGAGACGAGAAAAATTTGCTGATAAGAAAAGAGGATCTTCCATCCATTCAGGCAAGTTTTTTTCCAATCGGGCGTGGCGGGGACATTACCTATCATGGTCCTGGCCAAATTGTTGTGTATCCCATCATTGACATGGAAAATTTTTTCACAGACATACATCGCTATATGCGCACATTGGAGGAGTCAGTGATTCTCACGCTTAATGCCTTTTCGATTAAATCAGAAAGGCTCACAGGGTTTCCGGGCGTCTGGCTCGATATTGAAAATGAAAAGGTGAGAAAAATATGCGCTGTCGGTGTAAAAACAAGCCGTTGGGTTACTCTGCATGGGCTGGCATTCAACGTAAACCCTAATCTCCGCTACTTCGATTATATAGTGCCCTGTGGTATTGATGGCAAAGCAGTGACATCCATGGAAAAGGAATTGGGCAGCCCTCAGGATATTAAACTGGTACGACAAATTCTGGAAAGAAATCTGATTCAGCTTTTTACGATGAACGTCAGATAACATTTATGTGATATGATTAAAGATATTCAACTTCCGGTAGTGGAGAATGTGACGTTAGCCATTGTGCTTGAAAAGAATAATCTTCTTCAGGATGAATGGAAAGTTTATATCATTAATAATAATGATGTTCCAATAGAGAATACACTGGTTGCCAGCACAGGCTATGGTGAAAAAGATGGTGAAAAACAAAAAACTTCGACGCTTCGTCATTTTCTGCAAACAGTGCCGGCTCATGGATCGACATTAATTGAACCCATCGATGGAGCAGTTTTTCATTTGAACAACGAATACTGGGTTAGCTACTATATTGGCAGCCAGATCTACGACAAAAGATTTGTATTTGTTCCCGACAGCATTTGCGAAGAAAATCTCACTTTCATAAAAGAATTGGAACGTGAAGGTGTGTTACATTCCTAAAGATGAAAGGCAAACTAATTCTTCTACCTACCATCCTTGCAGATGAAACCCAGAATGAAGTAATCCCTCAATCTGTTAAAGAGTCAATCAAGTTACTTACTTACTTTCTTTGCGAGAACGTACGGACAGCGAGAAGATTTGTCAGCAGCCTCAAAGTGCATAGTTCAATCGAGTCATTGCAATTTGAAATCCTGGACAAGGACACGCCTCCGGAAGCTCTGGTGAAATTAATGGGCCCTGCCATGGAAGGTAAAGACATTGGCGTGTTAAGTGAGTCAGGATGTCCTGGTGTCGCGGATCCCGGCGCTTTGGCGGTGGCTTATGCTCATCAAAACAATATCCAGGTGATACCGCTTGTCGGGCCTTCTTCTATTCTCCTCGCCCTTATGTCCTCAGGTCTCAATGGCCAAAAATTTGCCTTCCATGGTTACCTGCCAGTAGAAGCCAATGACGCGTTGCTCGCTATCAGGAAGTTTGAGCGTGAGTCAAAGGAGAAAAATCAAACCCAGATCTTCATAGAAACCCCCTATCGCAACAATGCCTTGATGGGCTATCTGTTAAAAGCCCTGCATCCCGATACCCAACTTTGTGTGGCAATAAACCTCACATCAAGCACTGAAAAAGTAATCTGTCAAAAAGTTAGCCAGTGGAGCAGTCGTCCAATAACGTTTGAAAAAGCGCCTGCTGTATTCATTTTTTTAGCCACGTCTTAAAGATGTGGGAAATAGTTAAACCTCATTATCTTTGCGGCCTTTAAGGATAATCAATTAACAAAAATGCCATATTTATTCACCTCCGAATCTGTATCTGAAGGTCACCCTGACAAGGTCGCTGACCAAATCTCCGACGCATTGATTGATGCGTTTCTTGCGTACGACCCCAATTCAAAAGTTGCCTGCGAAACCCTGGTTACAACCGGACAGGTTGTACTGGCTGGAGAGGTGAAATCTGAGGCCTACCTGGATGTTCAGGAAATTGCCCGCGAGGTGATCCGTAAAATCGGATATACAAAGAGTGAGTACATGTTTGAAGCAAATAGCTGCGGAATTTTCTCAGCTATTCACGAACAGTCTGCAGATATTAATCAAGGCGTAGAAAGAAAGAAGAAAGAGGATCAGGGAGCTGGTGATCAGGGTATGATGTTTGGTTATGCAACCAACGAAACTGACAACTACATGCCTTTGGCATTAGATCTTGCGCATCTGCTGTTGCGTGAGCTTGCCGTACTTCGCCGCGAAGGAAAGGCGATGAACTACCTCCGCCCAGATGCAAAATCACAAGTTACCATCGAGTATGACGACAACAACAAGCCGGTTCGCGTTGACACAATCGTAATCTCCACACAGCATGATGATTTCGACAAGGACGCTGCCATGTTAAAGAAAATCAAGGACGATGTCATAAACGTGCTCGTTCCGCGCATCAAGAAAAAACTTCCAAAGCGCCTTCAAAACCTGTTTGGTTCTGACATAATATATCACGTGAATCCAACCGGAAAATTTGTAATCGGTGGACCACATGGTGATACCGGACTTACCGGAAGAAAGATCATCGTTGACACCTACGGTGGCAAAGGAGCACATGGTGGTGGTGCTTTTTCTGGAAAAGATCCTTCTAAAGTTGATCGTTCTGCAGCCTATGCAACACGTCATATCGCTAAGAACCTCGTGGCTGCAGGTGTTTGCAGCGAAGTGCTGGTACAAGTTGCTTATGCTATCGGGGTTGCTCAGCCCGTGGGTTTGTATGTAAACACCTATGGAACTTCTAACGTGAAAATGACGGACGGAGAGATTTCAAATACTATTGCCAAAATCTTTGACATGCGCCCTTACTTTATTGAAGAACGTTTCAAGCTTCGCACACCGATCTATTCCGAAACAGCAGCGTATGGTCACATGGGCCGCGAGCCACAAATCATTGAAAAAGTTTTTAATAAGGGTAAGAAGACAGAAAAGAAAGTGAAAGTTGAATTGTTCCCTTGGGAAAAGCTTGACTACGTTGAAAAGGTGAAAAAAGCCTTCAAACTTTAATTAAAATTCTAGCTTAGAAAAAAGACCCCTGCCAGATGACAGGGGTCTTTTCATTTGAAGAAGCTGGTCTCGCGGGCACTCCAAGGCTATGGCGGAGGTGCAGCATCTCGCGAAAGAGACTCATTTAAACCCTCCCGCTTTTTATCTGCGTTTTTAATTTTTTTAATTGATTTCGTAAGGCTTCTGTGGCCAGATCAGCGGCCGCTTCAAAAGAACGCGCATTCACCTTGGCAAATAGCTTCTTCCCCGGCACGCTAAGTTTAATTTCTACCGTTTTATTCTCCACACCTTCATTGTTGAGTCTTAGAAATACTTCGCCTTCCACAAAGCGATCATAAAATGTCTGCAACTTGTCAACACGTTGCTGAATAAAGTCGATCAGCTTCTGATCGGCATCAAAGTGGATGGAATGAACTTGTAACCTCATACTATTGAAATTTAAGTGAAACAATCGTACCTATTTTTTGTAGTAATCTAATTTCTCAATCAACAAAATCATGCCACATCGCTTCATGCCTTAGGGTGAGCCTGATCAAACACTTTTTTAAGTTTTTCCATCGAGTTATGTGTATACACCTGCGTGGCGGCTAAACTGCTGTGACCCAATAAATCCTTAACAGCGTTAATTTCTGCTCCTTTGTTCAAAAGATGTGTGGCATATGTATGCCGCAACACGTGGGGACTTGTTTTTTCCACAGACGTAAGTCCCAAATGCTTTTTTACAATTCTTTGAATGAACATCGGATAGCATTTAGCTCCTATATCACTAACGATAAAACAACCGTGATCTCCCGCCGCTATGTCTTTATTTCTTACCTCCCTGTATTTTTTTATTAAAGGGACCAGGGAGTCGGAAAACGGTATAACTCTTTCCTTATTTCGCTTACCCAATACCCGTATGGTCTGCTCGTAAAGGTTGATTTGATTTTCTTTCAGGTTGATCAACTCTGAGAGGCGCATACCCGTGCCATACAACAACTCCAGTATCACTCTTGCCCGCCATCCGCCATGTGTATCTTCAAACTCTTGTTGGTCAAGCACCGAAACCATATCGGGCTCTTTAACAAAGTGCGGAAGTTTCTTCTTGGTTTTCAGAACCTTGATTTTCATCATCGGGTCTTTACTAATCGCGTCCTGACGGAGCAAAAATTTATAATAACTTCTTAAGCTGGCTATTTTCCGATTGACGGATAGAGGATCAAGTTTTTTTTCAACCAAATCGACCACCCATGAACGCACCATTCCATAGGAAGCAGACGAAGGGATCTCTTCGTAGGTCTTCTTCAGATAAATTTCAAATTGGCTAAGGTCATTTTTATAAGATAATACAGTATGGGGGCTGAAACGTTTTTCAAAACGGAGATAATTCAGGAAGGAATCTATCATACTGCACAGACGTCAGTAGAAATGTAAAAAAAAAATCCCCCCGGAGAAAGAATCCGGAGGGATATGTTGACTAAATGTCTATCGAATGTTACTAACTCACTCTTTCGAGTAGAACTAGTAATTCTCTGTTGCGTATAGTTTTTGAATGTAAACGGCCTTCAAAACCTGCGTCCTTCTTGTTACAGAGGGCTTCTCGAACGCCGTGCGCGCACGAAGTTCTCTCAAAACGCCAGTTTTTTCAAACTTCTTTTTGAAACGCTTAAG
The DNA here is from genome assembly GCA_038229375.1 of Cytophagales bacterium. GTDB lineage: Bacteria > Bacteroidota > Bacteroidia > Cytophagales > Cyclobacteriaceae > ELB16-189. The sequence goes on along the minus strand of JBBRON010000001.1, from coordinate 356,804 downwards.
GGCTTTGTCAATTGACTCGTTTTCCTTGATGTTGATGATCAGCATGCTTTTAATTCTTTAGGGCTGCAAATATAGCGCAAAGTGGTTCTATTTTGCAAAGTCACATTAAAATAGACCTGGAAATCACCAATTTCTGGATTTCTGAGGTCCCTTCGCCAATTGTACACAGCTTGGCGTCTCGATAGTACTTTTCTGCAGGGAAATCCTTCGTATAGCCATAGCCACCAAAAATCTGCACTCCCTCATTGGCTACATCTACGGCAACCTCTGATGCAAAGAGCTTCGCCATTGCCGATTCCTTATTCACGCTCTTTCCCATATTCTTCAATTCCGCCGCGCGATAGGTTAAAAGGCGAGCAGCCTCAATTTTCGTTGCCATGTCCGCCAATTTGAATGAGATACCCTGAAAAGTTGAAATAGGCTTATTGAATTGCTGGCGCTCTTTAGAGTATTGAAGGGCAGCATCAAAAGCACCCTGAGCAATCCCAAGGCTTAACGCTGCTATAGAAATGCGGCCTCCATCAAGAACTTTAAGGGACTGAATGAATCCTTCGCCCTCGGCTCCCATCATCTGACTCTTATGAATTCTGCAATCGGAGAAAATCAATTCGGCCGTTTCTGAAGCTCGCATGCCAAGCTTGTTTTCCTTCTTGCCCGATGAAAACCCTTTGGTTCCTTTTTCAATGATAAAGGCAGACATTCCATGAGAGTCTCCAACTTTTCCTGTTCTGACGATTACAACCACGACATTGCCACTTTTGCCATGAGTAATAAAGTTCTTTGACCCATTCAACACATAAAAGTCTCCATCTTTTACAGCCACAGTCCTCATGTTTCCCGCGTCTGAACCGGTATTTGGTTCCGTTAGGCCCCAAGCCCCGATCCATTCGCCATTGGCCAACTTGGGTAGATATTTTTGTTTTTGCTCTTCGTTTCCAAACTGAAGGATATGATTTGTGCAAAGAGAATTATGTGCGGCCATTGAAAGGCCAATTGACCCATCAATACGGGATACTTCCGCAATGGCCGTAACATATTCCATGTAGCTTAATCCTGCGCCTCCATATTCTGTCGGTACAAGCACGCCCATCAATCCCAACTTCCCCATCTCATGAAATAGTGCGATTGGAAATTCCTGGGACTCATCCCATTCCATCATATGGGGACGAATAAATTTGTCTCCAAAATCCCTGATCATTTGAGTTACCATCGATTGTCCTTCCGATTGCTCAAAGTCAATTCCGGTGAGAGTCTCAGTCATCGTTTCCATCTTTCCAAAAATTTAGATTTCAAAAATACGGCAACTTTATCTTTGAACCAAACGAATGTTAGTTTGGACCTTTATTTATGTCTTATTTGCTGATTTTAACCATCAAAACGCTACTTTTGGCGCTTCCTATTTTGCACTAAACACCTAAAATGAAAATATCTGTCGTTGGAACCGGCTACGTCGGTTTAGTAACAGGAACCTGCTTTGCCGAAACTGGTAACACGGTGACCTGTGTTGATATTGACGCTGAAAAAATTGCCAAACTATCCTCCGGCAAAATCACTATTTACGAACCTGGGCTTGACATTCTTTTTGAAAGAAATATCAAGCAGGGTCGCCTGAGTTTTACTACTGATTTAAAGACTGGGATTAAGGACGCTCAGATTATTTTTCTCGCTCTTCCGACCCCTGCTGGAGAAGACGGATCCGCAGATCTTAAGTACGTACTCGGTGTGGCTGCTCAGCTTGGTGAGCTATTGGAATCGTACACAGTGATAATTGACAAGAGCACTGTGCCGGTTGGAACCGCTGAAAAAGTAACTGACCAAATTAAAGCGAAAGCCAAAGTAGAATTTGATGTTGTTTCCAATCCTGAATTTTTGCGTGAAGGAGTCGCGGTAGATGATTTCATGAAGCCTGACCGGGTGGTCATCGGTACAGGATCAGAGCGCGCAAAAAAAATTATGGAAGCACTTTACGCTCCGTTTGTCCGTCAGGGAAATCCCATCATCTTTATGGATGAGCGTTCAGCTGAGTTGACAAAGTATGCAGCGAATTCCTTTCTGGCTACAAAAATTACCTTCATGAACGAAATAGCAAATTTATGCGAAAAGCTTGGCGCCGATGTTGATGCGGTCCGGAAGGGAATTGGTACGGATAGTCGAATCGGTAAGCGGTTCCTGTTCCCCGGCATCGGATATGGTGGAAGCTGTTTTCCAAAAGATGTTCAGGCGCTGGCAAAAACATCTGAGGACAACCTATATGATTTTAAAATTCTCAGATCCGTTATGGAAGTGAATCATGAGCAAAAGACAAAGCTCATTCCACAGATAAAGAAACATTTCAATAATGACTTAAAGGGAAAAGTGATCGCTTTCTGGGGCCTCTCCTTTAAGCCTCACACTGACGACATCCGCGAAGCTCCTTCTCTTTATAATATCGAAGAGCTTCTCAAGGAAGGCGTGACCATTCGCGCACATGATCCTGAGTCGATGGACAACGTGAAGAAGATATTGGGTTCTAAAATATCGTATCATGAAACACCTTATGAGGCTGCCAACGGAGCAGACGCGATCTTTATAGCTACAGAATGGCCTGAGTTCCGGACTCCTGACTTTACCAAGCTTATCGCCATGATGAAAAGCAAGGTTATCTTTGATGGTCGCAATCTGTATGAACTTCGCGATATGAAAGATCAGGGCTTTACGTATATCAGCATAGGAAGAAAAACTATACATGCCTAAACCAAGAATCTTAATAACCGGCGGAGCTGGTTTCCTTGGATCACACCTATGTGACCGGTTTATTAAAGAAGGCTTCCACGTGATCGCGATGGATAATCTAATCACTGGTGAGTTGAAAAATATTCAGCATCTCTTTAAGCTTGAAGATTTTGAGTTTTATAATCATGATGTTTCAAAGTTTGTTCATATCCATGGAGAACTTAACTACATCCTTCACTTTGCTTCACCAGCCAGCCCGATTGACTACCTTAAAATTCCAATTCAGACATTAAAGGTTAGTTCCCTTGGCACGCATAACCTGCTTGGACTGGCGAGAGTAAAGCGAGCGAGAATTCTGGTTGCTTCAACTTCCGAAGTTTATGGGGATCCAATGGTCCATCCACAAGTGGAGGAATATTATGGCAATGTCAATCCCGTAGGTCCACGGGGAGTCTATGATGAAGCAAAACGATTTCAGGAAGCTTTGACTATGGCCTATCATACCTATCATCAGGTTGAAACGCGCATCATAAGAATTTTCAATACTTATGGTCCCCGCATGAGACTAAATGACGGACGTGTGCTCCCTGCATTTATAGGTCAGGCTCTTCGGGGAGAGGACTTAACGGTATTTGGCGACGGCTGCCAGACGCGTTCCTTTTGTTATGTTGATGATCTGATAGAGGGTATTTACCGCTTGCTTATGTCGGACTATGCCCTGCCTGTTAACATCGGTAATCCTGATGAGATAACGATACTTGATTTCGCCAAGGAGATAATCAAACTTACTGGCACAACCCAAAAGATCATCTATAAAGACTTTCCTAAAGATGATCCCAAACAGAGGCAGCCTGATATCACAAAGGCAAAGAAATTACTGGGATGGGAGCCAAAAGTATCGCGTGCCGAAGGTTTAAAGATTACTTATAACTATTTCAAGACATTAACGCAGGAAGAATTGCACCAGCGTGATCATAAAAATTTTAAAGCCTACACAAAATGAGTAAGAAAATTTTAATTACGGGTGGAGCCGGGTTTATTGGATCACATGTGGTCAGACTGTTTGTAAAAAGCCATCCTGATTATTCAATTGTAAATCTGGATAAACTCACCTATGCCGGTAACCTGGAGAATCTAAAAGAAGTCGAAGGCAAGAAAAATTATCGCTTTGTCAAGGGAGATATAGTCGATTACGAATTCCTGAAGGAGCTTTTCATAAAAGAACAGTTTGATGGCGTCATTCATCTTGCTGCTGAATCACACGTCGATCGCTCACTGGAGAACCCTGCGGAGTTTGCCATCACTAATATTGTGGGGACATTAAACCTGTTACAAGCTGCTCGTATTGCCTGGAAGGATAAATTTGCCAACAAGCTTTTTTACCATATCTCAACCGACGAAGTATATGGCTCGCTGGATCACGGTGGCTATTTCACAGAAGAAACGCCAGTAGACCCCCGTTCCCCTTACTCGGCATCCAAAACTGGCAGCGATCATTTTGTAAAGGCTTTTCATCATAGTTTTGGATTGCCAGCTATTATTAGCCGCTGCTCCAATAATTACGGACCGAATCATTTTCCGGAGAAATTGATTCCATTAATGATTCATAATATCATTAATCAAAAACCCCTTCCGGTTTATGGCAAGGGTGAAAATGTTCGCGACTGGCTTTATGTAGAGGATCACGCCAGTGCCATCCATGCGATTTTTGAAAAAGGAAAAGCAGGGGAAGTATACAATATCGGTGGTAACAATGAGTGGAAAAACATTGACCTGGTAATGATGCTGTGTCAGATCATGGACAAGAAGTTAAATCGCGAAAAGGGAGCTTCAGAAAAACTTATCACCTACGTTAAGGATCGTGCCGGTCATGATCTCCGTTATGCCATCGATTCTTCCAAACTTCAGCGTGAGCTTGGCTGGAAGCCTTCTATTGAATTCCCGGCAGGACTGGAAAAAACTGTCGACTGGTTTCTAAACAATCGCGAATGGCTTGACCATGTTACATCAGGCGCCTACCGCGAATACTATCAGAACATGTATCATAACCGATAGTTAACATGAAAGGAATAATACTGGCAGGGGGATCAGGCACCCGTTTACATCCACTTACTCTTGTAATGAGTAAACAACTTATGCCCTTGTACGATAAACCGATGGTATACTATCCCCTATCTGTATTGATGATGGCGGGAATCCGGGAAATATTGATCATATCAACTCCATTTGATCTTCCTTTTTTCAAACGCTTGCTCGGCGACGGGAAGCAACTTGGATGTGAGTTCTCTTACGCCGAACAACCGAAACCCGAAGGACTCGCTCAGGCTTTTATCATTGGTGCCGATTTTATCGGAAAGGATAAAGTCGCATTGGTGTTAGGTGATAATGTATTTTACGGATCAGGACTGATAAAACTTTTAACAGAAAACACAGACCCGGACGGTGGCGTTGTATTTGCTTACCATGTACAGGATCCCGAACGCTATGGTGTAGTTCAATTTGACGAAAATAATAAGGCCATTTCAATCGAGGAAAAACCAATCGCTCCAAAATCAAACTTTGCCGTACCTGGCCTTTACTTTTACGATAACGAAGTTGTTGCTATTGCCAAAGCAATAAAGCCTAGTCCACGAGGCGAACTTGAAATAACTGACATCAACAATGTTTATTTAAAGAAAGGCAAACTCCGTGTTGGAAAGATGAGTCGTGGTACTGCCTGGCTGGATACAGGAACATTTGATTCCCTGATACAGGCGGGAAATTTTATTCAGGTAATTGAACAACGGCAGGGATTAAAGGTTGGATGTATTGAAGAGATTGCTTTCCGGAAGAAGTTCATTGATAAAGACCAACTGCTTAAACTCGCCAAGCCATTGGAAAAAAGCGGGTACGGAGTTTATCTTAAAAATCTTCTGGAGGAATAATACTGATTCTGTTGAATCCTATTCTTCGTAGTAAATCACGTTCAGTAATACGGTTCCCACTGCACCTAATGTCTGCTTGCTGATGATTGAAAGATTATCTTTCGTCGTGTGGTGAAAATCTCCAAATGAACCTGTCTGAGGTTCAAATGAAATTATATCAATCGTAGGGATCTTTGCCAATTCATTTAGATAAACGTGATCATCCTCAGCACCTCCCCCTTTTTGTCTCACAAAAAGAGACGAGTAACCTAACCGGGAAGCAGTGCCCCATACTTTATCAACAATTTTCGGTGCGTACTCCAACGAATATCCTTCCTGAAAAAAGTGTGATCCTTCTGCTCCGACCATGTCTACGACGATGCCGTAGTATGCCGAATAGTTAGGCTTGTGTTTATGCTTCGACCAGTATTGTGAACCCAGACACCACCATGAGGCTTGCCCTTGCGGAGGTTGAATTCTGGTTGACAATTCTTTTTCACCCCAGTCTTCTCCATCAAAGAAAATCAAGTCGACTCCCACATCGGGGGGAGTATTGTTTGATAGAGTCCGCGCAATTTCAAGAAGTAAAGCAGCACCACTCGCACCGTCATTCGCGCCATCAAATTTTGAGTCAGGCTTTTCTTTGTCCCTGTCTGCAAATGGGCGGGTATCCCAATGTGCCGCGATAAGGATTCTCTTTTGTTTTTCAGGGAAATAACTGGCAATAATATTTCTCAGGAAGAGTTTTTTTCCATCAAATGTGATCGCCTCGAATTCCTGGACAATGGTTGCCGCCCCATAACTTTTAAGAGCAGAAATAAAATAATCACCTGTTTCACGGTGAGCGGGTGTATTTGGGATCCTGGGACCGAATTTTATCTGTTTTTCGGTAAAACGGAAGGCTGAATCTCCATTGAATAAAGGCACTTTGACGATCCGTTCAAGAGTCTCCTGAGGCTTTTCCTTTTTTCCGCAGGAGATCAAAATAGCAAGGAAGAGGAGAAGAAAAACCAACCGAAACATGGAGCGTTTATGGGCTTAAACGGCCAAAGAACACAATTATTTGGGATAAAATAAATAAAGCCCTACCTTTGTTCCACTTCTTACAGAAAAGTCAAAGAGGGGACCCAAAAGTCCCCTCTTTCTTTATAACAAAATGGACATTAAGGCAAAATTGACGGAGTTAGCGGAGGCGAGCCTGCAGAATCCAAGCCTGTTTTTGGTTGAAATAGTGGCTTCCAGCAGGAATGTTTCCAAAATCTCCGTGATTATTGATGGAGACAACGGGGTGACAATCGACGACTGCACTAAACTTAGCAGAGAGTTGTCTGAGAAACTAGATGAAATAGAGATAGAAGCGGAACATTATGTACTCGAAGTTTCTACACCAGGACTTGATCATCCTCTTAAGTTGAACAGACAGTTTCGCAAGAACAAAGGAAGAGGCCTGAAAGTACATCGTAACGACAAGAGTATTGCGCTGGGAAAACTGGCGGAAGTAGATGAGGAAAAAATCGTTTTGAAAGAAGAAGTTAAAGAGGGAAAGATCACCGTCGAAAAAGAAATTGTGATTCCCTTCAGTGATATTGAAAGAGCATTTGTAATGGTTTCCTTTAAATAATTGTAAGATGGACATAGCAAATTTAATTGAGTCGTTTGCCGACTTTGCCAAGCAGAAGAACATTGACAGGCCTACTATGATCAGGATTCTGGAAGATGTATTTCGCACCATGATCAAGAAGAAGTATGTCAACGATGACAACTTCGATATCATTATCAACGCCGACAAGGGAGATTTGGAAATCTACCGTATCCGTGAGATCGTCGATGATGACTCAGAAGATATCTGGGAACATGATAAGATCAGTTTGTCAGAAGCACAAAAGATCGAACCTGATTTTGAAGTCGGGGAAGAAGTTTCCGAGCCAATTGAAATTGAGCATTTCGGTCGCCGTGCAGTAACTACAGCACGTCAAACGCTCATGCAAAAGGTAAAGGATCTGGAAAAAGACATCTTGTTTCAGAAATACAAGGAAATCGTAGGCGAAATAATCACGGGCGAAGTATACCAGGTGTTGAGCCGCGAAGTATTGCTAACCGACGCAGAAGGGAATGAAATTTCTATTCCACGCAGTGAGCAAATTCCAAAAGACCGTTATCGCAAGGGAGAAAATGTAAGGGCTATCGTTCATAAAGTAGAAATGGTGAATGGCAATCCTAAGATTGTTCTTTCACGTACATCACCTGTTCTATTAGAACGTCTATTCGAACAGGAAGTTCCGGAAGTTTATGATGGTCTAATCACTATAAAAAAAGCAGTTCGTGAACCAGGAGAGCGCGCAAAGGTTGCAGTTGAATCCTATGATGATCGCATTGATCCAGTTGGTGCTTGTGTAGGCATGAAGGGGTCACGAATTCACGCCATCGTACGCGAATTACAAAATGAGAATATTGACGTAATCAACTACACTGAAAACCTGGAGTTGTTTATCACTCGCGCGTTAAGTCCCGCGAAAATAGTTAATCTGAAAATCGATAAAGACACGAATCGCGTTTCAGTTTATCTCAAGCCTGATCAGGTATCATTGGCGATCGGTAAGGGTGGTCTTAACATCAAATTGGCGAGCCGACTGGTGGGTATGGAAATCGATGTCTTCCGTGAACTTGGCGAACAAACTGCAGGGGAAGAAGATGTTGACCTGGATGAATTCTCCGATGAGATTGAAAGCTGGGTTATTGATCAGCTCAAGCAGATCGGACTTGATACAGCGAAGAGCGTACTCGCTCTTAATAAGGAAGAACTGGTTCGCAGGACAGATCTTGAAGAAGAAACAGTCGAGAATGTTGTGGCCGTTTTAAGCAAGGAATTTGAATAATTTCACTTCGAAATCACATAAATCAGAAAAAACATAGTCAACTTTGAGCATGGCAGAAGAAAAAATGATACGGCTGGGTCAGGCATCTAGGAAACTCAATGTGGGTCATAATACCATATTGGACTTCCTGGCCAAGAAAGGCTTTGCCGTAGAGAACAATCCTAACACGAAACTCTCTCCGGAACAGTTTGCCATGCTGTCCAAAGAGTATGCTTCTTCCGCTTCTGAAAAAATTGAAGCTTCCGGCCTAACCATCGGAACGAAGCACGTTGAAAATCAGTCCATCCAGAATGAACTGGCTACACACCGCAAAAAGACAGATGATGATGATAGCATCATGATCAAGAACCTTGGCTCGAAAGAGATCAAGGCGAAAGAGGAAGTAAAGCCTGCAGAAAAGGTTGAGCGGGAAAAACCGAAGCTTGAAGGCATTAAAGTTGTTGGTAAGATTGACCTTGATAGCGAAAAGAAGAAAGAAACGAAAGAAGTAAAAGACAAAGTCAAAGAGGTCAAGAAAGAAAAAGAAGAAATTAAGGAAGCAAAAGAATCGAAAGAAGTTAAGGAGATAAAAGAAGAACCTAAGAAGGTAGAGACTCCTCCGGTAGTTGTTGAAAAAGTTGCGCCTCCTGAACAAGAGTTGATAAAAGCCAAAGCCGATAAGCTTCAGGGACTAAAAGTTCTTGATAGAATTGATCTTCCGACAGAAAAAAAATCTACTCCGCAACAGGATAATAACAAGCAGGACGATCGCAAGAAGAGACCTCGCAAGAGAATTCCCTCTGCCAACGACAATAAGAGTACTCCCCGCACAAGTGGTGGTGGCAGCGGAACTCCAAGCACAAGTGGTGGAGCAAATCCACGCCGAGCCCCTCTGCATGCGCCGAAAGGCGAGCCCTCAGAAAAAGAAATTCAGGATCAAATCCGCGCTACGCTTGCCAAGTTAAGCGGAGGACAGAAAAAATTCTCTGGAGCAAAGTACCGCAAAGAAAAACGTCAGGCGGTTTCTGACGCTCAGGAAGAAAAGCTCTTACAGGAACAAGAAGCGTCGAAGATCCTTCGTGTATCAGAGTTTATTTCAGCCAATGACCTTGCATCCATGATGAACGTGTCAGTAAACGACGTGATCTCAACCTGCATGGGTCTTGGAATGTTTGTGTCTATCAATCAACGACTGGATGCGGAAGCAATCACCGTGATTGCAGATGAATTCAGTTACGAAGTACAATTCATTTCATCGGAGGAAGAGATCGAAGAAGTAGAGATTGTTGATGCTGAAGAAAATTTAAAACCACGTGCTCCGATCGTCACGATCATGGGTCACGTCGATCATGGAAAAACTTCGCTTCTTGATTATATACGTAATACTAAGGTGGTAGCATCTGAGGCGGGTGGTATCACTCAGCACATCGGTGCATATGACGTTACTACCAAAAGTGGTAAACAAATTGCATTCCTCGACACACCTGGGCACGAAGCGTTTACCGCGATGCGTGCCCGTGGTGCAAAACTTACCGACATCGCCATCATTGTGGTGGCCGCTGACGATGACGTGATGCCACAGACAAAGGAGGCTATCAACCACGCACAGGTAGCGGGTGTGCCGATTGTAATTGCGATCAATAAAATTGACAAACCAGCAGCGAATCCGGATAAAGTACGAGAGTCGCTTTCTAAACATAATATTCTTGTAGAAGAATGGGGTGGTAAGTACCAAAGCCAGGAAATTTCCGCAAAGACAGGAAAGGGAATTGACGATTTACTTGAGAAAGTATTGCTGGAGTCAGAAATGCTCAACCTCAAGGCCAATCCTGACAAACCTGCCACAGGTTCAATTATTGAGGCTTCCCTTGACAAAGGCCGTGGTTATGTGTCAACTCTGATGGTTCAGAGCGGAACACTCCGGGTTGGAGATATTATGGTGACCGGATCAAATTACGGCCGCGTGAAGGCGATGTTTGATGATACCGGTGCGCGTATTAAGGAGGCAGGTCCTTCTTCACCGGTTCAGGTATTGGGACTTGATGGTGCTCCTCAAGCAGGCGAAAAATTTGCGGTTTATGAAACAGATCGTGAAGCAAGAGAAGTTGCAACCAAGCGGGCACAATTGGTTCGTGAGCAAAGTATCCGCACCAAGAAGCACATTACACTTGATGAAATTGGAAGGCGTATCGCTATCGGTTCATTCAAGCAATTGAATGTGATCGTTAAGGGTGACGTAGATGGATCAGTGGAGGCACTTTCTGATTCATTGTTGAAACTGTCCACGCCGAAGATCCAGATTGGAATTATCCACAAGGGTGTTGGTCAGATTTCTGAATCTGATGTATTGCTGGCATCAGCATCTGACGCCGTAATCGTTGGCTTCCAGGTAAGGCCTTCTACTTCTGCAAGACGTCTTGCCGATAATGAAGAAATTGAAATTCGTTTATACTCTATCATCTACGACGCTATCAACGACGTGAAGAGCGCAATGGAAGGTATGCTCGAGAAAGAGATGGAGGAAGTTATCGTTGGTAATGCTGAGATCCGCGAGGTCTTTAAGATCACCAAGTTCGGCACAGTAGCAGGATGTATGGTGACCGATGGTTACATCAAACGCGCCAACCCAATCCGTTTGATCCGCGATGGTATCGTGGTTTATGCTGGTAAGTTGAGCACACTGAAGCGATTTAAGGATGATGTGAGCGAAGTGCGGTCAGGTTTCGACTGCGGTATGGGCATTGAGAACTTCAATGATATGCAGATTGGAGATGTGATTGAAAGCTATGAGAATAGAGAAGTGAAGAAAACCTAAGCGAGGAAAATCAAAGAGAAAGATTAAAGAATTATTAATAAAAAAAGCCTGATCGATGTGATCAGGCTTTTTCGTTATACCTGGCGATTGGCTAGTTGGATTTTTAGAATTTTACTTCCGGCGCTTTTTCGGAACCAGAGGCTGATTCGAATCCCTTTTTAGCTGTCCAGTCTTCACCACCGCCGAACCAGCTCAACGCAATGCGCGTCATGAAGCCTCTCACGTAAGTGTTGTAATCTTTAACTGTTTCATTGTAATTCTCACGAGCCACAGCAATTCTGTTTTCTGTTCCTTCCAATTGGGCCTGAAGATCAGCGAAATTATCAGTGGAACGAATTTGCGGATATGCCTCGAAGGCTAGATTAATCGCTGTATTGATCTGCTTGCCAGCTCTGTCAAGTTCTTCAGGTGTTGTGGCATTTACAATGCCGGCACGGGCTTGAGTAACCTGTACCAAAATTGATTTTTCATTTTCTGCAGCACCCTTAACGGTTGCCACCAAACTTGGAATAAGATCCGCTCTGCGTTGATAAACTGCCTGAACATTTCCCCAACTTGCCTTAAGGTTCTCCTGCTTGGAAACTGCCGTATTATACGAACCTGGTCCCCAGTTATAAACTAATAGTCCAAGTACGAAAATGACCCCGACAACTATTAGCAACGTGATTAATCCTTTACTCATATGATTGTTTTTGGAATTGATTGTACACAAATCTAGCCATTAAGGTAAAATTTAGGAATTGTCGCTTTTTGGCATGTTTAGGCCGCTATTTCCTTACAAAATGGCAGAACCTGACAAAATTTACCGTGTCAAGACCAGGGCTAGTTTACGTACAACACCAATCCTTTCAGGTAATCTCCTTCCGGATGATAGATGGAAATCGGGTGATCGGCAGGTTGGGAAAGCTGATCCAGTACTTTTATCTCTCGGCCCGCCTGAATAGCGGATGATACAACGGTATCATAAAACAACTGACGATCGACAACCTGTGAGCAAGAGAACGTAAAAATGATTCCATTAGGTCTGATTATACGCATGGCTTCAGCATTGAGTCGTTGATAGCCTTTCATTGCCTGATGACGGGCATCCTTGTGTTTCGCGAAAGCGGGTGGATCAAGAATTATAAAATCGTATTCATCTTTTTTGTCTTTCAGAAAATCAAATGTGTCAGCGGACACACTGATATTTTTTATCGGGTCAAATCCATTGATCTCGAGATTCTTTTTTGTTAACTCAATTGCCTTCTCTGACGCGTCAACTGAGTGTACAACTTCCGCCCCGGCTGCCAGCGCATACACCGAAAATCCTCCCGTGTAGCAAAAGGTATTGAGTACTTTTTTTCCTTTTGACATTTCTCCCACGAGCTTTCGATTTTCTCTCTGATCGAGGAAGAAGCCGGTCTTTTGACCTTCCTCCCAGTCAACATAGAATTTATTACCGTGCTCCACAACAATATGAGGAACGGCACTCATGCCCAGAAGATATTCTTTCTCAGCCTTCCCCGGAAGGGTAGTCTGGCTTTTATAATAAACTGCCTTTATATCATCGGCGAGTACGGCACAGATGGATTCTGCGATTAACTGCCTGTCTTTGTGCATGCCCGTGCTATGGGCCTGAAGAACCGCCACGCCATGATAGATGTCAATAATTAATCCTGGTAAACCGTCACCTTCACCGTGCACAAGACGATAACAATTTGTCTTATCACTTATGACATTCGTGATTCGACGCTGCTGGAGCGCCCGTGCAATTTTATCAGCGTAGATGGAGTTTAACGGGGCATCTGATGTAAAACTTAGTAGTCGTACGGTAATGGTGCCTTGCTGATAATGTCCAAAACCAAGAGTCTGCTTCGAAGCATCTTTCACCTCCACCCAGTCGCCATCAACTGGAGTTCCCTGCATTGAATGGATGGCTCCGGAAAAAATCCAGGGGTGAAATCGTCTGGCAGAAGCATCCCTGCCTTTTTTAAGAACTATCTGGCCCTCTATGTTCATTATCTTATTTAAATTACCACGCTAGATCAACAAAGTTATGCCATTAGACCAAACGGATGCAAACCGGCTCGAACTTATTCTCGAATCCATGGTAGAGGGGTGGTGGAAGTGGAATGTAAATACAAACAAATCATATCATAGCCTCGGAGTCATTCTAATTTTAACGCGGCAATTCAAAACCATTCTAAAACTAAAGAGTTATGAAAAAAATATTTCTTTATGCTTTCTTCGTTTGTTACGGCTGTGGCGTGGACCAGTCTGGTGATCAAGTATCCTCTACTACATCTGACCCTCCTGCCATTTCGAGAGAGATCGATAATAGTGGGGAGCTCACGTTAACAGAGGAAAAAGATTCCAATGGAAAAATAACATCCAGTGGATATCTCAAGGATGGAAAAAAAGAAAGTTCCTGGATAACATACTCGGTGACAGGCCTGGTAAAAACCCTTACCGTTTATGTTGAAGGTAAAAAGGAAGGAATCTTTCTGGAATTCAATGACAATAATCAAGTGTTGCGAAAATGTACGTATCACAACGATTTGCGCCATGGAGAATACAAAGAATATTTCTATACGACACCTAAGGAAGTCCGCTTCTATCAAAATGGTAAACAGGAAGGCCTTACCCAAATATATTATGACAATGGGAAACTAATGGAAGAGGGTAACTACAAGAACGGCCTCCGGGAGGGTGTGTCAAAATGGTACGATCAGGAAGGCAAGCTCAGCATCGAATACGAATACAAAAACGGCCAATTAGTCAAGAAATAAGGCATCTCCCTATAAAAAACCGAACAAAAATCCGCCTTAAATCGTTACAAAGGTATTCTGCAAAATTGTCAGATTGAGCTGGGAATCAGTGGCGAAAAATCTTAAGATTTCAACTGGCACAATTTTTCTGGAGAAAAATCACCTTTAACAATTATTTAAACTTAAATGATAGAAAGACTATGAAGCGTTTTGGATCTCTTTTATTGGCTGCCGTTCTAGGCAGTTCATTGACACTGTTAAGCACGCAGTGGTTTAGTTCAGAAAAAGAAGGCGTAAAAATAGAACATCTTGCCAGCGTGCCTTCTTCACAGGTTGCGTATACCGTGAACGAAAAGGGTGAATCTGTACCATTGGATTTTACGACTACCGCGGAAAAAGTAACAAAAGCGGTTGTTCACATTAAATCAATTTCAGATGGCCAGGTTGCGGCCCGCGACGAGCGACAGAATCAAAACGATCCTTTTCAATATTTCTTTGATCAGCGTCAACAGCAGCGCGGACCCAGCCAAAGCTCTGGCAGTGGTGTAATCATTAATGCTGATGGCTACATCGTGACGAACAACCACGTTGTTCAGGGTGCAGACAAGATTGAGGTTACATTATCAGACAATCAGACATTTACGGCTGAGGTGGTTGGTACAGATGCTGACACAGACCTTGCGGTAATCAAGATTAATCAAAAAGAATTGCCTTATCTGTCTTTTGTTAACTCTGATCAATCCAAAGTAGGTGAATGGGTATTGGCTGTTGGCAATCCATTTAATCTCAACTCTACTGTTACTGCTGGTATCATCAGCGCGAAAGGACGGAACATTAACCTTATCAACAGCAACAGTACTCTGGAACAAAAGGGTGGCCGCACTGCGATTGAGTCATTCATTCAAACCGATGCCGCAATCAACCCGGGCAACAGCGGTGGTGCTCTTGTAAATCTTCAGGGAGGACTGCTTGGAATTAACACAGCGATAGCCAGTCCTACGGGTTCCTATTCAGGTTATGGCTTTGCAGTTCCTTCAAATATTGTAAGTAAAATCGTGGAAGACCTGCTTGCCTTTGGAACAGTGCAAAGAGGATGGTTAGGAATCCAGGTTCTAGACGTGGCCAATTTACCTGGAAAGGCTGATCTTTCAGTAAAAGATGGTGCGTTTGTTAGTGGCTTTGGAGAAATGGAAAGCAAGAGTGCAGCAAAAGAGGCGGGTTTACAAAAGGGTGATGTAATAGTAATGTTAGACGAGACCAGGATTAGAACAAGTTCTGGATTAATTGAATATATTGGCCTGAAGCATCCAGGGGATAAAGTGAAGGTAACTGTTAACAGGGATGGAAAAGAAAAGACATTCACAATAGCTTTAAAGAACCGGGAAGGAAAATTAGGTTCGATAAAGCGCGAAGAGAAAGATGCTGTGGCGTCCCTTGGCATAGATTTAGTAGATGTAGATAGTAAGGTATTAAAGCAACTCAACCTGACTAACGGTGTTAAAGTCAAAGTTGAAAACGGAAAGATTGCACGATACACAGATATGAAGGATGGTTTTATCGTCACACATATCAATGATAAAGAAGTAAAGTCGGCCAGGGAAGTAAATGAGTTTTTGAAAAGCAAAAAGGCAGGTGACCTGATCACCTTCTCCGGGGTATATGAAAATTATCCAAGAGAATATATATATGCAATACGAATCTAAATCACAATAGCAGAATGAGGAGATTGTTTAAAAAAGGCGAGCGCGTCCGCAGCAAGATTGATGGTAAAGTAATGGAAGTGCTCAAGTACTTCAAAAAGAATCTGGTAGAAGTAAAATGGTTTGACCTTAACTCCAAAGAGGTACATACTAACAAGGTAAAAGAAGACAAGTTGTCAAAAGCTGCCTGAAATAGTAATAACGACTGACTCGGAATTAATCAGTGTCAGTCGTTATTATTCGTTTACACCAGTCTCGTTTGCCAAATTGTTCCGCACAGGCAAGCAAATAAACCACTAACTTTACAGTTAGCAGTTAACACACTTTTATCAAAAAATTCGAAATACCCGCTTATTACCGGTCATCCATTACAGGCCGTGTCAAAGAATCCCGCAGGCTAAAAGATTTGCGTAAACAGGATTTTTCTCCCTCTATTCTTGATTTTGGGCCGGTTAGATTCATTCTTGCCAGGCACTTCGGTTTTTGCTACGGTGTGGAGAACGCGATTGAAATCAGTTACCGAGCACTCGAAGAAAATCCTGACAAGAAAGTTTATCTCCTTAGTCAAATGATCCACAACCAGGAGGTAAATGCTGACCTGGAGGACCGTGGAATAAAATTTATCATGGACACCGATGGGTCACAGTTTATTCGCTGGGAAAAAATAAATCAGGATGACATTGTAATAATTCCTGCCTTTGGCACCACGCTGGAGATTGAAAAATTACTCTCTGACAAAGGAGTTGAAGTGCAAAAATACAATACTACCTGTCCCTTTGTTGAGAAAGTCTGGAATCGTGCGGAGAAGCTTGGCAAAGAAAATCATACGATCATAATTCATGGAAAGCCAAAGCATGAAGAAACGCGTGCTACCTTTTCGCACAGCGCCATCAATGGCCCTTCCATTATAGTTCGGGACATGGACGACGCCATCCAACTCGGTAATTACATTTCCGGAGGTAAACCGACGTCAGAATTTTTTGAGGAATTTAAGGGAAGATTCTCCAATGGTTTTAATCCGGACATTGATCTGAAAAAAATTGGTGTAGTCAATCAAACCACAATGCTTGCTACAGAAACGCAGGCTATCGCAGATTTTTTCCGGCAGTTGATGGCAACAAAGTATGGTGATTCAACTATTAAAATGCATTTCGCAGATACGCGGGATACGTTGTGCTACGCTACCAATGATAATCAGGACGCTACATACGAACTCCTAAAGACAGATGCCGACTTTGCAATTGTGGTAGGTGGTTATAATAGTTCTAATACATCCCATATCGTAGAGTTATGCGAGCGAAACTTTCCTACGTTTTTTATTAATTCAGAAAATGAAATCAAATCCCGGGAAGAAATTCATCATTTTAATTTTCATACTCGAGGGAAGGTTGAAACATTTGCTTTCATTCCAGACAAAAAGCCGGTGACCATTGTACTTACAAGCGGAGCCTCGTGTCCGGATACACTTGTGGATCGAGTGATGATCAAGCTGGTGGGCTATTTTGAGGGGGTGAAAGAAGTAGAAGAAGTGGTGGAGCGATTCTGAACTCATCAATCCAAATAGCAGGATGAGAGGGATAAAGAGTTGGCAGAATCGAAAAATACAAATCAGCCTGAAAAAAGGTTCAAGAAACGATTTCACGAGTTACGGAGTTCTCTAACTTGTTAAATCAAAAAAAACTGCTTCAGACAGTTTTTCCATATTTTCGCAGATGTTTCGACTGCTATTTGTTCTCTGTCTTTTAACCGTCCTATCTGCGCAGGCCCAGGAAAGTGAGCGTGACACAACCAGAACGTTGAGTGAGGTTATTGTTCAGGCATATGCCGCCGACCGCCCAATACAGGAGGTCCCAGTAGCTATTGGCATCGTTAAAGAGGCAGAGCTTAATCGTTTCAGCCCCGTATCACTTCTCCCGGCAGTAAATATGATCCCCGGAGCGAAAATGGAAGAGCGATCCCCAGGCAGCTATCGTTTTGCGATACGTGGAAGCTCGTTGCGTTCACCTTTCGGGATCCGGAATGTTAAGTTCTATTGGAATGGCCTTCCGCTTACTGATGGCGGCGGCAATACCTACCTGAATCTTCTGGATTTCAATTCCATCGGGAGTATGGAGATCATCAAAGGACCGGGTGGGAGTATATACGGCGCCGGTATGGGAGGTGTCGTACTGTTAAACTCTCCGTCAAATAAAGGGTTGCAATACTCGGTGACGGGCGGAAGCTATGGGCTGTTCCGGATTCAAGGTAGTGGTTCATTGACCTCGACCGAAAAATTCCAAATGAACCTGCGAATGAGCTATCAGCAATCGGACGGGTATCGTCAACAAACAGCAATGAATCGATTTACAGGTCAGATCAACTTTAGAAGTACCATCAGTCCTAAAAGTTTTTTATCAGGCACCATTCTCACCAGTCAATTATTCTATGAAACGCCGGGAGGATTAACGAAAACACAATACGACTCAGATCCTACTCTCGCGCGACCGTCAACGCCAACACAGCGTGGAGCAGTGGCTCAGCAGGCTGCTATCACAAATAAGACAGGGTATGCGGGTTTGTCGTTTGATCATACATGGAATAATCGCTGGTCGTCACGAATAGGCATGTTCGTTTCGCGCACTGACTTTAAAAATCCGTCGATACGCAATTATGAAACCCGGCTTGAAGAAAACTGGGGAGGTCGTACCGATACCCAATATGCATTTGAAAAAAAATCTGTAAAGGGCAAGATCACCTTTGGTGCTGAGTATCAGCATTTCTATTCACCTATTACCGATTATGATAATAATCTTGGAACATCTGGAAACGTTCAAACCGATGATGTATTACGATCACAAATATTCCTGGGATTTGCCCAGGCAGAACTTGATCTTCCTTTGAATTTGTTCCTTACTGTTGGTGCAAGCGCTAATTTTATTAACTACCAGTTTACAAGAACCTCTGTAACTCCTAATGTGAGTCAGGAACGAAATTTTGATCCTGTTATTTCTCCTCGAGTTGCCTTGCTAAAAAAAATATCTTCGAACATGTCTATTTACGGAAGTATCAGCAATGGCTTTTCACCTCCATCGCTTGCTGAAGTAAGGCCATCAACAGCTGCTTTTAACAATACACTCAATTCCGAACGGGGCATCAGTTATGAATTAGGGATGAAATCACGATTGTTTAATCAGCTTGAAGCGATGATATCTCTTTATGATTTCAGACTTGATCAGGCAATTGTTATTCAGCGTGATGCGTCAGGGGCAGACTATTTTGTTAATGCAGGGGCAACCTCACAGCAAGGTGCCGAAGTTTTTCTTGGGTGGACCCCTGTAGTTCGTTCAGGAAAAATTTCTTCTTTCCGAATCTGGACCAGCTATTCTTACAACCACTATCGCTTTAAAGATTATGTAAATGATGGGAAAGACTATTCCGGCAATGAACTCACCGGAGTGGCACCTGCTGTTGTAGCCTTTGGTGCAGATGTACAACTCAGAAAAGGATTTTATGCAAATCTGACAGGCAATTACAGCGATCGACTGCCGCTCAATGATGCCAATACAGATTTTACTCAGGACTATTTTCTGTTGGGCGCGCGGGTTGGTTACAAGTTGCAAAAATCAAAACTACCGCTTGAAATATTCGCGGGCATTGACAATGCTTTCGATCGCAAGTACAGCTTAGGAAATGATTTGAATGCTGCCGGAGGCCGGTATTATAATGCGGCGCTGGGTAGAAATTACTTCGGCGGAATTGCTTTGCGCCTCAATCAGTCAAAAAAATAGGCATAAAAAAATCGTCATCGCGTTTACGATGACGATTTTCATCAATTGGCTTTGCCTATTTGATACCCGGTAAATTTTCAGGTTTAGCTTGTTCCGTTGCAAAAGAAGGAGCCTTGTGTGGATTAGGATAAACTTCATCAAGGGTGTTGCCATCATAGAGCCTTCCATTCTTCATAACTTTGTTAACAGTATTGCTATGGCGAATATTCTCGAGTGGATTACTGTCCAGTATTACAAGGTCTGCCAGTTTACCTACTTCTATACTTCCAATATCACCATCAAGGCCTAACGCTTTTGCGCCGTGAATAGTAGCGACCTTCAAAGCATTGTGGTTGCTTAGTCCACCGGACGCCACACTCCACAATTCCCAATGATAGCCAAGCCCCTGCAACTGACCGTGAGAACCTATGCCGGCATTTCCACCCGCTTTTACAAGGTCGTTGACAAATTTGGCATGATCTGGAAAGACATGTTCTTCATACATAAACCACGAACCTCTTCTTCTTGATTTCGCATCCAATTCAGATTTCGGTGTAAAGTGATTGAGCTTTGGATCACCGTTTACTTTTTCAGTGGCATAATAAAAATTTTCTGCCCAGGGGCCTCCATAGGAAACCAGTAAGGTTGGCGTGTAGGTCATTTTTGATTCAGCTATCGAGGTTGCCAAATCCTTATACAGAGGATAGATCGGCAATGCATGTTCATGCCCGGAGTATCCATCTATGAGATTAGTCATGTTAAGCTTGAAATCCAACCCACCCTCTGTGGTTGGCATCAGCTTTTGCTCTCTCGCTGCTTGAATGATCCATTGGCGATGCTGACGATTTCCGGTCAGATACATCTTTATAGTTTTTGTATTGTAGTATTCTGAATACTGTTTCAGGATATCCTTTGCCTGATCATAATCTTTCAGATTATATGACCAAAAGCCAACACCAGGGCCAGTACTATAAATTCTTGGCCCAATAATCTGTCCTGTCTCAACCATATCACCATACGTCAACACATCGGTGGTGGCAGTTTGTGGATCACGGGTTGCTGTAACTCCATAGGCCAAGTTGGCAGCATAAACCCATACCTGATTTTTATGAATGCCCCAAGCCGGCCACATGTGAGCATGGGTATCAATGAAACCAGGAAGAATTGTTTTTCCTTTCATGTCCATCTTCTGAACTGATCCATCAACTGTAATAGACCCTGCACTACCTACTTGTTTAATTCGTGCGTTCTCAATTAACACATCCCCCGATTCAATTACTTCATCACCCTTCATTGTGATGATCCTGGCGTTTTGTAAAAGAATTTTTCCTGAGGGAATATCTTTTTGAACCGTAACTTTTATCCGGATTTCATTTGGCTTATATCCCTCATCCTTTTTGTCCTTATCCTCAGCTTTCTTATCATCCTTTTTATCGCTTTCTTTTATTTCTTCCTTCTTTTTTTCCTCTTCTGCTTTCTTTTTCTTCAGCTCAAGTTCCTTCACTTTCGATTCTTCCAGGTTATAGGTGAAGAACGCATTGCCCAGCGAGAAGTAAACAATTTTTCCAGTGCTATTCCAACTTGGAAACTCTCCGCCCAACTTGGTAAGCTTTGTTGACGGAAACTGAGCCTTATCCGCTTCAGCGACAGAAATTTTAAGAACTTCCCCCCCCGTCTTTGGAATGGTGACCACATAAATCTCATTGTGGATCTGAGCAAATGCTTTATCCCCTTCGGGTGCCATTTTAATAATGTCTGCATTCGATGGCTCACGCAACGGCTCTGTAGCTGACTCAACCAACATGCAGTTATTTTCCCCCACAACGGAACCATAAGTCATTATGCCCGTGATCTTGACAATTTGTTTTTCGTCAGTGCCATCCCAACGGATTGACAACAATCCTTTTTGTCCACTATACAAATAAATACGATCGTCGGATTTTACAAAATGAGGATTGCTCCTCCCCTTTGCACGGGTTATGACATTTACGTTTCCACCATCGCCACTTATCCAAGCTATCTCTTCTTGACTTGCAAAGGTGACAGGATCCGGATCTTCTTTAAAATTATAGGATGCTCCTTGTGCAAAGACAATTTTATTTCCCTGATAAGTCCATGCAGGATCAGAGTATAGTGCAGGTGTGGAGGTCAGGCGTTGAGGTTTTGCTCCCTTCAGTTTAAAATTGATCTTATAAAGGTGGCCACCGTTGTTCTCCCATGTTGCCCATGCCAATTGAGATCCATCCGGACTCCATGCGGGCTGTGCTTCGGTAAAATCTGCTGCACTGACTCTCTTCGGTGTTCCGTTGGCGAGATCCATTGTATACAGTCGATTAAGGGCAGTGAATGCAATCTGTTTGCCATCTGGAGAGACGACAGGATTTCTGATCTGAGTCACAATCATGTCTTTGTCGTCCTTGATCGGATACTTGAATTCAACGAGAGGTCCCATTAGAAATTCTGTTTCCATTTCAAATGGAATATTTACAGAAGATCCACCGGCAACAGGTATTCGGTAAAATTTTCCGCCATAGGATGCCACAACTTCCTTACTATCCGGAGTAAATGACATAGCCGGTAATACTCCCAATGGCGCAATTGATTCTTGGTCATCACGCTGTACCGGATATGCCAGCCATTTTTCATCACTCGTTTTTAAGTCACGAAGTATCAGGCCGGTCTGATCATTATAGCGCGAGCCATAAACTAAAAATTTTCCATCTGGAGAAAGAGTTGGTGTAAAGGCAGAGCCATAGCGCGTAGTCTTCACCTCTGTTTCACCGTTATCACGATCATATACCGCAATTTGATATTGCGGTAGTTGAGCGTTGTAATTCCAGGCGCTGATCCGTCTGGAGAACCAGATAAATCTGTTATCAGGTCCGAATGCCGGCTCTACTGTTTTCAAATTTTCAGGAAGCTTTATCAGTTGAACACCCGACCCTCCATCCTTATGAAACATCCATAGTTTTAAATTTCGCGTGCCTCTTGATCCAACAATGTAGTTTCCGTCAGGAGTCCATTCTGCTGATTGATAAAGGTCTGTTGAACCCTTTGTTACCTGAAGAGAATCTTTTTTATCCGTTGTGTACCACCAGATATTATCTCCTCCGCTGCGGTCAGAAAGGAAAAGTATTTTGGTTCCATCCGGACTAAACTTAGGCTGTGAGTCAAAGGCCATCCCTTTTGTAAATTGTGTGGGCTTCCCACCAGTGATCGGCATGATGAAAATGTCTCCCAGATAATCAAAAACAATGGTCTTGCCGTCGGGACTCACATCAAGTGACATCCAGGTTCCTTCATTTGTTTTGATGGAAACTTTCCGGGCTACCTCAAGGGGAAGGTCTTTTTTCTTTTTAGGAGTTTCTTTTTTCGTAGTGTCAGCCTTCTCCTCCTTTTTCGGGTCCTGAGCTTGCGTCAGGTGGCAAACGATCAGTAACATCACGTAAATGAGGCGATAAAATTTATTCATAGTTAATTGGGATTGGGCGACAAATAAAAAGATAAAACACCGAACATTAAAGACGAAAGATCAAAGATGACAGTCTAAGACTCTCAAATTTGACCTTTGTGATATTAATTACCTGAAAAAAGGTATTAGGATACCGATGGGCGGACTAATTTTCTATCAAGCCACTGCAGACCCAGTATGAACACGATTCCAAAAACGATCAGGCCAGGATAGCCCGTGATAAATTTGAACGCACCAAAAGTAAATTTGAAATCAGTGAGCACGACCGACACAATTGCCGCGACCACAAAAGCCAGTATTCCAAATGCAATCCAAAAGAAATCTCCGGATGATTCTGTCTTTATCTCTATGCGAGCTATTACTTTATCTGCAAAGTTTCCGGGAAGTTGAAATTCAGGCTCTTTCTTTAATGCATTAAATACCCTTTTGTATGATTGAGCATCCAGTTCGTCACCCGCCAAACCGGTCTTTTCAATTTGATTTTGTAACTCTTCGTCTCCGATGTTCATAGCATTTCTTCTTTACCAAGGTACTTTTTTACTTTATCTTTTACCAATGCACGTGCGCGGAAAAGGTAATTTTTTACCGTCCCCTCTGGCATCCCAGTCGCTACGCCTATTTCAGGATAGCTCATATGTTCAAGGTGATAGAGGGTAAGTACTGCCTTGTATTGCGCTGGCAATTCACCGATAAATCTTATCACCAGCGCATCCATATTATCATCGGCAAGTTTTTCTTCCGGGTTGTCGTTAGAAACAAAATGAGCGGTAAACATCTCCTCTTCCGGAATATCACTCACGTTAATCTTATTCTTCCTTAAATGATTTATTGAATGATTATAAGCGATACTGGCAATCCACGTAGATAGTTTTGATTGAAATGTAAATCCTCCAAGATTTTCATGGACTTTCATAAACACATCCTGACAAAGCTCCTCCCTGTCCTCGGCGTTGTCAATCAACCTGCTAACCATATGGGAAACAAGCCTCTCATGCTGCTTAATCAACAGCCTGAAAGCCTGCGTATCGCCCTTTACAATACGTGAGGCTAAGGCCTGATCATCCGTCATTTTGGGGTTAGACACGACTGGCGGGGGAAATGTTGCAGAAAAGTTACTTGTTTTTGGTATGAAACGACTTTTTTGGACAATCGTTATCAATGGCTGGAATGTGCCTCTGTAGCGCCTTTTTCGAACGAGTTAAAAATATTTTATTTCTTCTGCAACATTTAAAGACACAGCCTTGTCTCACGCTTCAGAATCAAAAAAGAAACTAAAATTGTACGTATGGATAATAATTTAAGAGAAGTTCTTCAGCCAATTGCCATTTTCAGTGGGCTTGGTGGATCCGTTTATTTCTTTGTAAAAGCAATGACCGACTACATTCTGAAAAAGAAGATGATTGAAAAAGGTTTCGTTAACAATGACACGCAAGCCATCTTCCAACAGCATGCGGCCGGTGATAAATATTCCTCATTGAAATGGGGGCTAATCGCTTTCTTCGGCGGTCTTTCATTGATCATAATGGAATTTGTTGATGTACGGCCGGAGTCGCCATTGCCGTACGGACTGTTCGCAGTAGCTGTGTCACTAGGATTTTTGATCTACTATTTCCTCATAAAGAGAGATAAAAATTCCTAAATGTAATTACAGCCATTTGTGCGTGTGCCTTACCGGCAAAATTCAGAGTACTCTATAAATAGATCTTAAAAAATTTACGCAGGCCCATCAAGAGGGCTCTGCAAAAGCATCGCTTTGTCTGTTCAATCCTAACTCCATCGGTTTATGTTAAAGAACTATATTAAAACAGCTATCCGTAGCTTGGGTCGCCACAAATTTTTTTCCTTCATAAACATTTTTGGATTGGCTATCGCCATGTCAATTTGCATGGGAATCATGATGCTGGTTGCGGATCAACTAACCTACGATAGTTATAATACAAAGCGCGATCGCATTTACAGAATCACCAGCACACTGCTTGGCCCAGATGGAGTCACTCCAAATGGAAATACCACAGCTACGTCGCCCCAGCCGTTGCGCCATGAATTACTTGATAATTACACAAGCATTGAAAAAGTAGTACAATTCAAACGTGGATTTGGCAATAATTGGATTGAGTTTGATCAAAATGTGAATATTCCTTTAAGTGGATTGTTTGCAGATCCTGAGGTGTTTGAGATGCTTGAATACGAACTCGAGTATGGAGATTCAAAGACCGCACTTGTCGAACCATATTCAGTCGTGCTTACTAAAAAGGCAAGTAAAAAACTTTTTAAAGAGGAAAATCCCGTTGGACTAACAATTAAAGTTGGAGAACAAGGCACATATGTTGTTACAGGCGTATTGAAAGAAACTGAACGCAAATCTCACATTGTGTTTGAGGGGTTAGCAAGCATGGCATCCTACCGAAGTCTGGAATCGATGGACAAGATGAAAAAAGGCCTTGACACCTGGCATAGCTATTGGAGTACGTGGAATTATATACTGGTTAAGGAAGGGAAAACTTCATCCGATGTTGAAGATCATCTCAACAAAATATTCAAAAAACACATCGCATCTATCACTAATCCCGACATCACTAAGGCAGTGTTTCATCTTCAGCCATTGGACGAGATCTCGCCTGGACAATTCTTAAACAATCCTATCGGTCCATTTCTTCCATGGGTTTTCATTTACTTTTTTGCTGGCCTGGCAGGGGTTGTGATGCTTACTTCGTGTTTCAATTTTACGAATCTGTCAATTGCCCGTTCACTGACACGTGCTCGTGAAATAGGTATCCGTAAGGTATCAGGAGCGGCACGCTGGCAGATATTTGCACAATTCCTGTCGGAGTCAGTAATAACGTCCTTGTTTGCGCTAGCGCTGGCTCTTGTATTCCTGATGGCGATAAAGCCATTGATGCTGAATCTGACATTTGCACGTGTATTGAAGTGGGATCTTGAATCCAATTTATATGTCTATGCCGCTTTTCTGGTATTCGCAGTTGTTGTAGGTCTTTTGGCAGGACTCTTTCCCGCAGCGGTACTCTCAGGGTTTCAACCCGTAAAAGTTTTGAAAAACCTTGGCAATATGAAGCTCTTCTCAAAAATGGGATTGCGCAAAGCGCTGCTTGTGGCACAGTTCAGTATGTCGCTAATTTTTATCCTTACGGTGATCGTGATTTACAATCAACTCAATCTTTTTGTCCGTGCTGATCACGGCTTTGACATGAAAAAGAATATCATCGTCAGGCTTAACAATACATCTCCTGAAGCACTCAAAACAGAATTAAATAAATATCCCAATATTATTAATGTCGCCCCATCTTCACATGTACCTGCTGCGGGCACAAACTATGGGACTGGTTTTAAGAAAACTCTCGACGAAAAAGAATGGACTAACATTAATTACTTTGCAGTAGACGAAAACTACATTGAGAATATTGATGTCCCGATGATTGCAGGTCGATACTACTCATTAGAAGCTGGTGAGTCCAATAAGAATTTTATTGTAATCAATGAGCAAGCAGTAACAGCTCTTCATTTTGGCAAGCCAGCTGACGCTCTTGGTCAGGAGATAATTCTGGACACCGACTCATCGAAACTTCAGATCATCGGGGTGGTGAAAGACTACAATCATCAGATGCTGATGCAAAAAATCGAACCTATGGCCCTGATGTATAGTCCAAAGGAATACACAATGCTGCAGGTTAAATATTCTGGCGACTATGAAACGGCGACAAAGACTATCAAACAATCATGGGCAAAAATAAATCCATCCTTAAAACTAGATTACAAAGGTTTTGAGGATGAAATCCTGATGTTCTATCACACCATTTTCGGTGATCTTGTTAACATCGTGATGGTTATTGCTTTCCTGGCGATCATGATATCATGTCTCGGTTTGTTGGGAATGGCTACTTACACAACCGAAACACGCATCAAAGAAATATCCATTCGCAAAGTATTAGGATCAAGTAACGCATCTCTTATTATTTTACTATCGAAAGGCTTTGTTAAAATACTAATCATTGCCATCGTGATCGCCGTACCGGTAGCCTATTTCCTTAACAATCTATGGCTTGAGCAGGTAGCGTATCACACCTCATTTGATCTCTTGGTGATTGTTACGGGTGTGTTGATGCTGATTGTCTTTGGAGTAATAACGATTGGCTCGCAGACGATGAGAGCGACGTATGTGAATCCGGTAGAGAATTTGAAGAGCGAGTAAGGCTTACCCCGGAGGATAAACTGGGAGGGTATTAGATATTCAAATACTTCATCAGCATATCCAGTCTTTCGCGGTTATCATCGTCGCGCGGAGCCTCTTGATAACGGCCGATAACGCGATAGCCGAAGCGTTCAAGAGTTGCAACTATGCGGGAAAGATCGAGCTGATTTATCTTTAATGTCAATTTAATCTTGCCACGGTCGAGGGCATCTTCAGTCATTGTGCTGCTGATAACCTTGGCTTTGTTCTCCTCAACATAACGACTGATCTCCGCAAGGGAATAATCGATAAGGTCCATTGAAAGAACAAGTATGCCCCCAGGCATCTGCACGGAAGCTGTTTGCGCAAAAGACGACATGATGTCCTGAACGGTGATAATTCCGGCATAACGGCCCTCCTCATTGAGAACTGCAACAATGTTAAGTTTATGCTCGCCTGCAACTTTGAGGATATCAAAAAAATGAGACTCAAATCCCACCACACAATCTTTTCCAACCAGATCAAAGTCACCAAGACTTTTTTCTATATCATTTGATTCCAGGATGATCTCTTCTGAAATAAATCCAAGAAGCGTGCCTTCATCCACTACTGGAAGGTGGTTGCAACGGAACTCTTCCATCCACACAATAGCCTTATGGGCATCATCCGTCACCTTTAGCGGCGGAATCATGTGGTTGATAAGTTCTTCAGCGATCATGTGTGTTCCTTGTCTTGTTGCTATTACGGTGTGGTCAAAAAATCTTCAACAATTTCGTTGAATTTCTCAGGGTGCTCCATCATCGGGGCGTGACAGCATTTGTCAATAAAATGCAACTCCGAATTTGGAATCAGCCTGTTAAACTCATATGCCACTGTCGGTGGTGTAATTGTATCATTTAATCCCCAAACCAGCAAAGTGGGAACCAGTATATTATGCAAATCATTTGCCAGGTTATTCCGCTGGGCAGATTTCGCAATGGCGACAATTCGCATGCATTTGGGAATGCTTTTTGTCGTTTCGAATACTTCGTCCACCAGATCTTTAGATGCCACCTCGGGATCATAGAACGTATATGCTACCCGTTCTCGTATATAATCGTAACTACCTCTTCTGGGGTAGGATCCCCCCATCGTATTCTCAAATAAGCCAGAACTACCCGTCAGGAGGAGTTTATCAACTTTTAGTGAGTTGTGAAGCGTATACAGCAACCCGATATGACCACCGAGGGAATTTCCAAGGATGATCATGCGATCTAGCTTTTTCAAGGTCACAAAATCTTCAACGAATTTTCTCAATCCTTCAAGTCCTGCTTCCTTAATAGGCATTTCATAGATAGGAAGCATTGGGATCACCACCCGAAAATGTTTTGAAAACCTGTCGACTACTCCTTCCCAGTTACTAAGCGCTCCGAAAAGTCCATGCAGCAGCATCAGTATCTGTCCTTGGCCTTCATCCACATATTTAAACCCGCCTTCTTCTTTAACGTTAAGGGCCATTTGCTGATATTTTCTGTGAAAAGTAAGTGAAAAATATCCGTAGTTAGAACTGCCGGAAAATTTCCTTAAAAACAGGCACGAACCCTCCTATCCAGTCAGCAGTACGGGGTGCGAGCAAAGCTGTGAAAGGATAAAGCCACGACCCTGCGGTCCAGGATTCCTTGGGAGTTATTTTAAGTGAGTCCGCAATCCAAAGAGCAATGCTCAACATGAATAGCGTTTTGAATATTCCAAGTGCCGCGCCCAATGCCTTATCGGCGGAGCCAAGAAAAGTCTTGTCAATCGATGTTTTTACAAACCTCCCAAGCAAATTCACCAGTACGACGATAATTATAAAAATGGCTGCAAAAGAAATATAAGGAAGCGTGCTTTTGTCTGCATGGAACTTCTCTTGTAAAATTATCATACCCTCACCCATCAGTTTAAAACCAGCCAATACACCTAAGAGAATTGCGACGACTGAGATGAGTTCCATTAAGAATCCTTCACGATAGCCAGAGATCGCGCCAACTGTTATAATGAGTAAAATGAAAATATCTGCGGTACTCAAGCTGCTAAAAGTTTTTTAACGATTTCAGATATCAATTTTCCATCTGCCTTGCCGGCAAGCGACTTGGTTGCCGTACCCATTACTTTGCCCATATCCTGTGGACCTTTGGCGCCAACCTGTCCGATAATCGTATTTATTTCCGCAGTGACTTCTTCTTCGCTAAGTTGCTTGGGCAAATAGCGACTGATGACTTCAAGCTGTAAGTTTTCGCGCGCAGCAAGGTCCGGCCGGCCCTCTTTTGTAAAAATATCCGCTGACTCCTTCCGTTGCTTCACGGCTTTCATTAATAATTTATTCTCAACATCAACCGCAATATCGCCTGATCCTCCCTTTTCTGTTTCAGAAAGCAAGATCATTGACTTGATGCTCCTCAGGGCTTCAAGTTCGTCTTTGTTTTTGGCGAGCATCGCTTTCTTGATGTCCGCATCGATGATAGTTTTCAGTGACATGATTTATGTATTTTCGTTTCAAAGTTATAGAACGAAATCCATCTTTTACAATGACTAAGTTGAGTGTCAATATCAACAAGATTGCTACCCTTCGCAACGCCCGTGGGGCAAACAACCCTGACGTCGTCAAAACTGCCCTCGATTGCGAGAGGTTTGGGGCGCAAGGCATAACAGTTCATCCGCGCCCTGACGAGCGGCACATCCGCTACAGCGACGTAATTGAACTAAAAAACGTAATCTCCACTGAATTCAACATTGAAGGCTATCCCGATGAACGATTCATGAAGCTCCTTCGTGAGGTCAAGCCTGCCCAGGCAACCCTTGTTCCTGATCCTCCGGGCGCGATCACTTCCAATTCTGGTTGGGACACTGTCACGAACGTAGTTTTTCTCAAAAAAGTTATAAGCGAAATAAAACAACTTGGTACCCGTGTATCCGTCTTTGTAGATCCCTCGGTGAAAATGGTTGAAGGTGCGTCAAAAATTGGGAGCGATAGAATTGAACTTTATACCGAACCTTACGCTACCAACTATCATATCAACCGGGAGCAGGCAATAGCACCGTATGTCTCTTCGGCTGAAGCAGCTCATGATCTGGGGTTAGGATTGAATGCTGGGCATGATCTTGATCTCAACAACCTCAAATACCTGAAGCAAACCATTCCGTTGTTAGATGAAGTTTCGATTGGTCATGCTTTGATCTGTGATGCGCTTTATTTGGGATTGGAGAATACGATTCAGTTGTATTTGAGGGAACTGAAATAATACAGGATTATATCGGGATTAATATCGAACAATAAACGCTCTGGCAGGCGGGACCGAATATCGAAGTTAACTCTCTGGTAGTTTGTAACCTCTAGTGAGCGATGATACCAGATACGTTGGGAGGGTGATGTGGGGCATTTGGCTGGGATGGTAATTGGTTGTTCGCAGTAAGTTGGAAACTATTGCTATATGAAAAGGATCAGTCAGGGTTTGGTAGCACATAGCCTTTTTCAGCCATACGAATTCCCATTTCGTCATATGTGGACTGATCAGTGGGTGTGAGGGTTGCAAGACCGTCAACGTAGCGATTGAACATACTAAAGGTGGCCGCTATCAGAACAGTGTCATGAATCTCACGATCGGTAGCTCCATATTTGCGAGCCGCAGCAATATCCTCTTCATGGACAGCCTTTCCACTCTCCTGAACTTTACCGGCAATATTCAGCAATGATTTCAATTTGTCGCTGATCTCAGCGGTATGATAATTCTCAAGAACAAGGTCAACTATCTTTCTTTTATCATGAAAAAAATAACGGGCTGCCGCCGCATGACTGCTGGTACAAAACATACAATCATTTTTTGATGAGACATAAGCAGCAATCAATTCACGCTCTGCCTCAGAAAGACTAGAATCGCCACCACGCAATAAAGCCTGGGCCAGCGCATATAGGTGTTGCCCGCTTTCTGGTCGAAACATCACAAGGCTTCGGATTCCGGGAACTCCATCGGGTACATTAATATGTGCCATACTAGTTTGTTAATCTTTTCTTGAATAAAATGTAGCAATCAATCCAATAACGAACACCAATGAGAAAGTAAAAATTGCATTACCATAACCACCTAAGATAACAACGAGCGCTCCCACAAAAAATACCACCGTTGCTGTCACAAACCTTCCGATGTTAAAACAGAACCCGGTCGCCGTTGCACGGATTGTCGATGGAAATAATTCTGGTATATAGGCTGACAAAACCCCCTGGCTGGCGCCAAAAAACAAAGCTAGCAAAGCAATTTCGATATAAATGATGTTAGAAAAAACCGAATTGACTTTAAAAAGTAGAAATGACATCGCAAAGCAAACTGCGAAGCAAAGCATCATGGCCCTGCGATTCCCCACGCCTTTTGAAAGCCACCCTGAAAGAAATCCTCCGATTAGTCCTCCGGCACCCAACACCATCATTGAAAGGCCACGCTCATGCTGACCATCACCTCCAGGCGGAATGATCGTTTGTACCCAAGTTGGAAGCCATGAAAAAATTCCCCAAAGTCCAATCAGCATTGTGCCAAAAGTAACTGAGCCAACCAGGAGATTATTTCTGTGGCTCTTGTCAAACATGATTCCTGGTTTCTGAACTCCTTCCTCGTTTTTTGTTTTGACCCATTTTTCTGATTCACGCAAACTGAAGACACCCACGACCGACAAGCCCAAGGGAATCATTCCCACAAAAAATGCTTCATGCCAATTGGAAACCAAATAGTCGATCAGACCAGCTGAAAAAATTCCAATTGGAAAACCGATAGATAAAACACCAATAAAAATGCCGCGGGACTTTTCTGGCCACACTTCAGATAATATGGTCGGAGTAACTACGAGTACTCCCCCCACGCCAAAGCCTGATAAAAATCGACATAGCATAATTAGTTCCCATGAGTTTGTAAATCCTGTAAGTATTGTGAACAAACCATAAGAACCAATTGATAATACCATGGCTCTTGAACGTCCTATGCGATCGCTCAATATTCCCCAGGCCATTCCGCCGATCGCCCATCCTAAAATAAAAACTGAGTTGACGTAAGCGCTTATAAAGCTCAAATTGTCAATATCTACTTCACCGAGAAGATCTTTTGCCACAATAGGCAAATAAACCGACATAAGAGTAGATACCGTTCCTCCAAAGACATTTGATAGGACACAAATTACAAAAAGGAGCCAGTGATAGGATGTTATCTTTTCAACTCTTAAAGTAGTATCCAGCACTTTTCACTTCTTTTTTAAATGGTCGTAGCCATTGGCAGAACGGTGGTATCCTTTTGCGATACGATCAGCGAGGCCCTTATAAAAAACAGGATCAGTGGGTGTGACAGTGGAAAGGCCGTCAACGTATCGATTATATAAACTGAAGAGCGCTGCAATCAATACTGTATCATGTATCTCTATGTCTGTTGCTCCTGCTTTTTTAGCGAGATTAATTGATTCCGATGTGACTGCCTTGCCGCTTTTTTGCACTTGAGCAGCAATGGCAAGCAGTGCCTTCATCTTATCACTTACCGGTGCCGTTGATAAATCAGATTTTATTTTTTGGCTTGTTTCGCACTCCCCCAGAAGGACATCAGCAACAGCGGTATGAGCAGCCGTACAAAACTGGCATTCATTGCGATGAGAAACGATTGTTGCAATAAGCTCCCTTTCCGCCTCTGACAGCGTGTTTGGTCCCCTCAATAAGAATTGCGTGAGCTCGCGAATAGGTCCGGCGGTATCTTTCCGATACTCCAATAGGCCGGTAATGCCTGGGAGATGTTCTTCGACAGTGATGTAAGGCATAGGATTCTGGCGAGTTTGAAAATTTAAAAATACAGAGATAAATCGATTAAAGTCGATCAAAATGATGCCGGCAAAGTTTTGCTAACTTCGGACATGGAGCAAAAAGCGGACACCTCTGGCAAAAGTAAATGGTTTGGCCAGTTGGGATGGTTGTTTATAACTCTCTTCGCTGTGTTTTGGTCGTTGGGGTCATTCTTTTTTTGGTTTTTGCTTGGACTATCCGCAATGTTTGGAAGTCTTTCAATGATCTATTCAGGGATACATATTTCGTTGTTCGATAATCTGCCAACGAACAAAAGTCCTTATCAATCCTATACGTCTGCAATGGGGAGACCTCCTGTTGCCGGCAATGAACTTAACCTTAAAAAAGCTTTACGTATCTTTTTTATTATTGGAGTAACAATCTTTATGTTAGTGTTTGTTGTAGAAATCTTTGCCCCTGATAATGAAGCAACCACAGAGTCTATAGAAGTGGAGCCCGTTCAATCTGAGAGTATTGAAGAACCCACCTTTGCCTCTCGCGGAATTACTCTCTTTAATGATGGCCAGTATGATTCTGCTCTGATGTATTACAACAAAGCTCTGGAGGTTACACCTAATGATGCGGATCTTGTATATAATAAAGCACTCGCTTATTATCTGAAGGAAGATTACCGCACGGCAATAAGAATTGCAAGGAGTTGCCTTCGCTTGAGTCCTGACTATAGAGAGGCATGGTGGCTTCAGGGCGGCAGTTATTTTGAATTGAACCAATATGATTCAGCGATATTCTCGTTGGAGACAGCTTACTCAAAAAATCTTCGCGAGCAGAATTTTTTGATTTTGCTCGGGAACGTCTATCTGAAGAAGGGTAATCGTTCGAAAGCTAAGGACCTTTATCTTGAGGTAGTCAAAATCGATACAACTCAGGCGGAGGTCTACAGGCAACTGGCTGAACTGGATCCGGAGCATGCTGAATCATACCGCGCGAAAGCGAAAGCAATAGACAGTCCCGAGGATAATAAATAAAGCGGGGCAAGATTAATGATACCTGCCGAAAAGCTTTGACTTAAATAATTGCATTCTTTCTTACAGGTAAATAATATCATGCATTGGGAGCGCTGTTTTGACACTTGTCGATTGCGTCAGATTGTGTGAAAAGGCAGCAAACTGTTTACCTTTGCTTTTTCCCTACCTATGACCCTTGAAGTAATCATCACTTTGGCGCTCGTTCTCCTGAACGGTTTCTTCGTCGCAGCCGAATTTGCCATCGTCAAGGTAAGATCTTCTCAGATTGCTGTTGAGAAGGGAACTCTTTCGCGAAATGCAGCCACTAAAATTATCAACAACCTGGATGGATACCTGGCTGCCACACAACTTGGAATTACGATAGCGAGTCTTGGTCTTGGCTGGGTAGGCGAAGGAGTCGTTTCCAAAATGGTTTTGAATGCAATTCACAGTCTTGGTCTTGAAATGAGTGAAGTCACTGCTCATGCTATTGCAATACCTGTAGCTTTCACCGCACTTACCGTGTTGCACATCGTATTTGGCGAGCTTGCTCCTAAGACAATTGCTATTCGTTATCCAACAATAACAACCCTTCGTCTCTCGATTGCACTGCGAATTTTCTACGTTGTCTTCCGTCCTGTAATCTGGATACTGAATGGCTTTGCAAATATTATATTGAAGATACTTGGTATTAAGCCAATGGGAGAAGCTGACATACATTCCGAAGAGGAACTAAAGCTCATCATTGCCGAAAGTGAAGAGGGTGGTGCCATTGAACACAGCGAGCGTGAACTTATACAGAATGTCTTTGATTTTGATGATCGCGTTGTCAGGCAGGTAATGGTGCCGCGCATTAAAATATCGGCTATTCGTCTCCTGTCCCCGATTCCAGAAGTGATGAACCTGGTGTTGCGTGAAGCATATTCCCGGTACCCTGTTTATGAAAATTCGCTTGAGGAAATTGTCGGAATCGTTCATGCCAAAGATATCATCAGTCTTTTCGTTCAAAGCAATGACAAAGGATTGAAAGACATCATGCGACCGGTGCATTTTGTTCCGGAGACAAAACCTATCGACTCACTCTTGCGGGAATTTCAAAAACGAAAAACCCAGATGGCTGTTGTTGTCAGTGAATTTGGAGGAACGATCGGGTTGGTCACACTTGAAGATATTCTCGAAGAACTTGTTGGAGAAATTCAGGATGAACATGATCATGAGCAGTCAATTGTTCAACCTTTGGATGAAAATCGCTATCTCATTGTAGCGTTCTCCTCTATTCATGACATTAATAAGTTTCTGACGAACTCGTTCCCTGAATCCGACAACTATGAAACACTGGCGGGATTACTCACCTATCACTGGCCAACGATGAAAGAAGGCGACGAGAAAACACTTTTTAACTATAAGATCAAAGTTCTTAAGCTAAACAAAACCTTACCTGAGTCTGTAGAAATCCAGTGGGTGGGACCGGAAAAAGGTGACTAATCAATCCGGCTGCAAAAGTACTTTTAAGCAATTATCCTTTTTATTGGCGAAGATATCATATCCTGTCACTCCTTCCGAAAGTTTCATGTGATGCGAGAAGACCGACGTCAAATTGTATCGCTTGCTCTGCACTACTGGAATAAGTTGCTCCATCAGAAATCGCGCGGGACAGCGACCGATTTTATACGTAAGATTTTTATTGTATGCCTCCACTGGTGAAAATGCAAGTTGCTCGTCTGTGCAAACTCCCACTGAAGAAATAATCCCTCCCGGGCGAACCAGATCCATTGCCAGACGAACAGCAGAATAACTCCCCACAGCTTCCATTACGGCGTCAGCTCCACGACCTTCCGTTATCTCCTTGATGATCTCCAACGCGGATTGT
This sequence comes from Cytophagales bacterium, assembly GCA_038229375.1. Classification (GTDB taxonomy): domain Bacteria; phylum Bacteroidota; class Bacteroidia; order Cytophagales; family Cyclobacteriaceae; genus ELB16-189. The sequence goes on along the minus strand of JBBRON010000001.1, from coordinate 321,009 downwards.
TCCTTAGCGTTAATGACTTGAGCACCGAATGCTTTTGCCATCGTCAGTCGCTCCGGAACGGTATCAATCGCATAGATCCTCTCTGCGCCAAGCTCACGCGCACCGATGATAGTCATCAATCCAACAGGCCCACTTCCAATAACTGCATATGTTCCTTTTGGATTTATGTCGGCCTGCTGGGCGCAAAAAAAACCCGTTGAAAAAATATCACCTAATAACAGGCCCTCTTCCAACGAAACACCATCGGGAATTTTCATCAATGTGCTGTCCGCCAAAGGCACACGGATATATTCTGCCTGGCCCCCATGTAGGCCTTTCCCTTTCTCGATCCAGCCGTATAATTGATTATGGACGCAGCGGCACGTTAATCCGGTTCTGCAATAAAAACAGTGACCACAACTAGTAGTGAACGGGCTCATAACTAAATCGCCTTTCCGGTGTGTGATCACGTCCTTTCCCACCTCCACAATTTCTCCGACAAACTCATGACCCATTGCAGTGGCTGTATCGATTCCCTTTTCACGCTCGTGATAAACATGAAGATCGGATCCACAGATAGCGCAAACTTTCATTTTCACGACAACATCAGTCGATGAAATGATCTCCGCATCGGGAATGGATTCGTATCGAATATTTTCAGGGCCGTGAAAAGTGAGGGCTTTCATGAGGGTGTTTCAAAATAAAAGTTACAGGACGCAGGTTACAGGTTGCATGATGTGAGATCAGGGTTGGTTTTGTGAGCTAAAGAGGCTGTTGAGTTCAAGTTCTATTTTTCCAACAATAAATGAGAAGTCTTCAACGCGCTCGACAAAATCAAGGTGGTTCACGTCGATTATCAATAATTTACCTTGCTTGTAGTTGCCGATCCATTCCTCGTAATGTTCGTTGAGCGTTCTGAGGTATTCTAGCTTAATGTTGTACTCAAATTCGCGATTTCGTTTTTGTATTTGCTGTACAAGCTTTGGAATATCAGCTTTCAAATAGATCAGGAGGTCAGGTGGCTGAACGAAATTAATCATGGAGTTAAAAATATCAAGGTAGCTCTGATAGTCGCGATCGGAAATGTGACCACTCTTATGAAGATTGGCAGCGAAGATGTGCGCATCCTCATAAATAGTCCTGTCTTGAATAATTGTTTTGTCGCTATTGCGAATCTGATGCACCTGATTAAACCGACTATTCAAAAAATAAATTTGCAGGTGAAATGCCCATCGGGTCATATCAGAATAAAAGTCCTTGAGGTAAGGATTGTGATCCACTGACTCAAAAAGTGGGGTCCAATTATAATGTTTGGCCAGTTTTTCTGCCAGCGTAGTTTTGCCAGAGCCAATGTTGCCTGCAATGGCAATGTGTTTGAGATTGTTCATGAGTTCGTCGGCTAATTTATGAATTTCAATAACAAAACATTATTGATAAATCAGCCGCTGTGTGTCGTATTCAAAGAATTGTAAATTATTTGTACTGTTCTGTCTCAGGATGAAACGTTCTCCAACTGTGCCAGAATTCCTGATATGATTTTATTCGTTTTAAAGATTGTACCGATGCTGAAAAGTCTTTGCCAGAAAAACTGTATGGCTTATTGCTCACAAAAAGAGTGTCGTTGCGAATGGAGAATTCATCTGACTCGGAAGACCGTTCAAATGCCGCAAAACTTTTATTGTCTCCCGATAGTACCAACGCAACCGGAGTCTGCCCTATCTTGTCGTTGATGACATGAACTTCCTTGAGGTTATTCCAATCATACGCCTTGCTTGAATCATTAATTTTTATGCCTACTACCCATGACTTATCTCTCCATGACAGGCTGTCCCTGCGGGTAAGGGCACCTTTGCTTTTACCTCGCTCATATCTCGCAAGTGAATCATAATTATCTTTCGACGCTTCATCCAATTGCATCACAACCGCATTTGGATATAGCTCAAACAATTTGTTAACAGTAAGCTGGACAGATTCAACTTCGGGCAATACTTCTCCTTTTAATGCTCCGGTGACAGCTTCGCCTGTTGCCTGTCGCCACCAGCTTTTTGTTGTAACATCTTCAAACATCGCGTTGAAGTGATCCATGCCTACAAGACGGAACTTCTCAGGTTGACCTTTTACCGTTGGTTCAAATACACGCCCTGTGCGGCAAACGGTGCAATAAGTAACAATCACTGGCATCCCTCCGATGACATCTTGTACTTGATGATGATAGCCAATAAATCGTATTGGATAAGCTTTTACTTCTCCGTTATGTTCTACTCCCACCACGATGCTGCTATCGTTCAGAACGCTTTCACCTTTCGGTTTGAACGTGAGTTTCTCGGGCTGCTTAAACATGCTATCGGCCGACATTCTGAAATTGAACATGTAGATGGCAGCAATTGGAAACAAAAGTGAGATAGCCGGAATCCATTTATACTTGCTTGTCTTGAGCGTTCCTATGGTACCAGCGGCAATCATCAATAAGAATGCAATTCGCAGATACCACCTGTATGAATAAAGAAAATAGGCCAGGTCCAGACTTTGCATGCGCTGACTTCCAGGCATGGGCATTATGAAATACACATTCAGGATCTCGAATAATGTGAGACCGATTATACCTAAATAAAAGAGCTTTTTCATTCGCTTTAACTAATCACTTATACAAGTCAAAGTTAATATATCCCTCTTCAGCGCGTTGCTTCCCTCTCTTGACGTAAAGTTCACGGTCCTGCGGAGCCCACGTTGCCAATCCATCCACATAACGGTTATACATGCAAAAGGCAGCAGCTATAAGCACTGTATCATGAATTTCAAGATCGGTAGCGCCAAGTTCTTTGGCTTTTGCAATCTGTTGTTCTGTGACATTTTTTCCCCCCTTTTGTACACTTCCGGCAATGCTCAACAACGCTTTCATCTTGTCGGAAATTGAGGTCGCCTGATAATCCTTCTTTACATCATCAATGAATGACATGTCACATTGCAGGTAATGCTGTGCAATACCACCGTGGGCATTCTGACAGAAAAAACAATCATTCTCCGATGAAACGTACGTTGCAATCAATTCCCGTTCACCTCGTGTCAGTGAGTTTTCACTTCGCAACAAAATTTCCGCCAATTCATTTAACGGTTTTGCTGTTTCTGGTCGGAATGCCATGGGGCCACGGATGCCGGGGAGCTCTTCGGGTAAAGTAATGTGCGCCATGTTGTTTCAGTTTTATGACCCAGGAGGATCGCCTGAGACGAAACTACTTTAAAGCATCAGAAGAATCAAAGCGCCTGTGCGGGTGATTTATACGGAAGATTCTCTATAAATTCTGATCTTCGCGCTATGAAAAACCTGGGGATATTTGCTGTCTGTTGGCTGATACTTTTTGCATGTGGAGATAAAAATGAGGATCAGTGCGCCTTTGTTCCGGAAACATCATCAATAAAAATTGACCTGCCGTTCGAATCACTCGAGGATTCGCTGCCAGTCATCTCCTCAAAAGCGGAGCTCGTTGGCTTTTTGGACAGGCATAGGGGTATGCGCGACTTGTTTTTTAACCGCTCAGCATATCCCAATGATTCTGTTTTTATCAATGCATTATATAATCTGTATGTCAATCCCCACATCGATACACTGTTGATAGAAACACATCAGGTCTTTGGCAAAGGTGAAGAATTAAAAAGGCAGTTTGAAAAAGCATTTATCAATCTCCGTTACTATTATCCCCAGTTCAAGCTGCCTCGAGTTCAAACTGCCATCACTGGCTTTGAGGGTAGCGATTTATTTCTGAGCGATTCCCTGATCATTGTTGGTTTGGATTATTTTCTGGGGGATAAGGCTAGATACCGGCCAAAAATGTATGATTATATGCTCCGCAGGTATAATAAGGATTTTATTGTCCCATCCGTGGTTTTGCTAACCGGTATTGATAGTCACTTCAATAGAATCAATACAGACGACAAAACCGTGTTGGCTGATATGATCGCTTATGGAAAGGCCTACTACTTTACAAAACAGATGTTGCCATGCGTGTCCGACAGCATTCTTATCGGTTACACAAAAAAAGAAATGGAAGGTTCTAAAAAATATGAAAGTCTGATCTGGTCAAGGTTTATAGAAGATGAGGTTCTGTTTACTACCAGCCACATTGTGAAACAAAAATATATTGCCGAACGGCCAAAAACAGTTGAAGTTGGAGAAGATTGTCCAGGAAGGATTGGTACCTGGATCGGGTGGCAGATCGTTAAGAAATATATGAGCTCACATCCAAATGTTACACTTCAGCAATTGATGGAGATGCAGAATGCCCCAATGCTGTTTAAAGAATCTGGGTATAAGCCGAAGATTGTGAAGGTGCCGGGGAAAGAGAAAGCCTAGTAGCTACGCCCTTTCTTTACCCAATAAACATTTTCTGCCAATTGTCCGCTTACCAGATAGCTCTTCAAATCCGGTGGATTCCGCGACGTAATAATTTCATAGGTGCCATAGGTTGTTTTTGAAAGTACAAGCCGGAGATTACCTTTTTCACTCAAGATAAATTCCCTTACTCCAGTTCTTTCCAAATTCTCTTTACAGTCCGCTACCAGCTTTCTGTTCACGAAAATTAATGGCAGTATTTTATCCATTGATAAAGTGTCTGACAAAGAACCCTCATACGACACCGCCCAGTCATTCAGTACATAGTACTTTCTATCCACACGATTAACGTAAAGAACGTTGTTTTCAATACTTAAGTCCTGGTAATTTTCGCTCCAGGGCTCCTTCAGCTTTAAAAAATGGTCTTGTTCGGGGAGCGCTTCATGATAAATATAATTCGGAGTCTTGACGACAAAAAAGATCGAACCATGTCTTTTCAATTCAAATTTATGTGCTGCCGACAATGATTTAGAGAAGTCCAGAATTTGTTCAAATTCATTAATGTTTTGACTATATAATCTTGGAAAGAACTCACTTTCAAAGTTCTTCTTCTTAAAGTAGTAGCTGATTGGTCTGTACGCGAGGAAATATATAACCGCAAATAGAAGCGGAACGAGAAAAAATAATTTTATCATTCTACGGAATTTACTTCCGGAAGTACTTTCAAAGTTTCCGCTATATATCCCGTAGCTATCTCTGTCTAATCTCGAATGTGATCGGATGGAGTCCTCCTTGGTGAGTTCCTTGTAATTTTCAAATGCTTTTCTGGGGCGTCGGGTGTAATTCTCCTTCTTCATCCCAAATCCCATATAGCCGGCCATCTTACTTATCTTTTGTGGTTAGATAGAATGAGGAACTGAATTACTTTGACAACAATGTGTGGGGCATTTCAAAAATTGATACCTAAATTACCGGAAAAGAAACCCCATGAATCCATCCGTATTTACCCGGCTTTCGCTCATGATGCTCCTCCAGTACTTTATCTGGGGCGCCTGGTATGTTACGATGGGAACCTACATGTCCGAATTTCTTCATGCGAGCGGAATCCAGATCGGAGCTGCCTACAGTGCATTGGCTATCGCCACCATGATCTCTCCCTTCTTCATTGGTTTGGTTGCTGATCGATTCTTTGCAGCGCAACGTATCATGGGTGTATTGCACTTAACAGGTGGAGTACTCCTGTACCTGGCCACCACTATTTCTGATAACATCGCCTTCTATTGGGTAATTCTGATTTACTCACTATTGTACATGCCCACCATCGCACTTAGTAATAGCATCGCTTTTCATCAAATGACCGATCCCGGAAAACAATTCCCGTGGATCCGGGTGTTTGGCACGATTGGTTGGATCCTGGCAGGAATAATGATTGGCGTCTTATCAATAGAAAAAACTTCTTCCACGTTTTATATGGCGGCTGTTGCGTCCGCAGCGTTAGGCCTCATCAGTTTCATACTGCCCAACACACCACCCAAAGGAAAAGAGGCAACAACTTCGGCTTCTGCGGCATTGGGAACGGACGCCTTTGTTCTTTTCAAAGACCGGCCTTATTTTATCTTTTTTATTGCCGCCATCCTTGTCTGTATTCCTTTGTCTTTTTATTACGGATTCGCCAACGTGTTTCTCAACGAATTGGGGATGGAAAACGCCGCGAGCAAAATGATCCTCGGTCAGTTTTCGGAAGCAGTATTTATATTGGCTATCCCGTTTCTCTTCAACAGCATTGGAGTAAAGAAGATGTTGCTGCTTGGAATGGCTGCGTGGATATTACGATACCTGTGCTTTGCCTTTGGCAATCTTGGTGCAAATACCTGGATGCTTTATGGCGGAATTATTCTTCATGGAATTTGTTATGATTTCTTTTTTGTCACGGGATATATGTACACCGAAAAGAAAGCGGGAGAAAAAATAAAAAATGCGGCACAAGGGCTCTTTACATTCGCTACCTACGGAGTGGGGATGCTTATGGGTACATGGTTCTCAGGATTTACAGCAGATTACTATTCTGTTGGCGGTGTTCATCAATGGCGACAGATCTGGTTTGTGCCAGTGTATATTGCAATAGCAGTACTTATATATTTCATATTATTCTTTAAAGAAAATGTCCCGAAAAAATCTTGAATCGTTAGCAGGCGTCAGCGATTAGTAAAATAAATTGAAATAGTATCTTTAGCCTACTAGAAAACTAATTTCGAAGGACACGTTAATAAACGACTATCAACGATTAACAACAACCCAATGAACATCTCCATGCTAGGCTCCGGCTTCATCGGCCGGTTTTATGCGGATTCCCTCCAGGGCTACCGCAGCAAAGACAAAATCGTAAGCATCTATTCGCGCCGCGAAGAGAGCGCTAAAAAATTTGCTGTCGATTACAAAGTCGCTCATTTTACCACTGTTCTCGAAGAAGCAATCAATCGTCCGGAGATTGATGTTGTGTGCATCTCATTGCCGAACAACCTCCACGAAGAAGCGGTAATGCTATGCTGTAAACACAAGAAAGCAGTGATGTGTACAAAGCCGTTAGGGAGAAACGCAGACGAAGCGAGACGCATGTTAGAAGCAGTCGAAAAAGCAAAGATTTTCAACGGCTATCTTGAAGATCTGGTGTACACACCAAAGTTTATCAAAGCCTATGAGAGTGTGAAAAGCGGAGCACTCGGACGAATCCTGTGGGCCAAGTCACGGGAAACACATCCTGGCCCGCATAGCGATTGGTTCTGGGATATCGAGCAGGCAGGTGGTGGTGCTATCCTCGATCTTGGTTGTCATTGCGTGGAAATTGCGCGCACCTACATTGGCAAAGACATCAAACCGCTGGAAGTCATGTGCTGGGCAGACACTCAGGTGAAACCAATTGACGCTGAAGATCATGCAATTGGTCTGGTCAAATATGAGAATGGTGCGATTGGTCAGTTTGAAGTTAGCTGGACATTTCGAGGCGGATTGGACCTTCGTGATGAAGTTATGGGGACCGAAGGCACGATCTGGATCAATGGATTTTTAAGAACAGGGTTTGATATGTTCACTACTGGAAAAGGCGCTGATTACGTTGCGGAAAAGTCTGAAAGCAATACCGGATGGGTTTTTCCTGTTGGCGATGAACTGAATGAGCTTGGATATAATCACATGTTCATGGATATGTTTAATATGCTTGAGCAAAAGAAAGATCCCCGCGAAACATTTTATGACGGATATGTCGTGAATTCAATTTTGGATGCGGCTTATAAATCAGCGAAGACGAAGCAATGGGAACCGGTGAAACTCGACATCTGGCGTGGCAGGGTTGGAGTTTCCAAAGACGGTCATTTAGTTGAGTATGATGCGGATCATTACTTAATAAAAGAAGAGATGACCCATTTCGGTACGAAGAAATTAATTTTGAAAAATAAAAAGACTGGAAAAATAATTGAGCGAACTGAAAAATAACGGCGATTAAATGCTTCGCTAGCCAATGACTGCTCACGAACAACATCTCATTGACATTATCTGTCCGGCGATTCAGGCTAAAAAAATGATCCGGTTCTGGTACATGAATGCCAGCAGTGGGCTCCGCGACTGGCGCACGGTGGAGCCTTACATTATCGGAGCCATTCCAAGAAAACACATTCAGTTGTCCGCCTGGTTTATTCCAACTGTTGAGCAGGCAACGGTTGGCCAAAAAGAAAACTGGCGAACATATCATTTGAAGAACATTTCCGATATCCAGGTTCTGGAAGAAAAATTTGCTGCTGTGCGATCAGATTTCGATGCTCACGGATATGGAATGAAAGAAATCTTTTGTAGCGTCACAAAAGAAGTGCAACCGGTTATGAGAATAAATCGATGAACTCCTGGCTCAACTTCCTTCTCGAATATTTTCTTTTCGCCAGCTCCCTCGCCGCCGATTGAAACTGCTGCAACAATTTAGAATCTGTTAAAAATGGGGAAATCATTTTTACAAAATCAGTTGGATATTTTGGGTTGACAAAAATTCCGCATCGGTTCTGTTCAATCTCAACTTTAATCCAGCCGCCAAAGTTTATAATAATCAATTTTCCAGCGGCAAGTCCGTCAAAAAATTTGTTGGGGGATCCTGTTTCCAGAATCGGCACATTTTTATAACAGACAAAAACTGCGTCGGTAATATTCATGATACTCTTCACACGATCCCGGTTTACAAAATCAATAAACGAAATATTTTCAAGTTGAAGCCTTTTAGCATTGGCCTTCAGATCATCCACCATTGCTCCATCACCGCAGAGAATAAAATGGACCGGTAGATCTGATTTTCGGGAAGCGTTGGCGCATTCAAGAAAATAATCAAGGCCATTTGCTACCCCCAATGCGCCTATATAGGAGACAACAAATTTTCCTTTTACTCCCAACTGCCTTTCAAGCTCAGGGTTTTTCTTCTCCGGCAGATAAAAATCACAATCCGCCATGTTCGGAATCAAATGCAATTTCTTCCCTGGCACTTGCTTTTGAACATCTGCTTGTATCGCGGGAGAAAGGGCAACGACTGCTTTTGCATTTTCATAGGCTGATTTCTCAAGTGCGTATAATGATCTTTTTAAAAAAAAGTTCCTTACAAATCCCAGCTGGATGGGAGCTTCCGGCCAAAGGTCACCAACTTCAAAAATATAGGGAATATTGTACCTGAACTTAACCCATCGCGCGATCAGGGCAACAGTGAGGGGAACCGAAATCGCGTAACAGTGATCAAAATCATTGAACTTTGAGGCGAGGCGTGACGCTGAAGTTGTAAATCGGAGAAATGCCACGGCGCGCGCATAAAATGAAAAGCGATTATTATATGGAATATCCAAATAATGAACTTCGATACCTTCAAGCATCTCAACTTTGTAGTTCTCTCCGCTGTGCGATGTAATCACTACAACCCGGTGTCCACGCTCCACGAGGGCCTTTGCTAGATAATAGGAACGAATCGCGCCACCACTCGCTGGAGTTTTGAAATACTGATGAAGCAACAAAATTTTCACGATGCAAAGAAAAGAAAACCGTCAATAGGGGATAGGAATCATTACTGCTTTTTAGAGATTTCTTTTAGTCTCATCAATTATTTTTACCTTTTGCTGAATGGAACCCATAAAACTAATTGATGTTTCTGTGCGTATTGGTGACCGCACCATCCTAAACAAGCTTTCGGTGGGCTTCGCACAGAATAAAGTCACTGCCATTATCGGGAAAAGCGGTAGCGGGAAATCAACTTTATTAAAGACAATCAATGGACTTCAAAAACCAACACAGGGAAAAGTAAGTGTTTTTGAGTCGCCTATTGACTACCATAATCTTCAAGGCCTTAGAAAGCAGATTGGGTATGTAGTACAGGGAATCGGACTTTTTCCCCATTTAACGGTGGAAAATAATATTCTGCTTGTTGGAAAGGCCCATTTGCCAGAAAGGGAAATCAGACAGGAGCGCCTTCACGAGTTGATGAAGCTTGTTAATTTGCCTGAGCACCTTTATAAAAAATATCCCTACGAGTTGTCAGGTGGCGAACAACAAAGAGCAGGAATCTGCAGAGCATTATTTCTTGATCCCCCTGTCATATTGATGGATGAGCCGTTCGGTTCACTGGATCCCGTCACCCGATACGATATTCATCTGGAGTTCATCCGCCTGCAACGTACTGTTCCACGAACAGTGTTACTGGTAACGCATGATATGCGTGAAGCGAAAAAACTTGCTGACGAAATACTGGTGATTGACAGCGGAAACGTTCACCAGTTTGGTGCCACACAAGAAATCTTTGATCATCCCGCTACCGAAGTTGTAAAAGAGCTTATAATGGTAGCTGAAGTATGAGAAAGATCCTGGCCATTCTACTTTTCATGTCCCATTTTTGTGTGAACGCTCAAACTGTCCGCGTAGGCGCTAAGCACTTTAATGAAGGCTACATTCTCAGTGAGATCATTTCACAGCTCCTGGAATACAATGGCTATGAAGTAAAACGGGTGTATAATCTTGGTGGAACGCTTGTTTGCTTCGAGGCATTGCGCACTAATGCGATCGATATTTATCCTGAATACACTGGAACGATTGCCTCGGAGATCTTGAATTCACGAACAAAAATCTCTAATAGTGAGATACGTCAACAGTTGAACGAAGAATTTCAATTGGAGATCTCCGGTTCCTTCGGTTTCTCCAATTCATACGGACTGGTGATGCTTCGGTCAAAGGCGAATGAGTTGCGAATTGTTACAATCTCCGATTTGAAGGAACATCCGAAGGCCGTGCTTGGATTGAGTTATGAATTTCTAAAACGTCAGGACGGATGGGGTAATCTGGCGCAGGCCTATCATCTTTCACTTCAGCCAGCAGGTTTGGAACATGGATTGGCATATGAAGCCCTTCGACGCGCAAGGATTGATATTACTGATGCCTATACAACGGATGGAGAAATTGCCAGGGATAGTTTGATCGTGTTAAAAGACAATCTCCTTTTCTTTCCGTCATACGAAGCTGTCTCGCTTTATTCACGGAACCTCGACAATAAGATAAAAGTAATTTTACAGGCGCTTGTTGGTAAATTGACCGAATCTGAGATCCAGAAACTCAATGCCGCAGTGTTATTTGACAAGAAGTCTTTCCAGGAAGTGGCCAATAACTTTCTTGTAAACAAAAGGATAATTCTCACAAAAACCGTTGACCCTTCCCTTTCACGTTGGGCAGATATTCTTTCGAAGACAAGGACTCATCTATTCCTTACATTCAGTGCGTTGATCCTGGCTATCTTATTTGCTGTGCCATTGGGTGTGTATGTTTACTGGCATCCATCCTTAGCAAAGCCTGTTATCTATATCGTCGGGCTTCTTCAAACTATTCCTTCTATTGCATTGCTTGCCATCGCTATCCCTCTTCTAGGCATAGGAATCGTTCCTGCACTAGTTGCCCTGTTTTTATATGCGTTACTCCCCATTCTTCGCAATACCATTACGGGACTTCAATCGGTTGACCCTTTGTTGAAAAGAGTTTCAGACGGCATGGGCCTAACAAAAATCCAACAGCTAAAATGGGTTGAGTTTCCGTTGGCAAGCTCTGTAATACTAAGTGGTATTCGCACTGCTTCAGTGATCAATGTAGGAACGGCAACGCTCGCGGCGTTTATAGGTGCAGGTGGGTTAGGGGAATTTATTGTGACGGGGCTTGCGTTGAATAATACTCAGTTGATCTTACAGGGTGCAATTCCTGCAGCACTCCTGGCGATTTTGATGGAATTACTCTTTGAAGTTATTGGTATTTGGGCCATCCCTAAACATCTCAGGTAAGTGCGTTGGCATTAGTAATCGGCTATCTGCTCATCTACGTAACACCAGGCCCACATTTCTCCTGGCTCTGAAGAAATAGCCACCGGATGTTTGGCCTTAGCTGCGTGCTTCGAAGCGTGCTGGTTAGGGGAAGAGTCACAACATAATGTTGCGCCGCATGTCTGGCAAGTACGGAGATGTACCCATCTATCACCGGATTTTACACACTCATCGCATTGATGCTTCTTTTCTTTGATTACAGTTTTCCAATTGTTGAGGTGTGAGCATCCTTGATTTTCCATATCTTCCAGATTAATGTATTTAAAAAAAGAATTACGATTTGATCCGCTTTTCCAATGAACAGTTTCCGAGTCTTTGCTCTTCATCCTTCAACTCCGGGCTCCTTTTAGCCGCCGTAGTCGTCTCGTCCACTGAGCTAATGCTTCGGCGCGCCAACGTGCGAAAGCGGCTCCACTTCTAATTTTCAGCAAGATATTCATGAACAAACTTAATTGCCATCGCCCCCCCTCCGACTGCCGAAGCCACACGGTTCATTGCCCCTGCACGCACATCACCAGCAGCAAAAATTCCAGGACTGCATGTTTCGAGAAGATAGGGTTCGCGATCAAGCTTCCACGACTTTTTGAAAGCCTCGTATTTTAATAATTCTCTTCCTGTTTCAATAAAACCTTTTTCATCTTTAATGATCTCAAGTTTGATCCAGTCCGTAACGGGCTTCGCTCCGATAAAAATGAAAAGGGCAGAAGCTTTTACTTGCCTGCGCTCATGACTGTTGCTATTTTCCAGGCAAATTTCTTCCAGCTTTTCGTTACCAAAAACCTGACCTACAATCGTCTCGCCCAGCACTAGAATGTTGGGAGTCCCTTTTATCTGATCGATCAGATATTGTGACATCGTTGCCGACAGATCCTTTTTGCGAATAACGATAAATACATTCGACGCAAAATTGGAAAGATACATGGCAGACTGTCCGGCAGAATTTCCTCCACCAACAATATAAACGTCACACCCGCGACAAGCGTGCGCCTCCGTTGTCGATGCTCCATAATAAACCCCGGCGCCCGTAAATTTATCCACATCGGTGGCTTCCAGAGAACGGTAGTCAACGCCGGTAGTTATGATTACGCTCTTTGCATTGATTACACTTCCGTCGCCAAGAGTAATGATCTTATAATTTTCTTTTAGAGAAATATCAACAACTTCCTGAGGTGAAAGAAGTTCTGCACCAAACCTGGATGCCTGGGAGATCGCACGGCGTGAAAGCTCCGCACCACTCAATCCATTGGGAAAACCAAGGTAATTTTCGATCCGTGAACTCGTACCTGCCTGGCCACCGGGAGCGCGCTTCTCAATAAGAGTTGTGTTCAGGCCTTCCGATGCTCCGTATACACCAGCAGCCAACCCTGATGGACCGGCGCCTATGATAGCTACATCATACATCGTTTTGGAAGCCTTCGATCGCATTCCCGTTCTGCTGCCAACTTCTTGTAAATTGGGATTAAGCAAGAAGGTACCGTCCTCAAAAAAGACAGCCGGTAATGTGCTGTTCTCAATTTTGTTGAGTTGCAACAGCTCTTTACCAGCTTCGTTCGATTCAATATCAAGCCATTGATAGGGAATCAGATTTCCCGACAAAAAGTCTTTTACTTGATGTGAACGGGGTGACCATTGATACCCGACGATTCGTATTCCCTGAAACAGCGGAGTATATTGACTTTGCCACTCTTCCAATTGCTCATTTAGTGCTGGATATAGTTTTTCGACAGGTGGATCCCAGGGCTTCATCAGATAGTAATCCAACCTAACATCATTGATCGCCCGTATCGCTGCTTCCGTGTCAGAATAGGCAGTCAGTAAAACCCGTTTAGCATCTGGAAAGAGTTCTTTCGCCTTGCCTAGAAATTCTACGCCGAGCATTTCGGGCATACGCTGATCAGAGAGAAAAAGAGCTATTGTTTCATTCTTGTTTTTAAGATCTTTTAGGGTATCGAGCGCTTCATTGGCAGAAGCCGTGCTCATTATTCTGAAGTCCTTCGCGTACTGATTCCGTATGTCGCGGGTGATGGCCCGAAGCACCTGAGGATCATCATCGACTATTAATATTATTGGTTTATTCATAATGGAGCTAAAAGATGAAAGATAAGAACTGAAAGCCTGCGCTCATTTTTTCTATTTTCATCTTTTCGTCTTTACTCTTTAATCTTTACTCTTTAATCTTTACTCTTTTAAATCATCTTAAATTTCTACCTGCGCCCATTCTGATTTCTAATTTCCGATAGGAAAGCAAATCTCAAACTCTGTCCTCCCAGGCTCTGACTTCACCGTTACCTTGCCGTTGTGCTGAGTGATGATCTGCTGTACAACTTCCAATCCAAGCCCAGTTCCCTTTCCTACTGGTTTAGTCGTAAAAAAAGGATCAAATATTTTATCAACAATATCTTTAGGGATTCCGGGGCCGTTGTCAATAATCCTTACTATAATAAATTCCCGCTCTTTCTGTGTTTGAATCTCCAGTGTACTATTTTTCCGATTCTCCATTGCATCGATCGCATTGTCGATAATGTTCGTCCACACCTGGTTCATTTCACTTACAAAGATCTTTGCTTGCGGAAGGTCCTGCTGAAAATTCTCAATAAATTCTATGCTGTTCTTTTTCAACTTATGGTTAAGCATCGTAAGTGTGTTGCGAATTCCAAGATGGATATCCACTAATGCTCTTTCGGGTGCCTGGTCCATGTGAGTATACCCTTTCACCGAGGTAACCAGTACATTTATTCTTTTTGAAGCCTCTTCAATATCCGATATCAGCTTTTCAGTATTTAACACCTGATTGACCCAGCCCAAAACCGGGAATACATCCTCGGCTCTTATCCATGATTTAATCATATCGAGATCAGTCTTGCTGATTCCGAAATCAGCAAAGGTTTCCACCAGCTCATAGGCATCGTTGATATTATTTCCCTCAAGCCAGTTTGTTACTTCATCCTCTATTGCAGTTTTCTCTTTTAAAGAAATGGGTTTCATATGGCAGTTCTCAATTTTTTCTGCCACCATGCTATTCAATTTATCTATCTCGGCATCACCTACTCGTATTTTTATAACGGCCTTGAAATTGTCTGGCACATTTGCCAGAAGCCGCTTTAATTCGTGTGCACTTCTCACAATAGCTGCTGAAGGATTATTTAATTCGTGTGCCAACCCGGCCGAGAGCTTTCCCAATGACATCATTTTGTCATTTTGCTGTTGTTGCTTGGTGAAGTCCCGCACACGGTCGGTCATGTTGTGCACCAGTACTTCTGTAATTTCATAGCAATGACTTACCAACTCAGGAAAAAGGTCCTTGTGCACAAAGAAAAGAATTGTTTCGCCGACGGCGAATCCCTCGCCAGTGGCGGCCTTCATTCTCGAGTACGGCAATCGACCTAAAATCTCGTGGGGTTCGTAGGTGCCCATGTCCCTCTGGCTTCCACCCTGCACATATTTCAGATTCACACCTCCACGAAACACAATCTGCATCCCGGCGATTTCATCACCTTTAGCAAAAATCCTGTCACCGTCATTAAACTTGCGAAGGACACCCTTTTCCGCGAGCCATCGGAACTGATCTTCAGGGATGGCCTTAAACTCGGGAACCAATTTTAATTCTTCAAGGGTGTTGAGGAGTGTCGGGGGTGCCAGATGCGTTATCGTATCCATAATTGAAGGCTTTGTTGAAGTGCTGAGTTTCGGACTATGGCATCAATCATTTGAAAGATACCGCTTTTCGAAAAGTCTCAGAGCCATAAAAGGAAATATCGTGAGATAAGGTTCCCAAACTTAATAATGCAATGATTTGATGGGCTCACCAAAAACCGGAGGGCTCTATGATTTGTCGGAGAAGTGGCACATTCGGTGTATTTTTATCTGGCAATTGAATTTCAAACGATACCATGAAGAAGACCACGATAATTTTTATCCTCCTCGCAATTCTCATATCCTATTCAGCTTTTGCTCAGAAAAAGGAATCTCTTTTTAACGGCAAGGACCTCTCTGGTTGGGCAATCTATGGCACCGAAAAATGGTTGGTGGAAAAGGGTGAATTGATCTGTGAGAGCGGTCCGGACAAACAATATG
This sequence comes from Cytophagales bacterium, assembly GCA_038229375.1. GTDB lineage: Bacteria > Bacteroidota > Bacteroidia > Cytophagales > Cyclobacteriaceae > ELB16-189. The sequence continues at coordinate 305,259 of JBBRON010000001.1, read as the reverse complement.
GCTATCTCGCAACCGAAAAAGAATTCAAAGACTTCGAACTCACGTGTCAATTTTTTCAGGAATCCAATGGAAACAGTGGTGTATTCTTTCATTCACAAATTGAAGGCACCAAAATAAGCGGCTGGCAGGCAGAGGTAGCTCCTCTTAACAAACACACAGGAGGAATTTATGAATCCTATGGTCGTGGCTGGCTGATACAACCAATACCCGAAAAAGAGAAACTTCTAAAAGAAGGTGAATGGAATACGATGAAAATTCGCGTAGTTAAAAATCAGGTTACAACCTGGCTAAATGGTGTGGAAATGATTTCGCTGACGGATGAAGCGATGGGTTCAAAGTCGGGAAAAATTGCTTTGCAGATTCATGATGGCGGGGGTGTGAGGGTGAAGTGGCGCAAGTTGATGATAAAGGTAATCAGTGATCAGTGATCCGTTGCGGTCCCTTAACGGGAAACTCAACGAGTTTTTGCTGGATTATTAGCTCAATCGGGTATTCTCATTTTCAAATCCCCAAATTTTCAATTTGCCTCGCAAACTGTGCCTGATATTTCCGTATCGTCCTTCCAATCAACATCCCTCCGACAATTGCTGGCAATACCCATAAGATCCACCCATTATTGGCAAGCTGAATGTTGACCACTATGAATGCCGTCACCGCAGAGATATAACTTCCCCCCATACTGGAGATATGGCCATACCACCAGTGCATTTTTTCAGGAGGCTTGCCGAAAAAGTTTTTGATGTCTTGTATAAGAAATGTCAGTCCAATCAATCCAAACACCAATCCAACGATTCCCATGCCTTTGCCTTGGGTGACCACGTATCCGCCCCAAACAATGAGAAAAACTATAAATGCTCCTGAGATACTAATGATAATCCCGTCGACATAGTTTGATTTTTGACCTGAGCTTAAGTTCTTCAGGTATAAAATTCTATAGCCCCTCACGGTCATATAATAACTGAAGAAGGCAACCATTAATAAGAAAGTCCGGTTATGACCGATTGCTACGATCAACGCTCCAACGAACACGGCAGTCATTGACCAGAAATAAACTTTACCAAACCTGCGGTGAAGCTTACTTCCTTTTTTTGTAAGCATCGCTCCAAGACCGGTGATAAGTGCTGATGTGCCTCCGGCTATGTGTAACCATAACATGGCACGCAGGAATGTTTCTATCTGATTCATGCCTCGAATATGAGGCGTATCGGCATGGAGTTAAAGAAAAAAGAACTGAATTGGTGATTGTGCCTTCCCAATTGTTGAATTGTAAGGATGCAGAGGATTCAAGCCAGCCAGCCGCTTGAATGTAGCGATAAAGAAAAACGGATGACCCGAGTCCAGGTCACCGTTTGCTAAATCAGGGTAATGAAAAATTACTGTTTCACTTCCAATCCGTGGGCGTAGCGAAGAATATTCTCTACGACAGCGGGTGAAGGCTCAAGTCGTGCTTTTTCCATAGACGTTTTGGAAAGCATCAACTCCCGGTAGTGCCGTTGCAATTCCGGGTCAAAGGAGAGAACACGGCTAATCTCCTGTGCTTCCTCCTTTGTGGTCTCTTGGTAGATAAACCTGATCAGGTCGTTTTGGGTAAACGTTTTGGTCATAGGCATATTGGATTTTGGTCATTTTCTTCCTCAGATTAATGAGTGCATAACGCATGCGGCCGAGAGCGGTGTTAATGCTCACCCCGGTTTTGTCGGCAATGTCCTGAAAGCTCATGTCCATATAATGGCGCATAATCAAAACTTGCTTCTGTTCGGTCGGCAATTCCTTAATGAAATCACGAAGGCGGGTCCGGGTGTCCTGCGTGATCTGTTTTTCTTCGGCTGAATCCTCGGCAAACTCCATGGAGTTAAATACGGCACTTCCATCCTCCAGCACGATCTCCGGATACCGGCGATTGCGGCGAAAGGCGTCAATCGCGAGGTTATGAGCAATACGACTCAACCAGGGCAAGAACTTGCCTTCTTCATTGTACCGGCCACCCTTTATGGTGTTTACGGCTTTAATAAAGGTTTCCTGGAGCAGATCTTCTGCTTTGTACCGGTCTTTTACAATGAAGTAAATGGCCGTATAAATGCGCGATTTGTGACGATGGAGGAGCACTGCGAATGCCTCTTCGTTACCTTGCTGATAAAGCGATACCAATTGGCTGTCGCTGGATCGATTGTCTATCATTCTGTCTCACGGTTAGGTAACGTAGAGCTCCAATTCGATAGTGTGTGGGTTGGTTATTATTATTTTAGATTGAAAAGGTAGAAATATTTCTCTAAGACCCAAAAAATTTAGAGAAAATTCTTGGCTCCTATCAATTTTCTTATCCTATTTGCCCAATATTTTTAGTATAGTCAATATCCATGCCGGTTAGCAAGAAGAAAGTGATCAAGAGCCTCGAGAGCTTATCCGAGGAATTAAAGGAGTTGTTGAATGAACAATACCCCAACGGGTATGAGAACAGCATCACCCGCATTAATAACGCGAAGAAAGAGCCAATCTTTGTATTCCCGCTGGAAACAGAGGAAGCCACCTATCTCGTAAAGGTGCCCGCAACTAAAAACAGCGATGGCGGTTACGATGTCGAGTCCAAACCAAAAGAAGAGGAGTTTGCACCCGGAGAAAAAGCAGACGACGATGATTTCGGATCAAATGATGATTTTGACAGCGGCGACTTCGACAGCGACGCTGATGCCGAAGGCGAAGGCGGAGCCAAGGAACCGGGTTATGATCCGGATTTCGACAATTAACCCGTGTGGATTTTGACTGTTAACGTGTTGACGTTCTTTTGAGCGGAAATCCCAAGCCTTAAACTATTTGCGTTGCTTTTTTTTCACCATCCGTGACGGTGGTGTTTTTTTGTTTCCGGTACTCTGACAAGGTCGTTCACTTTTTCTCTTTGACCAGTCTAATAATCCGTAGCTTTGCGATTTATTAATGAGCGCATCCACGAAAGATTCATATTTAGACGACCTCGATCCCAAGAAGTTCATCATCATAAAGCGCGCAAGGGTTAATAACCTTAAAAATCTAAGCGTTGCTATTCCCCGTAACAAATTGGTAGTCGTTACCGGGCTCTCCGGTTCAGGTAAGTCATCCCTTGCTTTTGATACTCTTTTTGCGGAAGGCCAGCGCATGTATGTGGAAAGCCTAAGTTCTTACGCACGGCAGTTTCTGGGACGTATGGAAAAGCCAGACGTCGATTACATAAAAGGCGTCTCCCCTGCTATTGCCATCGAACAAAAAGTAAACACACGCAACCCGCGCTCTACCGTGGGGACCTCTACAGAAGTTTACGATTATCTCAAGCTTTTATTTGCACGCATAGGTAAAACCTATTCACCTGTCAGCGGCAAAGAAGTAAAGCGCGACACGGTTTCTGATGTAATCGATATCATCAACAAACAGACAGAAGGTATACGAATCATGATTGCGTGTCCACTGAAGATTCAGAAAGGTCGCAAACTTGAAGATGAACTGAATCTATTGCTAAGCAAAGGGTTTGCGCGCGTACTGATAAATGGTGAAGTACAATTTATAGAAGAAGTTTTATCACTTCCGCCAAGCATAAAAGGAGAAACCAAAAAGAAAAAACCAAAAATCGACAGTGATCTAGAGGTTCTAATAGACAGGGCTGCGGTTAACGCAAGTGACGAAGACTTGACCTTCCGGCTTTCTGACTCTGTGCAAACTGCTTTCTTCGAAGGTCACGGTGACTGCCATGTGTATATCGATGGCAAAGACATGCTTCGCTTCTCTGATCGATTCGAACTGGATGGAATGACGTTTACAGAGCCATCAATCAATTTTTTTAGTTTCAATAATCCCTTTGGTGCTTGCCAGACATGTGAAGGCTTTGGAAAGGTGCTGGGCATCGATGAAGATCTCGTAATTCCCGACAAAAGCCTTTCCCTCTATGAAGGCGCGATTGCCCCCTGGCGCACTGAAACAATGGGAGAATGGCAAAAGCCGTGGTTGAGGGCAGGAATTAAATATGATTTTCCAATTCACAGGGCCTATAATGAGTTGACTCAGGGCGAACGTAACCTGATCTGGAATGGCAATAAAGATCTTGAGGGTATCCACTCGTTCTTCAAGTATCTGGAATCGAAGACTTACAAAATTCAATATCGTGTTTTGCTGTCTCGTTATCGCGGTCGCACTACTTGCCCGGATTGCCGTGGTACCCGCTTGCGCAAAGATGCTTCATACGTGAGGATTGCTGATACGTCTATTACTGATCTCGTGTTACTACCTATAGAAGACGCCCTTGTCTTTTTTAATCATCTTAAGGTTGATACATACGATCAGAAAGTTGCCGACAGGATTCTTACTGAGATACGATACAGACTGGAATACATGGAGAAGGTAGGGCTGGGGTACCTCACTCTTAACCGGCTTACAAATTCATTGTCTGGCGGAGAGTTTCAGCGTATCAAACTCGCAACTTCACTGGGCAGCGCATTGGTTGGATCCATGTATATCCTTGATGAACCTAGCATTGGTCTTCATCCGAAGGACACAGCCCGAATGATTGAAGTTTTGAAATCATTAAGAGATCTTGGTAATACAGTGATCGTTGTAGAGCATGAAGAAGAAATCATGCGTGCCGCCGATCAGATAATTGATATTGGACCGGATGCCGGTTCTTATGGAGGTTTACTCGTTTTTCAGGGAACTATCGCTGACATTAATTCAACAACAAGAACACACACGGCCGATTATCTCAGTGGAAAGGAAAAAATTTTAATCCCTGCTAAGCGAAGAAAATGGAAAGATTCTGTAACCGTTAGTGGCGCACGGGCCAATAACTTAAAGAATCTAAAAATTAAATTCCCGCTTGGGGCTCTTACCGTTGTTACTGGAATAAGCGGGTCAGGAAAGTCAACGCTTGTAAAAAGTATCCTCTATCCCGCACTTGGACGACTGAATGGGTCTGTGTTTGAGACCGCGGGAAAATACGATCGGCTCGACGGTGATATTCACAAAATCACGCAGATCGAGTATGTCGACCAAAATCCGATTGGAAAATCTTCACGGTCAAATCCTATCAGCTATGTGAAGGCGTATGATGCGATTCGTCAGTTATACTCGGATCAACCACTCGCCAGGCAACGGGGTTATAAGCCTTCTCACTTCTCATTCAATGTTGATGGTGGTCGGTGTGAAAACTGCGAAGGAGAAGGTGAAATAAAAGTGGAGATGCAATTTATGGCCGACATATTTCTTAAATGTGAAATCTGCGCCGGCAAAAGATTCAAACAGGAGGTCCTGGAAGTGGAATACAACGGAAAAACAATTTCCGATATCCTTGATATGACAGTGGAGGAGGCTCAGGGTTTCTTTCATGACAAAAAGCCGATTCTGGAAAAAATTCAGCCACTTTTTCAAGTGGGATTGGGTTATGTAAAATTGGGGCAATCATCCAATTCCCTGAGCGGCGGTGAAGCGCAACGTGTAAAGCTTGCCTCCTTCCTGGGAAAGAACTCACCAGAAGGTCACATCCTTTTCATATTTGATGAGCCTACAACGGGTTTGCATTTTCATGACATTTCAAAACTCTTGACAGCCATCAATGCACTGGTTGACGAAGGTCACTCCGTTATCATCATTGAACACAACCTTGAAATAATTAAGTGTGCAGACTGGATTATAGACCTTGGTCCGGAAGGTGGTGAAAAGCGCGGCGGCTTCCTCGTGTTTGAAGGCACGCCGGAAGAAATGGCGAAGAAGGGAACTGGGTATACTGCCGAGTATTTACGGACGAAACTTTAGATAACTAGTTAAATATCTATTGTCTAATAAATAGACTTCAAGCACTTCAAATTAATTAATAGTTACGCATTCACGGGTTCTCTCAATGCCCTCCTCAATATCTTACCCACATTTGTCTTCGGAAGCTCCTTAATAAACTCAATAAACTTCGGCCGCTTATATCCTGTAAAATTTTCTTTACAGAATTCTTTCAGCTCTTCCTCGGTTAATGATTGATCGCGTTTTACTACAAAAATTTTCACAGCCTCCACGCACTGCGGATCGGCTACTCCAATCGCTGCCACCTCCAGCACTTTAGGATGCGTTGCTATTACTCCTTCAATTTCATTTGGATACACGTTGAATCCGGAAACCAGGATCATATCTTTTTTGCGATCCACAATCCGGAAAAACCCATCCTCATCCATCACAGCGACATCTCCGGTTTTGAACCAGCCACCAGGATAAAACACTGATGAATTATCTTTTTGCCAGTATCCTTTGAACACTTGCGGGCCTTTTGCACATAATTCTCCTGGTGCTCCAATCGATACTTCTTTCCCATCGTCGTCCATTAATTTTATTTCGGTACTTGGAATCGGGATACCGATGCTACCCATTCTTTCCTTTCCAGCGATCTGATAGGTGAGAACGGGCGAAGTTTCGCTTAAGCCATATCCTTCCGAGATGGTAATGCCTGTCTTGTCCAACCATTTCTTAAAAACAACCTCTTGCAGAGCCATACCTCCGGCGCTGCAACCTTTCAGATTTGAAAAATTGATCTCTGAAAAGTTGGGCTGATTGAGCAACGCGTTGTAAAGTGTGTTCACACCAATCATGCTGTGAAAAACTTTCTTCTTGAGCGTTTCCACAAACGCTGGAAAATCCCGAGGGTTCGTAATCAGGAGACTATTCAGCCCAGCATTTGAGAAAACAAAAAAAGTAGTGAGAGCATAGATGTGATAGAGTGGCAGTGGAATTACCACTACGTCCCCCGCCTGAAGAGATCCTTTTGATGTAACCTTTATACATGGCTCCACCTGCCACACATTTGCCATCACATTGGCATGGGTTAACTCAGCTCCTTTTGATAGGCCAGTTGTACCACCGGTGTACTGCAGAAAGGCTGTATCTGATTTTTTAACTTTGACCGGTGCAAACTTGCGTGCTTTTCCTTTGGCCAAGGCGGATGAAAAAGAGATAGCTCCGGGGAGGTTATATGCCGGTACCATCTTCTTGGCATACTTCACCATAAAATTCACAATCACTTTTTTCAATCCACCCATCAGGTCACCTATTTCGGTAACAATAACTGTCTTAATCGCCGTGTCTTTTATTATTTTTTCAAGGTTGTGTCCGAAGTTGGCGAGGATCACGATCGCGGTTGCACCACTATCCTTGAACTGATGCTGCATCTCACGCGGAGTATATAGTGGATTAGTGTTCACCACAATTAATCCAGCTTTTAGTGCTCCCATCATAGCCACAGGAAACTGTAAAAGATTAGGCATCTGAACGGCAATCCGGTCGCCAGGTTTTAAGCCGCAATCATTCTGGAGAAATGCAGCAAAGTGTGTTGCCAGCACGTTGAGTTCTTCAAATGTGATTTGCTTATCCATGTTTTCCGCGACAGGCAATGCAGCAAATTGCTTGCACGCATGTTCAACCATTTCAGGAAGGGATTCAAACGGAGGCTCCGCAATTTCCGGAGTCATGTAGGAAGGATACTGCTTAAGCCAGGGATGGGAATTCATAGTTCAATCGTTTGAGACCTAACGAATGTAGCAATTTTGGACCTTCTCTTAAATCAAATTTTGACCTTTCGTTAAACAGTCGTTGTATGGGCGGCGAAATAGAAATACCTTATTGTTGCCTTGTCGGTAAGCCCGATCCAGGCTAAACTACAAACCCAAACCATGAAACGATTACTTCCCTTGCTTCCACTGGTGCTGATTTTAGCCTGGCAGTGCGAGCCCTCTTCCAGTTCAAAGAAAGGCGGCTTGAGTTTTTCAATCTCGTTTACGAAAGAAATGAGCGAGCAGGCGCAGGATGGGCGATTGTTGCTGCTGCTCGCGACCAATGATAAAGCTGAACCACGTAACCAAATCAACTTCGGGCTGGCAACCCAGCTTGCCTTTGGTGTAGATGTTGACGGCATGAAGCCCGGCGACGAAATAAAAATTGATGCCTCCGCTTTCGGTTTTCCGATACGCAGCATAACTGACATCCCCACAGCTGAATATTACATTCAGGCGCTTATCAACCGGTACGAAACTTTCAATCTTAAGAGCGGAAAGACGGTGAAACTTCCACCTGATCAGGGAGAAGGACAACATTGGAATAGCAAGCCTGGAAATTTTTACAGCAAGCCCCTGAAAGTGAAAGTTGACGCCGCAAGCGGTGAATCTATTAAGCTTGTGATGGATCAAAAAATTGCTCCTATCAAAGAACCTGAAGACACGAAATATGTAAAGCACATTAAAATACAAAGTCAGAAACTCACAGAATTTTGGGGAAGGCCAACTTTTCTTGGGGCGCACGTCTTACTTCCGGAAGGTTTCGATGAACATCCTGATGCTCACTATCCTCTCATGATTTATCATGGCCATTTTCCTTCAGACTTTGGTGGATTCAGCACTCAGGCGCCCGATCCAAAAATGGATACCACCGATTATTCAGAGCGCTTCGGTATTTACGGTTATCAGAAATATGAAAAACAGGAAGCCTACAATTTTTTCAAACAATGGACCGGAAAAAATTTCCCAAGATTTCTTATCATAGAAATTCAGCACGCCACTCCTTACTATGATGATTCTTATGCGGTAAACTCTGCAAACCAGGGACCCTACGGCGACGCAATCATGTATGAGCTTCTTCCTGAGCTTGAAAAGAAGTTCAGGGGCATAGGCCAAGGATGGGCTCGATTTACGTATGGGGGATCAACGGGCGGCTGGGAAGCTCTTGCTGCACAAATGTTCTATCCCGACGAGTTCAATGGATGCTTTGCGGCTTGTCCCGATCCGATTGACTTTCGCGCCTATTGCCTCGTCGATATTTACAAAGACAAAAATGCGTACTGGTATGAAAGTGAGTTTAAAAAACTTGCCCGACCATCGCATCAAAATTATCTCGGCCAGATTCAGGCATCCATGGAAGAGAATAATCACTATGAGCTCGTATTGGGTACACATGGCCGCTCCGGCGAGCAATGGGATATATGGGAAGCGGTGTACTCTCCTCAGGGTGAAGATGGATATCCAAAACCGCTCATTAATAAATTGACAGGAGACATTGACAAGACCGTTGCCGAATACTGGAAGGAAAACTATGACCTGCGTTATATTCTCGAGCGCGACTGGAAAACGCTTGGGCCAAAACTCGAAGGCAAGATTCATATCTATTGTGGCGATATGGATAACTACTATCTCAATGACGCTGTCTATAAAATGGAAGACTTCTTAAAGAAAACATCCAATCCATTCTATAAAGGCGAAGTAGATTATGGTGACCGCGCGGAACATTGCTGGAATGGGGATCATGATAATCCAAATTATGTCTCGCGGTTGCGTTACAACACAATGTACCTTCCGCGCATTCTAAAAAGAATTAGCGAGAGTGCTCCGAAGGGAGCTGATGTTAAGAGTTGGAGATATTAATCGAAAGTTGGTAACCATGAAAAATCTCTTTTACCTCACGATACTGCTGGTTGCGGCTTGCTCGCCCTCTAAAAAAGAAGATCAGGGTCCAAAATTTTCAATAACATTCACAAAAGAACTAAGCGATCAGGCACAGGATGGCCGCCTTTTGCTTATGCTGGCTTCAAATGATACTGCAGAGCCTCGCTTTTTGATAGGTCACGGTCTCAATGCACAACTAATCTTTGGCCTTGATGTTAATGGTATGAAACCGGGAGACGAAATAGTGGTTGGACAAAACGCTTATGGCTATCCCATTGATTCACTTACCAAAATTCCCCCCGGCGATTATTTTGTCCAGGCCCTCCTCAATCGCTATGAGACATTTAATCTTAGCAATGGAAAAGTGGTTAAGCTACCGCCTGAAATGGGTGAAGGCCAGCAATGGAGAAGTAAGCCAGGCAATCTTTACAGCAAACCGTTCAAGATAAAAATTGATCCATCCAAAAGTGAAGTGATTAAAATATCGATTGACCAGAAAATTCCAACCATCGATGCGCCAAAAGATACTAAGTATGTGAAACACGTGAAGATCCAGAGCAAACTTCTTTCCGACTGGTGGGGAAGGCCCGTATACCTGGGCGCGAACGTGCTTGTTCCTGATGGCTTTGATGATCATCCAAAATCACATTATCCTTTGATGATTTACCATGGCCATTTTCCAAGTGATTTCGGCGGGTTTAGTACTGAACCTGTTGACCCCAACATGGATACTACCGACTACAACGAGCGATTCAGAATTAAAAGCTACAATAAATTTGTCGCTCAGGAGGCCTATAATTTCTATAAACAATGGACGGCAAAAAATTTTCCAAGATTCCTGGTGATTGAAATCCAGCATGCAACACCATTTTATGATGACTCATATGCGGTTAACTCTGCCAATATGGGTCCTTATGGAGATGCCATTATGCACGAGCTTGTGCCTGAAATAGAAAAACAATTCCGGGGGATCGGTGAAGGTTGGTCAAGATTTACCTATGGTGGATCAACGGGGGGTTGGGAGGCATTAGCCGTTCAAATGTTCTACCCAGATGAGATCAACGGTTGCTTCGCGGCATGTCCTGATCCTATCGATTTCCGTTCGTACGGTCAGGTAAATATCTACAAAGATAAGAACGCTTATTACTATGAAAGTGAGTTCAAGAAAGTTGCACGACCGGCCTATCGAAATTACCTGGGTGAAGTAAGCACGACGGTAGAGGAATGGAATCATTACGAGTTAGCGCTTGGCGACAAGACCCGGAGTGGTGAGCAATGGGATGTATGGGAAGCTGTTTTCTCACCTCAGGGTGAAGATGGCTATCCAAAACGCATTTTCAATAAGCTCACGGGTGAAATTGATAAAAGTGTTGCCGACTACTGGAAAGAGAATTACGATCTACGTTATATTCTCCAGCGAGACTGGACCACACTTGGACCGAAGCTGAAAGGAAAGATTCATATCTATTGTGGCGACATGGATAATCTTTATCTGAACAATGCAGTCTATTTAATGGAAGGGTTTTTAAAGACGACTACCAATCCATTCTACGGCGGTGAAGTTGACTACGGCGATCGCGCCGAACATTGCTGGAATGGTGATCATAGCGTTCCCATCTGGGTTTCACGATTACATTATAACACGCAGTATCTGCCGAAGATTTTAAAGAGGATTGAAGAGAGCGCTCCGAAGGGTGCCGATGTGAAGAGCTGGCGTTATTAATCAGGACTGAGGAGTCAGGATGTCACCACCAATTATCAACCATCAGATTATCCAGAGCCATTGCCCGGGACTGGAACGCTATAACAATTGCGATAGCTATTCCAATGATGATCAATATTTTCCTCTTGATATCCATATTGTAATGACAAGTCAAAAGTAATAGGGCGCTATAATCTGCTCAAAACAAGCTTACCCAACCGTAGAAAAATGCTTCTGAATCGTGGTGAAATGGGATTAGAAACGCAGAACGCGTAATTTTCAGTCGTGAGCAAAACTGCAGATCTACTTATTATCGGTGCGGGGCCCATCGGGCTGGCGTGCGCAATTGAAGCCAAAAAGGCCGGATTTTCATATCTGATCCTTGAAAAAGGATGCCTGGTGAATTCCCTTTATCACTATCCCAATAATATGATGTTTTTCTCTACATCAGAAAGACTGGAGATCGGCGATGTCCCCTTCATTTCCCACAGCCCCAAACCCAACCGCGCGGAAGCTCTTGAATATTACCGACGTGTCTGTACATCATGGGATTTGAACGTCAATCTCTACGAAGAGGTGACTTCAGTCAAAAGAAGCAATCAGCTGTTCAATGTCGTCACATCAAAAGATACCTATTCGTCGAATGCAATCGTGCTCGCTCTGGGATTCTATGACCTCCCTTATTTGCTTAACGTGCCCGGAGAAGGATTGCCAAAAGTAAAACATTACTATGATGAGCCTCATCCTTACTTCCGTCAAAGGATTGTGGTGGTGGGTGCGGCCAACTCCGCGGTAGATGTCGCGCTTGAGACCTGGCGCAAGGGCGCGGAAGTAACGATGGTCATACGGGAATCGGGAATAAAGGACAATGTCAAATATTGGGTAAAACCCGATATGGAGAACAGAATTAAGGAAGGCACTATAAAATCTTATTTTAATTCAACGATTACAAAAATCACCCCGACAACCGTGGAGATTGTCACGCCGGCTGGGGAAGTGATTATTGAAAACGATTTTGTGCTGGCAATGACGGGTTATCAGCCTCCTTTTAAGTTCATGAAAGCTTGTGGAATTTTATTTCAAGGCGATGCGGATCATACTCCAGTGTACGATGAGGAAACGATGGAGTCCAGCGTACCAAACCTTTTCCTGGCTGGAGTAGTCTGCGGTGGATTAAGGACCGGTAGATGGTTCATTGAAAATTCAAGAATTCATGCAACCCAGATCATTAATAGTTTGAGGGCCAGGCAAGTTCAACTTTGACACCTGCTACCAACTCCTTTGGCTTCTGCCCTCTCGTCCATCCTTTCTATTCGCGACTGCGGTGATGATTGTTGCGATTGCTGAAGAGGTCAGCAGGCCGATCAATACGAATAATACAAGTGACATTACTGAAAAACGCGCCTGTCCTATTTCGCGCACGGGAAGGCCCGAATTATACAATTCAAATCCAATCTCAACAATCCATACCAGGACCACATAAGAACCGTAGGAAAAAGAGGCCAATACAAGCCAATTTGGGTTTTTTATCCCCTTCCTGACCATATTAAGGACTTTCCAGTCCACCAAACCAGTTATCGCGAAGAATATCAATAACCTGCCCAGCAAAAAATAAATCGACTGAGACTTCCACATTAAGACAATTAACATAAGAAGAATTCCCTTGATTATGACAACAACTGTAAATGCAAGAACTCTTTTCTTCATTTCCTCTTTGTTTTCGAGTGTTTGTTTGCCAAGTGTTAATCCAATTTATGAACTTGCATTCACAAAAAGATATTAATTTTTTGTCGCTGAAATCAGAACGTACAGTTAAATTACATTATTAATTCAGTTTGTTATGGCCAAAAACAAAACGGCTCAAACCACTGGCAGTGTCATCGAATTTATCAGTAAAGTCACTGACGAACGAAAGCGTGATGACAGCTATCAACTAGTTGAAATTTTTAAAGAGACCACGGGTTTTGATGCATCAATGTGGGGGCCCAGTATAATTGGTTTCGGCTCTTACCATTACAAATATGCCAGTGGACACGAAGGGGACATGTGCCTGGCTGGTTTCTCACCACGAAAGGCAGCAATTGTTTTATACTTTACAACCGGTTTGGAACAGAAAGAGAAATTCCTGGAAAAGCTTGGAAAATATAAGGGCAGCAAAGGATGCCTTTACATCAAAAAACTTGAAGATATAGATACCGGAGTATTAAAGAAAATGATCACGGCGTCGGTGAAGAGTGTAAAGAAACATTTCCCTGCCTGAATCATTGCTATTGTTACACGAACGAAAAGGGATTTGACGCTGCGATATGAGAAACATTAATCCCTGGCACTCCTGACTGCAACCATGTTACCAGTCTTTTCATCCCAGGTTCTTCGCTTACAGCGTGACTCAAAATAATAAGTAAAATCTTTTCTCCTTTGAATCGTGCATCGCGAATATACTCACCTGTTGCCCATTCACTCAGCTCACCCAAAATGACAAGTTCAGGCTTGATCTTCTGTATCCAGGGAATCTGGTTTTTTCCACCTGCCGTTAATGTCTATTGTTTTGGCTACTTACTTATCATCCAAAAATTCCAACTCCGCCAGCACAGCTAAATGATCTGATGGATAAAACTTACCATCGTTGTCCCGCAATACGGTGTAGCCAACGACAACAGTTTCCTTGCTGTGAAAAATATAATCAATTTGAGTGCATTTCGTATTTGTGACATCAAACCCACAAAACGTCGGGTCATTGTTCCAATCAGGCTTTGAATCCATCAGTAGATTAGGCTCTATAAGAACTTTAAAAGCTTCTGTATTGCGCTGAACATTAAGGTCACCTGTCACAATAATTGCCACTTCTTTATTTTTAGAATAATCGGTTACAAAATTACTGATCATCACTGCACTGTTCGTGCGGGCCTGTTTCCCAATATGGTCAAAGTGCGTGTTTACATAAAGAATTTCTTTTTTTGTCTCTTTATCGTAAAGCTCTGTCCAGGTGGCTACTCGTGGAAGCTGGGCATCCCATCCCTTACTCCCCGGAATACCCGGTGTTTCAGAAAGCCACATGGTGCTGTCTCGAAGGACCCCAAACCTCGCATGACGAACCAGGATACAGGAGAATTCACCTTTCTCTTTTCCATCATCACGACCAACACCATAGGATGAATAATCTGGAAGCAACAACAACAAATCTTTTATTTGATTAATTAATGCTTCCTGAAGGCCTATAAGATCGGGATCATTTTTACGGATAAGGTTTGCAACCTTCTCTTTTCGGTTTTCCCATTGATTCACACCATCCCCTGTGTTGTCATACCGGATATTGTAGGTCATGACCTTGATTGGTTGTGAAGATACTGTAGTCGCAAAGGCCAGGAATGCGACCATGAAACGGAAACGCATAATAATTTTTATGAATTATCTAAAGATAAAAAATTATCGGCGTACTGTTTATTAATTATTCGTTATTGATTGAAAACAATCTGATCCACACAGCGACATGATCATCGAGCATATTAAGTTCTTTGTGTGGTCCCTTTTTGCCTGGGCCATTTCCACGCAAACAAAACTATCAAAACGGTCAGGCAACTTTCCAATACAGCTAAAAAAATATAAAAAGCCCGCCATGGTGTGATTGACGTAATTGCAATCAATACCATAATAGCCGTAAAGAAGCTTCCAAAAATAATGTTCACTGATCTGTTTATAACTGGCTTTAATATGATGCATAGAAAAACCATTAGCGCAGGAACAGCTAAGAGTAATGACGCTGCAAACAGTTTTGCTGGGCTGTCTAGCATATTTACTCCGCTGACAAGTCCCTGTGTTTTTTGGGGAACATACAATTCAAAATAATCACCATACAAATAGCAAAGTGTTACGGCCGTCCAAAGAGCGGATAGTTTGATCTTGATATCTATTTTTAAATCTTCAAATTCACCCATACCTAAATCATTTTAATTGATCTCTCCTTGCTGACAGTTACTGTAGAATCAACGCTGAATCCATATTTTGGTTGTCGTCAATGATTGCCAATAACCAGGAGCAATGGAAATTTCCCTCACCCTTGTTAATATTAACTCCGCCCGTCTTCTCATCAAACCCCGCCCAACAAAAAAGCCTCGTCCAAACTGAACGAGGCTTTCGCTAAAAACTATGTGGTATTACTTCAACCTTACGTTGACAGCATTCAATCCTTTTTTACCTTCTTTCAGTTCAAAAGTCACCGCATCATTTTCTTTAAGTGTGTCCACCAGTAACCCGGAGATGTGTACAAAATACTCGGTTCCTGTTCCTGTTTCCTTAATGAAACCAAATCCTTTGGCATCATTGAAGAATTTTACTATTCCTTCTTTCATTTTGTTATGGTAATTATTATAAAAATATTTCTGTAAATGTAGGAAAAAACCACGGCTTACTAACTCAGGCTTTTCAGTTCGCGGGCTTTCGGCGCGTAAGCCAAACTAATGCGCCTCCAGCCAGTTCTTCCCAATCCCAACCTCCACCTCCATCGGCACATCCAGGATCACAGCCGATTTCATCAGTTCAACCACTTTAGGCTTCACAATCGCCTGCTCATCCTTATGGAGATCAAAAACCAACTCATCATGCACCTGCAGGATCATTCTGGTCTTTAATTTTTCCTTCTGCAACCAACGATGAATGTTGATCATCGCAATCTTAATAATATCGGCAGCACTCCCCTGAATCGGGGCATTGATCGCATTTCGTTCGGCAAATCCCCGTGTCGTGATATTCCTTGAATTGATATCCCGCAAGTAGCGTCTTCTACCTAGAATTGTTTCCACATATTCTTTCTCGCGCGCTTCGTTAATAGCATCATCCATGTAACGCTTGATGGCAGAAAATTCTTTAAAGTAAGATTCAATGATCTCTGCCGCCTCGGCTCTCGAAATATTCAGATTCTGTGAAAGACCGAAGGCCGTGCTTCCGTACAAGATTCCAAAGTTCACTTCCTTGGCCTTACGACGCATATCGGGCGTAACTTTACTTAGTTCCACTTTAAATACTTTCGCCGCTGTGGTTGTATGAATGTCTCGTTTGTTGCGGAATGCTTCAATCATTATTTCATCTTTGGCAAAGGATGCAGCAATGCGCAATTCGATCTGCGAATAATCTGCTGACATAAACAGAAAATTCTTATCACGCGGTACGAACGCTCCACGGATCTGTCTACCCTTTTCCGTTCTTATTGGAATGTTCTGAAGATTGGGATTGTTTGAACTTAACCGCCCGGTAGCGGCAACAGCCTGTCTGAAATCAGAGTGAATTCTTCCATCTGTTTTACTCACCATTTTTGGAAGGGCCTCCACATACGTCGACCTGAGTTTTTCGTATTCACGATATTCAAGAATCTTTCTCGCTATTTCATGTTCACCCGCAAGCTTTTGTAAAACATCTTCACCCGTGGCGTACTGCCCTGTCTTTGTTTTCTTCGCCTTGTCAAGCAGCTTCATTTTATCAAACAAAACTTCTCCCAGTTGTTTCGGCGAACCAATATTAAATTCAGAACCGGCCAACTTAAAAATCGAAGTTTGTAATTTTTCAAGATCAGCGCGCAGCGAATCAGACATTTTCTTCAATGATTCTTCATCTACCCGCACCCCCTCCGATTCCATTGCTGCCAGTGCACTTACCAGTGGCATCTCAATGTCGCGCATCAATAGTGAATGACGGCGTTGCTCGAGTTCTAGTATCATTTTCTGTTTGAGCTGAAATATCTGGTCCGCCCGTTCGCAGATAATATTTGTTTCAGAGCCTTCCGTTTGCAATTGATATCCCAGGAACTGATTACAAATTATTCCAAGGTCATGAGAAGCTTCCGGCTCAATGAGATAATGTGCCAACATAGTATCAAACAGTGATCCCTTCAATTCAATGCCGTATTTCCTTAAAGCCAGAACAGAGCTTTTGATGTTATGTCCTGTCTTTCTGATTTTCTCATTTGTAAAAACATCTTTAAAATCGCCAATTTCTTTACCGTCTTTGCCGACAGGTACCTGCCACGCTTCTCCGGGTGAAAAAGAAAAAGCAAGATTCGTAAGGACAAAATCAAAATTAGGAGCTTCATCCGTTGTGGTCTCCAGGGCAAATTCCTTCTGATCACTAAGCTTGGCTGCCAGCTCCTTGCGCTGCGCGGCTGTTTCAATAAGTTTATAGTTAACATTATCGGCATTCAGATTCTTCTTCTCTCCTTCTTCCGCTTCTGATGATACACCACCGAACATCGAAAGCTGCGACCCGTTGGAAGGAGCGGCAGTAGCACTGACTTTTTCCACAGTTGCTGATCCCCCGGGCGCCGAGGATGCAGAAAACACGCGAGGTATCATGGTCTTGAACTCGAGATCTTCCAGAATCGGACGGAGCAAGTCGGCGTCTGGCCCGGTATATCTCAAATTCTCCTCATGAAAGTCCACAGGAACATCCAGTATGATTGTGGCAAGTTTCTTTGAAAGGATCGCCTGATCCCCGAATTCTTCAACACGTTCTTTAAGTTTTCCTTTCAGCTCTCCGCTATGTGCAATAATGTTTTCAATCGTTCCATACTTCTTTATAAGATCAGCGGCGGTCTTTGGTCCAACACCGGGAATTCCTGGAATGTTGTCGGATGTATCTCCCTGCAATCCAAGAATTTCAATAACCTGCGATACATTTTCAATATCCCATTTCTCACAAACT
Source organism: Cytophagales bacterium (assembly GCA_038229375.1). Classification (GTDB taxonomy): domain Bacteria; phylum Bacteroidota; class Bacteroidia; order Cytophagales; family Cyclobacteriaceae; genus ELB16-189. The sequence continues at coordinate 287,442 of JBBRON010000001.1, read as the reverse complement.
TCTTTGATCCCCATGATGTCAACGGAATTTCCCATGTACGCTGGCTTATATAGCAATACATTCTCCTTGACCAGCTGACCAAAATCCTTATCAGGCGTCATCATGTAAACCATGAAACCCTGCTTTGCTGCCTGCGTCGCCAATGTGCCAATGACATCATCGGCTTCGAAACCATCCATCTCAAGAATGGGAATATTGAATCCACGGATTATTTCCTTGCACTTTGGAATGCCCGCGCGAATGTCTTCCGGCGTCTCCTGACGTGTTGCCTTGTACTCTTTATAAATCTCGTCGCGGAAAGTCTTTGCTTTGGTATCAAAGGCTACTCCGATATGAGTAGGTTTCTGTTTTTGAAGCACTTCCAGCAACGTATTGGTGAATCCAAAGGGCACCGATGTATTAATTCCTTTCGAGTTAATTCGCGGATTTTTTGTAAACGCAAAGTGAGCACGATAAATCAGCGCATAGGCATCAAGAAGAAATAGCTTTTTCGGGGCATCGGCCATCGTAGCTTGCTTTTAGAGATTCAAGTGATTAAAATTAACATTAACATTTCGAACCACAGCCATGAATTCCAGTCCCCTTGAGAAATTCTACCTATGGGAAAGGACTACCCCCGATAGTCTTTTCCTGCGGCAACCAATTGACGGTCGCTGGCGGGAGTATTCCTATAGAGACGCCGGGAGAGAAATTCGAAGCCTGTCTGCAGCCCTTCAAGCGATGAATCTCCCTAATGGAAGCAACATTGCCATTCTTTCAAAAAACTGTGCGCACTGGATCATGGCCGATCTCGCAATCTGGATGGCAGGCCATGTCTCGATACCGATCTATCCTACTCTGTCTGCCGGTGCCATCCGCTTTGTGCTCGAACATAGCGAAGCAAAGATTATTTTCCTTGGCAAACTGGATGACTACGCCAATCAACGGTCAGGCATTCCAGAATTGATTAAAAAAATTTCTTTCCCGCTCTATGGGCCGAACGATGGTGAGCTATGGGATGAATTGTTAAAAACTCCACCAGTCACCAACGATTTTAAACCAAAGCCCGGCACTCTGGCAACGGTCATCTATTCCTCCGGCACTACAGGCACTCCCAAAGGTGTGATGTTGGAATTTGGAGCGCTGGACTTTTTCAGTCAGGCAGCAGTTAAAAATTTCGGAGTAAATAATGGCTGTCCTTTCTTTTCTTATCTCCCTCTCGCTCATATTGCCGAGCGGGCTTACATAGAAATGGTCGTGCTTTACTCCGGCGGCAATATATCTTTTGCAGAATCATTGGAAAAGTTTCCAAAGAATTTAAGTGAAGTGAAGCCGGTTTTGTTTGGTGGTGTACCACGGATTTATGCCAAGTTCCAGGAAGGCGTGCTTTCAAAGTTGTCTCAAAAGCGACTTGATTTTCTTTTGTCGCTGCCAGTAGTCAGAGGCTTGGTTAAGAAATTCATTCAAAAGAAAATTGGTTTGATCAATGCAACTACCATTGTTTGTGGCGCTGCTCCTATTCCAATCTCTCTGTTGAAATGGTATAAGTCCATTGGCATTAACATTCATGAGATCTATGGCATGACAGAGGATTGTGGTATGTCTCACGGGGATCATGGAAAAGCTTTTAAGTATGGAACAGTTGGAAGGCCATGGAAAGAAGTTGAATCCAAGGTCAGCGAAGAAGGGGAAATTCTCATCAGGCATCAGGCGTTGATGAAAGGATATTATAAAGATCCTGAAACAACGAAAGCTGTTTTCACAAGCGATGGATTTTTAAGAACCGGGGATAAAGGATCGTATGACAACGAACGGTTTCTTACGATAACTGGCCGGCTAAAAGATCAATTCAAAACAGATAAAGGAAAATTTGTTGCTCCAGCAGCGATCGAACTCAAATTACTTTCTAACCACGACATTGAACAAGTTTGTGTTGTAGGAAGTGGAGTGCCTCAGCCCATCGCATTAGTAACATTATCTGTGGCCGGGAAAATAAAATCCAGGGAAGAGATATCAAACAGCCTTAAATCAACTCTTGATAAATTCAATCCCTCCCTGGAATCCTTTGAACGCCTTACAAAAGCAGTTGTTATGAAGAGTGACTGGACAATTGAAAATGGATTGGTAACGCCAACGCTAAAAGTAAAACGCAACGAAATCGAGAAACTACATCTTCCCATGTATCCGGTCTGGTACTGTCATGACGAAATTGTGATCTGGGAATAATTTTTTTTATTCCTTCCACTGCCCGCGTATCACCCGATCATACGTAATAAGATCTGTGTTGATAGGCTCAAATCCCTTTTGTCGTAATAGCATTGCAATCTGCCCGCGATGATACGATGAATGATTTACGAGGTGAATCATAATCGTCTCGACATTATTCACGTATGGATCGCCCACATAATTTGTATACGTCAGCTCGCGATTGAAATTATCCTGCGTGTGGACAAATTCCAGCCACTGTTTTCCGGCCTCTTCTGCCAGGGTAATCAGTTGAGGCAATGTGTAGATTCCCCATAATTTCACATCAGGAGGTGGTAGTGCCTTTATTCGGTGGAGCCATAAGAACTGCGCTGCCACCACATGACCCATCACGGAGAAGATCTTCTCATCATTCACGTTCTGGCGCTGAATACAATTTAATACACGCTGATTTGACCATGCGTTGTATTGATAAAGCTTTAAAAAATATTCTTTCATGGTAATCTCTAAAACAGGATATTACAATTCCATTTTATCAAAGGTCGTCCAACCCTTAATCAAAATCCAATGAAAAATAGTTTAATGTCCGGATACCGAGGTTATATCGTTTGCTGTTTGGCTTTCATCCTATCAATTTCTATCGCTACCGCACAAACCATCCAAAATTTGTATCCCACAAAGGAAATAGAACCATATTACGACCTTCAGTTCACGCGAGCTGAACGGGATTCCCTGTTTTCTGCCCTACAAGAATATCAAAAATCCATTCAGGCCATTCACCAGTACCCATTGAACAACTCTGTTGGCATGTCCCTCATCTTTGATCCGGTTCCTCCTGGGTTTTCGGCTGACACCCGCCAATTGCCCATCGACTGGGGATTCCCGAAAGAAGTTAAGGTTCCAGAAAATAAGAATGACCTCGCTTTCTATCCTGTTTATAGACTTTCGGTGCTTCTCAAAACAAAAAAAATTACCTCAACAGAACTTACCATCATTTACATCAACCGGTTAAAGAAGTACGCCGATACATTGCAATGCGCAATCAGTCTGCTTGAGTCCACCGCTCTTCAGCAGGCAAAAAAGGCCGATGACGAAATTGCTCAGGGAAAATACCGCGGTCCGTTGCATGGAATACCCTATGGAATCAAAGATTTGCTGTCGGTGAAAGGAACTGAAACCACCTGGGGTGCAGCTCCTTACAAGGGTCAAAAAATCGATGAGACCGCTACCGTTGTTAAAAAGCTAGAAGCTGCAGGAGCTGTGCTCATTGTAAAACTTACTATGGGAGCCCTCGCGATGGGCGACATCTGGTATGGCGGCGTTACCAAAAATCCGTGGGATTTGAAACAGGGATCCAGTGGATCATCTGCAGGTTCAGCTTCGGCTACCGTTGCCGGAATGGTGGCGTTTGCTATCGGAACTGAAACATTGGGATCGATAGTTTCTCCATCCACTCGTTGTGGTGCCAGTGGATTGCGTCCAACCTTCGGCCGCGTGAGCAGACATGGTGCGATGGCGTTAAGCTGGAGCATGGATAAGATCGGACCTATCTGCCGATCCGCTTTGGATTGTGCTATTGTTTTGGAAACTATACGGGGAACCGATGGACTTGATCCTCACGTAAGGACTGCCGCGTTTAACTATAATGCGAAAACGGATGTTAAGAAATTGAAAGTTGGATACCTTAAAAATCTATTTGATGAAACGTATCCCGGCAAAGAAAATGATCTTAAGGCTCTTGAGATGTTGCGGTCATTGGGAATAAATCCAGAACCTGTTGATATCACCTCGAAACTGCCGGTCAATGCAATTAGGATAATGCTCACCGCTGAAGCAGCCGCAGCATTTGATGAACTCACGCGCTCCAACCGTGATAGTTTGCTAACCGATCAAAGTAGATTTGCTTGGCCCAATACATTCCGGGCTGCGCGATTCATACCTGCTGTTGATTATATCAATGCGTCGCGTCTTCGTGCGGAGCTAGTACGCGAGTACTATGCAAAAACAAAGAATTTTGATGTGATCATTTCACCAAGTTTCGGCGGAACTCAGCTTCTTACAACTAATCTTACAGGTAATCCATGTGTCGTGGTGCCAAATGGATTTAACGACAAAGGCAGGCCCACCAGCATTTCCTTCCTTGGAAAATTATACGGCGAGGCCTCGGCTGTTGCGGTGGCAAGAGCGTATCAAGAAGCAACAGAATGGGATGAAAAAAAACCGCCACTGTTTAAGTAGTTGTGGAAGGACTAGTTTTCTAACATCGGGTGACGTGATAACGTCTCCTAAAATTCAAATATTAAATGCCAAATACTAAATGTAAAAGTAAGAAGTGTCAATTGGGATCACGTCGCAGCGGCTGAATTTTCAAAAATGTCAAACTCCTCCACAACCACTCTACTGGTCCATATTGAAATTTCTTTAGCCAGTAATTGCTAAACACTATCTGCAGGACAAATACACCCATAGCAATAGCAACGCACACCGTGGTTCCTATTTCTCCCAGCAACCCAAACCCGTATCCAAAGAACAGAATGGAACCAACCAATGTTTGCATCAAATACGTCGTTAATCCCATTCTACCAACCGAATAGAAAACCATCAGGCGTTTTTTCCACTTTTCGTTTTGAAAGAGTCTGACGATAAGACTAACATAAATGGCAGCTAATGCGGCATTAAAAACGTCATAAATGCCACCGCCTACGAGGAATGAAACCTGTTGACTCTGCTCCAACCCGGCAAGTTGCATTCCACCGAAAAAGCCAACGCCAAAAATCACGCACCCCAGCAAAGTCCAAAGACTATACCGAACGAGCCGTTTGAAAAGCTCAATATTTTCAAAAATTCTGGCTCGCCCACCATAGAGACCTAACAGAAACAATCCCATTGTAATATAAAGCCTGCCTGATTCCACCTGGAAATCCATTTTGGCTTCCAACTCATGGAGATTTGCCCTTAACACATCAGCAAACGATCCTGCCTTGACAGTATCGTAATAAATTTCCAGTGGCTTTTGTTCTGGATTAAAAAAGGACGACGCTTCCGATGATGGCGATATGACTTGAACAGTCCGCGTTCCGATCGATGGCAAATTAATAACCAATAACAGCGCAATTATTAATAATATTTTATCCGGCAACTTAAAACAGATCAGCAATACAAGACCCAGGATTGCATAGATGGTAAGTATATCTCCTCGGTAAACAAGGCTATGAACAAAGCCTATACCAAATAACACAATGAGCCGCCATGTAAATCGAATAAGAAACGAACTTTGACTTTCGTTTTTATTAAGTTGAATAAAAAAACTCAATCCAAACAAAAATGAAAAGATCATGTAGAATTTCCCCGTAATAAAAACGCCTATAATCCCCGAAATGATTGGGTCAGCAGCATTGTGAATGGTAAAATTCTGATGGGCCTGAGGTGGGGGGCCGGCATAGTACTGCTCCGTAAAGTGGACAAGAATAATCCCTAATAAAGTAAATCCACGCAACACATCGATAATTTCAATTCGTGTGGATCTTCGTTCAGTCAATTCTTGCATAAACCCGGGTATTATGTTTTGACGTTCTGATTTCTATTTGACTCTTTCGAGTCCTTCTTTGGCTTCTTTCATAGTCCCATCCATCTTCAGTGCAAGTTCAAATCGTTTTTTCGCTTCTGACTTGTTTCCCTTCTTCTCCATCACTTGCGCCAGGCGCATATTGGCACCAGCCAATGAAGGTTCATTATTCTTTGGAATGTACGTGAGGTATTTTCTCAGACACTCTTCTCCCCGGTCAAGTCGTTGTCCTGATAGCGCACTGGCCTTCCCAAGTTGATAAACTGTAGTCATATCGTCTGGAGATTTTTTCAAAGCATCTTCAAAAAGTGCAAACGCCTTGTCATACTGTTTTTGACCAAGATAGAAATTAGCAAGTCCATAAGTATAGGTGGGATCAATCTTCACCATTTCTACAAACTCTTTCTCGGCCTCAATCATCTTCTTCTCTTTATAATAAATGTTCCCCAATTGCAAGTGACCTTGTGCAGGATTCAAAACCAAAATCTGTTTAGCCGTTTCCTTTGCTTTGTCAATGCTTCCGCCTACAATCCCAGGCGCCTGCAGGTAATATTGGATAAGGGATAACCGGGGATCAATCGACTTGGGATCTAAAGCCACAGCTTTCTCCCATTCAGCTTTCATCTTTGGGGCAAGCATTCCCTGCTTAAACATATTAGCATCCCTTGCTATCTGTCCATAGGTATTTCCAAGCCAGGTATGATAGTCAGATACCTTGTCATTTACCTCAATGGCCTCTTCGAAAAAGTCTTCTGCATCATCAAGTTTATTTTCCTGAATAGCAATGCGTCCCATATAATACTGAGCAGAGGCATATTCATTGTCAGAATCTTTTATGGTCGTCAAAATGGTTCTCGCCTCGATTGGCCTATTTTCTTCAAACAGTTTTTTGGCCCTTGCCACAGGCGTTTGGGCGGATGCTACCAAAGAGATTAATAGCATCAGAATTAAAAATAATTTCTTCATTATATGGAATGTGTTATATACGGACCTGTAGTATTTCGGTTGCCGCAATCAAGCAAAGATGTTGAAATTGTAGAAAGCTTTTTTCCTTTAGTTTAGGGGAAACTTTCCATTATGACACGCCTTCACTTCTTCACGCTTTGCTTCATCACGCTGTTTCTTAGCGCATGCTCCCAAAAAGATAAAGTAGTATCCAAATTGAATGAACCAACGGCCGTTCACTATGATCTCTCCATGAGACCGTTCTATCATGGAGTAGCGTCTGGCGATCCACTTGCCGATCGGATCATTCTTTGGACCCGTGTCACTCCCGAAGATTCAGTTGATTCTGTTCCCGTTAAATGGGAAATAGCCGAAGATCCCAACTTTGCGTCTATTTATAAATCGGATACGCTTCGCGCTATGGCTGCACGCGATTACACTGTAAAGGTGGATGTCGATGCGTTGAAACCTGATCAGGTTTACTATTATCGTTTTAATGCCTTTGGAAAAAACTCAATTACAGGGAGAACCAAAACTGCCCCAGTCAACGCAAAGGATAGTTTGAAATTTGCGATTGTAAGTTGTGCCAACTGGGAGTGGGGATATTTCAATCCCTACGATAAAATTGCAGATCGTCCCGTGCTGGATGCTGTATTGCACCTGGGAGATTATATTTATGAATACGCTACCGGAGTTTATGGCGACACGACTATCGGTCGCATCAACATACCCACTCATGAAATTGTAAACCTCAATGATTACCGCACTCGATTCGCGCTATACCATCTCGACAAAGGTCTGAGAAGAGTCCATCAGCAGCATCCGTTTATTGCCATCTGGGATGATCACGAGGTTGCAAATAATTCTTACGTCGGTGGAGCTCAAAATCATCAAGCCAATGAGGGAGACTACCTTGAGCGAAAAGCTGTGGCAAAAAAGGTCTATTACGAGTGGATGCCCATTCGCGAAAGCGATATGCTTTACCGTTCATTTTCTTTTGGCCCGCTTGCTGATGTGATTATGCTCGATGAACGCCTCGAAGGTCGAACCGCACCTCCTGACAGTATAACCGACCCTACCTATAACAATCCAGCACGAACGATGCTTGGAAAAGATCAGCTAACGTGGTTTGAGAGCGGTTTAAAAAATTCAACGGCTGAGTGGAAGGTTATTGGCAATCAAGTAATATTCTCTGACGTCTACCTTCAGGCCGCTTACCCAAAGATGCCACGCAATCTTGACTCATGGGATGGATACCCGGCCGAAAAGAAATCAATAATTGAATTCATTACGAAGAATAAAATTCAAAACATACTTTTTACAACAGGAGATACCCATGGTTCCTGGGCGATTGAAGCCGCCATCGACGTGAAAAAATCTTATGTACCTTTTGCAATCGAGTTTGGTACCACAAGCGTCTCATCGGCAAATGGCAACGAATACAAAAACACCGACACCGTCAAGTTGGCGGAACAGGCGCTGATGAAACAAAATCCTCATATTAAATATATTAATGATCGTGATCATGGGTATCTGCTGCTAACACTATACCCCGCAAAAACAAAAGCTGAATGGTACTATGTAAAAACCCTTCGCGAACCTGTTACAGACGAGTACCTGGCCAAAAAATTCGAAGTGGAAAAAGGGGTCATCAAGCTGAAATAGATTGGCCCGGTTTTCGTTAAGTAAACTGACAGGCAGCTAAAGCGGCGGGATACCTGTTGCCGGTTTTCGTACATTCGATAATTAAAAAATACATTATGAAATCCCTCTGTCTTTTGGTTTCCATGTTCGCATTCTCAGTTATTGTCAATGCCCAGGTCATTGGAAAAATGTTTCCTGCGATGGAAACTCAAACAGTTGAAGACAAGAAAGTAATGCTGCCGGATGATGTAAAAGGGAAATATACATTACTGGGACTTGCGTATTCAAAAAAATCAGAAGATGAGCTCAACAGCTGGTTTGAACCGGTGTTCTCAAAGTTTGTTCAAAAGACCACTGGCCTGATGGCCGGAATGGGTTATGATGTAAATGTGTATTTTGTTCCCATGTTTACGGGTATCAATGCAGCGGCCACAGGTACCGCCAAGAAAAAAGCAGCCAAGGGAATGGATCCCCAATTACTTCCCAATATCTTATTTTATAAGGGCGAACTGAAGAAGTATAAAGAGGCCCTGGATTTTGAAAAGCGGGATATCCCTTACTTCTTCGTGCTGGATCCAACCGGCAAAATAGTGTATGCAACGTCGGGTTCTTTTTCTGAAACGAAGATGGATAAAGTCGAAGAAGCGATCGAGCAGTAAACTCTGTCAGTAGTCCCCCTTATCGTTTTGGATTGATGACGTTGTAACACATTGATTTTCTGCACTTTCAAACGAGATCGATATTTTGACGTTCTAAAAATCGGCGCAAAATTCTTAGATTAGTTCACTCAATCGACCCAATGATCCGGAATACCCTGAAAAAGCATTACGTCGGACTCAATAAAGAATTTTGCTTTCGGGGTGAAGAACCCGGCAGATTAGAAAATTTCAGTGACGCCTCCTTCGCTCTGGCTATCACTTTGCTTCTCATCTCAACTTCGCCACCAACAAATTTCGAGCAGATAAAACGATTCACCTTCGAGCTGATCCCTTTTATGTTTTGCATCTCCTTGATTGGGCTAATCTGGCACGAGCATTTCACCTTCTTTTTCAGATATGGCTTACGAAATGGGCGCATCATTCTACTAAATACACTTTTCCTTATAATCGTTCTATTCTATGTCTATCCATTGAAGTTCATGATGCGACTCAATCTATTGCCGATCGCACATTTATTTAAAATCGAAAGTCTGCAAAAAGAATTTTCAGGTATGATCAGCGGGAAAGACGTAGGAGACCTGATGATTATCTATGGTCTCGGAGCTGCTGGCATTTTCTTCGTGCTAATGCTTATGTATCGTTACGCCTTGACGAAAGCGGACGAGCTCGAGCTTAACGAGATCGAAAAATTCGACACAAAGGTAAAAGTGAAATCAAATTTGCTTATGGGAATAATTCCTCTGATCTCAGTGCTTATCGCTATTATTTTTCGCGGAAACTGGCTCGCCGGACCACTTGGAGGAGCTGCCTACTTCTTATATCCCCCGGTCATGATTATTCACGGAATGCGTGTCGATAATAAAAGAAAGAAGCTCCTGGTAATCCCCGTTATCATTGAAGATAGTCTATCACCAGAATCACCGGTCGTTTAATGCTCGCTTTCCTGATCAAAATTTGAATTGCTGATTAGTGGTCCCAGGAAAATAGCATTGAACAACAATCGGTTCGTTCCATACCAAAATCCCCTGAATGTCGGATCATCTACAAACAAAATTGCGCGACCTTTACCCATTACACTGACAGACAATGATACCGAGTTCTTTATCTTCTCAATATTTGTTTTATGGCTGTAGCCGCTGAGAAGCGGATTCGCGGTGTATTTGGCTACAGTATTAAACTGATCTTTACCTGCTTCGATAAATACTGTGTGATTTCTATACACTGGTAAATCACGACGTGTAAATCCAAATCCCAACGGATGAGTAATATCGAGGTTGGTCATATACATGGAACCTCCAATGGAACGGGCACCAGCATAATCTCCCGCTGTTACATAATCCAGCCGCTTGGTTTCCTTCTTTAGTTTGTCATTCTCTTCTTCCTTTTTTAGTTGCTCGTCAACAAGTTTATTTTGAATGGCCCAGCTGACAGCTGTCCTGTAAAGTATAAGTGTCCCTCCTTGCTGCACCCAGGTTTTAATCTTTGCAATGCCGGTCTCGCCCAACATGGTATAATTTCCAGAAACAAGTATTAACGTGGTGTAGTCATTGATTTTCAATTGACCGAACTGATTTGTATTAACTTTTGTGACGGGCAATTGCAATTTTGAATCAAGAAGGTACCAGGTCGCTCCTGCTTCCATCGGAGTCACTCCGTCGCCCACTAACATAACAACCTTTGGAGTCGCCACTGTTTCTACACTGTTACTTCCAAGATCTATTCCTTCCAAACTTAATCCTGTGTTCACCGGATAAACATCTATTCCGGTTGATAAGGAAGATGTCTTAATTTTTTCATACAATTCATCTGTGCTCATATTCTGGTCAGCCACGGAAATCATCAACGTGCCATATCCAAAATTTCGCTTTCCTCCATTGATGGTCGCTGTGAATGGTTTAAAGCAAGATTTCACAAAAATATTGGCGGATTGTAGCTGATACAACAAACGGGGAGCGTAATATTCACTCCATTCAATTACATAGGCGTAATCAGATTTCGCGAAAGCGGCAGGCGAGGGCTTTAAGTCTGACAACTTCAGCTTATCTCCTTTCGAAACCTTAACAACTGCATTGAGCGCATCATTCGGCATGTTATACGCCAATGTCATGGTCCACGCCGAAGCGTCATAAAATACACTATCTGAAAACTGAGTCACTTTTTCGAAAACACTTCGTACCATGCGATATTGCGTCTGGTCCGTTGGAACAACAAAGGCCTTTCCCTTTTCATATTTGTTGTTGCCCAACGAGAGATCCGCTATCAATGGATAGGTTTCAATCCTGTGTCGGAGCAACAATTCAGCAAATGCTCTGGTACGACCCATGTCTTTCGCGTCACCGAACACATAACCTTTCACTGCAGACTTTTTTCCTTCATCCAAAGCCGATTTGAAAAATTCCTGCTGGTGTTTCAACATAAGCTCGCGATTATCCACAGCAGCTTTTACAGTTGCAAGACTAGTACGTACGTGGTTTCGAATTGTAAAGGCAAATGGCATATCCTTTGTTGTCGTTCTGCCTACGTGTCCGCGGGAGCTTGCTTGTTCAAATACCAATCCCAGTCCACCGTGAATATCCGGATAGGTAGATCCATAACCGGGATATGAATTGTCAAAGACTTCTTTTGTGAAATATAGCGAGCCTATGTCATCTAAGGCCTTTGAAAAATACTTTGCGAATAATGTGTTAAGTCCATCATAATTACTTCTTGGAATGACCGGATTTTCAGATCCATAAGGCTTGGTGGGCTCAAAGAAGTTTGTCCCCGATGTCTGCATCTCATGATAGTCTGTTCCAACATTTGGAAGCCACTGGTGAAAAAACTCTACGCGGTTTCTGGTTTCAATGTGTGCCAATGGCAGCCAGTCCCGGTTGAGATCAAACCAATAGTGATTAAATCTTCCGCCAGGCCAGACTTCATTGTGTTCGCGATCCATTGGGTCACTAACGGGCGGTGACGCTTTATGCATGTTTACCCAATTACTGTGACGGTCGCGGCCGTCAGGGTTATAGTTCGGGTCGATAAGTATTACTGATTCCTTTAACGCCTTGGTTACATCCTCGCTTTCCGACGCGACGAAATAATACGCAGTAAGCATGGCTGCCTCACTGCTTGATGGCTCATTTCCATGCACATTGTAGCCATGCATAATTATCACCGGCATCCTGGATATGTCCACCGATGCAGATGGATCTTTCAACTTCAGGTGTTCTGTTCGTATCGTCTCAATGTTGGCATAGTTCTCCTGACTTGTGATGGTTAGTACAATCTGAGCTCGATGTTCGTTGGTATAGCCTGTAATTTGAAAATGGGCCTTGGGAGAAACACGGGCCAGTTCCTTGAAATAGGAAACGATATTCTCATGTCGCGTATGCCAATCGCCAACAGGATATCCAAGAAACTGTTCAGGTGATGGTATTGTTGGATCAAAATTTCCCGCAGGAAAGAAATAGGAGTTCTGCGCGTAGAGATTGATACTTAAGAAGAAGAGAACCACGACAATTAACTTTTGCATAGCTAGGGTTTTGTCAAATTTCAAGATTCGACAAGTTATTTAATTTTGAAAAGTGATAGGCGGCTAAAAGAAAAACCCTGTCCACCAGCAGGCGGACAGGGTTTTAAAATATCAATTAACTGTTACTACTTCTGTGGCACAACTGCCGCTGCTGCAGGGGTAATTCCAAGTTTTTTCAAGACAAGCAATGATATGTCAAACTTCTCATCACTGAACAATAATATATCTCCACCGCCTGGCATTTGAGGAGCAAAAATGAATGCGTAGCCATTTTCCTTGGCCGCAGTTTCAATTGCCTTTCCTACTTTGGTATAAACCGGCGCCATCAATGCGGTTTGCTTCTTTTGGATAGATGTCTGTGCATCCTGTTGAAATTTCTGAATGTTCTCCTGAAGTTGTGTCAATTCAGTCTCCTTATCCCTACGGATAGCATCTACCATTGTGGCGGCACCAGCCTGATAAACTTTCAGTTTAGTTTCATATTCAGCATATTTTGCTTTTAGCTGCGATTGCAATTGATCTCCATGGGTTTTTAGTTCATTATCAATTTGTTTCGCTTCTGGCATTTGACTAAAAATATATTCCCAGTCCGCATACCCTATTTTCTGAGTTGGTGTCGTCTGCGCGAAGGCTGCAGCCGAGAACAGGGTTAATAAAAGGATCAGTACAGTTCTCATGTTCGGTTATAAGTTTTAAGTTGTAATCTATTGTTTTTGTTGTTTTGATTTATTTTGATGCTGATGGTGCGACAGGAGCGGCCGTAACTCCCATCTTCTTCAACACCAGGGTTGATACATTATATTGAGGATCGGAGTACAACACGACATTTTCACCTGTCAGTGTCTTATTGGTAAAGATGTAGGTGTAACCATTTTCCTTTGCCACTGCTTCAATTGCTTTTGCGACCTTCGCAAATACAGGATTCATCAAATCCTGCTGCTTCTTTTGAAGAGATGTTTGCGCATCCTGTTGAAATTTTTGAATATTCTCCTGCATTTGTTGCAATTCTGTTTCTTTATCACGACGAACCGGCTCAAGCGTCGATGCTGGAAGTTTTTGATAAATTTCCACTTTTGCCTGGTACTCTTTGTACTTGGCATCAAGCTGTGCTTTCAGCTGGTCACCATGAATTTTCATAGCACTTTCAATTTGTTTGGAGTCGGGAATTTGAATAAAAATATACTCAAAGTCCGCGTAACCAAGTTTCTGGACGGGAGCCTCTGTCTGGGCAAAAGTCAAAGTTGAGAGCGTCGTCAGGAAAAGGGCCAATACAATTTTCATGTTCAGTTTATTTATTATTTAATTTTATCATTAGGATCTCCAAGCCCGAGTTCCTCCAAAACAAAATCGGTATAGTCATGGCGTGGATCCGTGTAGATCATCACCAATTCTCCCGATTTATCAAAGATGATAGCCAGTCGGTTTTGTTTAGCAACCTTTTCAACAGCATCCCAAACTTTATCTTGCAATGGTTTTATCAGTTCCTGCTTTTTTAAAAAGAGCAATCCACCAAAGCCAAATACTTTCCTCTGATATTCCTTCAAGTCAGCTTCTTTTTTGTGAATCACATCCAGTCTTTCATTTTTCATTTCATCTGTGAGCAATACCTCCTCTGCCTTCAGCGAAGAATAAAGTGTCTCAACATTCTTTGACAAATCTTCCACTTCCTTTTGCCATCCACCCGACAGTTGATCAATTTCGCTCTGCGCTTTCGCAAATTCTGGCATTTTGCCCAAAATGAAATTGCTGTCGATGTACCCGAACTTCTGAGCTTGGGCAAAATTCAGGCCGAATGCTAAAAACAGCGCTATGGTGGTCAAAAGCTTCACTTTCTTAACGGATTTGTTGGCCGATCGTAAAGTGGAATTGGGCTCCGCTTATCGCGTTGCTGTTTGGTAACTTGTCAAAACCGTATGCCCAGTTCAGCCCTATCAGACCGAATGCAGGCATGAATATACGAGCTCCAACACCGGCCGATCGATAGGATTTAAATGGATTAAACTCGTAATAATTATCCCAGTTATTTCCGGCCTCGCCAAATATCATAGTATAAATGGTCGCTGTCTGACTGGTCGTAACGGGATAGCGTAGTTCCATCACAAATTTGTCGTAAACAATTCCACCTTCAATCGTTTGTGACTGCTGTGAATTCCGGGCCGCATAAAGTGGAGGGGTTACAAGGTTGTCACCATATCCACGCAGACCGACGATCTCCTGGCCTAGCACATACGAGTTAAATCCTCCGGCAAGACCGGCTCCGCCCATGAAGAAACGCTCAAATGGTCCTTGCGGAAGACTCCGGGAATACTGCCCGATAAATCCCATATGTGCACGGGCTTCCATAACGAGACTTCGCCCTGTAGGTTTACTACTGCCCAGCAACTTGATATAAAATTTTGAGTCAAACATCACCTTATAAAGTTCTAGCCATTTGAAACGTTCATTTACATCTTTCGCATAGTCGTTGTTGCGGAACCATGAATACGGAGGCGTCATTGCAAGACTCAATGAGATCGAAGATCCCTGTGTCGGGAACATTGGGCTATCAATACTATTTCTTGCAATAGTTGTATTTAACGTGAGAGCGTTTGTCTGACCTACGGTAGGCAGGGCCGTACTTCCATACAAATAATTTTTATAGTTATACACCAGGAACGATATCGAGTTAGTCAGCGTAAAATAATTGTCCGGCCACTCCAATCGACGCCCAAGCGATACCGTTATACCACTTTGCTTCAGTGAAAAGTCATCGGTAAATTCATACCTACTATTAGGCCTGCGGGAAATAGAATGGGACAGACTCACCGTAAATGAATTTGGTCTGGATCCACCTAGCCAGGGTTCCGTAAATGAAAGAGAATAGCTCTGGAAAGATTTGCCATTAGCCTGTGCCTGTAATGCCAACTTCTGACCGTCTCCCGTGGGAAGTGGCTTCCATCTCTCCGGATGCTTAATGTTGCGCGCCGAGAAATTATTAAATGTTAATCCTACCGTTCCAACGAATCCGTAATAACCTCCCCATCCACCAGAGAGCTGAACCTGATCGTTAGATTGTTCTTCCACTTTCCATTCAATATCTACTGTTCCATTGGCTGGATTAGGCCGGATATCTTGTTCAATTTTCTGAGGATTAAAGTATCCCATTGAACCCAACATCTGCTGAGTTCTTATGATATCGGATCTCCTGAATTTCCGTCCTGGAACGGTACTAAGTTCGCGACGAATCACGTGATCGCTCGTTCTTTCATTTCCGCTAATAATAACTTTGTCAATAGTAGCTTGCTCTCCTTCAAAGATGCGCATCTCAATATCAATTGAATCGCCCACAATTGCTACCTCAACTGGAGTTACTCGAAAGAAAAGGTATCCGTCATCCATGTAAAGTCCGCTGATGTCTGCTCCGCCTTTAGGATTGAAGGTTGTTCTTCTATCCAATTGTTCTTTGTTATAAACATCACCCTTATTGATGTCAAGTATCTTATTCAGGGTAGCGGCCGTATGAATGTAATTTCCTGTCCAGAAAATATTGCGGAAATAGTACTTTCTGCCCTCAGAAATCTTGAAAAGTATGTCAATGCTGTTACCATTGTGTTTCACAATTGTATCAGAAATAATTTCAGCATCTCGATATCCCTGTGTATTGTAATAGTCGATCAACTTAATCTTATCTTCATCAAAATCAGCACGAATGAACTTCGAACTGCTGAACACATTCAATTTAATATTCCTGTTGATGAAAAGTGCAAAGTCTTTTTTACTGACTTTGCGACTCGAGTCGAGGGCTGCTTTATACGTTTTGGGAGGGGTGCTTATGACCGCGCCGAATATCGCGCGATGAATAGAAAGCCGGGCGTGCTCGTGAGTCTTCTTCAATTTCTTCTTCAGGGTACCAGCGCCCACCATTTCATTGCCTTCAAAAACAATTTCATTGATCCGGACCTTGGTCTTGAGGTCTACGCCAATTCGCAGGCGAACACCTCCGCGGTTCAGCGTATCCTGTTCCTGGGTGATCTTAACTTCAGTATTCAAGAATCCTTTTTTGGCAAAATATTTTTTAACTGTAAGCTCAGAGTTGCGTATTACAGCATCATTTACAATTTTTCCCTTGATGAGTTTCATGTCATCTTTAAGGCTCGATTGACGAGACTTACTAATGCCTGTAAAATAAAAGTCAGTTAATCGCGGGCGTTCTGCAAGTGTGATCATCAGGTATGCATTCTCCCCTTCAATTCGTTCAACGCTGATTGACACATCTCCCACCAGTCCGTGCTTCCACATCTTACGAATGGCTGTAGCTATTTGATCGCCTGGTATTTTAATCTTATCACCAACTTTCAGACCTGTCAACGAGATCATCGCATTTTTGTCAAGCACATTAAGGCCGGTGATATCAATTCCAGCAATAAAGTATTCTGATGGGTTTGCATAGTTAAGCGTAGCCTCTGATGTTGGCGGAGCTACGGTTGGGTCAGCGCGGTCCCGCGACTTTCGAAATTGCGCTTCGCTTGAAAAACCGCACACCACCAGCATACACAAAATAAAAATCCTTCTCATCTCTTTCAGGCGTTCGGTTCTAGTACTTTTCCAAATCTCCTCTCACGTTGCTGATATGACCATATTGCTTCAAACAGGTCATTTTTTCTGAAATCAGGCCACAAGGTTTTTGTGATATATAATTCCGTATAGGCGATCTGCCAAAGCAGGAAATTACTGATTCGTATCTCCCCGCTTGTCCTGATCAATAACTCCGGATCAGGTATTCCCGCTGTTTCCATTAAACTGGAAAACATTTTCTCATCAATATCTTCAGGATGTAATTGTCCCTGCTGTGCTTCTTCGGCAAGTTTTCTTGCCGCCTTTAATATCTCCCATCGGCCGCTATAGTTCAATGCCAGCAGAACGGTAAGTCCTGTGTTATTTTTGGTCGTTTCCTTTGCTTCTTCAAGATTACGCTGACACGCTTTTGGCAAGTGAGAGATGTCGCCAATAGTTTGAAGCCTTACACGGTTTTCCATCAGATTCTTAATCTCTTTTTTTATGGTATTTACCAGCAACTCCATTAATCCGTCCACTTCCTCTTTTGGCCGTCCCCAGTTTTCAGTGCTGAAAGCGTATAAGGTCAGGTATTTTACTCCCAGCTCACCACACCCTTCAGTAACGTCAGTGACGGCCTGAATAGCATTTCTATGACCAAAAATACGTGCTGCACCCTTTTTTTTAGCCCAGCGTCCGTTGCCATCCATAATGATGGCAATATGCTGAGGCAGGTTAGTACGGTCAATTTGGTCTATGAAAGATGCCACAAGACCGCAAAAGTAGCCTATTTCCGACATTTACACACTATCAAAAGTCTCACAAACTAGCCCTTACATAGATGGAAATAGAGGGGGGAAAGTTGCCTCAAATAATCCCTCATTAGTAGGGATTCCGGGCGCAGGGGATATCGTAGAATGTGCGCGTAAGGGTTATTCCCAGGAAATAATAGGTATCGTAATCAAACTTGTTTCCGTACTGATAATTTTTGAAAGACGGGTCCCCATCGGAAATATTATCGAGGTAGTCAAAAAAGGTCTTTCTAATGCCTAGTTCCAGCGCCAGGTAGTACTTCGGGTTCAAAACATATTTTACCCCTCCTCCAAATGGAATGGCCATCTGAACGTTGCTGTACTCTGCGGTCTTTGTTTGAACCCCTGAAATATTGAATAACGCCAATCCCGCAAAAAGGTAAGGCGTAAACCGAAGTCTCCTTCTATCGTCTCTCCAATCAAGAAAGTGGTATTCATAAACCCCAGAGATCTCCGATAAAAAAATGTCAAAAGAAGCATTGCGCTGAACGGCAAAAGCATCAACAGGTGAGCGGGTATCACTTGCGCTTAGCTTTCCCGCCATGAGTGAAGCTCTGAAACTAACAACCTTGCTTAGGTTTGCTCGATAAAAGATTGTTGCGGCCGGTTGAGAAAATGCAAAGTTATAGGAACGTACCAGGTCGCCCGTATAGTTAAGTGTTCCTAGTCCGAATCCAACTTCTGATCGCTGGGTGATCTGTGCGATCCCGGTTGTTGTAATAAGCAGAACGAGAAGGCCAACAAAAAGACTGGAGGATTTTTCCAGTATGGTCATCTGAATTTGGCTCGGTGAAATGAGGGATTAATGATATACGATATCTGTAATCTGGTTACCATATAAATATCATTTTGATTTTTCCCACCTCTCTTGTTAGTAGGATATTCATCGCCATAACCGGCCTCAACATTTACACCTGGAAGAGCTGAAGGCACAGAATTGGTTGGATTACCAGGAAGTTCACTACTGCGGTAAGACATCGCTTGCGCCAATGGACTCGCCAGTTTATCAAGGGCCACGTAGTTCGCACTTACATCATCGAGGTAGTCAGTAAACGTGTAACGCAATCCGAAGTCAAATGAAAGATCAAGTACTTCATTCAAGCGAAATCTCGCACCAATACCAAATGGAATTGCCATTTGAAGGTATGAATAAGGCTTTATCCCATAGTTGGCAGCATTCGACGGTAGGTTTGAATATTGTCCTTCAGTGCCAAGAGGGCGAAGGTCTACCCATTGACCAGCCTCTGCCAAAGGATTTCCTTTTAGGTCGGTTGCCGGCGCAATGGCCTGTGGATTATGCAAAAATGCAGCTATCCCGAGGTAAACATAGGGTGTCCATTTTACGCGACTCATATAGGTTCCTTGATTTGGAAATAAATCAACCATACCTATAACGGAAAGCTCCTTGATCTGATTGCGGAAAGACAGATTTCTATTATACCGGTAAACTCCGCTGGCAGCATCCCCTTTGCTGGCCGATTCTGCATCAGAACCTTTTAGAGTACCAAACATAAACTGAGCCTGAACGGAATATCGGTTTCCAATACGACGTGTATAAGAAACTGCAAAACCGGGCTTGGTGAATGAAATATCCGTACTTATTCTTCCTGAAGTAGGTGAAAGGTCTCCATAATAATTAAGGGCGTTGACAGAAAAGCCGATGTAGTTATAAACGTTTTGCTTACCAAACCCGACTTTGGTGCCAGCATACGTTGCCATCCGCTTGTTGGTCTTCTTGATTCCCTTCGTATTAAACTGGGCGTAACCCGAGTCTACACCAACGAGAAGGAGTAAACAAATCAGCACAAAGCACAACTTTCTCATACTGAAAGACTTTTGAGGAATAGCAAATGTATAAAAATAAATAGTCTTCCCCACAGACCTAGATTACCGATAAGGGCCTTGGAAAATCAGCAAACGGTTGTTGGGTCAGTTTCGTATGTCCAAGCCCCAGTTCAATTTCTGCCGTAGTGTCTTGAAGTAATGCTGTCCTGGGAGTTGAATGATCTGTGCCTTAAAGCGTTCTTTTTTGATCTTGAGTTTCACCTTTTCATCTACGGTTTCGAATCGTGAATCGAGGGAAACAAGAAACTTTTTACTCCTTCCTTCTATTTTAAAGGTAAGCTCCGACTGATCAGAAACCACAATCGGTCGGGCTGTAAGGTTATGTGGACTCACTGGAGTGATTACAAAACTTTCTGATTCGGGAAAGACGAGGGGACCGCCGCAACTGAGAGAATAGCCAGTGGATCCAGTCGGCGTAGAAACAATTACACCATCCGCCCAATAGGAATTCAATAGCTCCCCATCAACGTAAACATGAACTGTAATCATTGAAGAAGTGTCCTTCTTCATTATCGTGAAATCATTCAATGCAAAACTTAAATCCGGAAACAATTTAGGGTCAGATACTAATGCCAACATCACCCGCTTATCAACCGAGTATTGTTTCTTAAATACATTCTCCAATGCCATTTCGGTTTCTTCACGACTTAGCGTTGCAAGGAAACCTAGTCGTCCTGTATTCACGGCCAAAATCGGTGTCTCACACTTCCCAATATAGGTCACTGATTCAAGCAAGGTTCCGTCGCCACCGATTGAAATAAAAAAGTCAAGGTTCTTCAGGCTATCACCATGCTCAAAGATTTTAAATTTAAAATCCTGATGCGATTTGAATTGTTTGGCAAATTTTGAGGAAACAAAAATATCAGCCTTGTAGCGTGTTAGCCAAGTAAGTATCTGCTCAATAAACAGCGGAGATTTTTGCTGAAAGTCCTTCCCATGTATTCCTACGCGCATGCCTGGATAGATTGGGAGTGATGTTACAAAAAAAAACGAAATTATCCGCTGCTACTGAAAGTGCTTCAGGCGAATGACTTCATCCTGACGGAGAAATCTCCAATGTCCTCTTGGCAAATCTTTCTTGTCAAGGGTTGCATAAACAGAACGATCCAGTCTTACGACTTCGTAACCAAGTGTTTCAAAAATTCTTCTTATTACACGATTCCAGCCAATATGAATTTCCAGTCCCACTATTTTTCCATCTTCACCTACAATGGCCAGATCATCTACTATTGCTCTTCCTTCCTCAAGACGAACGCCATCAACGATTTTTTGAAAATCTGCTTTCGTCAATGGGCGATCAAGCTCTGCTTTATAAATTTTCTTAACGTTATGTTTTGGGTGAGATAATTTTTCAGTCAACTCACCATCGTTGGTCATCAATAATAACCCTGATGTATTGCGATCCAATCTTCCTACCGGATATACTCGCTCTTTACATGCACCATTTATTAAGTGCATAACTGTATTGCGCTCCTGTGGATCATCAGTCGTGGTGATAAACCCCTTCGGCTTGTTCAATAAAATATATACAGGCTTTTCTGCTTTCAGGCGCTTGCCCTCATTACGTACGTCATCTGTACGTTTTACTTTAAATCCCAATTCAGTAACTGACTTACCATTCACCGTAATAAGACCCATCGTGATCATAGCATCAGCTTCTCTACGCGAACAAATTCCACTGTTGGAAATGAATCTATTAAGGCGAATTAATTCTTCGCCCTGAAGTAATGTCTCTTCGCCTTCTGCTGGACGAATTGTTCGCGGTCTCTTCGAATCAGACGGTCTTTTTTCTAAAGGCCGCGGAGTGCTTTCCTTTGTGTCGTCAAATTTTTTCTTGCTGAAATCTTTGCCAGATGGCCTATTTCTGTCAGAAAATTGAGGTGAACTACCGACTCGTGTAGTTCTCTTTCCGTGGTCCTCCCTTGAAAAGGACTTTGGTTTCCGCTCAGGAAATTCCTTTGGACTACCACCGGAATCGGATGTTTTAGACGCTTCTTTATCTTTAAAATCTTTCTTTATGAATGGCTTGCTCTTGCCATCAAAGGATTTGAACGGCGGTTTGCGATCTGACGCATCACGCGGACCGTTTTCCCGCTTGAATGAACCCGAACTATCCTTGTCTCTAAAATCTCTCTTAACGAATGGCTTGCCCTTGCCACCAAAAGATTTGAACGGCGGTTTGCGATCTGACGCATCGCGAGAACCATTTTCACGATTGAATGGTCCTGAAGAACTGTCCGTGCCTTTGTCTTTGAATTCTTTTTTTTCAAATGGTTTTCCTTTACTACCAAAAGATTTAAATGGCGGCTTGCGATCAGAAAAGCTTTTCTTGTTAAAGTCGCCTCCCTTGTCAGAAGATTGTTTTTTATCCTTTGAGTTTTTTTTGAATTTCTCGGCCCGGTTAGTAGTGGGGCCGGAGGTAGTGCGGAATCGACTTTTTTGCGCCATGATTATTACAAGTTAGGCACATTCTGCCTTGAAAGGAAATGAACTATTGATTGTCCGGAGTATCACCGATAGTGTTAACCTCTTGCGAAAAATCTTTAGGCGTAGGCAATTCGTTGAGCTCACTAATACCAAAGTATTCCATAAACTTAGCACTTGTGCCATAGATCAGGGGACGGCCAACGCCTTCACCCTTACCTTGAATTTCTATTAATCCTTTTTCAAGTAATTTTTGTACTGCATAATCGCAGTTAACTCCACGTATTGTCTCAACTTCTGTTTTCGATACTGGTTGCTTGTAAGAAATGATCGCCAACGTTTCCATTGCAGATGTCGACAATCTTTTCTTCGATTGCTGCTTAAGCATGATACCAATGCTTGCCTGATATGCAGGCTTCGTCAAGAACTGAAAACCGCCTGCAGCCTTATTCAATTGAAAAGCAAAATCCTCGTGTTCGTACTTATCCGTCAATCGTTGAATAGCTCCAACAATATCCTCTTCGGGAACATCCGCATTGAACATTTCTGAAAGACAGGATTTAAGTTCAGCCAGTTTAATAGGAGATGGCGAACAAAAAATAAGCGCCTCGATATGATTTTGTAGAAAGTCCAATGATTTTATTTCGGTTATAATTAATCGTGTTGCAGCATCTTGGCCTCAATAGACTGTGTGGTGTGAGGCACAGCGTACAATCTTTCTTTTGGAATGAGCTTACCAGTTACAGTACATATTCCATAGGTACCATTCTTAATACGCACGAGTGCATTTTCTAGATTGGTAATATACTTTAACTGACGCGCCGCAAGCTGACTTAAATTTTCCTTTTCTGCTGTTTCTGCTCCATCTTCCAAAACTTTTGTATTGCCACCGGAAGTACTATCTGTACCAGCGTCATTATTACGATTGAGCGTCTCTTTGAGAATGCGGAACTCCTCTTTAGAAGTTTCAAGTTTGGTCTTAATCCGTGTTTCGAAATCTTTCAGCTCCTCGTCGCTATAACGGGTCTTATCATCCTTATTAACAGCGGTAGGATTGATTTGCTTGTGAGCAATCGGCCGCTGAGTGAGGGCTGGAAATATAATTAAGTTATGCTGCGGTTTTTGTGTTGATACTTCGGCTTTCTTCACCGCAGGAGTTGCCTTTTCGACGGGCTTCTTTACGACAATCGCTTTAATTGGCGCCTCTTTTTTCGCGGCTATTTTCTTAACCGGCTTTACTGCTTTTTTGACAGCAGCTTTAACTTTGGCTGGCTTTTTTGCTTTTGGAGCTGGCTTTGCCTTTTTCACCTTAATTGTCGATTTTTTTGCTGATTTCGCCATAATACTTACTCCTCCAGTGATATGGGTTTAAAAAAGATGCGCAAAAATACGCGGCTGATCGTGAAACAAAAAATATGGCCAAATTAATTCACCTAAAGAGAAATTGGGTCCTAAGACCAGGCTGCAGTTTTTGATCCCGGCTATCGGAAAGCTATAATCACTCTCTTTCTAAAGACTTTCGTCCACCCGGCAGGATCAAATATTTCAAACCAGACTATATAATAACCCATCCTGGCCATCCGTCCATCGTCACGTTCCCCATCCCATCGTAAAAATCCTTCAGTACCCAATGTTTCGTTGCTCGCCAAGGTCCTTAAAAGATGTCCTTGCGGATCGTACACTTTTACATTGGCTACCGGACTATTTTCAAACTTGTACTGGATCTGAACAAAATCCTCTGTCCCACTTCCAGGAGAAAAAACTTCCGGCACGACTGAAACATTGTCTTCGTTCAGTTCATAGGTCATCCGTTGTTGGGAGTTAATTGATCCTGGTGTGGCAAAACCGACCGATGCGCTTGCTGACGTCCAGTTGGCCGGATCATTTGAAGGGGCTCTCGATTCAATTCGCTCGAGTGACACTCCTTCTTCATTTTTAATAAATAACGAATGCCACTCTTTAAAATAAGAAACTTCATCCATTTGTTTCGATGTATCATCGACTATCACTATCGACCCTTCATCATCAGGAAAAGGCGGTAAAGACGTTTTATATAAAACCGGTTTTATGCTATTCGGGTATTGCAGTTGTACAACAGAAGGATTACTGGACAACACTGCAAAATCCCTTGGGGGCAACAACACATTTCTTGTAAATAAAGCAGTGGCGTTTTGAACACTACCGTCTTTATAGTTTCCCAATTTCCAATTTTTAAGATTCAGGAATTTCTCAGACGCATTAAATAGCTCGACAAAGTCGGCTCCTCCCGCGAGTGGATTAAAAAGAATTTCATTTATCAACACATCTAGTGAATCTGGTTTTTCAGGAAGCCCAAAAGTGAAAGTCGAAGGATCACTGGCATTGCCGTTGCAATCCTTGATGTTCTTCATCTCAATTGTGTAAGCCTTCCCGTAAGCGAGTTGCTGGGAACATTCAAGTATCATATTTCTCAGCCCGAAATCCTTAAAAAACGCCTTGCCAATAATCTCTCCTGACCGAAGGGAAAAATTCTCTAAATCGAGAGAAGATCGGTCCAGTTTTTCGTTGAAAGTAAGCTCAAGCCAGGTCACCGATTCAGGAAAGACTGTTAGCAGGATTGGAGCGGAAAGGTCCGGTTTGTTACTAAAAACAGAGTTTATTAACCCGGGTGAACCTCCCAAAGGCGCTTCGGAGGCGGTCCAGTTGTCCTCTTCGCCGCATGGATTGGCCGGATCGATCAACTCAAGGCTCCAGCCTCCCTGCTGCTTGTCGGCATCACGATACCAGTCAAGATTATAAGAAATTGAATCAATCACTAAAGCTTCAGAATTCCTTAGGGTAAAGGTGTCTCCGTCGTTGTTAAGTGTTGGAAAATTTGCAAGGCCAATCGTCTTTCCAAAGCCGGCAAAAAGATTAACGGAAGATGTTGCTGTAACGATCCAATATTCACGTGGCAATATGATTTGAGAGGGGAAAATTCCTGTAGAACTTCCATCGGTCAGTTTCCATCCTTGCACATTGTATGGATTATTACTCCGATTATATATTTCTACAAATTCGGCATTGGGCAATCCTATCTGTGGTGACGTATCGGCAAACAGTTCTGTAAAAACTATGTCTTTGCTATGACTTGCTACTGTCTGAAAGAACAGACAACTCACATCGGCTAACAGCATTTCGTTTTCAACCTGATCTTTTACATTTGATATTTGTAATGAATAGGTCACGCCATTCACAAGTGACTGTGAAAAATTCAGTTGCACGGTTTTCTGATCTGCCAAAAGAATTGCATTAACTGGTGGTCCGATTTCTTTTAAAAAATAGTTGAATAGATTCTGAGCAGAATTTATTTCGAGAGGTTCTGAAAAAATCAAATTCACCTGATGGCTGTTTAGCGCATTCACAAACTGGACATAGGGAGGTGATGTGTCAGGCACCGGTGTACCGTCGATAACAAAATCATCAAACCAGAATTTATCAGAGCGCGTAGCAGTATAAACACACTGTATTCCAAAATAGGATGACAGCGTGTTGACGCCATCCGTTGCAAGTCCCTCCAATGAATACAATCCAGACAGTCCCACATCAGTATAAAGTTGCCATACTCCGGTATCGCTCCTGGTTGCTTTAATCTTAATTCTAACCAGTGACAGGTTAACGCGATCGTCCTGGCCATCAATGATTTTTGTCTCTACGGACCCATTTTGACGATAAAGACTCACGTCGCGAGAGGTATTTCCGGCTTTTATGAAATAACCGTTCAGGGCCAGGTTGAGATTAGGTTGGTCTGAAACCAAGTAGATTTTGACATAGTTGGTACTACTGGGAGCAAAGTCCATCTGGAGGTAAATTTCCCAACTTCCGTGCTGGATCGCCTGGCTCTGAGTCACTAAGAAAGCCGATTCTGACATAGAAGGGGCCTGTAATTTGATTTTGCCAGTAATGACGGCAAATTTTGAAATATCGCCCTGCCATGTGGGGTTCGTGGTAAAATCGCCATCGGAAAAGTCGTCGGAGAACTGGCCAAAACAGCACACCGCCGAATGGCTTAGGATTATAATTAAGAGGATTTTAATTGGCTTCATTTAACAAAAATCTCATTTATAGTACTTTTGTGGTTCTAAAAATTAAAACAGTCATGAAAATAGTTGTTGTCGGAGCCACAGGTCTTGTAGGCCAGGAGATTTTGAGGGTCATGGAGGAACGGAACTTCCTGTTCGACGAATTGTATCTAGTAGCTTCTGCAAAAAGCGTTGGAAAGGATCTGGAATTTAAGGGTAAGCGATATTCAGTTATTGGTATGCAGGCAGCTGTTGATCTGGCTGCAGACGTCGCAATCTTTTCTGCGGGTGGAAGCACCTCCCTGGAATGGGCACCTAAGTTTGCAGAGAAGGGTACGATCGTAATTGACAATTCTTCTGCGTGGAGAATGGACCCTACAAAAAAGCTTATCGTTCCGGAAATCAATGGACATGTATTGAAGATTGATGATCGCATCATTGCCAATCCAAATTGCTCAACAATTCAAATGGTGATGGCACTCGCACCGCTTCACGCTAAATATAAATTGAAAAGAATTGTTGTTTCAACCTATCAGTCTGTAACGGGCACTGGTAAGAATGCTGTTGAGCAATTGATGAATGAACGTCAGGGAATTGATGGAAAGAAGGTATATCCCTATCAGATTGACATGAATGTGTTACCACACATTGACGTTTTCCTTGATAACCTCTATACAAAAGAGGAAATGAAAATGGTGAATGAGACACGTAAGATCCTTGGGGATAATTCCATTGGCATTACTGCCACCACCGTTCGTGTTCCTGCTATTGGTGGACATTCAGAAGCAGTCAACGCAGAATTTCATAAAGAATTTGATCTTGCTGAAGTTCGCGAGATCCTTGAAAATACTCCCGGTGTTATTGTAATGGATGATGTGAAGAAGAATATTTATCCGATGCCGATAACTGCACACGGAAAAGACGAAGTCTTTGTTGGAAGAATTCGTCGTGATGAAACTCAACCCAAGACCATCAACATGTGGGTTGTTGCTGATAACCTTCGCAAAGGTGCAGCAACGAATGCTGTGCAGATAGCAGAGTTTATGATGGAAAAGAATCTGGTTTATTGAAAACGGTAGTTGGTCGTTGGTAGATGGTTATTTCAAAGTAGCGGGCGCAGCCTCCGGATGTTTCACATATCTTTCAAAGAATTCTATCACCCGAAGCATATGATCCATCATTCTTCCGGGATTGCCGCTTCGGGTAAGTTCATGTCCTTCTTTCGGATAGCGAACATATTCAACAGGCTTGTCTAATATCTTCAAGCTCTTATAAAGCATCTCACCCTGAATAATACCCGTACGGAGATCCTGATCGCCATGTATTATAAGTAATGGCGTCTTGATGTTTTTCAAATAGCTGTAAGGTGATTCAGAATCAAGAATCTTTTTTGTTTCGGGTTCCCACGGGTACCCACCGAAATCATTGGGCACCAGGCTCCATGCATTGCCTTCTCCCATAAATGTTGTCAATTCATAAACACCGCGTTGTGCATTGGCGGCTTTAAAACGGTTATCATGACTTACCAGCCACGCAACCATATAACCGGCATAGCTTCCTCCCTCCACAAAAAGCTGATCTTTATCTATCCAGGAGTTTTTGCTAATGGCATCATCAAGTGACGCAAGTATATCGCTTGCCGGACCTGCACCCCAGTCTTTAAAATTTGCTTTCTTGAATTTATCTCCGTAGCCACCGCTTCCACGAGGATTGCAATAGACTAGTCCATATCCCCAACTATTTTCCAATTGATATTCATGCCACATTGAAAAAATACCTGGTCCCCACATCGCCGTTGGGCCCCCGTGAATATTCAAAATAACAGGATACTTTGTTCCGTCTTTTTTTCCAACAGGCTCCTGTACCCAATACTGCACTTTTGATCCGTCGGGGCGAGTGATCCAGTATTCCTTTGGGGTGCTGACAAATTTATCTTTGATCCAGCCTTCGTTCAACTTTGTTAGCTGGCGGGTTATTTTCTCTTTTCCGTTTACCAGGTAAACTTCCCATGGGTTTTTTGTTTCAGTTAACGCATAAACGATTTTGTCGCCTCGTACATCAAAATCATTTACCCCATTATCTTTTCCGAAGATTTTTGCGGTTACTCCGCCTTTTGAAGGAACACTGAAAATGGGAATGGCACCTTCCGTCTGCGACGCAAAATAAATTGTTCTGCTGTCTGCCGCCCATACGGCTCCATTTACATCGCGATCCAACGATGTTGTAAGGAGTTGTGGTGTACCTCCCGTTGATGATACTACCGCCAACTGTGATTGTGTAGCATGACGGTCAATAACATTCTGCGAATAGAATAAGATCTGGGATCCATCCGGTGAGTACGTTGGATTGGAGATGCTGTAATTCTTCCACGTTAAAAACTCCTTTGCTACTTTTGAAGTTGCGTCAATAATCCAAAGATCGGTATCGCGCTCACGGTCGGGATGAATTTTATAAATCTTTGAAGTGCATATGATGTTCTTTCCGTCAGCCGACCAATCTGCATCCTGAAAATCCTGGAAGCCTGTGGTCAATTGAACGGCCCTTTCATCGGAGCCAATCGCTTTAATAAACAGGTGAGAAAAGTCTTCATCTGGTGACAGGTTCAGCTCTCCTTGAAAGTTCTGACGAAATAATATTCTCGGATTGCTTTCGCTCGCATTCTTCGCAAGCCAGGCGCGGACTTCTTCCAGATTTCCATCGGGTGTAGTGGTTATGTTCTTCTTTTCATCAGCTTTCATTGCCTTGAAGTTGGGCTCATCACCCAGAGTACGGCCCGGGCGTTCATACGTCCATGGTGTTTTCCCATCCGTTGCATAAACAGGAATATTAGAAGAATACAACATCTTCTTTCCATCCGCCGACCATTTCGGACTGCTTGCGCCATACTCTGACTTTGTGATGGCGTGTGCTTCACCTCCACTCAATGGCAGTATCCATATTTGTGACTTGTCGCCATCAGCCCGAACAAACGCAATCTGTTTTCCATCAGGTGACCATTGAGGTTGCCCGTCGTTTTTGTCACCAAACGTTAATTGAAGCGGATCGGTCGTTGTATTAAGATCAAGGAGGAAGAGATTGCGGGTGTAGTAATATTCATTATCATTTTTTACTCCCTTTTTATTGACGACCATTACCGCTTTTGATCCGTCCGGAGAAATTTGAATCTGATTGGTTGTTGCGATCTTCATGAGATCACCGGCGACAATTGGCTTTTTATTTTGCGCAAATACCAGTGAAGGGATCAGGAATAAAACGAAAAAAACTCTTCTCATATTGGGTGATGTTAAAGGGAACTAAGATCATCGGAATAATTAACTTGTGAAAGGCCGTTTGAAGAAATTATTAATTACGAGCGACAACAAAATTCATGGAAACTTCACTTTTATTAGCCACTTACTAACTTTTTGCCCAGGTTCCATGCCACCTAACGTGAACACTTGCTTATTTTCATCAACAACCACTCCACGAAGATCCATTGTATTCTTTGATAGGGCAATTGTCTCAAACTTTCCCGTTTGCAACGAATAAATCAATAACGTGTTGTTTGGTTCAACTTTCTTACTTTCTGCATACGATATTCCGTTGTAGTTGTAGGTCTCGTTACTTCCCCCGATGAAGTAGATCATATCACCTTTCGAATAAGCAGCACTTCGATAGCGGAATTCTCCAGGATATTCTCCTACATTAGTCCAGGTGACCTTCAATGGATTTTTTGGATCAATTGCACCTTTATAAAAATATCGAGAGGGAGGATAATTTTTGGCAAACATGGCGCCACCGAGCAGATAAATCGTATCACCGGCAATCAGACCGGTTCCTCCGAAGACTTTTGCACCGGGTTCATTTGGCAAGGAGGACGCCAGCTGCCATTTATTTTTTGCCGGATCATATACCTGAACAGCATTTACGGTTAGGGAGTCGCTCCATCCGCTTATAACAAACAATAATTTATTTCGCCAAACGGCTTGAACATGATCGTCAATTGGAATTGGTAAAAATGCCCCGGAAACGAATTTTTCTTCCCTGGGATCAAAAATAAAAAGATGGTTAGATGATCTCTCCTTCCCGTTTGCCATCACTTCATATCCTCCGACTACGTACGCCTTATTGTTAATTGAGGAAGCCGCTGCTGCCAGACGTCCAACATCCGATACCTTCCCAATCATAGAACTCGCTCCAGTCTTTGGATCCATGCGGAACACTTTATTATGTACTCCGGAGCTCTTCTTCGTGCTATCAAGCCCGAAGAAAGAATAAAAAACGGTTTTGCCGTTCTTTTGAAGCGCAACCACTGCATTATTCGCAACGGGTTCAGGCAACGCAGCCAGTTGAGCGTACGCAATGTGATGAAAAGCAACTGTCAAAATCGCAAGAAAAATATTCTTCATTTTCGCCTTGTCTAAATTTATTCCTGCCGTTCGTAATCTACTTATTCGCTTTTAATCGGTATCTCCACACTCTCTCCCCACACATATTTATTAAACCACTGCCAGTTGTGCCAGGTAGCAGCAAGTCTTTCTTTAGGTTTATTAATTCCATGACCGAATCCTTTATAGACCACAAGCTCCGTTTTTACTCCTTTATCACGCAAACCTTGAAGTAATTGATATGCATTTGAAATTGGAACGCGACGATCCAATTCTCCATGTTGTATCAGGGTCGGCGTCTTAGCCTGATTGATATAATTCATCGGTGACGTCTTTTTATAAATTGCTTCATCACTCCAGGGTGTGGCTTTCAAATACTGACGGGTAAATGGATGAATGTCGGTACTGACATAATAAGTCATCCAATCGGAAATACCCGCACCAACGGATATTGCTTTGAATACGCTGCTGGTGGTAGTAAGAAATGCCGAGATATAACCTCCCTGACTCCATCCCATACAACCCATCTTATTTGTATCGATCATACCCTTTTTATCAAGGTAATCGACACCTGAGAGCACATCCCACGCATCACCTACTCCAAGATTCTTTACATTAAGTGAACGGAATTTCTCGCCATAGCCAGCGGAACCGCGATAGTTGGGTCGTAGTACCAAACATCCCTTATTCACCCATTGAACGATGGGATATACATAAAATGGAACTGGTGTCGGAGTATCAATTCCAGTGGGCCCACCGTGTATTACGACGAGAAGAGGATATTTTTTGGAAGGATCATAATCCGTTGGCTTATGCAATACTCCTTCGATTATTGCGCCGTCTTTACTCTTCCAGCTGATAACTTCACTTTCTGTTGTTTTCCATGAGCTTATTTGCGAGGTCATGTCAGTAATTCGCTGCGGTCGGGGCGTAGACGTAGACGAAAAAAATACTTCGTTCAATTGGTCTCCATTTCGCCCAGTAAAGGCAAACGATTCGCCTGTTTTGGAAAAATTTGCACCATAGATCTGTTCTGGCGAATTTAAAAAAACCGAAACTGCACCAGACGCCGGGTCAAGCTTATAAAGGGGTCGCAAAGTTTTGTTCCATGCAGAAAAATAAATTCCAGAGGATTTCCATGTAAATCCTCCACCAAGATCCTCATCGAAGTCTTTGGCAATCTGGCGGGATGTTTTGTCACTTAGCTTCACTATGAACACTTTTGAGTTCGTATAAAAATTGGAAAGTGTATCTGCCAGATTTGAAGTATATAGAATCTCCTTTGAATCCGGCGACCATTCTTCCAATCCATCCGAGCTTGGGTTGGAGACAACCCGCGTTGATGTCCCGGAATTTACATCTACTACCGAAATATCTGATTTTGAAAATGAATTGATCAACGGATCGGGTTGATGACTATAGGCTACTGATTTTCCGTCGGGAGAAGTAATGAACGAGGTTACAGTAAATTTTCCATCGGTAAGGCGCTTTGCTTTCGGAAATTGAATACAACCTGACTTTGCTTTCAAAGAATCTACTGCCTGGTAACAGGGCATCTCTGATGGATCTGGAAGAGCAGGATTAAATTCAACCTGCCATAAATGAGAAAGAGTGAACTCTTTATCATCTGTCTCAAATCCTCCATAGCGCTTTTCTATTTCTTTTCTGTTTTTGTCCTCTTTCTCTGATTTGAGGAAAATCAGTTTCGTTCCGGAAGGATGCCACTCATATCCGCTGATTGATTCCTCCTCTTTTGTTATTACTTTCGCTTCCCCTCCTTCAGTACGTATCACATAAATCTGTGTTTTGCTGCCACGGTCAGCAAGAAACGCGATCCATTGGCCATCAGGCGAAAACGTGATACTATTGCTATTTCCCTTTGACGTATTGGTGAGTTGAAAGGGTTTCTTTCCTTCCCTTGAAATCCATATCTCTGTGTCAAACCTGTTCTCGCTCCAGTCAGTTGTTTGAACTGTGAACGCTATTTGCTTTCCATCTGGTGAGAGGACCGGATTACCCACTCCCCGAAGGGACAGGACTTGTTCAAATGATGGAACAGTTTGTGCCGGAAGTTCAAAGATAAAGAACAGTAATAGTGGGAGTAAGAATTTTTTCATCGGGGATTTATTTGTCGAGAATTCTAAAATAAAAACCCCGGATGATTATTCCGGGGCTTATTTTATGAATCAGTTCTTTGCTGCTTCCTTCGGTATTGGGGGCGGGCCATCGGGAATCTAGGCTTTATTCATCTCATAATCCTGTTTAAAAATCCCCCGTCGTTCCCCCACCGCCATAACTTCCTCCTCCTCCGTGCACCTTGCTCGCAGCCCCCTGGTTTCCTCCCATCGTCTGTGAAACGAGGAATGCCTCAATATTCGTATTCCCCCATTTCTCAGTAAGGAGATTCTCGCGCGTGTAGCCATTACGGACAACCTTCAGATAATTTAATAAGGCGATTGAGACCAACAACAATACTACCCCTGCAATCGTCAGTGTAATTTCAGGATGCCCGAGGCTGAAGTAATATTTAAAAGTAAAAACCGATAAAGCGATAACAATCAAACTCACACGAAGTAATACAAGGTCTTTGTACCTTATAGCCACATATAAATAAACAATTGGAATGATAACAGTGAGCGCATAAAAAATAAAAGCAAAAGGAATGTCCTGCCCTTCCTCCAGTTGCAATCCCATCATACTAACACTAAGCTCACGGACAACAAAATAATTCCCCCCGAGGTAGATGAGCAGCAAACTTACCGCCTCAACAATCAGAAGGTTATTTCCCCAGATCCGCAGTTCCTTTTTGTTCTTTTGATTTCTGGCGAATAGGTACACAGGGGTAAACACTGCGATAAAAAGGAATGGAATGATCTGCTGAAAAATTCCGCCCATGTTATAAAACTCATAAAATATAATGTAGGCAAGAGAAAGAACTGACGCAAGTGTGCAAAGCAGGTCGAGGTACCGGATCGCCGCAAAGGTGAATATGATTAAACATGTCCAAACAACAACTTGTATATTGAAATCAGTAACTCCAGCAAGACCACCTATCACGAATCCACAAGCATGATAAAGCAATGCCTCGGTAAGGCCCGATTTGAAATGACTGTTTGAACCAATAAAAAGTCTTTCCAACACAAAGAAGGAGGCGATTCCATAAAGTATTGCGGCCACCGAAATCCCCGACTGTCCCGCTTCCGCGAAGATTAAACCAAAAAAACCAGTGACACCACCAAGGGCGAGTAGCGTCGCGACAAAAAGAACGACGCGAATGGTCATGTTCGGATGATAGAAGGGAGTCTTGTACGCCGCCTGAATGGCAAGGAATTGTTCTTTATTGATATAATTACTTTTACTCCAACGCTTGGTTTCCTTAACAACCTCAAGATTGTAAACATTGGTTTCGTTGTACGCGCTGGTCATTGCTTCTGCGTAAAGTGATTTTTGTACTTTATAATGAAATAAACAAATGCTCCACAGGAAGCCATTGAATATAAAAACCAGAATTCAATTGCGTCAAGCATCATCAGTCCTATGATGTAGGTTGTTGCAATATAACCTGCAATGAAAGCGTACAACATAAAAAGAAACGAACGTTCCCAGCGGGCTACGTAATAAGCAAAAGCACAACCTGTATAAATCAATGCTACGTAAAGAATGGTGATCTCTCCTATAAATAGTCCAACCACACTTCCTACAAAGAAAATGAGTGTGCAGAAATTCAGATAGGTAAACGTAAAGTGTCTCTTAATTCCCTTCTTATCCAGAATCATTGCTATTCCCGCCAGCGTAGCACCAAAAATAATTGCCGTTGTATAAAGGTGAGATCCCTCAAAAAAATTGCCGCTATACCACTTTTGTGGCGAAATACTGATACTCCAGAAGGATGCTAGTGCCGTAATCGCCAGCGACAAAATTCCCACATGGTCAAACCGGTAGGCGACATAAAAAAAGAATGCTGCTGTAATCAGCGTGCTTATTCCAAGATTATTATCAAGCCATCCAAACTGAAACTGCAAATATCCCTGAACGGAGATGAAAAGAAGACTGCCCAATAGAACGATATAATCAAAATAAGGCGTTGGTGTTTTGAGGGCTTCGTTTGTGTAAGGTGCAATGTGCTTGAATGCATACCAAAAACATACCACCGTCAGCACCGATAAGGCGATAATACTTAGAATGTGTCCGAAATTACCAATGTTTTGATAAATAAGAATACCAACACCCGTGGTGAAAAGCATTACTCCGAGGTAAAGGAGTGTTCTTAATTCGTAAGAAACAGAAACAAGTTTTCCAGAGGTGATAAGATCTATCTTTTTAAATTGTTCTTCGGTGATGAGTCCATTTTCAAGGAGCTCTTTTGGGGTTTCCTGCGTCATGTTAGGGAAAGAGATTTAAATTTAATTTTATTCTCAACCTTCCCGTAAAACCGGCCTAGTAAGACAGGTCGGTCCACCACCGCCCTTCACACTAATTTCAGATCCGTCATATTCAAACACAGTACATCCAGCCTTCTCAAGAGCTGCCTTTGTTTTTGGGTTGCCTTTAACCATGAGGCATTTTCTTGGAGCAATTGCCAACACGTTACAACCCATCGCATCAAATTCACTATCGGGTACCTCCACCAGCTTATATCCGCGCTTGATCAACTCATTTCTGAATACAATAGGCATCAAGGGTGAATACACAACTGCCAGATCTTTATCAACGGGACTTAGAATTGACATAAGGTGAAAGACGTCTGAAGGGCCTTTATAATGAGGTAATGAGACTGACAATACAGTAACTCCAGTTGGATTAAGTAGTTTTCTTAACTGCTCAATACCGGCTTCATTCGTACGATAGGTATGTCCAACCGCCAGCGTTTTTTCATCCAGCCATGCCACGTCACCCCCCTCGACTGTTCCCGGCGATTGGATATTCCCTAATATTTTTATTCCATGCTCTTCAAAGGCTTTCCGTTCTGCTTCTGGTTCGTTGGCTCTTGCAGCTTTGCCCATATTGCAAATAATCATTCCACTATCTGTGGCAATGGCAGCATCTCGGCAATAGATTGAATCCATTGAAACTTGTGCATCCTTCGGAAAATACTGAATAGTCGCACCTTCGCTGGTAAGAAACTTCTCAAACTTCTCGTACTCGCCCCTTGCCTTATCGAGATTTGGCTTGTCGAGAAAATTCAACTCTTCCCATTCTCGGTCAACCTGCTGTTCGTTGACCCACGCTGCATCAATATTCTTTATAAAGAGTGTTTTGATTTTTTTTGATTCTGATTGACAGGTCACTTTCATATACTTTATGGTTCATGCAATAAATATTAAAAATCAAACTGGTCATTCCTATCGAGCTCGCTCCAAAATGGAAATTCGTCTTTATAGCCATGTCACCTCTAGCAGGGCTTTTGAGCTGGCAAACAACTGACCGCTGCGTTCTTAATTCAACCAATATTGTAATCTACCCAACCACCTCCTGACCAGACCGCTTCATCCAAACATAAAACGGTATCCCAGCAAGGATAGCAATAAATCCCCAGTAAACTGTCTGTTGTCCTGATCCCATAATCGCCCATATCGAAAAGATAAAAGCCAGAAACGCTACTATTAATTTACTGATTGATTCCTGCTTCCAGAATTTATTTTGAAGAAGGATCACCGCATAGGCCGTTGCTGAAAAAAGATAAGGGACCAGCACCGTTATTGTTGTCATCAACACCATAAAAGTGAAGGTATCGGTCAATCCGTTGGTGAAATTTGTCATCATCAGCACAGAGATCAACCCGCTTGAGATAACAATACCAATGGCGGGCGTTCCTTTCTTATTGTCTCGTTTAAATATTTCGGGAAATAAATTGTCTTTGGCGGCTGCGCGTGGCATTTGGCCTTGCAGCAAAATCCATCCATTTAAAGCGCCAAATGTTGAAACGATTGCACCAAGTGCCACCAGGTACCGACCGCTGTCTCCCCAGATCAATGCAGCTGCATCGGCAAACGGTGCATTTGAATTTTTCAACTCGCTTGCCGGTATCATTCCCATTACAGCTACCGACCCAAGTACATATACCAAGATGGTAAATCCGGTTCCAATCATCGTTGCCCGCGGAATTGTTTTTTCAGGATTTTCAATATCTCCTGCGGGAATCGTGGCACTTTCCAATCCAAGGAATGCAAACAACGTCAATGTGGCAGTCGCTGTTATTGCCGAGAAATTAGATGTGCCACTTATATTAAATTCAGAAAAATTTTTAACGTCCATGTAAAACAACCCGACTACAGAAATTACCAACAGAGGTGTTAATTTTAATATTGTTGTGATCATCTGAACACGACCTGCTTTTTTTATTCCCAGGGTATTCACCCATGTAAGAATCCATACCACTCCTAATGATGTGCTCATTGCCAAAATTTTATTAGTAGCCAGCACAGGAAAAAAAACGGTAAGATAACTTGTGAATGCTACAGAGATAGCGGCATTTGTACACCAGATTGAAATCCAATATCCCCACGCAACAAGAAATCCTGCAAAATCTCCAAGCCCAGTTCGTGAATAGGCATACGGACCACCGAGGGCGTTAGGCATTAATTTACTGAGATGACTGTAAAGAAGCGCCAGCACAATTGCCCCGGCAGACGAACCTATCCAACCAAACAATCCAATTGTGCCAAAAGCGGCGAGCGAAGCTGGAAGTAAAAAAACTCCTGAAGCAATCATGTTTCCCACCACCAGTGCTGTGCTGGTCCATAATCCGATTTTTCCAGGAGTTTTTGTTTGGTTCATTTCGGTTCTATTTAACAATTTACTCTTCCAAAAAGGCATTAACCACAGGCGGCGCCAAGTTCAGCGCAAGCGATACATTGATACGTGAGCACGCAATGGCTGTCTTCGGCAGTTAGCACATTATACCAATATTTGAGATTTGTCAATTCTGTTCATGTCCTACTTACTACTGGCTACTAACTCCTGGCTACTAACTCCTGGCTCC
This sequence comes from Cytophagales bacterium, assembly GCA_038229375.1. Taxonomy (GTDB): domain Bacteria; phylum Bacteroidota; class Bacteroidia; order Cytophagales; family Cyclobacteriaceae; genus ELB16-189. The sequence continues at coordinate 249,928 of JBBRON010000001.1, read as the reverse complement.
CCATCTTCTACTTCGCGTACATGTAATCCACTGTCACATTCAACATTGCTTTTAATCCATTGATAAATGCACGATCATCAATAAAGAAATCAGGTGTGTGATGTGAGGGAACCTTGTTCGGATCAGACTCCGGAGGCATGGCTCCAACCATAAAAAAGAATCCAGGTATCTTTTGTTGATAAAATGCAAAATCTTCTGCGCCAGTAATTGCATGCACATTTATAACATGATCAGTCCCAACGGCTCTGTTAAGTCCAGCTATCGACTTAGCCGTTAACGCTGGATCATTATAGGTAACAGGTGTTCCTCTATGAATCGTAACTTCAGCTGTTGCTCCTGCGCTTTCCGCTATCTTGGTAGCGGTAAGTTTTATCTTTTCGTGGATCTTATCCTGCATGGCTACATCCAATGTCCGAATGGTGCCTGCGAAGTAAGCTTCTTCCGGAATAATGTTTTCACGAATACCAGCTTTGATTAATCCAACGCTGATAACTGCCGCCTCCTTGGTCAAATCTGTCTGACGACTGATAATTGTTTGGAGTCCCAGGATGATCTGTGACGATACAACGATGGGATCGACGCTGCTCCACGGTGAAGCACCGTGTGCCTGTTTACCTTTTACCTTAATGGAGAAATTGTCCGATGCTGCCAGAAAACCACCAGACTTATAGTTCAACGTTCCCAGTGGTGACACGGAAGAAATATGCAAACCAAAAATTGCATCAACCTTAGGATTCTCTAACACTCCCTCTTTAACCATAAAACCGGCTCCACCTTCTTCACCCAGTGGTGCGCCTTCCTCTGCTGGTTGAAAAATGAATTTTATTGTTCCTTTTAAGTCAGCCTTGTTCTTTGTCAGTATCTCGGCAACTCCCATCATGATTGCTATGTGTGAATCGTGACCACAAGCATGCATCACACCGGTTTCAACTCCATTATATTGCGTCTTTACTTTCGACATAAACGGCAGACTATTGCGTTCTGTCACCGGCAATCCATCAATATCGGCACGAAGTCCGATCACGGGTCCTGGTTTGGCACCTTTGAGTATTGCCACGACACCTGTCTTTGCAACCGGGTACTGAACTTCAAGTCCTAATGATTTTAGAAAATCAGCAATGTATTTACCGGTATTGGTTTCACGATTGGATAGTTCCGGAAATTCATGAAAGTGATGTCTCCATTCAATCACTTTAGCTTCTTCTTCTTTTGCCTGTTGATCAAGCTTGGCTTGTAATTTAGGATTCACTTGTGCAAAGCCGCTAAGCACAAGGAGTGATAATAATAAGGAAAATAGCTTTTTCATTTTGGTTTACGTTTATCTTAGTTCAATTGTTGATCCTCCATATTCCGCTGAGTCTTTGCTATTTTTTTCTCTCAGCCGCCGGAGCGCCTCGCTCGGCAATAGCTCGACCATACATATAGTCCACCGTCAAATCCAACATTGCTCTGATTCCTGTAATAAATCCACTTTCATCAATATAAAAATCAGGAGTATGGTGAGACCCCGCTTTCGATTTATCGGCAGGCATCGCTCCCACTGAAAAGAAGAGTCCGGGTACTTTCTTCTGGTAAAAAGAAAAATCTTCAGCACCTGTTCCTGCCTTTACAATCTCAACATTGTCGGCACCGGCTGCCTTCACTAGACTCGGAACCATCCTTGTGGTTAATGTCGGGTCATTGAAAGTAACAAGTTCCTGCGGTTCGATGCTTACCTCAGCTGTGGCACCAGCGCTTTCTGCAATCTTCTTTGCTGTGCGAATTATTCTTTCATGAATGGATTTTTGCATCACGGTATCAAGGGTGCGGATCGTTCCGGAAAAAATTGCTTCCTCGGGAATTATGTTCTCTCGAATACCCGCATTAAATCTGCCAACAGTTATTACTGCCGCTTCATTTGTTAAGTCACTTTGCCGGCTAATGATTGTTTGAAGCGCAACGATTATTTCTGACGACACCACAATTGGATCAATACTACTCCATGGCATGGCCCCATGCGACTGCTTACCTTTCACTTTCACATAGAAATCATCATTTGCTGCTGCACTGCCTCCTGACTTGTAGGAAATGACTCCAACCGGCGTCCCCGCACTGATGTGCAAGCCGAAAATCACTTCAACATTCGGATTTTTTAATACTCCCTCTTTCACCATAAGATTCGCACCACGGTCTTGGCCAACTGGGCCGCCTTCCTCCGCTGGTTGGAAAATAAATTTGATCATTCCCTTTAAATCTTTCTTATTCTTCACGAGAATATCCGCTACCCCCATCAGGATAGCAACATGTGAATCATGACCACAAGCATGCATAACACCTGTCTCCAGACCGTTATAAATCGTCTTCTCTTTTGATGCAAAGGATAAATTACTTCGTTCTGTTACCGGTAAGGCGTCCATGTCGGCACGCAATGCAATTACTGGCCCGGGCTTGCCGGTTTTCAATACTCCAACGACACCGGTCTTCGCTACACCTGTCTGAACTTCAAGTCCGAGGTTTTTCAGATGCTCGGCTACATATGCTGCTGTCTTGAATTCCTCCGTTGACAATTCAGGATACTGATGAATATGTCTTCTCCATTCTATGACCTTGGATTCAATTTCCTTTGCCTGCGCATCCAGCTTTACTTGAAGTTTGGGACTGACCTGCGCAAAGGCTGAAAAAAAGATGAAAAATGAAAAATATATGATGAGCGATAGCGTGTGTCTCATTTGGAAGTAATTATGCTGAGTGCCTTGTGGCTTTGTGTCAATTTTTTATCTCTCATCAATTCACTATTTTTTCTTAGGAGCATACATATAATCCAACGTCAGTGTCGTCAATGCCTTTACACCTGTAACAAATGCTCTCTCATCAATCATAAAATCCGCCGTATGATGTACGGGTCTTTTCGAAAGTTTCATATCCTCGGGATACGCTCCCAGGAAAAAAAAGAATCCGGGAATCTTTTGCTGATAGAAAGAAAAATCTTCTGCCATGGTAACCGGAGATGTTAGCTTAATGTTGTCTGTAACTTTCTCCAGGCTTGGCGCCATCTGTGCTGTTAACTCAGGATCATTGTATGTCACCGGATACATGATCTGAATTTCGACCTTCGCAGTAGCGCCCGACGCTTCAGCAATTTTCATCGCAGTTAGTTTTATTTTCTCATGGATTTTTTTCTGCATGTCGGGATCAAACGACCTTATCGTCCCTTCCATATTTACTTCTTCGGGAATAATATTTCTTCTTATTCCTCCGTGTACACTTCCAATCGTGATTACAGCAGCAGCCTTTGTAAGTTCCGTTTGCCGGCTCACAATAGTTTGAATTCCATTGACGATCTGACTTGATACAACGATCGGATCGACAGCATCCCAGGGGGTAGCACCATGAGCTCCAACGCCGGTGACTTTAATATCTACACCATCAACCGCAGCCATAAGTCCTTCTGCACGATATGCTAACTGTCCTAACGGTAGCAGGGATTGAATATGCAATCCGAAAATTACGTCCACCTTTGGATTTTCAAGCACGCCCTCCTTAATCATCAATGCAGCTCCTCCTTCTTCACCCGCTGGTGCGCCCTCTTCTGCAGGTTGAAAAATAAATTTCACCGTGCCTTTCAATTCACCTTTGTTCTTTACCAGAATATCAGCAACTCCCATCAACATCGACATGTGACTGTCATGACCGCAGGCATGCATGACACCCGTCTCCATTCCACCAAGTGTTGATTTCTCTTTGGATACAAAAGGCAAGGCGCTTCTCTCATTCACTGGTAATCCATCTATATCAGCCCTCAACGCGATAACCGGGCCTGGCTTGCCTCCTTTTAGTATGGCGACTACACCTGTTTTCGCAACTGGATATTGAACTTCAAGACCCAGTGATTTTAGATAATCCGCCAGGATCTTTCCTGTCTTGAATTCACGGTTTGAAAGCTCCGGGTGCTCATGAAAATTTCTTCTCCACTCTATCAGCTTTGGTTCCAGATCCTTCGCTTGTTGATAGACTTTAGCCTGCAACTTCGAATCCACCTGGGCAAATGCCCCAATTGAAAGTAAGACAAGCAAAAACGATGGCAATGAATTTTTCATAATAGAAATTGGTAAACTTAATTTTCCACCCCTCGGCCGCCGCTGCTCTAAAGCTTCGGCGACAGCATGCGACGACAGTTCAACTCTTTTCAGTCGCACGTTTCGCGAAAGAGGCCTCATAAACATATTTAGTAATCTGAATATCCTGAATCGCAACGCCCGTAAGGTCAGCAATTGTAATTTGTTCATCGTTACCCCGCTGTAATCCCTTATTGGCAATCACATCACCCAGCCCAATAATCTTTGATAAGTCTATCAGTCCTTCCCTTACGGCAAATCCAAGATCTCCATGATCGACGCATTGATCAATGCTGTCGGCCACAACAATATCAGCTTTCGCAATGATTCGTGGATCAAGCTCCTGCTTCCCATCCGCATCAGCGCCCATCGCAGTAATGTGTGTTCCCGGGAGCACATCATCAACGTAAATCAAAGGTTTCTTCGACGGAGTTGTTGTTACAATCAGGTGACAACGGCTTGTTAACTGCGTCATATCCGTTGTAATTCTGATAACAAAGTTTTTAAGGGATGCATCTTTCTTAAATGATTCCAATTTGTCTTTGCTTCGTCCCCACACAATCACGTCACGACAGCTGGTAACAGTTTCGAGATATTGCAGCTGAAGCCGTGCCTGCATGCCGGTGCCAACAATTCCAATACAACTTACTTTGGATGGTGCTAAATATTTAGCTGCAACAGCCCCTGCAATTGCTGTTCGTATGTCCGTCAGATATCCTTCATCTATCAAAATGGATTTTACTTCACCGGTCTTCTGACTGAACAGCAACATCATCCCGTTACTTGAGTTTAGTCCAAGTGCGGGATTGTCGTAAAAACCGGATGCAATTTTGATAACATAGTAGTCATCATTCTTGATGTAGCCGTACTTGATGTGAAGATCCCCGGGAGGGCTATCAAATCGCATGTATCCAACTGGAGGTACGATCACTTTTTTCTGAGCGTACTGTACAAACCCTTCTTCAATGATCTTTATTAATTCTTCGGCAGAATTCTTCCGGATGATCTCTTTTATTTCAGGAAGATTAATGATGCTAGTCATCTCAGTTACATATTAGCTTTTTAAGAACAGCTTCGCTAACATTTCCTCCACACAAAAGAATAACAGATTTTTTTCCTTTAAATTTCTCTTTGTTTTTTATCAGCGCGGCCAACGCAACACCGGCTGAGCCCTCAACAACAAGATGATGCTGATTTAAAACAAGTTTCATCGATGCAGCTATCTCATCTTCACTCACCAGCACATAGCTATCGACGCACCGCTGGCAAATTTCAAATGTTATTGACCCTGCCTCGATGCCTCCTGCCGTAGCATCGGAAAGCGTCGGCTTTTCAGGAACCTCCATGATCTTTCCTGCTTTGATACACTCGTACATCACAGGGGCGTTTTCCGGAAGGCAACCTATTACTTCAATTTTTGGATTCACAGCTTTCAGATAAGCAGCAATGCCAGCTATCAAACCACCGCCACCAATTGAGATAAAAACACAATCCATGTCGGGCAACTGCCTTAGCAACTCCACGCCGATGCTTCCCTGCCCCGCCATCACGTCTACGTCGTTGTAAGGAGATACATAGACCAGATCGGTGGTTTCCGACATTTTGCGAACATATCGTTCTGTTTCTTCACAGTTCTCGCCATAATACTCAACAGGAACGCCTCGCATTCTTATGGCATCTGCCTTTACCTCCAGTGCGTTCTTTGGTAAATAGATCGTCCCTTCTCGCTTTACAACAGACAATGCATTCGCTACCCCAAGTCCGTGGTTACCAGTGGACGCAGTAACTATTTTTGATTTTGTGTTTTTAAGGGTTAGAATTTTATTAAGTGAACCACGCGCTTTAAACGATCCCGTGATCTGCAGATTCTCCAGCTTGAGATATACTTCACAGCTGGTAGATTTACTTAATGAATATGAATATTCCAGTGGTGTTTCCCGCAAGTAAGGGCGTATTCTCTTTTCAGCTTCGATTATTCTCTCCTTTAATTCCATTGCCACTTATTTAAACCATCGGCACATCGCCTTTTATTATACTACTAATCAATTCTGCTTTGTCAGTCTTTTTCCGTACATATAATCAACGGTTAAATTAACCATTGCCTTGACTCCCGTAACAAAGGCTCTCTCATCAATCATAAAGTCAGCCGTATGATGAACCGGTGAGTTTGCCAGCTTCATGTCTACCGGATATGCTCCCAGGAAGAAAAATAATCCTGGCACTTTTTGCTGGAAGACAGAAAAATCTTCGGCCATTGTAGTTGCCGGAATAAGCTTCGTGTTTTGAATGCCTGCTGCTTTCTCAAGACTGGGCAGCATCATCGAAGTAAGGTGTGCATCATTATACGTTGCAGGACTATCCATTGAAATGGTGACCTCGGCAGTGGCACCCGCGCTCTCAGCAATTTTGGTTGCGGTAAGTCTTATTTTCTCATGTACCTTCTTTTGCATGGCTGGATCGAAGGTCCGGATCGTTCCCTCCATATAAACCTCTTCGGGAATTATGTTTCTCCTGATGCCCCCGTGCAAACTTCCAATGGTGATGACAGCAGCTGCTTTCGTCAATTCTGTCTGACGACTTACAATGGTTTGAAGTCCGGCGATTATCTGGCTTGCAACAGCAATCGGATCAACAGCATCCCAGGGTGTGGCTCCATGTGCACCAATACCCTTTACCCGTATGTTCAATCCATCCTCTGCGGCCATAATTCCTTCAGGACGATAAGCAAGTTGTCCCAATGGCAACAGGGACTGAATATGCAATCCAAAAATTACGTCCACTTTAGGATTTTCAAGAACACCCTCTTTGACCATCAGCGCTGCTCCACCTTCTTCACCTGCCGGAGCACCTTCTTCTGATGGCTGAAAGATAAATTTCACGGTGCCCTTCAATTCACTTTTATTCTTTGCCAGAATTTGTGCTACGCCCATTAATATAGCCATGTGACTATCATGTCCACACGCATGCATAACACCTGTTTCCATTCCATTGAATGTTGCCTTTTCCTTAGAGAGAAACGGTAATGAGTTACGTTCGTTGACTGGAAGAGCGTCGATGTCAGCTCGCAAAGCAACCACCGGGCCAGGCTTTGCTCCTTTTAATATTCCAACGACTCCTGTCTTTGCAACCGGATATTGCACTTCGATACCAATTGATTTAAGATATTCTGCAATTCGCTTTCCCGTATTGAACTCACGATTGGAGAGTTCAGGATGTTCGTGGAAATTTCTTCTCCACTCGATCAGTTTGGGTTCAATTTCTTTGGCTTGCTGGTCAAGCTTCGCCTGGAGGGATGTACTAATTTGTCCGTAACCCTCAACTACTGCAATTGAAAGAAAGAGACACACATATAATTTTTTCATATTTGCATTTGTGAGCGAACGGGTAAGGTAAAAAAAAGAAGCGCCTCTTAAAATAATTCTGTGGATTGGGTTAAAATCTTTTCTTCCGCTGGGGAAATGGAGCGAGCAGTGGCACCTAAACAACCGAGGTTACTGATTGTAAGGGGAAAAAACATTTGTCTCGTAAGGGAGGATGGTCGATTACATGCCATAGAAGATCGGTGTTCTCATAACGGAGAATCTCTCAGCAAAGGGATGGTTAATTTTTTTGGGGAAGTGATCTGTCCATGGCACGGTTATCGGTTTAATCTTAATACAGGGCGGGAAAGCGGCGAACGATCCCGCGATTTGGTTATTTATCCCATTAAGGAAGAGCCAGAAGGGGTTTTCATAGGCTTGTAAGGGAAAAAGCAAGCAAATTAAAATAGCTTAATGTTTTCTACGTTTGTCTTAAGACTGAATAAATGAAGGATTTTTTAACATTATCGTTGGCGAAAAAGACTTCATCGCTATCCTTTCTGCTCCTTGTTTTCTGTCATTTGATCGTCTTTTCACAGACTATCCCCTTGGGGCTGAAATACACCGAGAGTGTCCCTGAAAAGTTATTGACCGCTCGATCTGTTGTCCTGACGAGTCCCAATTTTCAACAACGCGAACTGGAAGAGATCCAGAAAGCTTTTCAACAAATAGGCATCGACGCAGTAATGTACTTTGAAACGGATTTCGTGCTGGCTGGCAAAGATGTTACGAAAGCGTACGCCGACTATTTTGTATCTCGTCAAATTACTTACCTACTTTTTTTTGAAAAGGGCTCAACGGGATTTCAAATTACAGGAGTAACCTTTGATCAAACTCCAATTCTTTTTGATGTTGCTCTCCCCGCATGGCACCTTCAAAAAGAAAAGCTCAACGAGCTTTTACGCACCATATTTCAGGATTCATGGAAGAGTCAGAAGAAAAAGAATTTTCTTGTCAACGAATATCCTGAAAGAGATATCCGTGTTGATCCGATCAAGGGTAACCGACAGGAGTTTTATGCAATTGATTTGAAAGTGGATAATCTCGCGGTCCCAAAATCCGGCAACGAAACGATGGATAAAGAGCTGGAGCAAATTTTTCTTGCTAATTATCCTCTTAAATATAAAATTACAGAGGCCGGTATTCCTGAAGCCGAGTTGCGTAAACAGGGTTACAACTATGTGTTATGTTATGTTCATACACGCGGCAAAGCAGCCAAAGAGGTACTTGGATATGATATGACCAAACCCGAATCTGCCTACGCTTCCATTACATTTCCTGCGGGGCAGTTACAGCTAAAAACAATTTCCGCAGAAACTTACATTTATAAATTCTATTTCAGGCATATTGACAATGGTAATGTGTTCCTCGGAACAAAGTGGGATGCGGATGTTACCTGGCAGGATGCATTAAGAAATCACATTTTGGCATTCAAAACTGAAGCAAGGATTTATTAAGCTGCCTTTCGTTTGCTTATTATCAAAGCTGCAATGATCAAAATGGCAAGGAAAATAAATCCATTGTTATGAAAGTGTGGAAAGAAATTGTGGTGCCAGTCACCCCAACCAAATAGTATTTTAAAGGGCAGGCAAATCAAACCTATTACCACGCCAAAGAATCCAGCTACTATTCCAATCACCGCTCCCATCAAACCTATAATTATTCCTACGATGCCCGCACCGATTCCAAACCAAAGCGGAAAGGTGCAGATCAGTACCAACGCAAGTAAAACAGAGGAGCCGGAATCAGATCGGGTTGACATAGTTCGGGGGTTTTGTACCCACCTACAACAATCATTCACAATTTTTGAAAACTCCGAAAACAATTTGAATTAGTTGATTTCCGCTTCTGGACACCCTGGACAGCGACGCATATTGTTGGAAAATGAACAGTCGGTCTGTACACTTCTGAACACTTTCGGGCAATCAATGCGAATCGATTTGTGCAGGGCACAAAAAACACAATCGACAATACCTAGCTACGCTTCCTGTAATTCCACACGGCAAAACTATTTAGCACGATTGCGAATATGAACATGATCGAGAGGTGCATCTTAATATCAATAAGGGTGCTCCCTTTCAATACAACCATCCGCATTACTTCTATAAAATAAGCAACAGGGTTAAACTTTGTAGATATCTGCGCCCATGGCGGCATACTGTCGATGGAAGTATATAAACCGCCTAACAGAATAAAAATCATCATGAAAAAAAAAGAAAGGAGCATAGCTTGTTGTTGTGTATTGGCAAACGTGGAAACAAGCAAACCCATACCGAGCACGGCTAGCAGATACACCGCCGCAAAGACATAGATAGTTAAGAGACTGCCGACCGGAGTAATCCCATAGATTACGCGTGAAATAATAAGTCCGATAGTCAGGATCATTAACCCGAGAACCCAAAACGGTATTAGCTTTCCGAGGATAAACTGATACTTCTTTATAGGCGTCACATTAATCTGTTCAATCGTTCCGACCTCTTTCTCTTTAACTATATTGAGAGCCGCAAGGAAAGCTCCGACCATCGTCACCAGAATGACAAGAATACCCGGAACCATAAATACCTGGTAATTCATGGTTGGGTTAAACCAGTTGATGGAAGAAATTTTTATTGTCGGCTGGGGACTAAACCGTGGCAACTGCAGCCAATCCAACCTTGCCTCCCTGTTAAAATCAGCTATGATCGACCTCAGATAAGCACCTCCGAGATTAGCTTTAACACCGTTGATCGCATTCAGGGACATAAATAATGTCGACTTGTCTTCTTTTATTACTTGTTTTTCAAAGGACGAAGGGATCTGCAGTACCAGATCAGCCTTATCATCCTCAACATATACCAATGCTTTTTCGTACGAATCGGTATAATCAACGAGCTGGAAATAATCTGTGGCTGTGATTTTATTGATAAGTCTCTGGGAATAGGAGGAACGATCAAAATCAACAATGCAAAGTCTTACATTCTTCACTTCGTAATCCGCTGCCAACGGCATAACAATCAACTGTACTATTGGCATCATGAAAATAAGCCGCAAAATGGAAGGGTCGCGGAAAATCTGCCGGAATTCTTTCTCAAGTAAAATTCGAAGCGCTCTCATTCCAGTCTGATTTTAAATTTCTTTATACTCACCACCAGAAAAAATATGGTCATACCTATCAGTATCAATGTTTCTTTCCAAACGTACTTGAATCCAAGACCCTTGATCATCACTGTTTTTACAATAAAATAGAACCACTTGGCAGGAACAATGTTGGACACTATCTGTAAGGGTACCGGCATGTTTTCAATTGGAAACATAAATCCACTCAGCATTATCGTGGGTAGAAACAAACCCATCAGCGAAATAAGCATCGCAATTTGTTGTGAATCGGTGACGGATGAAATCAAAAGTCCCAACCCTAGAACGGTAACCGTAAATAATAAACACTCCGATACCAGTAGCACCAGGTTTCCCTGAATAGGGACATCAAGAACAAAAACACTCAGTAATAAAATACTCCCAATATTAACTGACGACAACAAAAAGTAAGGAACCATCTTTGCTATTATCACATGTATAGGCACAATGGGAGAAACCAGTATGATTTCCATAGTTCCCATTTCTTTCTCACGAACAATAGAGATTGAAGTCATCATCGCACAAACCAACATAAGCACCATTGCCATTACACCGGGCACAAAGTTGTAAGATCCTTTCAGCTGCGGATTGTACAGCATTCTCACCTCCGTATTGATTGTGTATGGAAACTCCACCTGCCCCTTCATATTATTCTGATAGTCAAGAATGATTGCGGTGGCATAGTTGCTTAGCGTGTTCGCAACATTCGGATCGGTAGCATCGGCTATCATTTGAACCGATGCCTCGTTTTCATGAAGCAATGAATATTGAAATCGCTGCGGAAAAACAATTGCCAACTTTATTATCCCTTGTTGAAAGGCGGGCTCAAGTTCATTGTTGCTTTTTATATTCTTAACAACATCAAAATAACGGCTTGCTTCAAGCTGTTGAATAATTTCAGCTGTTACAGGATCCTTCGAATTATCAAGGATAGCAATGCGTGTGTTCTTTACTTCATTTGTAAGGGCAAACCCAAAAATCAAAATCTGCGTCAACGGCATCCCAAAAAGTATAATCATCGTTCGCGGGTCACGCAGCAGGTGATAGAATTCTTTCTGTACAAAAAATAAAAACTGTTTCATCTATTCTCCGCGCTTTGCTTTTCTGGCAAGCTGAACAAACACTTCTTCCATACTTGGTGCATTGAACTTTCTCTTCAGCTCCATTGGAGTATCCAATGCATCTATTTTTCCATCGACCATAATCGAGACTCTGTCGCAATATTCAGCCTCATCCATATAATGAGTTGTGACGAAAACCGTCGTCCCTGTTCCTGCCGCCTCATAAATCATGGTCCAGAATTCACGCCTCGTAATGGGATCTACTCCACCGGTTGGCTCATCCAAAAACACAATTTTCGGTTGGTGAAGCATCGCCACCGAAAATGAAAGCTTTTGTTTCCAACCCAAGGGAAGCGACTTCACCAGTTTGTCAACTTGCTCCTGTAAATGCAGTTGCTGAACCATCGAATCAGTTTTTGATTTTATTTCTTTATCCGAAAGCCCATAAATACCACCATAAAACCGAATGTTCTCGCGAATGGTCAGATCTTCATACAATGAAAATTTCTGGCTCATATATCCAATACTCTTTTTGATTTTTTCTGCATCACGAAAGAGATCATACCCTGCTACGGTTGCTTCACCGCTGGTTGGAAATGAAAGTCCGCAAAGCATTCTTATAGCAGTAGTCTTGCCTGCACCGTTCGCCCCAAGAAAACCAAAGATCTCTCCGCGCTTCACATCGAAAGTAATCTCATTCACGGCGGTGAAAGCTCCAAATCTCTTGGTGAGCTGCTTTACAGAAATCGCGGTGTCCGCCATCATCTACGCATTAATGCCATAAAACAATCTTCTATAGTGGCCGGAATTCGCCGGATCTCCACATTGACCTCTGAAACCATTGCCATCACCTGCTTTGCGTGTTCAAGTGTTTCCCCAGCATTTTTAAAAACAACATGGTGATATTGTCCGAAGGGATAACACGTATCAACTTCTTTTAACGCACGCAGATCGATCATAAGCCTATACATATTTGCTGAACGCACTGCCCAGAGCGGTTTTGCGAAACCCTCAATGATTCCTTTGGGTGAATCTATTTTCATGATCTTTCCTTCCTGCATAAGGGCGACACGATCGCAAAGGCTGGCTTCATCCATGTAAGGTGTCGATACAATAATTGTGATGCCGCGCACCTGAAGTTGCCGAAGCAATTCCCAAAATTCTTTTCTTGAAACGGCGTCCACACCGGTGGTGGGCTCATCTAAAAACAATACACTTGGCCTGTGAATCAGTGCACAGCTCAATGCAAGCTTTTGTTTCATCCCGCCAGACAAAGCTCCGGCCCTTCTTTTTTTGAATGGCTCGATCTGCTGGTAAATACTTTTTACCAGATCATAATTTTCCTCCAGCGTTGTATTAAACAGGGTTGCAAAAAAAGAAAGGTTCTCTTCAACTGTCAGATCCTGATAGAGTGAGAACCGTCCAGGCATGTAACCAACTCTGTTACGGATTTTCTCATAATCCTTCACCACATGAAATCCATCTACCCAGGCATCTCCTTTATTTGCAATCATTAGCGTGGTGAGGATTCTGAACAAGGTTGTCTTGCCCGCACCGTCAGGACCAATTAAGCCAAAAACTTCGCCCCGGTTAACTTCGAAGGAAATCTCTTGCAAAGCTTTCACCTCCACCTTTCCATTTGTGAAGCTTTTATAAACATCGTTAACCTTAACAGCGGCGTCCATTTTATCCTTTACTTAAACGTCACGTCAGCGTACATGCCAATTTTCAAAAAACCATCATTCCTTACTTTGATCTTTGTTGCATACACCAGGTTGGCCCTCTCGTCTTTCGTTTGAATGGTCTTTGGTGTAAACTCAGCCTTGTTGGAAACCCACTCTACGATTCCTTCATAATTTTTCGACCCGCCATTTACATCATCAACAATAATTTTTACAGTTTGTCCAATTTTGACAGATGCCAATTGATCACCGGAGATATACACTCTCAACAGGATAGTTGACAAATCAGCTATTTTGTAAATGGCCTTTCCGCTGGTAACAACTTCGTCTTGTTCTGCATATTTTGTAAGAACAGTACCAGCAATGGGATTGACGATGACAGATTTTTTTATCAGGTCTTCCAATTGTTCAATCTGTGCTTTCAACGGAAGCGTTTCACTTTGAATAGATCCTGTGCTTATCCCAAGCGAAACCTGAAGGGAACGATATTGTTTTTGCAGGAGATCAATCTGTGCATTTATGTCATCAAGCTGCTTTTTGGTAGCAGCATCGTCTTTTAAAAGATTTTCGACTCTCTTCTTTTCGAAGTTTGCCGTTTCAATTTGCTTTTGAATAGTAGAAAGTTGGCTTGAAACATCCGGGCGTTTAGCTAAAAGTGCTTTGATGGAATACACCAGTTGTTTCTTTTTCAACGAAAGCTGAATGGTGTCGATATATCCCACAACTTGTCGTGCCGTCAATTGTAGACCTTCGTCCAGGTCCAGATGAAGAATCTTTCCAGTAGCCTCAGACGATACTATTATCTCCTCAGCTTCAAAATTCCCCGAGGCATCATATACCTTTGAGTTTTTCCCACAGCCCGTAAAGAACAAAAGGATGACTGCAATCAATCGAGTATTCATGTGAGTAGTAAGTTTTATGTATTCAAAGCGTTAATTCCCTGACGTAGTCTGATAGTTATATTGAGCAAGCATTAATTGAACCTGATGAAGCAACAAGTTCTGTTTTGCTGCATCTTCAGCATTAAGTTCTTTCAGAAAGTCACTCGTTGAGATCACTCCGTTCTCATACTGCGACTTCGATGTATTCGTGATCCTTATCCGCAGCTCAATAATTTTATCGTCAACTTTGATCAGGTCTTGTAATTTGTCCACCTCCTGACTTTGCTGCTTTAGTGTTAGGTTAGTATTAAACAGGAAAACATCCTTCTGCGAATTAACAACCTGATTATTTACGTCAAGCAGCTGCTTGTCACGATTCGAATTGTAGAATCCGGAAAGCGACCAGCTCATTCTCACACCACCTTGATAATAGGTAGAGAACTGATTGTTCAGCATATTCAATCCTGGTTTTCCATATCCACCCTGTAAAAAGAGTCCAAGCTTAGGAACATTTCGTGTGGTGCTCGACTTATACTGCGCACTAAAAAGTTCACTTTGAAATTGATACAAATTCAGCTCAGGCCTTTTGATTGGTGACGTTCTGTCAAACCCGATACCAGCAGGTTTTTCAAGGATCACATCGGGCCCGATCGGCTGATTGATAAAATATCCAAGCATGTCCAGATATCCTTTTCGGGTTGAATTCATTTCAATAATTCGTTGGTCCGATTTCAAAAGCTCAGCCAGAAGCATGTCAGCGTTGGTTTTAAATGCTGTGCCATTTCGGATAGCTGACTCCGTTTTTTTCAACGATGTGTTTAAGTCGTCTTTCAGAAGATCAACTTGCACTAACTGCGCATCCATCAATAAAACCCCAAAGAAGAGTTGATTGATCCTCTCCTTGATTTTGTAAAGTTCCACTTCCACCTTTTGCTGCTCTATCAATGTAATGGCTGTCTGAACAGCCGATTGATTTTTAATGACTGATCCATCATAAATGGTTTGGTTGATCTCACCATAAATCTTGTATTGATCTTTGGATAATGGCTCGATAGTCGGCACTCCGGGTATGCCGAACGAGGGCACTCGTGTAACATCTGATTGATAAGTTGCCTGACCGTAGATGGCGACTTGTGGAAGATAACCGGACCTGGCATTGGCAATAGTAAACTCCATGCTCTTCACCAGCAGTTCCTTTTGCCTGATCAATGGATAGTTTTTTCTTGCGAGTTCATAGCACTGGTCAATTGTAAGCGATTGGGCAGCTAATCCCGATGCGCTGAGCAATAGACTCAGAAAAACACTATATAACTTTCTCATGGTCTTCGTGGATACCCCTGCAATTTTGTGAACTTTACGGGCATTATATCGACCAGTTTTGAAGAAAGTACGTGAAGTGCTCGCTTTTCACTGTAAAGCACCTAATAAAAGAATTTAGTCGTCTTGTTTTGGGCGGCTTAACGTCTTCATGGAAAATAAAAAAGGTCAGATTTCTCTGACCTTTTCGTTTTATAAATTTCTAATCAGAATGGATACTCGCCCTTTTCAATGGCGTAGTTGGCAACTCTTCTTCTCGCCTCTTTCAGGTTATAAGGATCAATCTTCGTGAAGCGTTTCAATCCCAGCATCATTAGCCTCAGCTCATCTCCCTCAGCAAATGCGTAAATGGCCTGTTTCCCTGCACTGGCCGCCTTTTCAATTGCACTATGAAGATAAATAATGGCCATTTCTTTTTCGAGTGCACATGCCTTCTCCCCGCGAAGACCGATAAGTTTTTCAACGCGTAACAGACATGACTCTGCAACGTAGGCTTCAATCAACATGTCGGCCAGATTCATAAGAACTTCCTGTTCTTCAGAAAGTTTCATCATAAACTTTTGAGCCGCAGCACCGGAAACCATCAGGCCGGCTTTTTTCAGATTAGCGAGTGCTTTCTTTTCTTTTGCAAAAAGTGCTGAGTCATCACTGGCACCAAAATCAGGGATGCCCATTAATTCTTTTTGTACTGCCATCGCAGGTCCCATCAGGTCAAGGGTTCCCTTCATCGCGCGCTTCATCAGCATGTCGATGGTCAGAAGCCTGTTGATTTCATTCGTCCCCTCAAAGATGCGATTGATGCGGGCGTCCCTGTACGCGCGGTCCATCGGACCTTCTGCTGAAAAACCCATTCCACCAAAAATCTGCACACCTTCATCGACTGAAAAGTCGAGGACCTCCGATCCATGTACTTTTAATATAGCACACTCAATGGCAAATTCTTCAAGGGCCTTTAATCTCGCTTTCGCGGAATCCATACCTTCAGTTACAAATCCATTGTACGCATCATCTATGTTCTGTGACGCCCGATAGTGCGCTGACTCTGACGCATAAATCTTTGTGGCAACCTCAGCTATTTTATGCTTGATTGCCCCAAAGCTTGCTATCGGTGTCCCGAATTGCTTTCTCTCTTTTGCATACTTTGTTGCCGCTGATAGTGTCATCTTGCTTCCACCAACTGCTGCAACACCTAATTTAATGCGTCCAATGTTGAGAATGTTCACTGCGATCTTGAATCCGTTCTCACGCTCACTCAGTAAATTTTCTACAGGCACCTTACAGTCATTAAAGAAAATCTGACGGGTAGAAGACCCCTTGATACCCATCTTCTTCTCTTCCTCGTTCATCGTGATTCCACCGAAAGTTTTTTCAACGATGAATGCACTTAAATTCTTGTCGCTGTCAATCTTTGCAAACACAATAAATACATCGGCAAACCCACCGTTTGTTATCCACATCTTCTGTCCGTTGATAACGTAATGCTTTCTGTCAGACGACAGCACCGCTTTTGTTTTTCCGCTATTCGCGTCTGAACCAGAATCCGGTTCGGTCAAGCAATAAGCAGCTTTCCATTTTCCGGAAGCCAGGTTTGGGATATATTTTGTTTTCTGTGCATCATTGCCATAGTAAAGTATTGGCAAGGTCCCGATTCCAGTGTGAGCCGAAATCGCGACAGCGAAAGAATATCCAGCTCCTAATGTTTCCGCCACGAGCATCGTCGTGTTGAAATCCATTCCGAAACCACCAAGTTCCTGTGGCACGGATGTTCCCAACAAACCAAGTTCACCTGCTTTATCGAGCAACGATGGCATTAACTTTGGATCCTTTTGCGAATCAATGTCCTCCAACCTTGGATAAATTTCCTGTTTTAAAAAATCTTTACATGTCTGAGCAATCATTCTTTGCTCTTCGTTGAAATCCTCTGGCGTAAAAATTTCATGCGCCGCTGTCTCCCTGATAAGAAATTCTCCCCCTTTGATAGATTTCTTCGTTTCTGTTGCCGTTGCCATATTGATAGTATTAAAATGTTATTTGTATTAGTTAAGAAATTCATAAATACCAGCCACACCTTGTCCGCCACCTACGCACGCTGTGACCATGCCGTACTTTTTGTTCTGACGTCTCATTTCGTTGAACAATTGCACAGACAACCTCGCTCCGGAAGATCCAAGCGGATGACCCACTGCAATCGCGCCGCCGTTAACGTTAAGTTTGCTACGATCTATTCCAAGTTCTTTGACCACGGCCAACGACTGCGCTGCAAAAGCTTCATTTAATTCGATAAGGTCAATGTCATTAAGGCTCTTCCCTGCGATCTTCAGGGCTTTGGGTATTGCTGCGACTGGACCAATTCCCATAATGCGCGGATCTACTCCAGCTGTCGCATAACTCAACATTCGGGCGATTGGTTTCAAGTTGAGTTGCTTCACCATTTTTTCGCTCATCACTACTACGAAGGCAGCACCGTCCGACGTCTGAGAAGAATTGCCCGCAGTGACTGATCCACCCGCAGCAAATACAGGTTTTAGCTTTGAAAGTCCTTCAAGGGTTGTATCTGCACGAATACCTTCATCCTTATCCACAATATATTCACGTGTCTTTTTCTTCATGTTTTCATCGACGTAAACTTCTTTCACGGTGATCGGAACAATCTCATCCTTAAATTTTCCGGCCTTCCATGCTGCCGCAGCTTTCTGGTGCGATTCCACCGAAAACTGATCCTGTTCTTCGCGCGTTACTTTATACTGTTTTGAAATTTCCTCTGCAGTAAGTCCCATACTTGTATAATACGTCGGATGATCCCTGGCTATAGTATAGTTCAATGCTGTCTTGAATCCCATCACCGGTACCAATGACATCGACTCGGTACCGCCGGCGATAATAATGTCCGCTTGCCCCGCATGGATGCGTGCACTTGCGATTGCTATTGCTTCAACTCCTGAACCACAATAACGATTGATCACCAGACCCGGAACATCAATGCCCAAAGCCAATAAAGCAATCATTCTCCCCATTTGCATCCCTTGCTCTGCCTCTGGCACAGCATTGCCTACAATGAGATCATCCACCATCTTGCTCTCCAATCCCGGAACTGACTGCACAAGGTGTTTTATAACATCCGATGCAAGATCATCAGGTCGTACAAAACGGAAACCACCTTTTTTTGCCTTCCCAACCGCGGTGCGATAGCCTGCTACTATGTATGCGTTCATAATTCGTTAATTTTTATTCAGCGTCTGTTCTCTTATTTAATACACGTTTTGTCAACTGCCTTTGTCAATAGTCAGTTTTTTATATCAATTTCTAAGAGGTTTCCCTCCGGTAAGAATTGCCTGAATTCTTTCCAAGGTCTTCTTCTCACCGGTTAGCGACAAGAATGCCTCCCGCTCCAAATCCAGAAGATACTGCTCACTTACTTCCTGTGGCGAAGTCAAATCTCCACCGCACATAATGTTGGCAATCCACTTAGCAACCTTCACATCATGTTCGGAAACATATTTTCCCATCAGCATTCCCTGAAGTCCCGCGAGGAATAAAGCCTGACCAGTTCGTCCCTGAACTTTAATATTCTTCGCTTGCAATGGCATGGTATATCCTGCATCTGCCAGCTCAATTACTGCTTCCTTGGCATCAGTAATCTGACGATCCTTATTCATCGAAATACGATCGAGCTTTTTCAAAACGCCATTCTCGCGTGCCTCCTCAGCGGACGTCGCCACCTTTGCCGTCGCTATATTCATAAATGCATTTTGCAATGCATTCAGCTCTACATCTCCTTCTTCAATCGCATCACTTACTCGCTTGGTGTATTCTTTTGTTCCGCCTCCTCCAGGGATTAGTCCAACGCCAACCTCCACCAAACCAATATATGTTTCCGCAGCTGCCTGAGCTATGTCAGCGTGCATCGTCATCTCACAACCACCACCAAGCGTTCGCCCCTGCGGACAAACCACGACGGGTACAGATGAGTAACGAATTCTCATTACTGAATTCTGAAATGATTTGATCATAAAATCAATCTCGTCGTACTCCTGTTCGATCGCATACATGAAGACCAATCCAAGATTCGCACCCAAAGAAAAATCTGCTCCTTGATGACCAATCACCAGTCCGCGATAATCTTTTTCCGCCAGATCAATTGCTTTGTTCAGTCCTTCAATTACTTCACTTCCAAGAGTGAAGCTCTTGGTGTGCCATCCAAAGTTTAAAACTCCATCCCCCAGATCAATGATCTTTGATCCCGGATTTTTCCACACAACATTTTCACTCTTGTTCTCAAGGATGATGAAGCTTTCCTTTCCAGGAATTGATTTATAGCCCTTGGATGGTATGTCGTAATATTTTCGTTGACCACCTTCGACTTTGTAAAACGATTTATTGCGCGCCGCGAGCAGGTCATACACCCATTGCGCAGGTTTATAACCAGCCGCCTCCATTAATGGAACACTCTTCTCAACACCAACGGCATCCCAGGTTTCAAACGGACCAAGTTCCCAGCCAAAACCTCCACACACCGCATCATCTATTCTGAAAAGCTCGTCGCTTATTTCAGGAATACGATTTGTTACATATTGGAATAACCCAAAGAATGCGTCCCTATAAAAATCACCTGCTTTGTCTTTGCCAGCCAATAGAACCTTGAACCTATCTTTCAAACTGTCAATCGCCTTTGTCGTTTCAAGCGTAGCAAACTTTACTTTTTCCTTTGGCTTGTACTCAAGGGTCTTAAGATCAAGGGTTAATATTTCGGTTTGACCTTTTGCGCTTTTAGTCTTTTTATAAAATCCCTGGCCCGTTTTATCGCCCAACCACTTATTCTTTTCAAGTGTGGTTACTACATCCGGTAACTTAAACATTTCACGACCTTCATCTTTCACCAGGCCGGCATACAGGTTGTTAGATACCTTGACCAATGTATCCAGGCCCACTACGTCAGAGGTCCTGAACGTTGCAGACTTCGGTCTTCCAATAACAGGACCGGTCAGCTTATCAATCTCGTCGACATTGAGGTCAAATTTTTTCATCGAATCGATAACTTTCAATAAGCCATAGATCCCAACGCGGTTGCCAATAAATGCCGGTGTGTCTTTGCAGAGAACTGTTGTCTTTCCTAAAAATTTATCTCCGTAATACATTAAAAACTTTGTCACCTCCGGATCGGTCTTAGCTGTTGGAATTATCTCGAGCAACTTCAGGTAACGGGGAGGATTGAAAAAATGGCTGCCGGCAAAATTCTTTTGAAAATCTTCACTACGACCTTCCGCCATCAAATGAATAGGAATACCCGACGTATTGGACGTAACCAACGTGCCCGGTGTTCTGTGCTTCTCTACCTCCGTATAAACAATTTTCTTAACATCGAGATTTTCTACTACGACTTCTATAATCCAGTCACAGCCTTTGATCCTGGACATATCATCTGTAAAGTTACCCAGCGCAACGCGTGATGCGAACTTTTTACTATACAATGGTGCTGGACTTGATTTGAGGGTTGAGTCGAATGAGCTCTGGACAATTCGGTTCTTTA
Source organism: Cytophagales bacterium (assembly GCA_038229375.1). Taxonomy (GTDB): domain Bacteria; phylum Bacteroidota; class Bacteroidia; order Cytophagales; family Cyclobacteriaceae; genus ELB16-189. The sequence goes on along the minus strand of JBBRON010000001.1, from coordinate 228,893 downwards.
CCGACGGGTGATCAAGTGTGAGGCCTTTCTTTTTTTCATCCTCGTTGAGCTCTTTCGGTGCAATGTCAAGCAATAAAACATTACAGCCGATGTTGGCAAAATGACACGCTATGCGCGAGCCCATAATACCTGAACCTAAAACAGCTACTTTGCGGATGGTGCGATTCATAAATTTCGTTGGTCGTTATTAATGATGGGTTGTTTTACTCGTGAATAACCGTTTGATAAATCTCGTTTCGTTCAATCATTTTATTGATCCCCTGCACCACTTCAAAAAAAGTATTCAACTTCTGATCGGATATATTTTCACGGATTGCTTCATTAAACCGCAATACCGTTTCACGTGCTTTCTCTTTATTCTTCTTACCTGCCTTGGTCAAAAAGATTCTTACTGATCGTTTATCGTTCTTGTCGGCCTCACGGTATATCAGGCCTTTTTCTTCCATTGACTTCAGGAGGCGTGTAAGGCTTCTTGTTTCAAGTCCCATCATCGGCCCAATTTTCGTTGCAGGAGTCCCTTCCTCAGGAATATTTAGTAACGCAAAACCGACCGACATCGTCCCGCCGTATTTCAGCGCCTGTTGATTATACATGCGTGCAATGGCGTGCCACGCTGCCTTGATATTAAAATCTATGGTTTCTTCTCTTTTCAAACGGTAGCGAAGATATAATAAAATTGTTATGCATGCCGAGTATATTTTGAAAATATTTTATGGGTAAAAGCAGGTTTCCGCTGGCTTTTTGGACATGCGCAGCCAGAAACGGGCCTGGTTGTCAGAACTAAAATCAAATAGTGGAAGGTGATTACTGCGGTGCGTCCTCGCCTTTTGCTTCCTTAATTGCTTTCAGTCGGGCCAATTCCAGTTGCTCGGATGTCCGTCTGAATTTCTTTTCCCCAAAGGTAAGGATCACGAAAATCGATATGAAAAGAAATCTGGCGGTAACCGGAGCAATGAAAACCACACCGATTGACACAAGCCATATGATTGGCGCCACCAAGGCCCGAAACATAAACCAGCGCGCCAGCAATGGAGTCAAAACATTTTTATCTTTTTCTATTCTGATAATATGTCTCACTATCAGAAAATTGAAAAGGCCTATCAGTACAAGGTTAAGACTATAGAAAATAAATGGACCATTGTAATTGAAGTTCTTTGCGTAAAAGCCCGTGGAGAAGGGAAGGAGGACAACAAACAACAACAACCATATTGTTAGCCAGACCAGTTGACTGTCGTACGTCTTTATGTATTGAGCAAAGGCAAGGTGCGCCCTCCAATATGCAGCAGTAACAAAAAAGCTTATGAACAGGCCAATAAAACTCGGAATGAGTTTCTGCAGTGCGCCGATCGTTCCATATGTTTCAAGATCCGCCGTAGCCGGAACCTTAACCTCCAAAACCAACAGTGTAATAGCAATGGCAAAAATTGCGTCGCTGAAATTATTTACACGGTCAGAAGGATAACGATTAACCATAAAAGGCTTTGATGTATAATAATACTATTTCTTTTGTCGCATCAGGGCGGCCGCCTGACCGATCCAGTTATCCCGACCAATACGGTCAGGAAAAAATTTAATGCTGCGCATTACCTCATCAATCATCTCCGGCGTGAATTCACTTACTTGCTGAAAGGTGTAAATGCCTAATTGGTTCAGTTTTTTCTGGATTACCGGACCTATACCACTTATCAGCGTTAGATCATTTTTAGCCTGTTTGGACGATGGCGTAAACCTGGAATGGAATATGTCTACTGTCCCGGCTTCCTTTTTTATCACGTTCTGTTCGACTGTTGTTTGCAATTTCTCGGCCTTTTGTTTTTGCTCCTGGAGTTCATTTTTTAACTGCACCGTGACTTCACGAATTGAATCAGTCTCTTGTTTAAGATTTTCATACCGCCTGTGATATTGCTCTACTTCTTGTGTTAACGAGGAGACCTTCGTCTGAGCTTCTACCAGGAGTGGCTCTGTCGCTTTTTTCATGTTGGCCAGAGTCGTCGCTTCCTGCCGCCAATCAGCCAGATGCCGTTGCGCCGACAGCACCTCCCTCTCCTTTAGCTGCAGTTGTTCGGCAAGCGTGCGTTTATCCGTTAAAAGTTTACTGACCTGCTGACGGATCGTCAAAAAAATATTCTCACTAACAAGCCACGATCCCGCGAAACCTATCAGGAATGAGAAAATTAGCATCATTAAAATCTCAAGAATTGTCACGTTTTCGCACAGGCCCCTCACATCACACAAATACCACCGCGTGAAAAAAGTTATGAGGAAAAGGAAAACTGTAATAAGTGCGTAAACAGCTCTCATATGCAATAAATGACAGGTGAAGGTACGCTTTTCTGCAAAGAGCCTCTAAAAAAACCTTTACCGCTTCTGCAACCCGCCGGCTTTTACTGCGTCTTATATACATAATTCACTTATGTATCCGCCATGCACTCACCTGAACTATTAAAAGGCACTCTTCAAACCATCGTCCTGAAAGTCTTGAAAGACCATGGTAAAATGTATGGATATGAAATAACGCAGCACGTGAAGGATCTATCAGAAGGCAGGCTTCTCCTGACTGAAGGAGCATTGTATCCAACCCTTCATAAACTGGAGGCAGAGGGCTTTTTAAAAACCGAAACGATAATGATGGGAAAGCGAGTCAGAAAATATTACACGCTGACTACCGCTGGCCGATCAGTGGCTAAGGAACGCGTATCAGAATTTGTCGACTTTATCAAAACGATGTCAAATGTTTTGCAGGTACAAATCGGATGAAACTCACAAGTGACCATATTGATTATATCATCAAAGACTTGAACTACCGCGGCGTCATTGCCGAAAACGTTGCGGAAGAAATGGTTGATCATGTTTGCAGTTTGGTTGAAACCGAAATGGAAAACGGCAGCCGTTTTATCGATGCTTACCACAAGGCCCTTCGCTCATTTGGACATAACAGCGGATTACGCGAGACGCAGAATCTAATTATTAGGACAGAAAATAAAACAGTAAAAATCATGCTCAAAAATTACATGACTATCGCACTGCGCAATTTACGTAAACATAGCTTTTACACCTTCATTAATGTAATGGGGCTTGCTATTGGTATCTCCTCTTGTCTACTGATCGTTCTGTATATAAATAACGAACTGAGTTACGACACTCATCACGAAGCTTCTGACAGAATTTACCGCGTCGATTGTGAAATAAAGTTTGGCGGCAATCATATGCAGCTCGCGGTGTCACCAGGTCCCATGGCCGAAACTCTTCGCACGGATTATCCCGAAGTTGAAAGCTCTGGGAGATTCTGGAACAGTGGTTCGATGCTTTTCAAACGAAACGATCAAAATATAAAAGAGACAAATGCCGTAATGGCCGATAGCTCCATACTAAATGTATTTACTATACCGTTTGTCCAAGGCAATCCGAAAGGAGCATTGAATGATCCCTATACCATGATTATCAGTCAGCGTACAGCTGAGAAATATTTTCCAAACGAAGACCCAATCGGCCAATCATTGATCGTAGAAAATAAAGACAACTATAAGATTACCGGAGTCTATGAAAACATGCCGCCTACCAGCCATTTTCAATTCGATCTTATACTCGCGCTCGTTACTGATCCTTACCATCGTGATAAAGAATGGTTGAGCAATAACTTTTCGACTTACATAAAATTAAAGCCGGGTGCAGACTACAAGAGTTTAAACTCAAAACTTCCGATGATGGTCGATAAATACGCCGGACCCCAGGCGAAGCTCGCTCTTGGAAACGATTTCACTATGGAAAAATTCCGGGCGTCCGGAAACATGATCGAATGGAGACTTCGTCCATTAAAAGATATTCATCTTCGCTCTGACATGATTGCAGAACTAGGCGTGAACAGCGACATAACATACGTGTATCTCTTTGGGGCAATCGCTCTATTCATTCTCGCTATTGCGTGCATCAACTTCATGAATCTAAGCACTGCCCGCTCCGCTAATCGTGCAAAAGAAGTAGGCGTGCGAAAAGTGATGGGTTCAATGCGGTCACATTTGATTCGTCAGTTTCTGACTGAGTCAATTTTACTCAGTGCTTTCTCTTTTGTCCTGGCAATCGCTATTGCATGGATGATATTGCCTTCATTCAATCAGCTTGCTGATAAAGTCCTCTTTATTCCTTTTGCGTCCGGAACGTTTTGGATGATCGTGGGGCTTGCTGCAATTGTCATTGGGTTTCTTGCTGGCGTATATCCATCTTTCTTTTTATCCGGGTTCAAGCCGATTAATGTTCTTAAGGGAAATGTTTCGCTGGGGATGGGCAGCGGCATGGTGCGAAGCTCCCTTGTAGTCTTTCAGTTTGGCATTTCAATTCTGTTGATCATTTGCACAATCGCGGTTAATCGTCAATTGGGGTTCATTCAAAATAAAAAAATTGGGTTCAATAAGGATCAGGTTATTGTCGTAAAAGATGCCTATGGAATGGGCAATCAACTTCAATCATATAAAGATGAGATCTTGAAAGATAGTCGGATTCTGAGCGGTACAATCTCTGGATTTTTACCAGTCTCTGGAACAAACCGAAATGACAATTCTCATTGGCCAGAAGGAAAACAGCCCGACGGTGAAAACATGGTTGCGCTTCAATGCTGGAGAATTGATTATGATTACCTGAAAACGTTGGGAATGAAAATTAAGGATGGTCGCGATTTTTCAAAAGAATTTCCTTCTGATTCAGGAGCTGTGATCCTCAATGAAGCCGCCATCAAAATGTTTGGCTTTGAAAAAGATCCTATTGGAAAAAAGATCAGCCGGTTTGGAGGTGGTGATGGCCCAACTGGTTACGACCCAAAACAGCAAGTAAGCTTCGCCGTTATCGGTGTTGTTGAAGATTTCAATTTCGAATCACTAAAACAAAATGTCGGACCGTTGGCGTTCTTTTTAGGAAAAAGCGTGGGCCTCATTTCATTCCGCTTTGAAGCAAAAAATAGTCAGGATGTAATCGCCTCAATGGAAAAAACCTGGAAGGCAATGGCACCAGGATTACCTTTCAGCTATTCTTTCCTCGACGAGGATTTTGGAAAGATGTACTCAGCTGAGCAACGTCTTGGAAAGATGTTTATCATTTTCGCGGGACTCGCCGTAATCATTGCATGTCTTGGACTATTTGCGCTTACTTCTTTCACTGCCGAACAACGAACAAAAGAAATTGGCATCCGCAAAGTACTCGGTGCATCAGTAAGTAGTATAGTAATTCTGCTTTCAAAAGAATTCGGCAAGCTGATCATTATATCTTTTGCACTTGCTGCACCAGTTGCCTGGTTCGGTGTCGACTGGTGGCTGAAGAGCTATACGTACAAAGCGGAGATTGGAATTTTCGTTTATCTCCTTGCCGGTGGCGCCGCATTCCTTGTTGCATGGTTAACGATGAGCTTTCAATCATTTAAAGCTGCTTCGAATAATCCTGTGAACGCGTTGCGTAGCGAATAATCATTTTCCCGCAGATTTCGCAAAATCTAAATCTAAAAGATCAATGAAATGTGCAGCAATCAGCGAAATCTACAGGGAAAGTATTTGGATCATTGAGTATCCCGCATCAATTGTTCGTAAAACCACAGCGTAGTTCTATATCCTTCAAGGCTCACTCTTTCATCAATACCATGAAACCCAATGGGATCAAACATCGGACTGAACTTGATGATGCCATCGGATATCGCGCTGAAATGACGAGAGTCTGTTCCTCCGATCATTAGAAATGGTGTTGTGACAGTATTGGCAAATGTCTTCTTGGCAATCATATCGATCTTTTTATAGCCAAAACTGTTTTCAGACGTCACTCCGGTGGGCTCCCCAATAAAATTATTGAAAGGATTAACCGTTATGCGATCATCATTGATTGTCTGCTTAACTTTTTCAATGACTCTCGACGTGCTATCTCCGGGCAACAGACGAAAATTAACAGTGGCCTTAGCAATTGTCGGAATAACATTGTCTTTAACACCAGCATGAATAATGGTTGGCGCAATCGTTGTTCGCACAACAGCATTTCCGGATCCGCTTTTTTCATAAATGCCAACAATTACACTTTTAAATAACCATCGGTTCGCAAAAATAATTTTTTGAATAAACGGCATCTCTGGTCCGATGTGTTCCATAAAGCCCTCTGTGGACTCTGAGAAAGTTGCATCGAAGGGATGCTCCCGTAATCTTATAAGCGCTTTGGCAAGAATATCTATCGATGTTTCTGATGCGGGCATGGAAGAGTGACCCCCATTTACTTGAGCTGTAAGTTCTAGCGAAAGATATCCTTTCTCTGAAGTTCCGATCAACGCAACAGGTTTTGTCAAGCCTGGTATTTTATCTCTTGTAACAATTCCTCCTTCGTCAAGAACAAGGTCTGCGGTGACATTTCTTGACTTAAGTAATGCTGCTATTGCTTGAGCGCCTTCGCCTCCAAGTTCTTCGTCATGCCCAAAGGCTAAATAGATTGTTCGGTCCGGTTGAAAATTCTCTGTCAGCAATTTTTCGGCACTCTCCATGATACTGATGAGATTGATTTTATCATCAGCGGTACCTCTTCCCCAGATAAAATCATCCTTTATCTCACCAGCGAAGGGATCCACGGACCACATGCTTTTTGTCCCGGCCTCAATCGGAACAACATCCTGATGGGCCATCAGAATTATCGGTTTCAATGAAGGATTTTTACCCTCCCATTTATACAGCAAGCTGTAGCCCGCCACGATTTCGCGGGTCATTGATTCGTGCACCTGTGGATAGGCTGTTGCCAAAAAGGCATGGAAACTTATGAAGTGTGTTGAGTCAAAAAGAGAAGAATCTCCATTTGAAACGGTCTTGAACTGAATCGCCTGTTGAAAATGCTTTAAAGCGGCGGGAGAAATTTCAGGTGCAATAGAGGCCTCAACAGGCAATTGTTTTGATTCAAAACGAAAGGTGTTGAAGAGTAAAACCGCCGCTAAGGCTAACAAGATAAAGACAACAACTAACAGAATTTTTTTAAACATGACGGGTCAGGTAAAACGCTGACCGAAAAGTAGAAAAAAAACCCTTGCTGTCAGGGAACGATTTTTTCTGACTGGAAATCCCCCCGAAGGGTCCGGAACCGTTTACGTGCCTCCGCAGCATAGACGCTGCCGGGGTATTTGTCAAGAAATGTGCGATAAATCTCCATCGCCTTTTCTTTGTTCTTTAAGTAGTGCTCATAGATGTCTGCTTCGGTAAATGAAGCATCATCGGCGAGTATATCTTCTGGAAATTCTGTCTGTATCTTTTCTAACAACACAATTGCCTTGTCAAATTCTCCACGCTTTATTCTGAGTTTGGACTCAAGCATATATACGTCATCTTTTATACTTGAAATAACCTGTGAAGGAGTTTCAATCCAAACCGAATCTTTGAGCTTTTCTCCTTTCAACACGGCATCGCGATATCGCTTAAGGACCTCTTCCTTACTCATTCTGCTTTTCGTGCCTCCGGTAAATGCCTCTAATCTTTTTAGCGCCAGGTCTGTTTTGTTCTGCACGAGCAATAATTCAATCGCGGCATACTCTTTCAAAGATGCTCCAACAGAATCAAACGCAGTATTCTCCTTAATCAGCATGCTCAACTCCATCGCGTCATTAGCAATTTCCCTTGTTGTCGCCTGCTTTAATATATCAAGGTGTTCCTGAGCGAGCTTGAAATCTCCTTTATAGTATGAAAGTTTGGCGTTTCTAAGCTTGGCCTCATAACCAAGTGGTGCATCCCGCTGATTCTTTTCGACCTGTGAATACAAGAGGGTTGATTCCCAGGGCTCCTCTTTTAATAAATAAATATCTCCCAACTCCAGTTTTGCTTTTGCTTTCAGAAATACTGGTACCCGCGGGTGATTTGACAGCGCAGTCAGTTTACTGATAGCTGAATCTTTTTCATCGAGGTAATACGCATGAAGCAATGCCTCGTTGAGTTCTGCCTCATAGCTATTGCCATTATCAGGATATTTCCTTGTGAATGACTGATACTCTTTCGTCAGGTAACGAACTGAGTCGCGGTTCACAGGAAAACTTCTCTTCACCTTGGCTTCGCGTGCCCGGATCAAGCCCAGGCGGGCAGGCAAATAGTTTTCCGTGTTGGCAAATTCTTTAATCACATACGAAAAGCTTTTGTCGGCGCTTTCGTAGTCCTTATTGTTGAGAGCAATCTGAGCAATCTCCAATGTTTTTGAATTCTCCTTTCGAAAGCGCTTGTCATATGCCCGTGATTGAATAAAAGCTCCATAAAAGTTCTTTTGCTGCAGGTTCACCCAAATCAACAAATCAGAAAAAACTTCTGAATCTGGGTACTTCTGAACCTTGTCGTAAAGCATTCTCTCGAGTGCCTCAAGCTCATCAGGTTTGCTCAAAAATAACTGCAAGAGGTTTTTGACGTAGTTTATGTTTGCCGGGGACTGTGTTATATAATTGAGATACTCTTCCACCATCAGATCCCGCTTGCTCTGCATCCGATAAAGATTGGCCATCTCCAGAGTGAAAATCGTAGGATTACCAAGAGACTGTCTGATCTCTCTCAATGTTTCTACCGCATAATCAGGCAAGTTGTTCGCAGCGAGGTAGTCAGATATTGCCTTTGTCTTGTAAATATCTGGCAGAGAATTTTTAATAAGCGCTTTAAAATATTTATCCGCTTTTGGCAGTTCACCCGATCGAACATATACCAATCCCAAATCGACCTTATAAGAAATCCGGTCGTCGGCCTTCCTTATTACGCGCTCTACATAATCCTCCGCCTCTTTATATTTTCCCATATCCAGGAGGAGGTTAAAGTAGTTAGCATGAATGGCAGGAATGTTATCTACATTTTTCGAAAGGGATTGATACATCGCAAGCGCCTTTTCCTTGTCACCTTTTAGGAAGTATTCATTCGCTATTCTTATCTCGGAGTCCTGAGCTGAGGAGGGCAAAGTAAAAGCTACCCACATCACACACGATAGTATTAGTGTATTATATTTTAAAATTGATAAGTAATAATAATAATAAGGGTTGTGCATTTGTGGATTACTGTGCGAATCGCTTTCCTGTCTGTGAATTGTTGATAACGTGTTAGTAATTTGCTGCTGTTTTTCCTGTTTTCGAATTCAACGCCTGTGTTGTCGACAATGTTTTAGTTTGTTGATATCAAATTTCAACAATTTCTTTAATGTTAATAACATTCCGGGATCCCCCGTGTAGTTGTAGAATTATGCACTTTTTTCAAAATTAGGATAGTTTGGCGGTGTTTAGTAAAGTTATCCACAAGTTGTCAGAACCGGAGTATGAGCGGGCCGAGCTCCCAGTTGGCGCGGATCGGGAAAGTTTGCTTACCGTCTGGCGCTGAGTAAAAGATGGCCTTTTCTGGTTCAATTCTTTTGTAGTAGTTGCCTGGGTCCCATTTGCCATTGCTATTTGAATCGATAATTATTCGTAGCTGGTAGGTTGTCGGTTTAACGAATTTGAAAATGTGGCGTGTTGGGTTCTTTATGCTGGCGACAATGTTATCGCCGTCGAGGAGCTGAATGAGGTAGTTTCTTTCGGTTGTCTTTACCTCAACTATCAGTGTTCCCGTGTCTTCTGGCCAAATAGTTGGGACAGATTTTGTTATTGCTTTGCTTGTATCACTGTCCAATGTGCGAAGAAAGGTTGGTCGTGCTTTTAGATTAAAGATCGGGTCTGTTTCTGCCTTGAATAATTTTTTATCAAGGTTTTTTAAAACAATAATTTCTTTCCGGTGCTCATCGATGGTGATATCGGTTTTGGAGATCGGGATTTTGTAGACGGTATCGCGTTCGATATATAAACTGTCAAAGTTGATATAGGAGAGTGGTTTGTTGAATGTTATTTTTGTTGTGAATTTTCCCGTCTCCGATTCAATCGTTGGTTCTCCGATGGACCATTTAAATGTTTCCTTCGGCGGAACGATTGCGGTTTTTTTGATATAGAACGTCGAATCAAGATTTGTCAATAAGCTGTCTGAAGCTGTTAAGTGGATTTGTATGCTGTCTCCAAGGGTTGGAGGATTTCGGAGGAGTAGTTCTGTTTGATTGTCGCCGTATGTGTTCACAATTGTGGTGTCCTCGTCGATAAGATACTCTGTTGCTGATTTGTTAAACCTCACTCGTGTTATTGCCCCGGCGTTTCGTATTGATGCAATCTTGAGTGGCCTTGCGTCCAAACTTATCAGCCCGATTTTGATTGAATCTACATTTTTGGTTAGGTCAATTTTGTTAGCAAGGAAGCCGTAGCGCTCTGCTCGGCTTTCTACTTTTAAGTTTTTGTTTTTGTCGTCGAAGGCGTAGACTGTATATGTACCAGCTTTCAGGTTTTCTAATGTGAAGGAGCCCTGTTTATCTGTTTTCGTGAAGTAGCTTGGTTTGTGTACAAAAATGTCGAAGGTATCTTGGGCGAAGATTGCTACCGTTATTTTTTCGGCCGCTGTTCCTTTCAAGAGATTGAATATCCTGCCCGTTATTGCAAGTGAGTCGATGGTTGGGCCTGTGCTGAAAGCCAGCTTTAAATTTGGAGGTACGTTTCCTTCGGTAAAGTCTTTTATTCCTTCCCTGAAGAGTATGCTATAAGTTGTTTCAGGTTGCCAGCCATCTTTTGGTTTGATCGAAACTTTGTTTTGCTTGATTTTATATTCTATTTCTTTTCCAGGGGATGGGCTTATTATTATCTCTTCTTTTGGATTATTGAACTTGACGTATTCGTTGAAGGTTATTTCAACAGTCTTTCCAGCAAAGTTTTTTTGTTTGTGTTCGGGAATAGAGGATACTTTCTTTGGCGGCGCAATGTCTTTTGGGCCACCGTTGGGTGTAGTGATATTTGCGCAGCCTGAATATAGGATGAGAATGGCAAGTATATGAACAATCTTCGTCCTCATTTTTGGATCTGATAGATGAGGCTCGAATGATTTAGTTCGCTTTTGGCTTTGAGGTTTGATCGCAGTCCTATCCGGAGGGCTGTGAATGTATTGGATAATGTCAATTTTCCCTTGGATGAATTTTTTTCACTTAACAGGCTTACGTAATAGGAATCGAGTTTCATCGGAATAATCCTTTTGATATGAAAGCCGTGTTTCTCCACGAGCATTTCCATTGTTTTCTTCGAGAAATGCCAAACGTGTCGCGGAACATCGTAAGCAGCCCATAACTCTTTATAGTGATTCGCGTCAAAGGATTCATAGTTCGGTACAGCTATAAATATGGTGCCATTTTCAGTAAGCTTGTTTTTAAGCTGTGATATGGTTGTTGGCAAATCGTAGATGTGTTCAAGTACATGCCAGAGTGTGATCACGTCAAATTTTATGTTTGGCAGTTTGTCCATCGATTCAACAACCAGGTCAGTTTTTGCAGCTTCCCTTGCTTCCGCGGATGGTTCTACCCCGTGTGCATTGACGTTATGCGATGCGCAGTAATTAATGAATTGACCAGTGCCACAGCCCACGTCTAACAGCAAATCACTTTTGAGATAGGATTTAATAATTCTGTACTTCCAGCCTAAGGTGAAATGTCTGATAATCAAGTAGATATAGTCCAGGAAGCCTGAGGCCGCTGAGGTATGCGATATATAAGAGTCGGACTTATAGTACATGGCGGCGTCTGTTTCTGTCGGCCGTGGGTTAGTGAATACCAGATTACATACAATGCATTGTTTCACATGAAACAATTCTCCTGATGTTGTAAAGTCTTTACAGACTAAGAAAGGCTGAAATGAATTCCCCTGGCAAAGAGGACAAACAGTAATTGTTTCAAGAGACATTACTTACCAAGATAGACAGTCATAACGGATACATCGGAGGGAGAAACTCCACTGATTCGGGACATCTGTCCAATCGTGGCAGGTTTTATTTTTTTGAGTTTTTCCCGTGCTTCATGAGAAAGGGCTTTGACTCTGTCGTAATCGAAGTCTGTGTTGATCCGATAATTGTCGAGGCTTTCTATTTTCTCAGCCATTTTTTGTTCCCGTTCGATATAAGGCTCATACTTGACAACAATCTCTGCTTGTTCCGCGACTTCCTTTGAGAATTTGTTAATGAGTTCAAATAGAGAGGGATGTAACTGTTGAACTTCATTGACTCCTATCTCAGGACGTTTCAGAAGGTTTGCGATAGCAGTTTTTTCACGAATCGGCGATGTATTTATTAAAGCTAAATTATCATTGATTTCTTCGGGTGAGATTTTAACGCTGGCAAGTTCGTTTAGAATGTTTTTTAAGTCTGCCTTTTTCTTGCCGAGTGCCTGAAGTCGTTCAGTTTTTGCAAGACCAAGTTCATATCCTTTTTCAGTGAGGCGTAAGTCAGCGTTGTCTTGACGTAATAATATTCTATACTCTGCCCTGGATGTAAACATTCTGTAAGGCTCAATTGTGCCTTTCGTTACCAGGTCGTCAATTAAAACTCCGATATAGGCTTCTGACCTTTTTAGAATAAATGGTTCTTTGGAGAGTACTTTGTTGTGGGCGTTAATTCCGGCCATAAGGCCCTGACAAGCGGCTTCTTCATAGCCAGTGGTACCATTTATTTGTCCTGCAAAGTACAGATTTTCAATGAGTTGCGTTTCCAAAGTCAGCTTAAGCTGAGTTGGTGGAAAGTAGTCGTATTCAATAGCATATCCGGGACGAAACATTCGCGCGTTTTCAAATCCCGGGATCAAACGAAGGGCTCTGTGTTGCACATCTTCAGGTAGGGAGGTTGAAAAACCGTTGACATAGATTTCGACAGTGCTCCACCCTTCGGGTTCTACGAAAATTTGGTGACGGTCCTTGTCGGCAAACCGGTTGATTTTGTCTTCAATCGATGGGCAATATCGTGGACCTAAACCCTGGATTCTTCCCTGAAACATCGGCGACTTTGAAAATCCTTTTTCCAGCTCGCCATGTACTTCTGAATTCGTATAGGTGATCCAGCAGCTTAGTTGTTTTTCTGGGGGTTTGGACGATTCAAGAAAAGAGAATTTCCCAGGGATTTCATCTCCCTTTTGCTCCTCCATCTTTGAGTAGTCCAAGGAACGCCCATCTACTCTTGGCGGTGTGCCTGTTTTCATGCGGCCTGATTCAAACCCAAGCTTAACGAGATCTTCAGTTAGGCCAGTTGATGCTTTTTCAGCAGTTCTTCCTCCACCAAAGTTTTTCTCTCCAATATGGATTTTTCCATTTAAAAATGTTCCGTTCGTAAGAATAACCGACTTGCCTTTGATTTCGAGGCCAAGGGCCGTCTTCACCCCCACCGCTTTATTTCCTTTCACGACGATCCCGGAGACCATTTCCTGCCAGAAGTCAATGTTTGGGGTCTGCTCCAGCATTAGGCGCCATTCTTCAGAAAAGCGTAATCGGTCGTTTTGAGTTCTCGGGCTCCACATAGCTGGGCCTTTAGAGCGATTGAGCATTCTAAACTGGATCATCGTTTTGTCGGAGACGATACCTGAGTAGCCACCCAATGCGTCTATTTCCCTTACGATCTGCCCTTTTGCAACGCCTCCCATAGCGGGATTGCAAGACATTTGGCCGATGGTGGTCATATTCATGGTCACCAAAAGGACTTTGGAGCCCATATTGGCAGCAGCAGCAGCGGCTTCACAACCGGCGTGGCCGGCGCCAACTACAATTACGTCGTATTCAGGGAACATAGTTTAAAAAGGCTGTTTCACGTGGAACAGTTCCTTAATTGAGAACTATATCCGTTTCACGTGAAACTATTTCCACAAAGATAGACAAGCTTCCTCTTTGATTCGCATTTGAGCTTTCTGTTGAGATGTTTTGTCTTTGTAACCGAGGAAGTGAAGCAGGCCATGGGCAAGCACCCGTTTCAGCTCTCTGTCAAAAGGCTGAGCAAAGATTTTTGAATTTTCCCTTACACGGGGAATGCTGATATAAATCTCCCCATTAAGTTGACCTCCCTCAGAAAAATCAAAGGACAGGATATCTGTGTAGGTCGAATGCTTGAGGAACTTTTTATTTAATGATAGCAGGTAGCTATCCGTGCAAAAAATGTAAGTAAGGGATTCAACCGGGTGGTTTTCAGATAACGCGATCTTCCCTAGCCATTTTGACGTTTTTCTTGGATTCGGAAGTTTAAAAGAGGTTCCTTGAGCATAGAAACGAATGCTTGCCATTAAGCATTCATATAGAAGCTCAACTCCACTACTCTGCCTCCTTCTTTAAAATCAACCTCGTCAGAGAGGTGCTTCATCAGAAAAATGCCGCGGCCACCTGGTTTCTCGAGATTTTCCGGTGATGTGGGGTCTGGAAGATTGTCATAGTTAAAGCCTTTGCCCTGGTCTTCAATTCTGAACTTTATGGTTGTGTCCTCCATTATCAACGTGAGTAACACATTTTTTGAAGTGTCATTGTTACTTCCGTGCTTGATGGCATTGTTCACAGCTTCGGTAACGGCAATCATAATATTTCCATAAATATCGTCATCAAGCAGGAACTGTTCCTTCGCGTTGTCAATGAAGCTTTCGATCATCCTGATATTCTCAGTCAATGCAGGTACCTCAATCCGGATGTTCTTCATAGTAAATTGTTACTTCTGGTTGCCTAGTCGTTTAAAATACTCATTCACCTCTTTTTTATAATAGGGATAGAGCTTTGGCGGCATTGTTTTGAGCAATTCTACTTCTTTTTCTTTTAAACGTAAATACTCCTCAAAAGCCTTGGGTATTTCTTTCTGATAATCTTTGGCAGCCTCGCCTTTCCGTTCTTCATCTTGCTCTTGTTCCCTCATTGACTTCTCGGATTCCAACAAGCGCGTTAAAATTTCTTTCTGTCGTTTAATGGTTTGCTCAGTTAACTGTTTGTTAACAAGATCTAACTCTGTCTGTTCCATTTTTCCAGGAAGATCTCCGCCAGCGGGTTTCCCACCCTCCTGCTTAAGCTTTTCCTGCATATCGTGGAGAGCACGCCGGATGCGCTCTTGCTCCGCCGCCATCTTGGCAAGCTCTTCGGATAATTGTCTTCCACTCTTGCCACTATTCTTTATCTGTTCAATTTGTTGATTGAGTTTTTGCTGCATCTCCCCTAAACTCTTCTGACCTTTCTTTTTGCTCTTGCCAGGTGAAGGCATGGCGTTGGCCATCATGTCCATCATCATATCAAAGTGATCGTTCAGCATAAGCGCAAGATTATTGATGCTGGTCATTGAATACTGCATATCAGTGCTGGCATTGCTCTTCTTTCTTTCCTTGATGTTTTCAACGGCCTTGTCCAGGTGACCATTGAGCTCACCTATCTCTCTTGTAACAACACTTCCCATGAATGGATCTTTTTTCGCTAGCTCTAACAAGCTGTCTTCCAGCACTTTAGAGTCATCTTTGATCTTTAGCTGGTTTTGAGAAAGCTGTACATACTTTGGATCACTCTGCTGAATTGCGTTGAAATCCTTTATCAATAACTCCTGATCGAAAGAAAGTTTTATAAGTCCGTGAATAATCTGTCGCAATGACTCCAGGTTCTGCTGATCAATCTCCATCTCCATTGAGTTCTGCATGCCCTCTAGTTGCTGTTGCATTTGCTTCATCTTCTCAACAGATTTCTTTTGAGGGGCAGTAGCTTTCTTCGGACTTCCCTGTTTCAATGACTCTTTGCTCTCCTTTTGGAGTTCTTTCACTTCATTAATCTCTTGTTCACTCGGACCGCCAGGAGATTCATCAGCTTCTTCCGCCAGTTTATTGAGCTCGTCTATCGTTTTTTTGAAGTCGTCGGTCTTCTCGTTTAATTTTTCTTGGTCCTCAGCCAATTTCTCATTGTTGGGGCTTTCTTTCTCGCCTGCCTGATCGTTGCCTTCTGATTGTTCTTTTTGTTCGTTTTTGTCCCCCTCATCGCCCTTCTGTTCGCCGGACTTCTCTTTGCTGTCTTTTTCTGTCCCTTCTTTGGATTTGGCGTCCTTATCCTTGGTGTCCTTACCTTGATCCGAGTCATTCTTTTTATCGCTCTTCTTCTCTCCCGCCAATTCCTGAGTCTTTTCTAAAATCTCAATCTGCTTTTCCTTTTGTTCTTTTATTTCCTGGATCGCCTGGTCCAGTTTATACTCGTATTGAATGCCTTTGAATAGTTCGAGTGTCCGCTCCAGTTCTTTCTCAATATTTATTTCCTGTCGGTCCATCTTATCAAGCATCTTTTGAATTTGGGAGGGATCCTGATTCTCCTTCAGCATTTTTTCAAGTTCTTCGAAAAGCTTTCTCATCTCATCATTGAGAAGTTCATCCATGAGTTTCTGGATTTGCTCCGATTTTTCGCGGATGCGTTCGTTTTGTTCGGAGAAGGCATTCTTCTTTTCCTCCAGCGTTTTGTTCTGTTCCTGAAGGGAATTCACTGCCTGGTCGAGACTCTTTTTTTGCTGAATAAGATTCTCAAGCATCTTCTTGTCTTGCCAGTCGAGGGAATGTTTGCCCTTTAATTTTTGCTCAGCTTCTTCTATTGCTTCTTTCAGGGACTTTGCCTTTGACAAACTTTTTTCAATTTCATTTTGTGTAGACGACTGAGAGCGTTTTATATCTGCCTTGAATTCTTCTGCTTTTGGAAGTTCAAATTGATAGGCAGATGATTTCATGGATTTTCTTCCATGCACGCCGTCATTATCCCAGACCTCCAGATAATAATTGAGACGGTCGCCGGCATTAAGATGTAGGGAATCTAAGATCCAGTTGTAAAAGAAATTCTGTTGCGACTGCTTAGGGTCAATGGCAACTGGGATCACACCCTTCATCTCTTTTCGATCATTACCAGTCAATTCATAGTGAAGGTCGAGTTGTGAAAGACCGTAATCATCCTGAATGTTTCCGGCAAGGATGATGGATTTGAAAAGCACAGAATCCTTCAGGTTGTCTACCACGATGGACGGATATTGATCTTTAATTACATCGATGCGATAAGCAATGCGATCTTTATTCTTGCTGTTATCATTTTGCAGCACAATTGCATATTCGTCGGGATTGTTGAAGCTTTTTCCGTATTCAAATATTTGATTATCAGGCTGTTGCATTGATTCAGGACCATTACCAGAACCAAATAAAATAGTTGCTTCTTTGGTATTTGCGGTGTTAACACGCCATTTAACCCGGGTTCCTTCCGGAATCTCAAGATTACCGCCGTTCAGAAGTTCTTGAGAAGGCCTTCCGATATATTTGGGAAAAAGCAATTGAACCTTTAGGTTCAGTAACTCGGGTCGGTTCACAATTTTTAACGTAAATGAATTGGAATAGAACCCAGCCGCTTCGATCTGAAATGTAAAATCCTGCTGTAGCTTTTCAAACGTATAAATAAATTCACCACTCTTTTGGGTTTCCATTTTCAGCCGCTGCTGGTTGACCACAATAAAAGCGGCATCAGGAATTGATTCCCCTTTCAAGCTTACGCGAAGGGAAAAATCCTCATTTGGAAACGCGATCAGTTGTTGGTTTTCGATTACAAATTGAAACGGTGCCTGGGGTGAAAATTCCTGGTTGAAATGGATAATTCGGTCAGTGCTTTGTGTAAAGATTCTTTGATTAATAATGAAGATCCCGGCAAACAGAATCAGCGGTATTGCCAGATACTTGATGTAGCGTTTGTTCTCGCCCAGATTGACGATACTTTCAAAAGAGAAACTTTCAAAAACAGAGGCTTTTTGTTCAAGGCTTGCTTCGAGCAAGACACTTCTTTCTTTCGTGACTGTGGAAAGTTGAAGGAAATTGAGAAGCTTGTCTTGAATGGTCGGAAAATGCTGGCCAATCATTTTGGCACTTTGTTCCTTTCCGATTCCGTTTCCAGAAAACCACCAGGCAAGCGGTTGGCGCAAAAATTGAAAAACGCAATAACCAACAGTGCAGAAAAAAAGAATGAAAAGGGATAATCGTATTCCTTTGCCGAGCCAGAGATTGTACTCGATCAAAGTAGCCAGCAGATAGTAGCCTAACAGCAATGACAAAGAGAGAATGATCCCGCGAAGAAATAAATTCAGATAATATTTCTTGCGGAAGGAGGCGATCTTTTCATCTACAACCTTTACTTGGTTTCCCATTCTTGATGAAAACGAAAGTTGGTACTGGTTAGTTTAAACTTATAACTTAAAGATAAGCAAGGGCTTATTCAATTCAACTAAGAATTTCATAGGAGTCAGGAAATACTGCTTTCGCGGGGAGGAGTCCACTCAAACTCCTTTTCAAAATACTCTAACACATGCATCTTGAGCAATTTCTCCTGTTCGAGAAGATCAAATCGGGGCATTTTCTTTACCATTTTCCAGTGGGGCCAACCGTCGGCATCGAGGCCCTCAAGCTCGTAATAACCCGAAAAGCTAAGGACCTTGCAGATAGCAATGTGCATGAGGTCTTGTTTCTGCTCTTTGGTGAACAATTGGTATCCTTTACCCAACTCCTGAACGCCGATGAGAAAAAGTACACCATTGAGGTCCTTTGGCTTTTGCCCGAGCATCCGTTCAACTTCCTGAAGCAATGCCTGCCAGTTTTTTTCCTGTTCTAGATCGCGCTTAAACATCCTGAAGCGCCTCCCAATACTCAAATGCTCTGCGTAAATGTGGTATCACGATTGTTCCGCCAATCAGAGTTGCCACTCCCATCGCTTCGTTAATTTCTTCTGTTTTAAAGCCTAGCTCCTTGCATTTCCCAAGGTGATATTTGACACAATCGTCGCAACGCAGCACAAGCGAACAGGTAAGTCCGATCAGTTCTTTGCTTTTTACATCCAGTGCGCCCGGGGCATAGGCGTTGGTGTCAAGGTTAAAAATTCGTTTAATTATAAGATTATCCGCGTCCGCAATTTTGTCATTCATTCGCGCCCTGTAATCGTTGAATTGCTTTACAATTTCCATGGTGTTAAATTTTAATTCAAATATCTCCTTAGCAGGGTGTAAATCAAATGTTGGCTCCAAATACCGTTTTAGAGGATTTTATTTCGCTGTTTTTCCCACATTACTGTCTGGCATGTTCGGGTCCGTTAGTGAAAGGTGAGGATCTTCTGTGCACTACCTGCCTTATTAACCTTCCAAAAACAAATTATCATGTTTTCCGTGAGAGCCCTATTAAGAACAAATTAATGGGACGACTTCCTCTCAAACATGGCTGGGCATTTCTAAAATTCCGCAAAAGCGGTATTGTGCAGCATCTACTTCATCAGCTGAAATACAATAATCATCCCGAGGTGGGTGTACGGCTCGGTCAGTTATTTGGCAGAGAACTTTTACAGGTGGGTTTTGATAAGGAATTCGACCTTATCCTTCCTGTTCCGCTTCATTCTTCGCGAATGCGTCAACGCGGTTATAATCAGAGCTCAATGCTTGCCGCGGGCCTAAGTACGGCAATGAATATTCAATGGGATGAGTCAATCTCCGTTCGCGTGCAATCAACCGTGACGCAAACGCATAAGTCAAAGGCCGATCGGTGGGAAAATGTGAAAGACGTTTTTGCAGTGAACGCCCTCACCGATTTAAAAGGCAAACGCATTCTCCTGGTTGACGATGTTATTACTACCGGTGCTACACTCGAAGCCTGTGGGCAGCATCTTGTTTCGTGTGGATGCAATGAATTAAGTGTTGCATGCCTTGCGGAAGCACAATAGTGCCACCAATCAAAGTGGACTCACTACTAACAAAAAACCCCTCAGTTTCCTGAAGGGTTTCTATATGAAATTTTATTTGATTAATAGTTCGAGCCTGCGCGAATCATTGCGCAACGGAAACCAATAGTGGCAGTTGCTGAATCCTGATCAAGGAAACGACGGGTACCAGGTGACATCCAGTAAGCTACATCTTTCCATGATCCGCCTTTGTAAACGCGGGCCTTGTCAGTGATCAACGAGGTAAATGCTTGTGGATTCTTTTCGATATCACTATTGTATTTACTTACATCATCCATGAATCCATCGCGACGGATTGGATTGAGATCATCAAAGTCTTGATAGGAAAGAGGGCGGTACACGTCCATTACCCACTCACTTACATTACCGGCCATGTTATACAGACCGTAATCATTAGGGGGGAATTCATAAATATAGGAAGTGATCAAGGCTCCATCATTCAGACGGCCAGCGATACCGGCATAGTCACCACGACCTCTTTTAAAGTTCGCAAGGAAGAAACCCATCTGCTTTCCATAAGGATTCCGAAGAGCGTGTCCATCCCAAGGATATATACGTTGATGAGTTTGCATTTCTTCAAGCCATTGCGTTCCAATGAGTGCTTGTGCAGCATATTCCCACTCAGCTTCTGTTGGGAGGCGGTAAGCCGGAATAACAACACCTGACTCAAGGGGGATTCTACCACCAGCAGGAACTTCAGGAAGATCCTGACCTGATTCTTTCATCAACTCACGGTTGACCGCATCAGTACGCCATCTTGCATAATTGCCTGCCTGAGTCCAGCTAACACCTACAATAGGATAGTAGCGGAACCCCGGATAACGGAGATAATGGTCAACATAAGGATCATTAAAAGCAAGTTTACCTACCCAAACCATTGTGTCTGGAAGAGCAGCTTGATATACTTCCTGAGAAGAATCTTTTGCGAGGTAATGCATGTACTCAAGCCAGTGGATGTTGGCGATCTCAGTCTCATCCATGTAAAATGATGCTACAGACACAGTACGCTCCACATTGTCGCGATATGCCATTACATCTTCCTCGAAGGAGCCCATAACGGCACGTCCGCCTTCAATAAAGACAGTATTTGGCGCATCAGGCTGACCCTCAAAATCCTTGACCTGGAAACCACCGGTTTCCTCATCATTGTATTTAAGGTTAGTAGCTGTGCTCAACTGACCTGGATTAATGGCTGTTGGTTTCGCGTTCTTGTTACCCCCGATCAGGGAACATGATGCAATTACAATTGTGCCGCCAACTACTGCTAAAAGACCTTTTATCTGCTTCATTTTATCTTAAGTTATTGAGTAAAGCAACCGCTAATATAAAGAGATAATTACGTGTTTTCCAAAGCGTAGCGATTTTTTGATAAATCCTTAATGAAGGTGGAAATCGCTGGCCTGGCATTTTTGCTCTTACTAAACGCCAAGTATGTCGATCTATTGTGTAAAAAACCGACCCGAAAGCAGGTTGTTTCATCTTCCCATTACCGATTCCGACGGCTTTATTGCACTACTTAACGGCCCAAGAATATTTAACGCATCCTCGACCGATTTCATGTTCTCTATATATAATGTGGGTCTTCCCGCCTGATCTTTCAGCCGGCATTGTTTAGAATGCGTCTGCACAAAAGTGAGTATGCCCCCGAAAATATCTGACTTGAAGTAGTCATCGTTGTCCACAAACGTAGCACGGAGCCTCTCATTTTTCAGACTCATTTTTTCAAAACCAATCTGCTCACCAGCCCACCGGAGACGCAC
Organism: Cytophagales bacterium; assembly: GCA_038229375.1. Lineage (GTDB taxonomy): Bacteria > Bacteroidota > Bacteroidia > Cytophagales > Cyclobacteriaceae > ELB16-189. The sequence continues at coordinate 207,569 of JBBRON010000001.1, read as the reverse complement.
CGTGTCAATAAGCTGTATAACGGATGGTGGAATTTCACCAAACCGGTCTTTCAATGAAAGTGTAAACTGATCAAGCGTGTTTTCATCTTTAATACTGTCAAGTGTTGAATAAAGCTGAAGGCGCTCCCGTACACTTGCCACGTATTGTTCAGGAATGAGAATTTCCAGGTCGGTTTCAATGACACAATCAGGCACAAGGAGTTTGGCTTTTTCTGAAAGCTCTTCACTAAACAGATCTTTGAAATCGTTTTCTTTTAATTCCTGGATGGCGTCGTCAAGAATTTTGTGATAGGTGTCAAACCCAATATCATTAATGAACCCGCTTTGCTCGCCACCTAATAAATTTCCCGCGCCGCGAATGTCAAGATCGCGCATGGCAACTTTAAAACCGTCACCGAGCTCTGAAAATTCTTCCAGTGCTGCCAATCGTTTTCTTGAGTCCGGAGAAAGGATAGACGCAGGAGGTGTGAGCAAATAGCAGTATGCTTTCTTGTTAGAACGACCCACACGTCCGCGCATCTGGTGAAGATCACTCAAGCCAAACATATGCGCTTGATTGATCATGATCGTGTTGGCGTTTGGAATGTCAAGGCCAGACTCAATGATATTCGTAGACACAAGCACATCATACTCTCCCTCAATGAACCGCATCATTACTTTTTCCAGCTTGTCACCTTCCATCTGGCCATGAGCAATACCAATACGCGAATCAGGCACGAGCTTGTAAATAGTATTGGCAACGCTTTCGATGTCACTCACACGGTTATGAACAAAGAAGACCTGGCCCCCCCTGCGCAATTCATGGCTGACAGCATCGCGAATGATTTCTTCATTATATGAATGAAGCTCGGTAGTTACTGGTTGACGGTTTGGTGGAGGTGTCGCGATGATACTAAGATCGCGCGCGCCCATCAACGAAAAGTGGAGCGTGCGTGGAATCGGTGTTGCTGTCAGCGTAAGCACATCAATGTTTACCCTCATCTCTTTTAAACGGTCTTTTACTTTAACCCCAAATTTTTGCTCTTCATCAATTACGAGCAATCCGAGATTCTTAAATTCTACATCCTTACTCACAATCCGGTGAGTACCAATCAGGAGATTTACGTTGCCTTCTTTTGTTTCTTTTATAATTTCCTTGATCTCTTTTTCTGTTTTGAATCGGGATACGTATTCAATCCTAACAGGGAAATTTGCAAGGCGCTCGGAGAACGTGCGATAATGCTGCATCGCCAATATGGTGGTCGGCACGAGTATAGCTATCTGTTTTCCGTCCGCTGTTGCCTTGAATGCAGCACGAATAGCCACTTCGGTCTTGCCAAAACCCACATCTCCACACACCAGGCGGTCCATTGGATGAGGCATTTCCATATCTTTTTTTACGTCTTCCGTAGCGCTTGCCTGGTCAGGAGTGTCTTCATAAATAAAGGACGACTCAAGTTCGGCCTGTAGAAAACTATCGGGAGAAAATGCGAAGCCCGGTGCTTTTTTTCGTTTGGCATATAGCTCGATCAGCTCGCGGGCAATGTCCTTGACCTTGCCCCTGACTTTGGCTTTTTTATTTTCCCATTCGTCAGAGCCAAGTTTACTTATTACCGGTGGCGCACCTTCCTTACCGGAATATTTTGATATCTTATGAAGTGAGTGAATGCTCGCATAGAGCATATCATTGTCGCGGAAGACAAGACGCACTGCTTCTTGTTCTTTGCCGTTGACTTCTTTGCGCTCAAGGCCCGCAAACTTACAGATGCCGTAGTCGATGTGTGTTACAAAGTCACCAGGTTGAAGTGATTGCAATTCACGAAACGTAAGTGCCTTTGATTTGCTGAATTTTTCTTTGGTCCGGGATCGGTGATAGCGTTCGAAGATTTGATGGTCTGTGTAGCAAACTATTTTTAAAGAATGATCAACAAATCCCTGTCGTAAAGGAAACTCCAGTGATTGAAACCTGAGGTCCGGATGGATCTCTTCAAAAATTCCCTGAAGTCGCTCGAGTTGTCTGGGCTGCTCAGCCGCAATAAAATTTGAATACCCCTGAAGTTGATGATCAATCAGGTCTTTGGCGAGTAGCTCAAAATTCTTGTTGAAAGATGGCTGCGTCGCTGAGCGGAATTCAAAAGTTTGTGAAGCAGTAAAATGAGCGCGACTGCCGAATTCAATTATTGAAAATGAACCAATCTGTTTTATAAATGAAGGCGCGGATTCAAATAAATGGTCCGGTTCAAGCGCTAGTTTAGCGCCACCGCTTTCGAGAACGATGCGGTCAAAGCTTTGACTTGCTTTTTCAAAGCACTTTTCCAGAATATCCGCAGTAAGTTGTACGTCTTTAATCCATAACCTGGTGGAGGAGGTCATAAACTCCAGCAGAGACTGTCGGTCTTCCTGAACAAGGCGCGTTTGAACATTTGGCATGAGACTTACTTTGTCCAGAGATTCCACAGAAAGCTGTGAACCCGGATCAAAGCTTCGGATGCTGTCAACCTCGTCCCCAACGAGTTCTATCCGATAAGGAAGCTCATGTGCAAAAGAAAATACATCGATGATGCCTCCGCGTACGGCAAATTGCCCAGCTTCGTAAACGAAGTCGGTTTTTTCAAAATCGTATGAGTGAAGAAATTCTTCCAGAAATTCGCGGTCGAGTTTCTCTTTTTTCTGTACAACGAATGTGTTGGTGGCAAGTGATTTTTTAGTGATCACCTTTTCGGAAAGTGCCTCCGGGTAAGTGATTATAATTTGTGACCCGGGATGTGCGCTAAGGTGATTCAAGGCCTCCGCTCGCATCAGCACATTGGCATTTTCCGTCTCATCATATTCGTAGGGACGCTTGTAGGACATTGGAAAAAGAAAAACTTCTTTCTCACCGAGCAGATTCTGAAGGTCATTGTAGAAATAAGCTGCCTCTTCTTTCTCCTGAAGAATTATCAGGTGACTTGACCGGACACTTTTGTAAACTGCGGCAAGGATTGTTGCATCAAGGCTGCCGGTAAGCCCTTTTAAGCGAATTGTTTTTGCGATGGACGTACGAATTCCCTCAGCCAGGTTTTGTACCAGGCTATCCGACTTGTATAAAGAAATAAAATCAACCGCCCTCAAAAGCCCTTTCGGAAAGTTGCAAAAATACTTCGCACGGAGGGCCGTTACAAGGGAAGCTGCAAAATAAGTATTCACGTAGGGAGGTGTTGAAGTTGCGTGTTGACGCATTGAGGTTGGGCCCGGACTAACAAACTTGTTACCTTTGAAATTCAATGTATTACCTGGAGCTCTTCATCTTACTTCTTACGCTTACCTGTGTTCTGTTCTTGATCATAGGGTTGGTGAAACCATGGGCGATGTTATGGTGGGAAGATGTGCAGAACCGACGGAAGGTGCTAAGGGTCTACGGCTCATTGGCAGTTGTGTTTTTTCTTACTTACCACGCTATTAGATTTTTTTATCCACGATGAAGACAAAAATTATTTTACTGATGTGCACGCTGACCTTGGCATGTTCACAACCAAAAAAAGAAACCGCTGAGGAGGCTTCAATACCGGCAATAAATGAGATGCCGCTACTTCAGGTGACCCTACTGTCAGGGGAGAATGTGCGCCTGGATACCCTTCCGGGAAAAATGGTTTTGATTTTCTTTGGTCCGGATTGTGATCATTGCCAGCGTGAGGCGACGGACTTCCGCGAGCACCTCGACTCATTCAAGAACTATAAGGTTTACTTTATTGCATCACGGGACTTTGAAGAAATTGACAAATTTTCAAAGACCTATGGTTTGAGCGGGCAACCCAATGTTGCGTTTGCCCGAGCGAGCATTCCGGACGTGGTGCGGGTGATGGGTGCTATAGGGACACCAACTTTATATATCTATTCCGCAAACCGGAGGTTGGTAAAGAAGTTTCCAAATGAGACTAAAATGGAGGAAATCATAAAGTTTTTGTAAAGGACGACACTAGTATTTGCGGATTCTTTTTTGCTACATTGTTAGGTCATTACACCCTTCACTAACCTTAAATTCTACTACCATGGGAGGTCTTATTTTACTCGGGCTCGGGTTTCTGTTCCTGCTGATGTGTTTTGTTACCGTCAAGCAGGGAACAATCGCCGTTGTAACAGTATTTGGGAAGTACAGCCGGATCATGAGACCGGGTTTGAATTTCAAGCTGCCGATCATTCAGCAGATCTATAAAAGAATCTCGATTCAGAACCGGTCGGTTGAGCTGGAGTTTCAGGCCACTACTATTGATCAGGCCAACGTCAATTTCAAAGCCATGCTTCTTTTTGCGGTGTATAACCAGGAAGAAGAAACGATAAAGAATGTGGCGTTCAAGTTTGTCGATGAGAGGAGCTTTATGCAAGCGCTCATTCGCACGATTGAGGGTTCGATAAGAAGCTTTGTCGCTACTAAGAAACAGGCTGAGATACTTTCACTTCGTACTGAGATTGTAAAGGAAGTTAAAGAACAACTCGATCATACATTGGAAGGATGGGGATTTCATTTGCTCGATCTTCAGTTAAATGATATCGCATTTGACGAAGCCATCATGAAATCAATGGCGCAGGTGGTTGCTTCAAACAATCTCCGGGCGGCAGCAGAGAACGAAGGACAAGCGTTATTGATTACAAAAACCAAAGCTGCAGAAGCTGAAGGTAATGCTATCAAGATTGCTGCTGAAGCTGAAAAAATTGCTGCAGCACTTCGTGGTCAGGGTGTTGCATTGTTCCGTGAGGAAGTTGCAAAAGGTATGTCACAGGCAGCAAAAGAAATGCAGAACGCAAGTCTTGATTCCTCTTTCTTACTTTTTTCAATGTGGACAGAATCGATCAAGCACTTCGCAGAAGCAGGTAAAGGCAATGTTATTTTCCTTGATGGATCAGGTGAGAACATGCAGAGAACCATGCAGCAGATGATGGCGATGGGAAAAGGAATAAATTTAGGAAAGTAAGCGGTAGGCAAAGACTAACTATTAGATAAAAACGCGATCAGTGATGGTCGCGTTTTTTGTTTATCTAAGGTCGGGCGAACCTAAAAAGGTTGAGCTATTTTTTGGTGCGTAATAATTTTAGCCATGATTAATTGGGCTACTGTAATTTCAGAAAGTCGCCATCGATAATCAACAGCCTCACACCGTTTTCAGAGATAGAACGATGAGAACTTAACTCATCGGATACGATGTAACTCATTCCTTTTTTAAAAAACGTTTTCTCTCCGCTTTCCATTTCACTTATAAATTCTCCTTCAAGACAATGAATGACGTGACCTTTTTGGCACCAGTGGTCGGCGAGATAATTTTTGCTGTATTCAACGAGTCGGATTCGAAGGCCGGGAAACTGAATTGTCTGGGAATACGCAACACCTGTTTCTCCAGGGCTTTCGGTTATCGGAACATTTGTCCAGGTCAGTGCTTGAAATGGAATGTTGGCTGAGTTCATTTTAGATTCTTAGGAATTCAAAATTATCTATTTCAACCGCTCTGCCACCATTACAAATTTCTCTTTGTCGGTCTGCGTGGCGATAAGATACTCCTCACCACCCTCTTTTAATCCGGTTTTCTTTTTGATCTCCTCCACACTCAGCGGATAGTTGCGTGTAATAATGTTGGCATGGCCATTAGCAAAACGATCAACAAGATTTTTGTCAAGCTTCACGTGTTCAACCACCCGAAAAATTCTCCCGGGAAATTCTATGATCTCGTCCGAGGTATAAAGATGAGAGCTAACGGCCAGTTTTTTTAATTTGTATTTTTCAGATGTGCCTTTAAAAGCGCCTGCCTTTAAAACGGCGGCCGAGGGTTCGTACAAATAAGCAAGAGGCGCTGAGAAAGAAACGCTTGAATTCTTTTCTTCTTCAAGAGAAAACGAAGCATCGTTTATTACCTCACCATAGCGATTGAGCTCTACCGCGCGGATGGATGGTGTATCCGAATAATTTTCCTGCAAAAGGAAAAGCAATTCTCTGCATTCGTTTTCCACCGCCACCACAACAACCTGAGAAACATTTTTCAACTCGCGCAATCCCTGCTGAATATCCATCAATGGAGAGGTCTTGATAAGCACGTAGGATGCTTTATTTACTATTTCAGATTGGAGTTTGACAACGTCGGGCTTGCAATCGGATAGTTTATAAACTTTCTGCGTTGATTTTCTTCTGGAAGGATCTATGAAAAGGATATCGATTTTTTCATCGAGTGTTTCGAGATACGCTTCTGCAGAGGCATTGTAATGACTGATGTTTTGTTGATTGTAAAGGTTAAGCAATTTGTGATTGTGCCTGGCAATCTCGTAAAGGGTAACATCAGGTTCTACATAATCGATGTGTTGTGCACGAAGGCTCAAGGCATGGGTATCTACACCCAGTCCACCGGTTAGGTCGGCCGCACTTACTATTTTTTCGTCATCCTGAATTAGATTCTTTAAAAGAGCAAGTTTAAATTTACTGGTTGCCTCAGACGAGCTTTGCTCCATGCTAAGTGAAGGTGGATAAATAATCCCACGGGTGTTGTACCAATGATTGATCTTGGTTTTAGCTTTTTTCCTTCCGACAATTTGCTGAGCGATCAGATCGGTCGGAACACCCAGGACCATGTTTTGTTTTAGCAACAATTTTTGTACATCCTCATTTTCATGAGAATGAATGAAGTCTTGAACTTCTTCTGTTAAAAGAGAATCAATTATGGATTGCATTCTAAAAGAACAAAATTAGGTATTTCTGTTGCTATAGATTCAATACAAAAACCCTGCCCCAGGGGCCGAAGATGATAAAACGCAAACTAAATTTCAATGAAGTAAAAAAGTCAAAATACCGGATAGCATCAATGTAATACCGGTAATAATTCCAGCATTATGTTCCAGAGAATGCCAATTCATTTTTAACAGGCCACTATGTGCAAGGCGAACCCACACGATCATTCCGGTAACGGAGACCACTGTGTATAACACTGCCAGCAGCGCGAATAGCCACAAACCCTGCGTTCCGGCCACAAGGAAGTAAGCCTCAATCTCAAAGCACGGAGAGAAGAACATGGCCGACGCCAATGAAAAAATTAATCTATTCTTGTTTGCGACTTGCTCGGGGTGGCCGTGCAGGTGAAAGTGATGATGGCGGCTGTGTTGGTAAATATAGAAGAGCCCAAGGGCGACCAGTAATCCCGGTGCAATGAATGCGGTAAAGTTTTCAACAACAACAGCCAGTTTGGCACCGATCAGTGCTAGCGCGACTCCAATTAACACTGTACTGGTTGCATGAGCAAGCCCGGCAATCAATGTAACACGCGTCGTTTCAGCAAGATCCCACTTTTCCTTTTTGCTGATAGCAAGCACGGGTAACCAATGATTCGGGATAATTCCATGAAGAAGACTTAGGACAAGACTGCTAGTGATAAGAGTAATCATCAGTCCAAAAATAATCTCATTCCCGCTATGCTCCTATTCTGAAATTATTCCTCTTTGTTTTTCAACAGACCTAACAATGAATATGAACCCTTTATAACTACGGATCGATTTTGAATTCCTTCCGCGCCATTAATGGCTACATAACCATCTTTAGAATGCCCACTGATGATTTCAACCATCTGATACTTGTGACTATCCTTTTCATCAGCTAAAAAGACGTAGTCCTTACCTTCAAAATTTACAATCGCCTCCGCTGGCAAAGATGGCGATGATTTTTCTCCAGTTTCTATTATGGCACTGAAATACATGCCTGGAATCAGATTAGGGTCTTCATCACTTAAATGGCAGTGCACGCGAACCGTTCGTTCCGGAGTTATTTCTTTTCCAATAAGATACACCGTCGCTAACTTTTCTTTCGAATCATTTGCAAGAGAAAGATGAACCAGTTGACCGACGGCCAGTTTGGAAATATCTTTTTCAAATACCTGTGCCTCAGCATGAAGGTGATCAGTATCAACGATTTTAAACATTATATCGGTTGGATTCACGTGCATTCCAATGTTGATATGGACCTGTGTTACAAATCCGGCAATAGGAGATATTATTGAGATGGAATTCTTTATCTCTCCAGCCTCCAGAAGTGCCGGATTAATGTTGATCATTTTAAGTTTGGCTTTCAATCCTTCAACTTTTGCCTTTGTGCTGAGATAACTTGATTTGGACTGTTGCAGGGTTTTGAGCGCATTCACATTTTCGGCAGCAAGGTCGCTCTGTCTCTTAAATTCGAGTTCCAGAAACTCCAACTGACTTTTACTATCAAGGTAATCCTGTTGTATTTGGATATAGTCGGGATGCTCCAGCACCGCGACTACCTGACCTTTTTTCACTTTCATTCCCTGAAGGAGTTCTGTGTATTTGATAAAACCGCCCAGTGGTGCTGAAATAGTAACAAGATTTTGTGGCGGAACGTCAAGCATGCCGGTTGCTTTGATGGTATTTCCTATTTGGCGTTTCTCAAAATTCCCCAACTGAATATTTGAATATTTAATTTGTTCATCAGTCAGGATGATTTCCTCATTGGCGGACGAAGGCGCGGAAAGGATCTTTTCAGGAGCTTGCTGCTCAGGGCTTTTCGCACATGAGAAGGCAGTAAGAATAACGAGCGTATAAATGGATTGAATTTTCATCTTGTCAGTTGTTAAAATTTGCCTGAGAGAAACTCAAGTTTGATAATGGAATGATTGTATTGGGTGAGGGCAGTCAGATAATTTGATTTGATTGCCAAAGCACTTCGCAATGATTGAAGATATTCTATGTATGCAATTTCGCCTCCCTGATAGGCTTTGCGGCCCTGATATAAAATCAAATCAGCATTCCGAAGCGCACTCGTCTCATAATATTCTAGGCTTGCCCGATTTTTGTCAAACTCCTGAAGGGCTTGTATCACACTGCCATTCAATGAAGTTTCAAAGTACTCAGCCGTTTTGCGCGAGGCTTCTTCCTCATACGCGGCCGCTTTTGATCTGGCAACATGTGGTCTGAACCAAAGAGGTATGCCAAGTCCAAGCTGAAATCCCTGGAAATGTTTGTCACTGCCGAAATATTGATCCTGGCCATTTATGTTTTGTATTCCGATAAGGGTTTGATTGTAGTAACCGAGCAATAGGTCTGGCATTATTTTATTGCTCTGAACTTTCTTGAATTGATGACTGATAGTCACCTGCTGTTTGAGATAATTTAGTTGAGGATTATTTTGATAAGAGGTTACTTCAGGAGGTGACAGTCGGGAGAGGACTTCTGTTGCGACAACAAGTTGATCGGCCTTTAACAAGGCCTGTAGTTTTGTTTGAGAGATTTGAATATCAGCATCGTTCATCCTCATGGTATTTCTTACTTCCAGTGATTGCGTTTCTGCAGTCATCTTTTCGAGGAGATTGCTTTCACCTGTTTTATATCGCAGACCGGATGCTCTTGCAAAATCCGAATAGAGACTGTCCTGTGAGTTGAGTAAATTCTTCAACGCCGATTGATAAAGAAGTTGTTCATATGCCGACTTCACTTCAAACACGAGATTGTTTTGAGTAAGAGCAAGATTTTTCTCCGAACCGATAAGCTGTTCTTTACCTAAACGCACCTGTGCTCCAATGGCCGTCGGAAACGGCAAGGTCTGGGTCAGCGTAAAATTATTGTCTTGATTTACGGAATTGTATTGACCGTGCATCCATACGGCGGAGAGTTTACCGACATCACTGCCGGTCTTTTTCAATTCGCGAAAGGCCTCCATCTGGTATTCTGCGGATTTGATCATCTGATTGTTCTTCAACGCTGTTTCAATAGCTTGATCACGACTCATCGATTGAGCGCTCGCGAATGAAATAGTAAGGCAAAGAAGAAGTGTTAGTTGGTTTTTCATAAATCGTTTTATTGCGATTTTATTTTTGTGACGACGAATCTAGAAGAGTGGATTCGTTAACTGTTCCTTTTTCGAAAAATGTATAGAGCACGGGTAGTACCACCAGCGTTAAAAGTGTGGCCGTAATCAGACCCCCTATCACAACCGTCGCCAACGGTCGTTGCACTTCTGCGCCGGAACCCGTTGACAATGCCATGGGTAAGAATCCTAAGGATGCCACCAGCGCAGTCATCAACACCGGGCGCAAACGTGTTTCGGTTCCTTTCAATACGACATCGTTGATGCTGCTGTGACCCTCCTCTTTTTGGCGGTTGAATTCAGCAATGAGTACGATGCCATTGAGTACGGCAACACCAAATAATGCGATGAAACCAATGCCCGCCGAAATACTGAAAGGCATTCCTCGTAGCCAAAGCGCAACAACGCCACCTATCGCCGAGAGTGGAATGGCAGTATAAATAAGGAGGCTCTGGCGCAAGGAATGGAACGTGAAGAAAAGCAGAAGGAAGATCAAAGCAAGCGCTAATGGCACAGCGATCATGAGGCGTTGCTTGGCCTCTTCCAGATTCTTGAACGAACCTCCATATGAAATAAAATAGCCTGGTTCGAACTTTACTTGTGCTACAATCTTCTCATCAATTTCTTTGACTATGCTCTCTACATCACGGCCACGAATGTTAAAACCGACAGCTATTCTTCGCCTGGCATTATCACGCTGAATTTGATTGGGTCCCACCTCATACTCCACATTGCCAAGTTGTTTTAGAGGCACATTCTGACCTGAGGTGGTCGTGATATAAAGGTCTTTGATATCGTCAATGTTCTGGCGACTGGCCTTTGCCAATCGCACCACAAGGTCAAATCGTTTTTCATTTTCAAATACGAGGCCGGCCACCTCACCGGAAAAAGCAGTTCGCAAGGTTCGATTGGCATCTTCGATAGACAAGCCAAATCGCGCAAGCTCATTCCGGTCATAACGAACTACAATCTGACGAAGGCCCCCAATTGGCTCTACATAAATGTCCTGTGCACCTTCTACTGTTTTGGCAATTTTTCCAATGGATTCCGCGTAGTGCGCAAGTTGGTTAAGGTCCTCACCGTATACTTTAATCACAACGTCTTGTCGTGCTCCGGTCATTAGTTCATTAAATCGCATCTGTATCGGCTGCTGAAATCCATAGGAAACGCCAGGCACAAGCTCATGTAATTTTGTGTTCATCTTTTCCGCCAACTCATCCCGTGTTGAAGCACTAGTCCATTCATCGTGATTTTTTAATATTACCATCAGGTCACTTGCTTCAAGTGACATCGGATCTGTAGGAATTTCAGAGGTGCCAGTTTTTGTGACCACCTCCTTCACTTCAGGGAAATTGTCGAGCAATACGCGAGCGCTTTTTTGAGTTGCCTCCACACTCTGTGAAAGTGAACTACCTGTAATCACACGGGTGTCTACGGCGAAATCACCTTCATCCAGCGTAGGAATAAATTCACCCCCGAGAGTGAAGAACAAGAAACCACTGCCTATCAATGCCACAAGTGACATAGAGAGTACCCAAATTCTACGATGTAAACAGAATTCAATAATGGGTTGGTAAAAACGATGAATCCTGCCAACAAGCCTATCAGAGATATTCTTTTTATGGAACGTTTTCTTACTTAACATAAGAGAAGAAATCATTGGCACATACGTGAGGGATAAGATCAAGGCGCCAACAACAGAAAACGAAACTGTCTGAGCCATGGGCCTGAACATCTTTCCCTCAATCCCAACCAATGTTAAAATTGGAATATAGACGATAAGAATAATCACCTGTGCAAAGGCGGCCGAACGCATCATTTTACTGGCGGCAAGGCTCACTTCTTCGTTCATTTCGTTTTGAGAAAGTTTACGAGCAACACCTGAAACACCCAGGTGATGCATGGTCGCTTCTACAATAATAACAGCGCCATCAACGATCAAACCAAAGTCAATCGCCCCCAGAGACATCAAGTTGCCCGACACTCCAAAAAAATTCATCAGGATAATAGCAAACAGCATTGACAATGGAATCACAGAGGCAACAATCAGTCCCGCGCGCAGATTACCAAGCATAAGTACGAGCACGAAGACAACGATCAATGCTCCTTCTGCTAGATTCCGGGTTACCGTTGCGATTGCACTCTTTACCAATTTTGTTCTGTCGAGAAACGGATAGATTTCAGCTCCCTCCGGAAGAGTCTTTTGGATTTGTTCAATGCGAGTCTTAACATCTGCAATTACCTGAGAAGAATTTGCGTTTTTTAACATCATCACGACGGCGCCAGCAACTTCCCCGGCATCATTATAGCTTACCGCTCCATAGCGTGTAGCATATCCATATTGTACTGCGGCTACATCTTGAATAAGGACAGGTAGCCCGTTTGCATTTTTTTTGATTACAATCTTTTGAATGTCTTCCGGAGTTTGAATGAGTCCTTCGCTTCGAATGAAAAAAGCATACGGTTTTTGATCGATGTAGGCTCCACCCGTATTCTGGTTATTTTTTTGAAGCGCCAAAAAGACTTCATTGATGGTAACATTGGTACTGCGCAGCTGCTCTGGTTTTAAGGCAATTTCATATTGCTTCAATTCTCCCCCCCAACTGGCAACATCGGCTACGCCCTTCACACCCAGCAACTGCCGGCGGACAATCCAGTCCTGAATCGTTCTAAGATCCATCGAAGAGAATTTCTTTTCGAATCCCTTTTTTGGCCGTACAACATATTGATAAATCTCCCCCAGCCCGGTGGTTAGCGGAGCAAGTTCCGGTGAACCGACACCTGAGGGTATTAAACTTCTTGCTTGTGATAACCTCTCATTTACCTGCTGACGTGCCCAGTAAACCTCTGTTTTGTCATTGAATACGATGGTAACAACCGACAGACCGAACCTGGAAAAAGAACGGATTTCAGTTATTCCCGGAATGGTGGTCATAGTCTGCTCCACCGGAAAAGTAACAAGCCTTTCTATCTCCAGTGCCGCAAGTGTCGGCGCAATGGTAATCACTTGTACCTGGTTGTTGGTGATGTCAGGAACAGCATCAATAGGAAGCTGTGTAACTGAATAACTTCCCCATCCGATTAACACTAAAGTGAATAGGCCGACGATGAGTTTATTGTGTATTGAGAAATGAATAATCCGATCCAGCATAGAATATATTTTTGGCATCTGCCATTTTGCCTGAATCAGAAGGAGCGATCGAATGTATTGTTAAATACAACAATCAACCTTAACTGATGTAAAGGTGAATGACTGAGCTTATTTTAGTAAAATGAGAGAGAGTCCTAATTGAATTGGGACTTGAGCAGCAACTAAACCCTGGGCGGTTGAAAAATTTCATCCAGATAGGATGAACGAAAATGGGAATGATTAAAAACAGGAGCGGACTCGCTTTTAATAAGCGTTGGCAGAGTAAGCGATATGTTCTGCGACGGAAGCGCGGTGAATGATATTGTAGTGGAATGATGGCAATCTTTGAAAGGAAGCTTCATGTCGGTGTCATCATGAGGAACATCCGTTTCATAATGCATGACCAGAAATTCCCAAAAGGTCAAGTCAACCTGCGCGCTGTGCTCGGAGTAATGCTTCATCAGCAATGGCAATCGCAGCACCTGATGAAACTCCGTAGAGGCAATCAGGTAAACAGCCAGTAACGTGATGACGATTTTTCCTTTCACGACACAAATATACAAAACCTAAGAATAGAAGGATTCTAAGTTCCTGCGTTTAACAGGATAAGTCGTAAACATGAACTATTAAATTAAGGAACAAACGATTTCATACTACAGATTCTAATTGATTCTCAACTCCTGAATCCTCGACTACTATCTTAGAACAGGCTTAAATTCCCACCCTTTCTGAATTTCGTCAAGTCATAGGGAGGTAAATTCCTGCCGGCCATATATTTCTTTTTTGCAGAGCGGAACAATTGGTGAATAACATCAGCAATATTTCCTTCACCGGCCATTCGCCGGCCAAAGTCAGAATCATTTACGTTGCCACCGTGAAGAGAGCGGATCTGATTCCAGACTTTATCAAACCGATCTGGAAAATTCTTACGAAGCCAATCCTCAAAGATTTTTCCTATAGAACCGTTGAGGCGAACAACCGTCATACCAGCGGTAAGAGCGCCGTGATCGGCAGCAGCTTTTATCAGAGCGGGTATTTCATGATGATTGAGACCAGGAATGATCGGAGCTGTCATAACCATCACTGGTATCTTGGCATTTGACAACGTTTCTATTGTTTTCAGGCGCTTGACCCCACTGGCGGTGCGGGGTTCCATCACCCGCCTCAGATCTTCGTTAAGAGTTGTTATGGAGATAGCAACATGCACTAGGTTATCCGACGCAAGGTCTCGAAGGATGTCGGTGTCGCGGGTGATAAGGCTGTTCTTTGTGATCAGGCTCACAGGATGTCTGTATTTCGCCAGGACCTGCAGCATCTTACGTGTTAGTTCAAATTTGCGTTCCTGAGGCTGATAACAATCAGTGTTGCCGGATAGCATAATTGGCACAGCATGCCAGTTTTTTTTCAGGAGCTCTTGTTCAAGGATCTGCGGTGCATTTTGTTTAACTATAATCTTACTTTCGAAATCTATTCCAGCGCTGAAACCGTAATACTCATGTGTGTTGCGTGCATAACAGTATATGCATCCATGTTCGCAACCCTGGTATGGATTCATGGAATACATCATTCCCAAGTCGGGACTGTCTACCTTGTTGATAATCTTTTTCGGATGTTCGATAAAAATCTGCGTGGTGGGAGTATCAAGGAGAGGCTCATCAAGTCCCTCAATATGGTCAGTGACATAATGAGCTTTGAGGAATTTGTTTTCTGGCTTTATCTGGGCACCGCGACCTTTGAAATAGGATTCATCCACAATCAAAAATACTATTAAAATTAGTATTTACTATTAAAATTAGTTTATGCCTTTTAGCTATCGAATAACTCCCGTCGAACAGCTTGATGATCCCCTTTTCATCGAATTTGGAGTTCAAGTATTGATTAAAAGAGAGGATTTGAACCATTCGGAGATATCCGGGAATAAATGGTGGAAGCTGAGGTATAATATCAAGGAAGCGCTTCGATTGAATTATGACACGCTGTTAACATTCGGAGGAGCTTACTCAAATCACATTTTTGCAACGGCGGCTGCAGCTTACGAGGCCGGCATCAAGAGTATAGGAATTATAAGAGGCGAAGAAACTCATCCGTTAAATTCTACACTTTTATTCGCAAAGAAGAGGGATATGCTCTTGCACTATGTGTCAAGAGAAGAATACCGACAAAAAACTGAAGAAGGCTTTATTAGTAATCTGAAAAAACAGTTTGGTGAATTTTATTTGATTCCCGAAGGTGGCAGCAACAAACTAGCCGTAGAGGGGTGTTCGGAGTTTGCAAAAAAACATCTTTCTGTAATTGAATGTGATTACGTGTGCTTGCCGGTGGGTACTGGCGGAACCCTGGCAGGGATTGTGGCAGGACTTGAAGGCAAAAAGCAAGTGATTGCATACTCGTCATTGAAGGGTGGTGCGTTCCTTGAAGAGAACGTAAGAAATCTTTTACCCATGGAAGCAGTTCATCTGAAGAATTGGGAGATTAACACTGCGTATCATTTTGGCGGTTATGGAAAAAGAACAACTGAGTTGATGGATTTCATTTCAATTCAGAAGCGAAACAACAATTTGGTTCTTGACGCGGTGTATACCGCAAAAATGTTGTTTGGCGTTTATGACGGAATCAGGAAAGGTAAATTTGATAGAGGCTCTATTATTCTGGTGATTCATACGGGTGGCCTTCAAGGCGACTATTCCGCCGAAACTACAAACTAACCGAACAACGCCTCAAACACTTCGGTAAGCTTGCCCATTGTATGGATTTTTATCTTACTTCTTGCAACAGAAGTTTTTTGATTGAACTTCGAAATATAAATTTCTTCAAAGCCAAGCTTTTCTGCTTCTGAGATTCTTTGTTCTATTCGATTGACAGCACGCAATTCTCCTCCCAATCCTATTTCTGCCGCAAAGCAGATTTTGTCGGAGATAGAAATTTCTTCCATCGAAGAAATTATAGAAATGCAGATAGCAAGATCAATGGCAGGATCTTCCACTCGAATACCACCCGCCATGTTAAGAAAAACATCCTGTGTTCCCATCCGGAAGCCACAGCGTTTTTCCAGAACAGCCAGTAACATGTTCAATCGCTTCTGATCGAAACCTGTTGGTGTACGTTGAGGTGTGCCATATGACGCAGGACTTACCAATGATTGTACTTCTATTAACAAAGGCCGGTTTCCTTCCAATGTCGCTGCGATGGTAGCGCCGGTGTGAGGTCCATCTTTTTGTGAGATCAGAATTTCAGAAGGATTGCTTACTTCTCTTAATCCGGTACCAAGCATTTCATAGATGCCTATTTCAGCAGTAGAGCCGAAACGATTCTTGGTCGTGCGTAGAATTCTATAGGCGAGATGCTGATCACCTTCAAATTGAAGAACCGTGTCAACCATATGTTCTAATACTTTGGGACCAGCGAGCGCTCCGTCTTTTGTAATGTGGCCCACCAGGAATACGGGTGTGCTCGTTTCCTTCGCAAACTTCATGAGTTCACCTGCACAGTGACGTACCTGGCCTACGCTGCCGGGAGTACTGTCGAGAAGAGGTGAGAATAGAGTTTGAATAGAGTCAATGATCACTAATTGTGGTAACAGGGATTCAATTGCCAGAAAGATATTCTTCGTGTTTGTTTCCGTGAGGGTGAAGAAATTCTTTGCCCCTTTATCGATGCCAAGTCGCTGAGCTCTCATCTTTAGTTGCTGCTCACTTTCTTCACCAGACACATATAGCACTTTCAGATTTTTAAGTCCGAGGCCGATCTGAAGCATCAACGTTGATTTTCCAATGCCAGGCTCTCCACCTATTAATACAAGAGATCCGGCAACAATCCCTCCTCCCAGTACGCGATCGAGTTCCAGGTTTTGAGAAACAATCCGGTATTCCGTACCCGTCTGAATTTCATCGAGATTTTTTGGTTGATTAACTTTTTGGCGGGTTGAATCCTGTCGCCAATCGTTTTTTTCTGCTCCTTTGGTTACAATTTCCT
Organism: Cytophagales bacterium; assembly: GCA_038229375.1. GTDB lineage: Bacteria > Bacteroidota > Bacteroidia > Cytophagales > Cyclobacteriaceae > ELB16-189. Next base: position 190,662 of record JBBRON010000001.1, on the reverse strand, counting down.
CAACAAAGGAATTCCAGGTGCCACACGAGGGGCATTTTCCCACCCACTTGGAGGACTCATAACCGCAGCTCTGGCAGAAAAATTGGGATTTTGATTTGGACATCAATAAAAAACAATTTAAAACTAAAGTAAACTTACATAGTTAATGCCAGTTAGCGAGATTCTGCTATTTTCGTTTTTCAAACTTACCTTCCCTCGACATGAATAAAATAATACTGGTAGCACTGGCTACTATCTCTTTAGTTGCCCAGGCACAAAAAGCTCCAATCAAATATGGTGATATCCCAATGAATGATTTGAAGATGTCGCGTTATGAGAAGGACACCGCGGCCGCGGGAGTTGTGTTGATGGACTATGGTGAGTCACGTATGGATTATGATCATAGCAACGGTTTTATGGTTCGTTTTGACCGTATAAGGAGAATTAAGATTTTCAAAAAGGATGCCTACTCATTTGCTGAGTTTAACATTCCTATTTACCATAACAACGAGCGATCCGAAAAAATAACCAGCCTCAAAGCGGTCAGTTATAACCTTGAAGGAGGAAAAATGGTTGAAACCAAAATGAAAAGTGAAGGGACTTTTAACGAGAAAATCAATGACAACTGGAATCAAGTAAAATTTACTTTACCCAACGTTAAGGAAGGAACTATTCTTGAGATTGCTTATACTATTTATTCTGAATTCATTTTTAATTTTCAGGATTGGGAATTTCAATCGACAATTCCCACTATTTGGAGCGAATACCGAGCCCATATTCCAGAATACTTTGAGTACCAGAAAACAATGATCGGCTACATTCAGCCAACGATAGCAGAAGTGAAACAAGCTTCTGATGTAATCCAATTCACAACAAAGGAGACTACTACGGGGAGATTAGCACAAACAACTTTTGATTCGGATCAATTGGGTTTCATGAGGAATGATTTTCGATGGGTAGCTCAGGACGTTCCAGCCTTCAAAGCAGAGCCGCGTATGAATAACACGGTGGATTATATTTCAAAGATAAATTTCGAATTGATTTTTCAACAACTCCCTGGAGGAAAGGAGCGAAATTATATGGGCACTTGGGAAGGATTGAATAAGGAATTCTTGGAAAACGCGAGGTTTGGCTGGGAAATAGCGGGAGCGGGATTTCTTAAAGATATTACCAATAGCGAGATAGCGGGGATAACAGAGGTTGGAGATAAAGTGGGCAAGATTTTTAATTATGTGAAAACAAATGTGGAATGGAATGGTAACTACAGGCTTTATATAACAGAAAATCTAAAGAAAGTCGTAAACGATAAAAAGGGAAGTTCTGCAGATATAAATCTCTTATTGGTATCAATGCTTATGAAAGCGGGTATTGCTGCAGATCCCGTGTTGATAAGTACTCGTAACCATGGATTTATACGTAAACAAGTTCCGTCGTCTAATCAATTTAATTATGTGATCTGTGCCGTTACTTTGGGAGATAAGGTAGTGTTTCTGGATGCTACCGATCGATCGCTTCCGATGAATGTTCTTCCTGAAAGGTGTCTTAATGGTGAAGGTTTGATAATATCTGAAAAATTTTCTCGATGGATTCCCATTACCCCAAGTTTCAAATCAAGAACAATCTCAAATTTTGAGTTAGCACTTTCTGACAACGGCGAAATGGCTGGTAATGTACTTATTAGTCGTGATGGTTACGATGCACAGAAAATGAGGGCCGAGTATTTAAAAAAAGGTGAAGAAACTTATGTCAACGAATTGGCCTCATCTCGTCAATGGGAGCTTCAAAAAAGTAAATTTGAAAACACCAAAGAACTAAGCCAAACAGTTAAAGAGAGCTACGAAGTCAAAATTCCGGAGCAAATTCAGCAATCAGGAAATGTCATGTATTTAAATCCATTTGTTTCTGGAAGATTGGAGGAGAACCCCTTTAAGTCGGAGACAAGAACCTATCCGGTAGATTTTGGAAGCCCAACGGAACAGCTGATAATGGGTAAGTTTCAAATACCACAGGGTTATGTGGTTGAAGAATTACCAAAACCGAAGGTTTTCATGCTTCCGAAAGCGGGAGCAAAGTATGTTTATAACCTCTCTCAGGTGGGAGACAAGATTCAATTTACCAGCCAACTAAATATTAACCAATCTATTTTTACCGTAGAAGAATATAATAGCCTTCGGGAGTTTTATAATCAGGTGGTGGCAAAGCAGAATGAACAGATTGTAATAAAGAAGCAATAAAATGAAAATTCTTATAGCAATGCTATTTATTCTTAGGCTTTCCACTCCTCTTTTTGCGGTCGATACTAAGTACCGTGTGAGTGATATTCCGGATAGTTTAAAAGAAGGGATGTATGCAGTAGTGAGGGAGAGCAATACTAGTTTTGAAATACTAGCTATCAATAAATCGGTAGAGCGAATTCATAAGGTAATTACGATTTTGAACGCCAAAGCTAAATCAGAAGCGATTGAACACCTCTGGTATGATAAAACCAGCAAGATTACACTCCTTAAAGGCTATGCATATGATGCTTCAGGCAATGAAGTAAAAAGACTTAAGCAAAGCGAAATAAAAGATCAAAGCGCTATTTCGGGATATAGCCTCTATGAAGATGACCGCGTTAAAATTGCAGACCTATCATTGACCATATATCCTTATACTGTTGAGTTTGAATATGAAATCGAGTTCGAATATTTATATTCTGTACCTGGATTTATTCTTCATCTTGATGATGAAATTTCCATCCAGAACATTTCTTATAATGTTATATATCCTAAACAGCTGGCTCCCCGATTCAAATTGACCATGGTTGCCGATGGTTCGAAAACACAACTTCCCGGCGGAAGGGAAAGTGTAACGTGGAATTTTCAAAACAAGAAACCAAAAAAATTCGAACCATATAGTCCTAGTATTAGAAAGGTTATTCCAAATATTATGGCAGGTCCGTCCGAATTTCAATATGGTGCACATGGAAATATGTCCTCGTGGAAGTCCTATGGAACATGGGAAGCACTACTAAATAAAGACAGGGATGCCCTTCCGGAAGCGACAAAAGATAAAATTAGGAGTCTCACAAGAAACCTTTCAACTACGGAAGAGAAAGCAAAGAAGTTATATGAATATATGCAGGGTAAAACTCGATATGTGAGCATTCAGTTAGGCGTCGGTGGTATGCAAACATTTCCTGCATCAGTTGTCGATGAAACCGGATATGGAGACTGCAAAGCTCTTTCCAATTATATGGTTGCAATGCTAAAGGAAGTTGGAATAAAAGGTTATTACACCTCCGTCAGAGCTGGGGACAATGCCGCCGAGGTGATCAGGGATTTTCCGAGCCATCAAGCGAATCATGTAATAGTGGCGGTTCCTAACGGACGAGACACATTGTGGATGGAATGCACAAATCAGACCGTGCCTTTTGGTTATATGGGAAATTTTACCGGTGACAGATATGCGCTTATGGTCACAGAAGATGGGGGTAAGCTTGTGAAAACACCATCCTATTCTGCAGAGCAAAATCTAAAAACAAGAACAGCTAAAGTCGATGTAGATCTGGCTGGAGACGCGAAGGCGCAAGTCGTTACCACGTATAGGGGAACGCAATACGAAAGCGGAGATTTGAATTTTAGACTTGAAGGCGGTTTTGATGATCAGAAAAAATGGGTTCTGAACAACACAAAAATTCCAGTCTTTACGCTCAATAAATTCTCAATGACTCAAGTAAAAGATAAAATTCCTTCAGCGACCGTAACGCTGGATCTTTCTTTGAATAAATATGCATCAGTCAGCGGCAAAAGAATTTTTATTTCACCGAATCTGATGAATAAAAGTTCATTGATCCCCGAAAAAATGTTAACGCGAAAGAATGATGTGGTGCAGTATTCAAATTTCACGGACATTGATACTATTCGATTTACCTTTCCGGAAAATCTTTACCCGGAGTTCCTACCTCAACCATCAAAAATCACTTCCCGCTTCGGCGAGTATGAAACAAAGTATGAATTCAATGGGGGTAAACTAGTATACATAAGGAGAATGAAAGTGTGGAAAGGGACTTTCCCCAAAGAGTCGTATTCTGAATTCGTAGACTTCTACAAAAATGTAAGCAAGGCCGACAACACAAAACTTGTATTACTTAGCAAGACCTGATTTTATTTAAACGGACTGTCGGGCTCTTTTGCCATTACATTATAGACCAGCCTATCAACAAGTCCAGGAAACCACTTGTTTAAGAATACTGTGAGCTTTCCCTGGACGGTAAGGATGATTATTTTTTTGCGACTCACGGTAGCCCGGTAGATATGAAGCGCGCATTCCTCGGCACTCATCATATTTGCTTCATCGCGTGGAGATCCCCCCTGAATAGAACCATCTTTTGTTAACGCGCGCTTGCGAGTATTTGAGGCTGTAAATCCAGGGCATGCTGTTAAAACGTGAACTCCTTTTCTCAGCATCTCGGTGCGCAAGACTTCGAGAAAACCATTAACCGCAAACTTTGATGCCGAGTAACCAGCACGTGCAGGAAGTCCCCGGTATCCGGCTATTGACGAAATGCCAATTACCGAACCCCTGTTCTTAATAATCTCGGGAAGACAGTATTTAGTCGCATAGATCACACCAAAGAAATTAATGTCCATGACTTTTTTCATCACTGACAAATCCACCTCTTCAAATAGAGCCCGCATCGTAATTCCCGCATTATTTATGAGAATATCGATTCGCCCGAAAATACGCACTGCCTCCTGCGCCATCTTTTGATTGTCTTCTTCAATACTTACATCTGCCGGAAATCCTGCGGCGTCAATACCTTTTTTCTTTAGATCTTGAAGAACTGTTTCGAGGTCGGACGCGTTTCTTCCGGTGATAAATATCTTTGAACCATGCTTACCAAACTCTTCTGCCATAGCCTTACCAATGCCGGAAGATCCACCTGTGATGATGACAACTTTGTCTTTCATTTTTTGTCTTAACGATTCGTCAAATGTAATAATAAAACATTCGCGTAATTTTGTCTGCTATGTTCTTCCTAAGAATCCTTTCCCGCCTTCCTCTTTCTTTTCTCTATGTTTTTTCTGACCTCATGTTTGTGGTGGGGTATCGCATTTTGCGATACCGACGGCGGGTGGTGCAGACAAATTTGAAAAATTCTTTTCCTGAAAAATCTGCTGAAGAATTGCATCATATTGAAAAGGAATTCTATCGCAACCTCTGTGATTATCCAATTGAAACACTAAAGCTGATGACAATGCCCAGTGAACAGGTGAAGAAGAGGATGAAATTTAAGAACCCCGAAGTCATTGAGTCAATCGCTGCAAAGAGCAACTCAATGATTTACCTTACGGCTCACCAGTTTAACTGGGAGTGGATGCTGGCATCGGCTTGCCTGAGTACCACTCCGCCCCTGTATTATGTTTATCAAAAGCAGAGCTCACAATTTTTTGATAATTTTTCCAATATTATTCGACAGCGTTTCGGAGCAAAACCAATTCTTCGCGAAAAAGTAGGACGAGAGGCTTTAAGGTTGAAGGGCAGCTTGCATGGACTGGCCTTGTTGGCAGATCAGTTTCCTGGACTCCACCATGACAAACGCTACTGGACAAAATTTTTAGATCAGGACACTGCTTTCTTCCAGGGCATCAATCAACTATCGATCATCACTCAATACCCTGTAGTATTTTTTGTCAGTAGGAAAGTGCGGCGCGGTTACTATGAATGTGAACTTATCAATATTGCAAATCCACCCTATTTAAAGAACGATCTCATTATTGTTGAGAGCTACATAAAGGCAACTGAGAAAATAATCCGTCAGCAACCTGAAGGGTGGTTGTGGTCACATGATCGATGGAAGAAGACGCGTGCAGAAATGGGCGATAATTGACTCAAAAATAACCCGGTAATTCGACATCAAGTGAGCATCATCTCAATATCCTCGCGGGTAAGCGCTTTCACAATACTCTCTTCGGTACTGATGAGACTTTCAGAAAGCCGCAATTTATTTTTTTGCAGTTGAAGGATCTTTTCTTCAACGGTATTTCTAGTGATGAATTTATAGGTAAAAACCTTTTTCTTCTGTCCTATGCGATGCGCCCGGTCAATTGCCTGCTGCTCAACAGCAGGGTTCCACCAGGGATCAAGTATAAATACATAATCTGCTTCAGTGAGATTAAGACCAAGACCACCGGCTTTTATGGAGATAAGGAAAATTTTCAGATTAGGGTCCTTGTTGAATTTTTCAACCTGGTCTTTACGATCCATACTTGAGCCATCGAGATAGGCGAAATCAATCTTTTTTGATTTTAAAAACTCTTTCACGATCTCAAGATGTTTTACAAATTGACTAAAGATCAAAAGTTTGTGACCTTCGAGTAAAGCGTTCTCTATCATGTGGGAAAGATCTTCCAGTTTTCCAGAATCACCTTTGTAGTGGATGTCAACCATGCGAGGATGGTTGGAGATCTGGCGCAGCTTTGTTAGTCCTTCGAGAATTGTGATGCGCGAATTATTTAGTCCCTCCTTTTCGATGAGGTCGAGGATCTTATGGCGATAAAACGACTTTGCTTCTTCGTACTTTTCTTCTTGTTGCGGAGAAAGATTCGTGTAATAAATATTTTCTACTTTTTCTGGAAGATCCGTTGCCACCTGCGACTTCAGTCTTCTTAAAACAAAAGGCTTGATAATGGCATTGAGCTTTTTGGTCTTGGCTTCGTCCTGCCTTTTTTCAATAGGAACCTGATACTCATTTTTAAAGAATGTCTGGCCGCCAAGCAATCCCGGATTGATGAAGGTCATTTGTGACCAAAGATCCATGGTAGTATTTTCAAGAGGTGTACCAGTTAAAGTCAAACGAAAGCGTGACTTTAGCTGGAGCACTGCCTTGGCGATATTCGACGTTGGATTTTTTATTACCTGCGATTCGTCCAATATTATATAGTGGAAATTGAATTTTTGAAGGGATTCAATATCCAATCGGGTGATTCCATAGGAGGTGAGTACAATATCATACTTATGGAAACGCTCAATGTCTTTGTTACGATTAGTTCCGGTGTAGGTAAGTATTTTGAGCTCAGGGGTAAATTTAGCTGCCTCCATTTCCCAGTTATAGAGCAAGGAGGTTGGCATGATCAGAAGAGAAGTGCCAACATTTCCCTTCTCTTTCTCGGATTGCAACAGGGTTAATGTTTGAACTGTTTTTCCAAGTCCCATGTCATCGGCCAAACATCCACCGAGACGAAATTCATTGAGGAATCTGAGCCAGTTATATCCAGCTTTTTGATAGGGGCGCAGTTGACCATTGAATCCGGCAGGAAGAGGATAGTCTTTTATTCCAGTAAAATTTTCAAGATTACGCAGACGATCACTCATGTGAACTTTCGCGAGGTTACCTTCCTGAAGTTCTTTAACCAGGTTGAGATGGTATTTGTGCAATACCGGTTTTTCATTTATGCCGTGAGTTTCGCTCATGGCAAACAAGTCTCCGTATTTGATCAACCAGGCTTCAGGAATAATGGCGATCTCTCCATTGGGCAGTTTGAACTCAACTTTCTTTTTCAGAATAAGTTTTCGCAGTTCCTTAAAAGAGATCTCAAACTCACCAAACCGGATCTTGGCGTGGATGTCAAACCAGTCGATGGTTTCTTTTACTTCTAGTTCAATTACGGCCTTCCCAACAAAATATTTTTTATCTCGATTTTCCGGCTGGCTGACCTCAAATCCAAAATTTAACAGATTAACACGATTTTCATTTATCCATGAAAAGGCATGTGCTTTTTCTATGGCAGTACGAAAGTTGCCACCAAGCGGAAGGCCCAGTTTGACCAGTGTTTGGGCGAATTTCTTTTCAGAGTTTATATCTCTTTTTATTCGATGAAAAATAAAATCATTTTCTTTTTTCTCCATCGTTACACTTACATCGCCAAAGGCATCACCGCGAAAGCGATACTTTCCATATTTGAATGACAGGTCAAATACTATTTTTCCCGCTTCGTCATTGCTTGGCTTTTCTTCCGGATGTTCGGCAAAAAGTGCGGTAGCCTCTTTGGTGTTTGTCTGCGGCAGCTCTGATATGGTCAGGAGAGGATGTGGCTCGTAAACATTTTTCATGATTTCAAATCCCTGTACCTCGACATCTTCAAACGATGCCACCAATGCTGAAATGAAATTGTTGTAATAATTTTCTTCCAGATTTTTAGGAATGACAATGCTTTTCCGTGTAAGGAAAGGATTCAATTTTTTTCCATCAACGGGTTTGTCAAATCCATAAAGTTTAGCGTCTATGACGATCCACGCTGGGGTTTTACAAACCATGTATGCTACTGTGCTTGGGATCTCTACATTATTCCCATTGTAGGTTATGGTCGGGTAGTACGTTGTGTTCTCTGCACTGCGGATGAAGTGAAATTTTACATTCGCGCGATGTTCCAGCACATCCACCTTGCGCCAGGTTGGTTCACCGTCGTTACCCATTTCAAAAAGGCGTTTGCCTTTTATTTTTTCTAATATGGCGGCACGGCGCTTTTCCATGTACGCTTCTATCTGCTCCTGGAGAAATTTTTCTTCACCCTTGTCTTTCTTGAATATTCTGGAGAAGAATTCATCGGGCTTCATTATTTTTTTCGAGAAATGGCGGAGCACGGCATCCTGGTTCATGCTGTCCATGAGATCAATTAATTCATAGTCACGTTCGTCAAGACCCTTGGAAAACTCACGGGCATTTTTGGAAGAAATGTTCTGATGCTGGTAGGTAAGCTTTCCCTTTTCGTCGAGGTGCACAATGAAAGCCTCAAAAATATAGCCCAGGTACTCGTGTTGGTACAGCGAGTAGATTAGGTGAAACGGCTGTGCTGCCGATACTTTCATTCGTTTTTGGGGCTAAATCTGTGTTTTACTTCTCTAAAGAGAGGGCAAAACTGAATTTTGCCACTTTTCAGAAAAAGCAGAATTGCAAAATAGGTAATCTCTGGTAAATTTTTTTTGTGTTTTAGACCGAAATCTTACATCAAAGGTGGTCGATTGAATAGGAACGTGAGGCTAGAATGGCGGGCCGGAATGACATTAGCAGTGTCAGGCCAAGGACCACCGAGCCGGTTAGGACGAAATCGGAAACCTGCATTTTTACCGGATAGTAGGTGACAATAACGTTCTCCATACCCATGCCTACTAGTCCAACAGTGTCCTGCAGATAGACCAAAATGGCCCCACCCACCAGGCCAACCACCGCACCGATAAAGGATATCAGGGCACCTTCTGCTAGAAATATTTTCTTAATGAGTGATGCCGGTGCACCCACTGCTGTGAGAATACTGATGTCTTTCTTTTTGTCGATGGCGAGCATCATGAGCGAAAAGAACATGTTAATTGAGCCAACGAGCAGGAGCAGAGACAATGCAAAAAATGAAAAAAGTTTTTCAAATTTTAAAAGACGGTATAGGTCCTTGTGTTGCTCTTTATTGGTGAGCACAGTGAAATTTTCTCCAAGGACTTTATGCAGCTCCTCCTGAACTGTCTTCAAGTCCGATCCATCCGTTTGTACCTCCAATGACGTTCTTTTATTGCCATAATCGAGTAACTCTTTTGTAAAATTAAGAGGAACAAAAATATAATTTTCATCAAAGTTTTTTTCAATTGCGAACACTGAGCCAGGGCGAATGCTTTTGCGAGAATATATCTTTGACGGATCGACGGTCCCTGTTTTGAAATTCTTTATGTAGTAAACCTGGAGAGCAAACATATCATCCTTCACATTTGCAGAAAGAGCGTAACGGACACCTCTTCCCAGGATGGCAAAAGGGATGCTATCCTTCTTTAAAGCCAGCTCACCTTCGGTAATATGATCATCGAGCCGGTGCTGATCAATAAAATTATCGCTTACCCCTTTAATTGTTACGACCATACTGGCGTCGCGATACTTTACATACGCATAATCCTCGATTACCTGTGTAATGATTTTTACTCCCTGCACAGATTGAATGGAGGCAATGAATTTATCATTCACCTCGAAGGATTTTCCTTTTATGGATTCAATTTTTATTTCCGGATCAAACGAGGTATAAAGCGAGCCAAGTAAAACCTCAAGACCATTGAATACGGAGAGAACGATGATCAACGCGGCCGTTACACCTGCCACGCAAATCATTGACAGAATTGAAATGACGTTTATGAAATTCTTTTTACGCTTCGAGAGAAAATAGCGGCGTGCGATAAAGAAGGGTAGATTCATACCGTAAAATAATATTACTATTCAGACTCGGCAGGAGGGATGTTAAGACTTTTGATCAGATCTTCAATCCGCTGTGCTCCTTCTTCGGTTTCATCAAGGAAAAATACAAGTTGTGGAATGATACGGGCCTGGTTGCGAATTCTGTCACCCAGGGCTTTGCGGACTTCTTTTTTGTGGAGGTCTAGCTTTTCCAGAAGGGTTTTTTTGTCTTTGACCAGCGCCATGCTGATATATATCCTGGCAACGCTCAGGTCGGGACTTATTTTCACATCCATAATTGTAACAAACTCATTGCCCAAAAGGCCTCGTTGATCACGCTGAAAGATGTCGCTGAGTTCTTTTTGAATCAGCTTGCTGAATTTTTGCTGTCGCACGGTTCCACTCATCTCGTAAAGGTAAGAAAGTCGTTGGTGAATCGGTTCATCGCTTTCAATGTGCGATACCTTAAGTATTTTTAGTTATTTGCGCCATAATTTAAGATTTAGTGCTTCGCTACTTTCGAATCAACGACCCCTACCGGCTTTTAAGCCTTTTGGTATTGCTCACGCTGGCGAGCCTTCCGCTGTTGATCAATTTACCGGGAATAACTCTTCAAGAGTTGAAAGGTATTGTAGTGGGTGAAATGATCGGAGATAAGATCCTTTATGTTGAAATCATTGACCGGACAGGTCCTTTAATGGCACTTACTGATGGCGTGCTGAATTTTCTTTTTGGCAGATCATTGATAGCGCGGCATATCCTGGCGCTGGTATTGATTTTTTTCCAGGCCAGCTATTTTGGAATCCTTTTGATAAATAACAAGGCCTACAACGAGAATAATTATGTGCCGGCATTGATCTTCGGCTTTTTATGTTTTTTCTCTTTTGATCTCCTGGCAACCACAGCAGAATTATTGGCGTCAACACTCCTGCTGCTGGCATTAAATAATCTATTCAAGGAAATTGAATTCCGTGTTGATCGGGATTCAATCGTGTTGAATCTTGGAGTGTTTTTGGGAATGGCTTCCTTATTTCTTTTTTCCTCCACCATATTTCTCATAGGCACAATTTTTATATTGATTTTATTCGCCCGCGCTACGTTTAGAAAGATCTTGTTATTGCTATTTGGCTATGGGCTGGTGCATGCTTCTCTTTTTCTCTTTTATTATTGTTACGAGCAGACAGACAATCTGTGGGCGCATTTTTATGTGGCGAACATTACCGAACTCGGGGCAAGTCTGGTAAGTATAAAATCGCTTTTTATTTTAGGTGCGATACCTCTTATTTATTTTGTTTCCTCTTTGTTTATGTTAACGCGTGAAGCACATTTTACAAAGTATCAGTCGCAACTCTTTCAGGTAATATTTGTGTGGCTAGGCATTGCGTTGCTTCAGGTTTGGTTTACCCCTGAACGTACACCTCACAGCCTTTTCACTTTCATTCCTCCATTGGCCTATTTTATCAGTCATTATCTGTTGCTGATCCGCAGGAAGCTTCTTGCTGAAATAATGCTATGGATATTAATTATGGGGCTGATATCGGTAAACCTGCTTTCAAAATTCAACGTACTTCAGAGTGTACAGTACAGTGCTCTCTTTCCCTCGGCTTCGCAGTTTGATAAACAGGTAAATAATAAGAACATCATGGTCATAGGAGAGGACATGTCACTATTTAATCAAAATAAATTATCTGGATATTTTCTCGATTGGGAGCTCTCAAAAAAGTACTTCGATCAACCGGATGTGTATGAAAATGTGATTATGATTAATAAGGCCATTCTGGAAGATTCCCCTGACGCAATAATTGATGAGTCCGGCAAGCTTGCCCCCTTCGTGGAACGTATTCCATTCTTAAAAAACAATTACCGGAAAGAGAATCAGATTTACTGGAAGCGCTAACAGCTGATTTTGCCAACGCGCCGGGCATGGCGGCCTCCTTCAAAGCCTGTATTCAGAAAACGATCAGTGATTTTTTCAGCGACGTCAACGGTGAGAAAGCGAGCGGGAATGCATAAAACATTGGCATCGTTGTGTTGACGAGCCAACGTCGCAAGCTCTTCAAGCCAGCAGATAGCGGCACGAATTCCTTGATGCTTATTGGCGGTAATGGCAACACCGTTGGCACTTCCACAAACCAATACACCAAGATCAAATTCTTTTTTCTCTACCGCAAGCGCAACAGGATGGGCAAAGTCAGCGTAGTCAGATGACTCAGGGCTATGTGCGCCAAAATCTTTTAGCGAATAACCTTTTTGCTCAAGCCAGCTTTTGAGATGTTCTTTCAATTCAAACCCTGCGTGGTCTGATCCAATAGCAATTGTTTGCATCATGCCGTCATTTCATCTGCCTTTGCCTCTGCTTCTTCTTCTTTCCTTCTCTGGCGCACAACGTACGCTGATATGAAAATACTGATTTCGTAAAGCATAAACAATGGCAAAGAAATCAACACCTGGCTCAATGGATCTGGAGGAGTGACGATAGCGCCGATGATCAGAATAACAACTATCGCATGACGACGATAGGTGCGCATGAATTGTGGTGTGAGCAAACCGATTTTCGTCATAAAATATACGACTACCGGCAACTGGAATAAAAGTCCACTTCCAAACACAAGTGCGATGAATGTGGAAACATAAGATGTGATGTCAAATTCGTTTACGATCATATCACTGATCGAGTACGACGAAAAGAACAGCGTCATCATGGGGCACAGCACAAAATATCCGAATGAAATGCCCAATAAGAACAAGAATGATACAGCAAAGACTGCACCGCTTGAATTCTTCGCCTCATTGACACGAAGACCGGGTTTAATGAATCGCCAGATTTCCCAGAACACATAGGGAAAAGCAACTATAAAGCCCAGGACAAATGAGGCAAGAATTTGCATGGTAAATTGCCCCGTCATATAACGGCTCTGTACTTTAAAAGGAAATGCCGGGAAGCAGAGGCTCTCGGTACCAAGAAAATGACCCAGATTACAGAGCCATTTGAATGTTGGGAAATCGATTCGCGCGGGTGCGAAGACTATGTTTTGAAATACCCATGGCGTGAAAACGAACGCAACAATGGTAAAAACCACAATGGCCATAACAGAACGAACGATGTGCCAGCGTAATTCCTCGAGATGATCAAGGAAGGACATTTCTTTTTCTTCACTCATAGATAATTTCCCTCTTTAAGGGCCCACACAAAATATCCGCGAAAGTCAATGTAATCCACGGGAAATAAAAATCAAACACTTACGAGTACAGGGGAAACTTCTTCATCAGAGCGTTCACCTTGCGCTTTACGCTTTTCAGGTGTTTTTCGTCGGAAGGTTTTTTTAGCGCTTCATCGATCAGATCCACCACTTTCGCGACGTCTTTCTCTTTAAACCCACGGCTTGTAATGGCGGGAGTTCCAATGCGCATACCAGAAGTAACCATTGGTGACTGAGTGTCGAACGGTACCATGTTCTTGTTAATGGTGATGTCCGCCTTGATCAATGATTCTTCTGCAATTTTACCGGTTAGATTTTTTGATCTCAGATCGATCAGCATCAGGTGATTGTCTGTTCCGTCGGAAATTATTTTGTAGCCGCGCCTTGTAAAGTCGTTAGCCATTGCTTTTGCATTCTTTGCCACTTGCACGATATAATCCATGTATTCATCACTCATAGCTTCCTGAAAAGCGATTGCCTTCGCAGCAATTACATGCTCAAGCGGTCCGCCCTGCGTTCCTGGAAAAACTCCGGAATCCAGAATGGAAGATATTTTTCTTGGTTCACCTTTTGGAGTTTTCAATCCCCATGGGTTGTCAAAATTCTTACCGATCATAATCAATCCACCACGTGGACCTCGCAATGTTTTGTGCGTCGTGGTGGTTACGATATGACAGTGCTCCATTGGATCTTTTAATAATCCACGTGCAATCAAACCTGCCGGATGGGAGATATCAGCAAGTAACAATGCGCCCACCGAATCAGCAGCCTCACGAAGTTTTTTATAGTCCCAATCACGGCTGTAGGCAGAGGCACCACAGATGATCATTTTAGGTTTTTCACGTTGGGCGGTCTCTATTACTTTATTAAAATCAATCAATCCCGTTTCCTTTTCTACCCCATAGAAGAAAGGCTGATACAATTTGCCTGAGAAGTTTACTGGAGAGCCATGCGTTAAATGCCCGCCATGGGAAAGATCGAAACCAAGGATTTTATCTCCTGGCTTGAGGCACGCAAGCATAACGGCCGCGTTCGCCTGCGCTCCCGAATGCGGCTGAACATTCGCCCATTCCGCCCCAAAGAGTTCTTTTATACGATCAATTGCCAGTTGCTCAATTTCATCAACGACCTCGCATCCACCATAATAGCGTTTACCTGGAAGTCCTTCAGCATATTTGTTTGTAAGCACGGTACCCTGTGCTTTCATTACCTGAGTTGAAACAAAATTTTCTGAAGCAATAAGCTCAATGCCATTTTGCTGGCGGTGCTTTTCTTTTTCGATAAGATCGAAGATTATTTTATCTCTCTTCATAAAACAAAATTAATGGCTGAAAGGACTATAAGATTAAATCGAGGGGCAAAAATAGGACGGGAATGGGATTGAAACTACTGGAAACAGGATTAATCGATTATTGGATGCGAAGATTAAAAAAGCGATAGTAAATGGAATGCAGCATCTGAAACAGACCAATGGATTTAATTTCTCGCATCGGCCAGGATTACCAGCTACCGGAACTTCCACCGCCTCCAAAGCTTCCGCCACCACCGGAGAATCCGCCGCCACCACCTCCTCCACCCCAGCCACCGCCACCACCGCCGATGAACCAGCCACCACCTGAAGACCAGCCACCTGATCCGCGATTGTTTTTCGAAGAATTTTCCATTTGTTGGGCAATTCTTTGTCCAAAAGCTGTTTTTGCCAGGATGACCTTAAGTATGGGGAAAGCAACGAGGTAGCTAAGTACGATGGGTAGGCCCGATGACGCGCTGCCAAAGGCAGCACCAGGGAAGATAAAGTAGAAGGGAGAGAGGAATCCGTAAAGACCCCATCCGGCACAGCCTTTAGTAAAGAGAGCAGAGTAAGTAAAAACACCAAGCACTACGAGTATGATCAGTCCAAAAAGAGCACCGCTTCCCTGCCGCTTTCCGATAGGTGGGCCATCTGCTTTGTATTCACCCTTGATGGCAAGATTGATTGCGTCAACCGCGGCAGTTACTCCACCATCAAAATCTCCACGTCGAAAGCGCGGGGCCATTTCGTTTCGAATGATACGATTGCTAATAGCATCGGGTAGAGCTCCTTCAAGCCCATGGCCTGTTTCTATTCGCATTTTGTGATCGTTCACAGCAATCACCATTACAATACCATTGTCTTTATCGGCCTGGCCAAGCTTCCATTCTTTCGCCGCACGGAGAGCATATTGTTCTATTATCTCACCGTTCAATGTAGGAATGACAATGATGCCCATTTGATTAGTGGTTGAATCTTCAAAGACCTTCAGCTTGTGCTCGAGATTATCAATCGTTTGCTGAGAAAGCACCTTTGCCTCATCATGGACACGGTGATTCCATAATTCGGGGATCTTGTTTTGAGCAAGGGCGGTTTGAGACGTAAAAAGCAGACAGATTACTCCAAGGAAAAAAAATATACAAAGACGATTCATACGTAGTTATGAGTATTATCTAAAATTAGTTTTCAATGCGGAGGTCGTCCCGCAGTTCATTAATATCATCTGGTGTTTTGACAAATCCTTTTTCAAGGAGAAGATCTCCGCAGCGAAGGATAGCAGTTTCGATACCATCCGCAACTTTCCCCATCCTGATTTTTTCAATGATATTCCTGACGATTGTATCCCACTCCTTTTGCTCAACTACTTTGCTGATACCCCGATCGGCCATAACCATTACCTCGTGTTCAAAAAATGAAACGAAGATCATAATGCCGGTTCGGTGCCGTGTGTTAAATACCTCTTCTTCAAGAAATGCGTTCTCAGCACGCTTCCGGGTTGCCTGATCCATGTGGTTCTGATTTAACAAAAGCTTCTTGAGTGGGCCGATGTTGTGTGTTGCAAGCGCCCCGAGCATTCCTCCCAGTATCACCGTAAGAAAAATCATGAGGGGATCGTAAATGGCAAAAGTTAACGCGTAGTTCTCCGGAATGTACCGGTCAACGGCTATAATGACCATAAAGACCACGGCTGCGAAAATCATTGCGCCACGGTAGTTGGCGATGGTGTAAAAGCCACTCCGCTCGACAAATACGGGAACAATCTCCCCTGAAATTTTTTCTTCGGCCTGTTTCACGGCGGCTTTAATGCGGTCGAGGTCTTGCGAAGAGAATCTGTTTTTAAGAGACATAATATATTTTTAATGGAGGATCTGTCAGCTTGCCAGTGACCATGCTAGACAGGCAATTTTGACAAATTTAGTAATACGCGGCCACTTCCATAATACACTTCTTTATGCCGCTTTTTCGCTAATCGATTAATTAGCACAGGGGAATTTGTCCAAAAAAGGTAACTTTCTGTTGATGACCGTCACGTTTATTGTTCTTATCTAACCCAACCAATGAAAAGAATCGTTACCATTTTTCTTTTTGGCTTTCTTGCATTGAATGCAGGGGTCAACTTTGCGCAAAAGAATAAAAAACCGGTTTCGACGGATGCGCCGGTTGATCTTCCCTGGACGCGCGTGACACAGGAAATAGAACGCCTGTCATCGTTATCAGGTGGCGTTCTTGGAGTTTCGGCCACTCATATTGAAACCGGAAAAAAAATTGGCCGAAATGAACTTCTGCTTTTTCCGATGGCCAGTTCCTACAAAATACCCATTGCTATCGAGTTGCTTGCAAAAGTAGACAGTGGGAAGTATACACTCGACCAACTTATACCAATTGAAGGAAGCGATCTGCATCCAGGTAGCGGATTATTGAGTGAACGTTTTGCCTGGCCGGGAAATACAAAGCCAGCGCTCGCTCTTTCGGTTCGAAGCCTGCTCGAATTAATGATGCTCATCAGTGACAACAGCGCTACGGATGTTTGCCTTCGTCTTGCCGGTGGCCCGTCAGCGGTGAATGCTTGCATGAAACGTTTAGGCGTTCGGGGACTGCGTGTTGACAGACCTACATCTCTTCTGATTGCTGACTGGCTGGGAGTTCCGATGGATCCGAAAGCCGAATGGTCCAATGCGAGGTTTGATACTCTTGCGAAGAAACTTCTGCCAGAACAAGAGAAAATAAACTCAAAGAAATTTGATGAAGACGTAAAAGACACGTCTACGCCTGAGGCAATGACAGACCTGTTGGTTAAACTTTACACTAAACCAATTCTGAGTCTTGATAGTAAAGCACTACTGCTTGATATCATGAGGAGATGTGAAACCGGATTAACAAGAATTAAAGGAGTGCTTCCTCCCGGAACGGAAGTAATGCACAAAACGGGTACTATTGGGATGACCACGAATGATGTTGGAATAATAACGTTACCTAGCAATGGAGGTCACCTTGCGATTTCAGTATTTGTAAAATCGTCGGTGAAAGAAGTGCCTGAACGTGAACGTGCCATAGCTGAGGTATCACGTGCGGTCTACGATTACTTTGTTTTGAACAGATAATAGAGCTATGGATCTCACAAAAATTCATCAGATCCTCCATTGGGCCGCGGAAGGAAGAACAAAGGAGCTGGAAGATCTCTTTAATCAATCTATACAACTAAAGGCCATTGGAGTTTCAATTGATGTTTCTGATCCCGGGAAGCCTTTTGTGATGATAAAAAAAATTGATGACACTCATCGTGGAGGAATTGGAGGTGATGCGGTAAACGGCGGAGTTATCTCGATGCTCGTTGACCTTGCCATCGGATTATTGGGTGTACGATACTACGGCGAAGGCCTAACAGCAACGCAACATCTTTCTATTCATTTTGTGAAGCCACTTCATGCAACGTCGGTGCGTGTCGAAGCAGAAGAAACGCAGGTGATCGGCAATCGCGTTTTTGGTAACGTGAGAATATTGAATCACAAAGGGGAAGTTTGCTCCTATGCTTCAGGGGTACTCGTGAAAGGGATAAAAAAGTAGATCTTTGCTCTGAAGGTGATGATCTTATATTTCCTTGTTCTTCCATTTTCCTGAGCGCATGTAGAGCAACGCCAGGCTAAGCATGGTTAGCCAATAGACCCATTCGCTGACCCATCCCCACGTAATAGAGAGATTAAGATATTCCAATACGACGTAGACGTAGACGGAGTATACTATAATCGTCACTAATTCTATAAGAAGGTTTATACCTGTGTTCCCTGTGCCCGTCACGGCATTGAGCCACACCACCCCTATGGCCTGCATTACTAAAGCAGTAGAGACAACCCGTAAAACTGGAAGTGCATCGGTAACAAAATCTTCTCCCTGTGCGAAGAAAGAAAGGAAGGCAGACGGAAATACATTGAGAAGCAAAATAATAACCAGTGAGCATAGGAAACTGATTTTTACAATACGGCGCACCAGCGGAAGTACTTCATCCTGGCGACCCTGACCCATAATGTTGCTGACCATTGTGTTAGTGGTGGCAGCAAAAGACCAAGCAAAAATCCCGGCGATGCCAAATACATTTCGCATTGTGTTTGAAATGGCCAACGCCCGGGCGCCATGATGTTCGACAAGAATATAAAAATACTCCCAGGTAATTATGCTTATGGCAAACTGGGCGATCAGGGGAGATGATTGGACCAGAATGAGTTTAAAGGTTGAAAACTGCAGTTTTGTTTGTTCGAAAAAAGCAAACTGTTTGTGAAGCTTCTTAACGTGAATAACAAAATAGATTACGATTAGTCCGGTTGCTTCCGCAATGTTGGAAGCGTAGGCAGCACCATCAAACCCCAATGCCGGCATGCCGAAGTGGCCGTAAATAAAACTGTAATCGAGGATGATGTTGGTAAACGCCTCGGCCATAGTTCCCCATACCAGAAAGCGGGTTTGGTTTGTGCCAACCAATAAAGCATTCCTCATGATATATAAATACAAAAACGGAAGCCCCCATATTCTTATCAAAATGAAGTGTATGACTTTTTCGGCTACAACTGGATTGTGAATGGTAGCCCGCATAATCATCGGCGCAAAGAGATACGTAATAACGATCCCCAATGCGGCGATTACTAAGGCCACATAAACTCCATGGTAAAAAAGATTTCCGATTTCTTTTGGCTGATTCTGACCTGCGCGCCGGGCGATCAGAGCCTGTAAGCCGCTGTTAAGCCCGTTGCCGATCACGGCAAATATTAGATAGTAAACACCTGTAATTCCAGCACTAGCCAGCTCCAGCTCTCCTAGTCCACTCAAGAAGACATTATTAGTAATGAAATTAATCTGTGGAACCAGTAATGCCAGGGAAATAGGCATCGCAAGACCCAAAATCTGGCGTGTAGAGGTTTGAAGACGAAGATCTGTGGTTGACATGACTACCGGTAAGCGAAAACCGGTCGCGAAGATCGGAATAAATGAAGAAGGAAGAATGAAAAAAAGAAAATGAGTTTGCAATTCGGTCTGCCAAGTCATGAACTTGAGAGATTGTAGACTAACTTTATGAATAAGACGTCATTAAATTCAAAACATTCTATGCAAACCATCCTCGGGGCCAACGGAATTATAGCGCAAGAGCTATCCAAACACCTTCCAAACTATACAAAAGAAATCAGGCAGGTAAGCCGCAATCCGAAAAGAGTAAATGCAACCGATGAACTAATGACTGCTGATCTTCTTAACTATGAACAGACGGAAAAAGCTGTTGCAGGGAGTGAAATAGTTTACCTCGTTGCCGGATTACAATACGATACAAAGATCTGGCGCGTGCAATGGCCAAAGCTGATGAAGAACGTTATTGATGCCTGTAAAAAACATAATAGTAAACTGGTGTTTTTTGACAATGTATATTCGTACGGATTTGTAAATGGTAGTATGAATGAAGAAACTCCATTTAATCCAACCAGTAAGAAAGGAGAAATCCGTGCAGGGATTGCATTGACATTGCTAGATGAGATTAAACATGGAAATATTACCGGAATGATTGTTCGTGGCGCAGATTTTTACGGGCCAGGAGCATTACTAAGTGTAACGTACTCTACTGTAACACAACGACTCAAGGCAAATCAAGGCCCTCAATGGATAGGCGACGCGAAGAAGATCCACACTTTCAGCTATACTCCGGATGCCGGAAGAAGTGTGGCTTTACTAGGAAATACTCCGGATGCCTTTAACCAAACCTGGCATGCGTTGACGAGTAAGGAAAAAATCACTGGTGAAGGGTATGTACGCATAGCCTGTGAGCTGATGAATAGGCCTTACAAAATTCAGTTGCTCCCAAAATTCGGAGTCAGGCTTATTGGTTTGTTCGTTCCTGTCTTGCGGGAATTTGTTGAGATGATGTACCAGTTTGAGAACGATTACATTTTTGACAGCACAAAAATTGAAAAGAAATTTAACCTGGCCGCCACGACTTATCGTGATGGGATAAAGGAAACCCTGAACAAGGGTTAGCACGATCTTTCAAAATTGCTGCCTATTGGAAATATTCCTAACTTTTAGTCCATAAAGATTACAAATGAAAAAAATACTCATTCTGTTAATGATCTTATCAATTTATTGTTGCAGCCCAGCTGATACTTCGAATCAGGAACTGTTAACACCGACTGCTTTTGCAGAAGAATTGAAATCCAATACAGACATTGTTCTAATTGATGTTCGAACCCCTGAAGAAGTTCAAACGGGCATAATAGAGGGGGCCAAAGCCATGGATTACAACGCAGAGGGTTTTGAAGGAAAGCTTGATAGTCTTGATCATTCTAAGACGTATTTCGTCTATTGTGCGGCGGGAAAGAGAAGCGGGAAGGCCCTGGAGCTGATGAAGCAGAAGGGTTTTATTCATGTAACTTCTCTTGACGGTGGGTTGAAGTCATGGAACGCTAACGGCTTGCCTCTTACCAAACCATAATCGAGTTGAATTAATCCGGAAGGTGCTTTTGAAATTTTCCGTAGGTCCAGGTTCCAATGACAGCACTGGTGAGTGTGGCGATTGTAACTATTGAACCTGATCCAATCTGTGTATAAAAAGGCCCCGGACATGCCCCGGTCAAGGCCCAACCAAATCCAAAGATAAGACTGCCAATAATTACACCATGATGGTATTGCTTTTCAGGCATAACAATAAGCTTACCTTCTGCCGTTTTGAATTTCCATTTACGAATCAGAGAAAGACTTAATGCTCCTGTTGGAATGGCGGTCATAAAGATTCCAAACATGTGAAAGCTTTCAAACCGAAACATTTCCTGGATACGGTACCACGACATAGCTTCCCCTTTTGTAAGGGCTAATCCGAAAACAACTCCAACGATCAGATATTTAATATTTTTCAAAGGGAAAGGATGTAGGGTAAAACGAAATGACTGAAGATGATTCCTCCGGCAAAGAAACTAGCGGTAGCCACCAAAGACGGCCATTGAAGCGCCGACAGTCCAAGAATACCGTGACCAGAAGTGCATCCCCTCGCATATCGGGTGCCGAAGCCAACCAGAAACCCCCCTACGATCATCATCAAAAATCCCTTTAAGGTTATTACAGCCGACCAGCTAAAAAGTTGAGTTGGCATCAAGCCAGATAAGTCGGTTATTCCGAATGACTTGAAGTAATTAATTGTTGAAGAGGAGATGTCAACATTTTTTGGATTGGCAAATACAACACCTCCTATGAAGCCACCCATAACCAGGCCAGCCGCGAAAAATAGATTCCAGCTGTCCTTTTTCCAATCGTAATTAAACAATGAAATATTTCCAGGCACAACTGCAGCACATATCTGGCGAAGGGTTGAAGATATTCCCAGATTTTTATTTCCGATCAATAGAAGTAAAGGAACGGTGAGACCGATAACAGGCCCGGCAATGTACCAGGGCCAGGGAGCGAAAAGAATATTCATGGCGCAAGGTACAAATGTCTATTAAATTAATAGACATTTGTGCTCTAGCTGGTCCGTTTTTCAGAGTTTTGGAACGGAGGACTATCCGGTTACTTTTGCCGACTCATACATGCAGTTAATTAACTCGATTCTTACCTGGGTCATGAAAAAGCGCATCCACCAGATGGAGCTTTTCATGAAGTATCCTCACGATGTGCAGGATGAGATGTTAAACCGGCTACTTCTAAATGCCCGTCCAACCGAATTTGGACGGAAATATGGCTTTGATGAGATTGTCAACTACGATGATTTTACCCGTCAGGTACCCGTTCATTCTTACGAAAGATTGTTTCCTTACATCGAGCGAATGATGAAGGGAGAACAGAATATTTTGTGGCCATCGGAGATTAAATGGTTTTCAAAATCCTCTGGTACTACCAATGCCCGCAGCAAGTTTATCCCGATCTCGACGGAATCACTGGAAGAATGTCATTTTAAGGGCGGAAAGGATTTGTACTGCATTTATGTCAACAATTATCCTGAAACAAAAATTTTTTCAGGGCGGGGACTTGGCATTGGCGGAAGCCATCAATTGAATGATCTTGATCCAAGCTCTACTTCGCACTACGGAGACGTATCTGCGGTGATAATGCAAAACCTCCCAATCTGGGCTCAGCTTATCCGTACGCCAAGTCTTGAAGTGGCGCTGATGAGTAATTGGGAAGAGAAGATTGAGAAACTCGCCCGGGAAACAATATCGGTCGATGTAACGCACATTGCTGGAGTGCCAACCTGGACAGTGTTGCTATTGCAGCGAGTGATGGAGATTCAAAAGAAACCAATACAGGAAATATGGCCTAATCTTGAAGTATTTTTTCACGGAGCGGTTGCATTTAATCCTTACCGCAATCTTTTTAAAACGCTTATTCCAAAAGAGGGAATGAACTACTGGGAAACATACACCGCCAGCGAGGGATTTTTTGGAATACAGGATATTAGCAATTCGGAAGAAATGTTGCTGATGCTTGACTACGGAATATTTTACGAATTCATTCCCACCGAAGAATCGGAAGAGGAAAGCCCAAGGGCGATTCCACTCAGTGATGTAGAAATCGGCAAGAACTATGCGATGGTGATCTCTACTAATTCAGGGCTGTGGCGGTATAATATTGGTGATACCGTCAAGTTCACAAGCAAGACACCTTACAGAATAAAGATTTCGGGTCGCACCAAGCATTTCATAAATGCATTCGGCGAGGAGGTAATCATCGAAAATGCTGAAACAGCTATCACACGCGCTTGTGAAATAACGGGGGGCGTGATCAACAACTTTACTGCAGCTCCGATTTACCTTGAAAAGAATAAGCGAGGAGGACACGAATGGATCATTGAGTTTCATACACAGCCAAGAAATCTTGAGGAGTTTGGCAAAATCCTTGATGAAACCCTGAGAAGGATCAATTCGGACTACGACGCAAAGCGCTTCCATGATCTTGCCTTGATCGCTCCTACAATCCATAGTGTGCCAGACGGCACATTTTATAACTGGCTCAAACGACGCGGTAAATTGGGCGCACAGAATAAGGTGCCTCGCCTTAGTAACTCCCGTGAATACGTTGAGGACATTCTCTCCAACCTTTAGATAAAAAATGATCGATCGTTTGTAGACGATTATCCGTCTAAGCGTCTTTCCACTTTATCCCACAGCCAATTGCTTTGGTCTTCGTATTGGACACAGCCTTACCGGCGAGTAACTCATCAACGGCATCTTCAACGTATTTCTTTGTCACTGAGGATGCATTGCGAGCATTGTCGTCAATGGTGCCGATATAGGCTACCTTAAGTTGACCGCCAGTGCGCTTTAAAACAAACACGTGCGGCGTGTTGGTTGCACCATAGGTTCTTGCCACTTCCTGTGTTTCATCAACAAGATAAGGAAATGTGTAGCCCTTTTTCTTTGCGTAGCTCACCATTGCTTCGAAAGAATCCCCACTTGAGGAGGAATGGTCGTTTGCATTGATCGCTACTACCGGAAACCCCTGAGTTGAATATTTTTTGTTCAGCTCGAGTATGCGGTCATTGTATGCCTTTGAATACGGACAAGTATTACAATCGAAAATCAGTATAAATCCTTTGGCATCCTTCCAGTCTCCCAACGAAATCATTTTACCGTCTACATTTTTCAATTTGAAATCAGTAGCCGTATCGCCAACTTCATAACCATTTTTAACAGGTGCACTTGCGATCAATGCGAATACTACCCCCATAGAAATAAACAATCGCTTCATGTCCCTTTCCTTTTTTATGTTGAACTGTTTTTATTGCACTTCCGCTATTAACTTTTCCAGATCGCCCTCATGAAGTTCTTTCTCGACAAATTTCCGCTTGCCGTTTTTATTGTTCAATACGAGAGTCGCCGGTAATGCCCCTGACCAGTTTTTGTCCAGCTTCTCAATCCATTGATTTGGATTTCTTTCATTCAATATGAGTACTTCGGAGAGAATTTTTTTCCTGAGAACAAATTTTCTGACTTTTTCAGGATCGGGGTCAAGGTCCATGTCCATGCTGACCAGCACCACCTTTACATCTTTGCGCTCTCCATTTAGCTTTTCGAACAACGGTAATTCTTTGAGGCAAGGTGCACACCAGGTAGCCCAGAAATTAACTATTTGAATCTGGTTTTTTTCGCTCTGCATGCGTTGTTGCAGCCCATCGAGTTTGACAAGTTCTCCTCCCTGACCCATGGCAAAATGACCAGCCAGAATCAGCCCCAAAAATGTGATGATCCGCATGCTCAGAACAAACGGAATCTGGACCTTTTGGTCTCCCAAGATTTGATGAGTGAAAGGACTTTTCATAAGGGCTTTAAAAATACAAAAGTGCTAAAATTCAGGTAGTTAGAGACAGGCAAAAATCTGGCCGTAAAAGAAATCCACAAAATCAGGTTTTTATCCACATTATTGGATTGTTACTGCTTAACCTATTGACTAACAGACATTTACAGCCATTTCTTTTAATCGCTTCTTTGTGGATATCTCTGACTCTTCGGATAATTTGGTGTTTTTCTAATGTACTAACAGTCAATTATCTACATTCAATCTGAAGAAAATCTGAGTTCTAAAAATAGCAAAAAAGTGGCGTGATCAATTGAGCAGTTAAGCTTCCAAAACGTTTTCTAAATTAGGGGCGGATTATTAAATCACAAAACCTTGAAGATCACACAGATAAAAGAGATTTGTATTTATTCTCGGGATCTGGAAAGAGCGCGTCATTTTTATTCTGAGATTTTGGGACTGCCAGTTATCAATTATCTACCGGGCAGGCACGTCTTTTTCAGCGCCGGAAAATCTGTCTTGTTGTGTTTTAATCCCGATGATTCAAAAGCCAAGAAAAATCCGCCCGCTCATTTCACCGTTGGGCCAGGCCACTTTGCATTTGAAGTAAAGTCGGTTGACTATGAAGACCACAAAGAGGAAATAACGGCAAAAGGGATTGAAATCACGGATCAGGTGACCTGGGCGGATGGCCAGCAATCCTTTTATTTCAACGATCCGGACGGAAATGTCCTTGAAATAGTTCCGGAAGGCATATGGGGCTAATTATTTGAAAACGAGTTTTGAAAAGGCTTCGTGAATGGTGGAGACCTGAGTTGTTGGTTTGGATGAATGAATCTGGGTCTGGTCAAGCCAGAAAACATAGTCCTTGTATAAAATGCAATCCGTTAGAACGTCCTGGTCCTTAACGATCTTTATGATCTTGTCTTGTTGAAACGAATTCCAGACTTTTTGCCTTATGTCTTCTGGCAGCGACGAGATCCTCACGAATTCGATCCCTTTGAAATTTTCTGTCATGACTGCTTATAGACTGTCATTGTTAATTTTACTTTTAGATAAGAGGTAACCTTTCGGATAAATTATTTCGAAACTTACGATTGCAAGCCGTTATTAGGGTTTTCGGGATATTAAGAATGTGATAACATTCCGTTAGCTGTGCTAATAAATTAAGTGCATAAGCGATGGTTTTATGATTACTAAATTTTAAATATGAAAATGCAAAATCAACGGGCAAAATTTTCAATCCCTAAGGGAACTACTTATCTGAATTGTGCTTACATGTCACCCCTGCTTAAATCGGTTGAGAAAGCGGGTAAGGTTGGCATCGAAAGAAAACGCAATCCATTTTCAATTTTGGCGAACGACTTCTTTTCTGGATCCGAACCAATACGGGAGGAGTACGCCAGACTGATCAATACGACAGATTCCAAAAGGATTGTGATTATCCCTTCGGTTTCCTACGGCCTCGCGACTGTTGCAAAGAATGCTCATTTGCAACCAGCCGATAAAATAATTGTAGCGGCCGAACAATTTCCAAGTAACTATTATCCCTGGCATAAATTGACGCTTGACACAAAGGCTGTTCTTAAGTCGATTGCTCCACCCGAGCAAACTCAGTCAAGAGGAAAGCTTTGGAACGAACGAATTCTCGAGGCGATAGATTCAAAAACAAAGATTGTTTCTCTTGGCCATGTTCATTGGGCAGATGGTACCCGCTTTGATCTTGAACAGATCAGGAAAAGAACACGCGATGTTGGGGCGATGCTGATCATCGATGGAACTCAATCGGTAGGGGCATTGCCTTTCGACGTTCAAAGGTTTCAGCCAGACGCATTGATCTGTGGAGGTTATAAGTGGCTCATGGGACCTTACTCAATAGGGCTTGCCTATTACGGCGAGTATTTTGACAATGGTCGGCCCGTAGAAGAGAATTGGATGAATAGGTTGAACAGCGAGAATTTTGCCGGCCTTGTGAACTATCAGAGCGACTATCAGCCGGGAGCGCTTCGCTATGAAGTAGGTGAGCATAGTAACTTTATTCTTGTTCCAATGATGCTTGAAGCGTTGAAACAAATCAATAAATGGGCCCCCACAAACATTCAGGCCTACTGCAAAAAGATTTCACAACCAGCCATTAAAAAACTACGTGCTGCAGGATGTTGGATTGAAGATGAAGATTATCGTGGAAATCATTTATTCGGCGTACGCTTTCCAAAGGAAATCTCTATTGACACAGTAAAAGAAAGGATGAAGAAGAAAAAAATTTCCGTGTCCTTCCGTGGTGACTCTATGAGAGTAGCTCCGAATGTTTATAATGACGAGAAGGATTTTAGAAAGCTGCTGGAGGCGTTGGGAGTTTAAGAGATGAAAGATGAAGGTTTAAGATTAAAGATTAAAGATGAAAGATGAAAGATGAAGGATGAAAGATGAAGGATGAAAGATGAAGGTTTAAGATTAAAGATTAAAGATTAAAGATGAAGGATGAAAGATTAAAGATGAAGGATGAAAGATGAAAGATTAAAGATGAAGGATGAAAGATTAAAGACTGGTTGTCGCCATCCTTTTTGTGAAGACTCTTCAGCAGCGCTATCAGTTTTGATTTAAGAGGCCGGAATAAAGAAAGGGTTTCAATTAGTGGTGATACTTAATGTCCCAACGCAAATTGTTGTGCAAAAGGTATATCAACAACTTTTTGTAGGTTAGTAATATTATGAAAAAAAGAATTTTACTTATGCTGCTGCTAACCGCAGGGATTACTTCCTACGGACAGGAACATATGTTCGTGTTTTTGAATAAGAAAATGACTTCTGCGGAACTCCCCAAAGAGCAACTCGACAAAATCATGGAGGGTCATATGGCCAACATAACACGTTTGGCAAAGGAAAAAAAGCTTGTAGCGGCAGGTCCGTTTGAAGGAGGCGGAGGCTTGTTCATTTTTAAATCCAATTCAAAAAACCAGGTGGAGGAGTGGTTGGGCACAGACCCTGGTGTTCAGGCACATCGGTGGGATGTTGAGATACATCCATACACCCCGCGGAAAAGTTCGTTGTGCACAGCTCCTGAGCCATATGAGATGACGATGTATAATTTTATTCGTTATGAAGTAAATATCAGTAAGGATACCTTTTCAGAATCTACCCAAGCGATAAACGAACACAATCAATATCTGAAAAACCTTTACAATGATCCCGACACAATAGCGGAGGCGGTCTTCGGATCTGATGAGGGGGGAATCCTGATAATGAAAGGAGATTTAAAAAAAGAAATAATTGAAAAGGATCCTGCCGTGCAGAAACAAGTTGTTTCCGTTACTTACAAAAAGCTTTACATAGCAAAGGGATCTTTTTGTGAGAAGTAATTATTGCTCGTTCACTACAACAGCAAGTTTTTTTCCATTGGCGCTGACGGCTAACCTTGTAACGCCTTTGAGAAATTCTGTCCCTGCAGAAATTTGAACTTCTATCCAACCGGACTTCCTGGCTGGTTGGCTGAAAAAGAGCTTCGTGCCATCACTCATGATAATTTTACCGTCCGGGGTCCAGCAAAGATCCTCACGACCGGGGAGAGTGGACGTAATATCGGATACAACAAGGGTCTTGTTCTCCAGCTTTTTTATCATCCACTCCTTTTCAGATACTTTATGAACAAAGCTAATAGCACTTTGAGAAGGAATCCTGCTGAGTGAACGGCCAATGTTTTCGGCAATGATTGTATCTTTTTTTGTTGGGAGTCGAATATAATGAAGAGTATTTGGCGTGCCGAGGACAAAAAGGCCCAGGTGACTGTTGTCGGCCCATACATGATAACCAACTGTAAGGTTGCTTATGATTACAGTGGGTTCACCACCCTCGATAGGATATTTTCCTAGGTCCTGCGCATTGTTATCACGTTGTATGATGCAGGAAAGAGAATGTTTATCAAGAGTTACAGTAGGAGAGTATTCCCGCTCCGGAGTTTGAGTGATTGCTTTGGTTTCAGCGGTCTTATAATTGTACGACATGATATCCGCGCGCCCATCCTTGTCGAATGCAGTGTAATAAACTACTGGTTCATGCGGATGAAACGATGGCTGATTATCATATCCCTTGTGTTGTGTTATATTGACGGGTTTGGAAACAGAGACCTTTCCTTTTTTAATCGACAGATCAAAAAGATAAATATCTGAATCAGCTTGTGCAAAGGCTGTTTCAACTGCAAGGAGAAGAATAAGACAAAGATTGATTTTTTTCATAGCCACCAGTATTTACGCAGTGTGAGTTATTTTTTTTGATACGCATAGTATACCATATTCCTTATTGCCCGACCATAAACACGGCATTTGAGAAGAGCATCTTCCCATTTTCCCAGAAGCTCCGGAACAGAGGATTATCTACTATATACACAATATTTCCCTGTCCTTTTTCCTCAACGCCCATAACAAGGCTATTGCTAAGTTTTTTGTTGATGTTTTGTCCAGCAAATCCCAAAACAGGTTTTGCGTTGCCTTTTATTATTCCAACGTTCCAGCCGTCAGATAAAAATCCATAGCGAAGCTCGTTTGTTTTTAGGGTGTAATAGAAGTCTTTCAAACCAAAGGCAAGGGGATGAGACTTATCCAGTGTTACTTTGTAGATCGCCCCTGAGATTGACTCTGACAATTGCTTGCGCTCAGCATCCTCATAGTGCGTAAGGGAATTTTTTTCTTTCGCTTCTTTGTCTTTCTTTTCAGCTTCTGTCTTCTCAGCCTCCGTTGCAAAAGATTTTAAGCCGAATCCTTTCTTTTCAGCGAAAGCCTGAAGGGCATTAGCAATAACAATCAATTTCCCGCCACTCGATACCCAACCATTCAGTTGTTCAAGCATGGCATCATCAAACAAGCGGTAGTTGCCTTCTGGCACTACAAGCACATCGTATTTCTTCAGGTCGATGTTCTTGACGTAGTCAGTGCCAAGTTGAGTGATAGGATAATGAATTTGCTGTTCAAAGAAATGCCAGATCTCGCCGGCGTTGAGAGAGTAAGTTTGTTCTCCAATCAAAACAGCAATCTTTGGAGCCTTGATGAAGTTCACATAACCGGATCCGAAGTCTTTTCCGCTTTCAACGAAGCCGGTGGTGGTTGTATAGATTTTTCGATTGGTGTTTTTAGCAAGAGCTTTAACAACATTGTCAAAATCAACAACACCTTCATTATTTCGCCTCGTAATAATTAATGTTCCTGGTTCGAAACGCTGACCGGCAGAAGTAAATGATTTAATGGCCGATCGCACTTTAACATTCTTCTGCAAAAGTGCTGCAAGAAACTCTACATCTTTTATCGTCTCATATTTAAAGATGTATGAGTAAGGTGTGCTTGCAACCGCAGAGTTGTCAGCTATCTTGCTTGTGTAAGCTTTAGCAACATTTATACGTTCATTTACTGCGTAAGCCTTGAGGTCGTAGCTGTACATGAGGTTCCAGGCAGTGATGTCGTAGGTGGAGGAGTCAGATAATCTTGACTGCGGTTCAAATAATGTGGTGATGAAGCGTGACTTGGCCTGATATACATTAATCACAATATCGTCCGTCGTAAGATTGAACACAGAGGTGGTTTGATTTTGGAAATCATAGCCTCTTGAGGGTTTTCCTGCCGATGGATGGCCATATTTGATCGCATGGGTGTCCATCCATTTGGTAAGCTTGTTGAGCTTGTCGGAATTATTCTCGCCCTTGATTACGTATGTTTTGTAAAGGGATGCGGGGCCGTTTATGTTCTCCTTATTAAATTTTTCAAACTCGTCTACCACTCGGGTGGCATTCAGAGAAGTAATTTCAATTGTGGAAATACCAGTGGTATAATGATGAGTAAGGCGATCTTTCAAAGTCAACGGGTCTCCTTCGCGGGTGGTCACCGTTAGACCACCGTAACCGCCACCACCCTGCTCATACGTCATTCCGATCGCACCGCTGTACATCGGATAGGTATCTCCATAGCTAGGATAGAACAGATCAAAAACTTCTTTTGTAAAATACAACCAACCCTGTTCATCAAAATATTTGGCGTTATTCTTTCCGATCATGTGCTGGAACTCACGTTGCCAGTTGCTGATAACGTCATGATATGGTTCAGCAGCTGGAGCAAAGTAATAGGGGTTGTTATGACCTTGTTCGTGAAAATCAACATGAACATGGGGCATCCATTCATTATATACTTTAATACGTGCTTGCGATTCCTGCTGTGATTCCCAGGCCCAGTCGCGGTTTAAGTCAAACAGATAGTGATTGGTTCTTCCACCTGGCCACGGTTCGCGATGTTCTTTTGAATCGCCGTTGGGGTTGGCCGGAAATTGCCCATATTGATTATAAAAATTAGCATAACGGTCTCGCCCATCAGGGTTGATGCAGGGGTCAATGATGACCACCGTGTTCTTGAGCAATTCTTTTGTCTTTGCATTGGCCGGATTCACTAACTCATAGATGGTCTTCATAGATGCCTCCATTGAATTGGCTTCATTTCCATGAACATTATAGCTAAGCCACACGATAGCAACTTTGCTTCCCGACGGTGAGCCGTCCAATAGCCCTGCGCGTTTTAGATTGTCCTGACGAATCTGATCAAGATTTGAAAAGTTTTCAGGAGATGCAATAATGGCATATATCAATGGACGATGTTCGTATGTTTCGCCGTATTGCAAAACGGTTACGTTCGCCGACGCATCATCTACTTGTTTGAAGTAATCGACGACTTTATTGTGGCGGGTGAAACGATCTCCAAGCTCATAGCCCAGGAATTCAGCGGGTGATTGGAGTTTGGATTGACTGAACCCAGCCATGAACGCGAATAATAAATAAATCAGGGACAACAATTTTTTCATAAACAACAAGGCAATTTTATTTGTGTAAGATTAAGAAAAATCAATTCTGGTCTAATAGTCTTTTTATTTGAGGGGTATGATGAATTACATGTTCGCGGAAGAAAAGGAGCGCGTGTCGTACATTCAGATAGCCTGCCCGGGGATGTTTATAGACTCTTCGGTTGATGTATTGATCAGGGATGGTTTCCAGTAATTGTTTCAGGTCGTCCCTCACCTGGTCCCATTCTTTGATGATCGTTGGCAAGTCTTTGTACAAGGGAGTGTGCTCAATGATGATTCGTGGCGCCTTGAATTTTAATCCGGGCAATCGTTGGGATAACTTCAGCAAGTTGATTTTGACTTCTTCCCATATTCCGGTGTCGGTGGCCTGAGCTACACCCTGAATTTTCTTTTTGATGTATAAAAAAGACATTCTTTCTCCGGCAATGAGGTGACTAAGAATTTGTGCTGCTGACCATTTATCAGGACCGGGTGGTTTGTTAAGGTGTTCTTCTGACAAATGCCGCACGGAATCTAACGTCTTTTGTCGCTGCAGCTCGATTGTCGCGAACAGTTTTTGAAAGGATGAATTCATCGAGAGAGGGGTTAAACAAAAATAGACAATGTTTTTCAGTGTTGACTCCCAGAGATTCTTTTGTTAAATTTCATGCTTACCCTAAACCAAACGCCTAATGGAAAATCTGAACACTGGACAAAACACTGGACAAAAACCGCCTAAATCATGGCTGATTGAATCCATACTAGCGACCATCTTTTGTTGCCTTATTCCGGGAATAGTAGGAATAGTAAATGCCACCAAAGTGGAGTCACGGTTTTATGCCGGAGACATTGCGGGGGCGAACCAGGCCTCTGCCGATGCGGCCAAATGGACTAAGATTGCTCTGTTTGCAGGCATTGCGTTCATTGTTTGTTATTTGATCTTCATATTCTTCCTAGGTGGCGCAGCGTTTCTTGGAGCTCTTCAGTCGCAGTAGGTATTTGCTCTTGTTAGTGATAGTGGCGGGATTGATTTTTGTATACAAAAATTTCGATCCCGCCACCAATCAAAATTTTCCAAAATGTCCGTTTAGGCAGATCACTGGTTATCAATGCCCGGGCTGCGGCTCTCAACGCGCAGCCTTTCAGTTATTGAACCTGAATGTAAAAGAGGCGTTCTTCCTCAACCCGCTGTTCCTGATCGCGATACCCTATGTAATATTCGGATTTGTGTTAGAGAAGATATTTCTTACAGATAATCTATTGCGGATACGCAAAGCATTGTATGGGCCGATTGCTAGTTGGTGTGTATTGGCCCTTGTTATTTTGTTTTGGATCGGTAGGAATATTTGGTCCTGACTTCGCGCCGATTAAAGACATTAATGGCAATTCTTCTTGATAGCAGCCTTTGCTTCAGTAGCTCCTAATTCATCAGCGCGCTTCAGATCGAGGCAACCATCATAGTTATTATTCATGCGAAGTTTCAAAAGGCCTCGTTGCAGATAGGTTTCAGGATCGTTGGGGTAAAGATTCACGGAAGCAGAATAATCCTCAACAGCGCCCGCGAAATCTTCTTTCTCCGTCTTGGCAACAGCGCGATAATCGAAGTACGATGGATTAGTATTATCCAGTTCAATCGCCTTGCCGAAGTCTGTTATTGCATTTTCGTATTCCTGCATGTTGAGTTTCAATAGTCCCCTAAGGCTGAAAGTCTCTGCATCTTCACTGTCAAGTTCAATCGACTTATTATAATCTTCTAAAGCACTTTTGTAATCTTCTTTAGCACTTTTTGCCAGTGCACGGTTTTCATATTTCACCGGGTCTTTCGGATCAAGCTTTATAGCCTGGTCGTAATCAGCAATTGCTTTGTCAAAATTACTCGTCTGATAAAAGGCAATCCCACGGCGGTTGTAAAGCACCGGATCGGCTCGATCAAACTCAATGGCTTTTGAGTAATCATCAATGGCGCTTACAAATTCTCCAAGCTCGGCTTTGACAGATCCACGATTGAAATACTTATCAGCATCTGGAGGGCCAAGTTCCAACGCCTTTGAAAAATCAAAGTAAGCTTCCTGAAAATCTTCAAGGTTGAGTTTTGCGAAACCACGATTGGTATAAGCGCCTGTAAGTTTAGGATTAAAGCGAATGGCCTTATCAAGATCAAAAATAGCGCTCTCGTCATCCCCCAATTCTATTTTTGCCTCCCCTCTATGATTGAGAGCGTCGGCATACGTTGAGTCAAGGTCCAATGCTATTGTGAAGTCCGTAACGGCTCCATAAAAATCTCCCAACGCTATCCGTGCTTGTCCGCGTAAGTCAAGCGCAGTTTTATTTTTAGGATTCGTTTCAAGAAATTTTGTAAGATCGGTTTTAGCTCCCGCAAAATCTTTGGAGGCAAATTTTTTCTTACCGCTTTCCAGCAACGGATCCTGAGCTTGTAAAAATTGTCCGATCAGGACGAACAGCAAGACAGAAAACAGGTGAATTCGTTTCATGGGCAGTCAATGTGAAGGCAATTTAGAAAAAAGCCACGACGTTGAACTGGGTTTAAATTGAAGGAGCGGAAACCACTCCGCTCTTTCTACCAAACTATTTATTCCCCTCTACCAACCGTATCGTAAATGCCTCACATGCCTTGCGTGTAACCGACCACCAAAGCGATGGCGTGGATATATTACCCAAACACCTCTCTTCCACACATAACCGGGGCCTGGACACACTGGCCGAAATGCTACAGGGGCAATAACGGCCCGAGTTCTAACCAATACCTGGGCCTCTGCCGTGTTTTTTGCGATCAACGACAGTATTACAATGAAGGCAAAAACGGAAAAGGTGATGATCTTTCTCATGCTACATGGATTCTTAAATGCGAATCTGGTGGTTAGACAATTGCTTTTGACAGAGGTTTAATGTGCATACACCGTTTGAGTAAAATTTCTCACCACCAATCAGTTGATTTCCGTTTCTTGGGAATATAATCCAATCCTCATGAGAAAAACCCTCGGATCACTCTTCTTTCTCTACTCAGTCACTGTGTTTGCACAGGAGAAGCCATTAGACATGAAAATGGATTTTGAAGATTACGATCCCCCTTCCTCCCTCGTTGTGGAGGAGCACCGCCTGACAAAATCAAAATTTCCATTCATTGATATTCACAATCATCAAGGCGACATGAATTCGTCGGATTTTAGTGACCTGATTTCAAAGATGGATAAGCTCAACATGGCGGTAATGATAAACCTAAGCGGACGAGGGTTCAGAAGCAGCGGTGATCACCTTGAGAAGTCAATTGAGAACATAAAAGCCCGACAGCCCAATCGGTTTGTACTTTTCACGAACGTGGATTTTGGCGACATCGATAATCCGGAGTGGGTAGCGCGGACAACAAAACAGCTCGAAGATGATGTAAGGCGTGGAGCAAAAGGTTTGAAAATATACAAGAGCCTGGGAATGTTTAACCGGGACAAGAAAGGCAACCGTATTCATATTGATGATGCACGCATTGATCCGATCTGGGCAAAGTGTGGTGAACTGGGAATTCCGGTTCTTATTCATGCAGCAGATCCAAAACAATTCTGGCAACCGATCGACAAAGACAATGAGCGCTGGCTTGAATTAAAACTACATCCCGGCCGGCGTCACGACACGGACTCTGTCAAGTGGGAGAGAATTATTACAGAACAGCACAACATTTTCAGGAAGCATCCAAAGACAAAGTTTATCAATGCCCATCTGGGTTGGTATGGAAGCGATTTGAAAAAACTTGGTGGAATAATGGACCAGTTTCCAAACATGTATACTGAGATTGGCGCTGTTATAGCTGAGCTAGGTCGGCAGCCAAGAGCAGCAAAAGCTTTTCTTACAAAGTATCAGGATCGTGTGCTTTTTGGAAAAGATAGTTGGGTACCAGATGAATATGAAACCTATTTCAGAGTTCTTGAAACAGAGGATGAATATTTTCCTTATCACAAGCGTTATCACGCCTTCTGGAGAATGTATGGTATTGGATTACCAGATGATATTTTGAAAAAGATCTATTATAAAAATGCTATGAAGCTTATTCCCGGGTTGGACCCAAAGTTATTTCCTAAATAGCTTTATCAATCATCCATCCCGTTAAGCTCAACCGCTCCCTGGTAGCTGGCATTACCTCGTGCTCAATCTGATCGCTTCGAAAGCAAACGAGACGTCCGGCCAGTGGAAGCACATCGAAGGGACCTTCCGGCAATTGCATTCGAAGCTGGCCACCATCTGATAGCTTCCAATTACTATTGAGATAGCAAATGACTGACAGTTTTCTGTGATCGTCCGATTTAAATTGATCCAGATGTCGTTTGTAAAAGGTGCCTATCGGGTAAATGGTCATGTGAACTTCAGCATCTTTCAAGCTTAAGAAAAGGCTTTGATTGAGATACTGAAGAAGCGTTTTGAGACGTTCAAGATAGAGTGTGATTGAAACGGGGGAAGTTTGTGGATCGACCCAATGGATGTAATCTCCGCGAATACCTTCATTGATCTGCTTATCGGATTGTTTTCCTATTCCTGCTTTTTTAAACTGTAACTTTGCGTTTGCGAATTCGTCTGTTTTCAGGATAGCGTCAACTTCGTGAGGGCTCAGAAAATGATCAATCAACGCATATCCTTTTTCCGCAAGGCCATCGGCGACATGATTGAGTTGAGATTGCAGTTCGGTTGTCATGGTTTGAAGACTTGTTCGTGAAAATCACCAACAAGAAGGTAAAGGTAAATATTAATGAAGGTGATTGAATTAATGAAAATGAAGATGTTGAATAAAATGACGAGCAAAAAGCCTGTTTCACGGAATAGTATGTCGCTGACAAAGACTTTTAATAAGGGGAAATGGCCAGTAATTTTCATTTTATCGCTTGCGCTGTTTTCCGGGGCTTGCGTGCCCAATGAACAAATAGTTCTGCGATCGGTCAATATTAAGGATGTAAAAAACGGCTCGGATGGCAACCCGATTTTACAAGCCGATGTAGTTTTCTTTAATCCCAACTCAACCCGCATGCGATTGAAAAGAATCGACCTGGATGTGACGGTAGACGGAAAAAAAGCAGCCCGTGTTGACCAGCATTTAAGTGCGTTGATTAAGGGGAATTCCGAATTCACAATTCCTCTGGAGGTTCAGCTTAACTTAAAGGAGCTCGGACTACTGGATACAATACTTAGTTTGTTTGGAGGTCAAAAACATGACGTGTTGTTTGAAGGGAGCATGAAGGTGACGGTGAGGGGATGGCCAGTAAAGGTGCCCGTGAAGCATAAAGATCTGTTAAAATTCTGAGTTAGTGAGCTCAAGTCGGCTCACCCTGAAAACAGCAACCGGTACTTCTAAGGAATGTCTGTGGGACCTATAGGGTCAACAACTACTTCGCGTTTTTTCTTGAGCTGAAAATTCTGACCCAGATAAACTTTGCGGACCATTGGATCGTTGGCAAGGTCTTCAGCTGATCCCGATTTAAACAATTTACCCTCCACCATTAAATATGCGCGGTCGGTGATCGTCAGGGTTTCATCAACATTGTGATCGGTGATGAGTATTCCGATGTTTTTTTTCTTAAGTCTGGATACGATGGATTGAATTTCTTCAACGGCGATAGGATCCACCCCCGCGAATGGTTCATCCAGCAAGACAAAGTGAGGATCTACAGCAAGCGCACGGGCAATTTCGGTTCTTCTTCGCTCACCGCCTGACAAAACCATTCCCTGGCTTTTACGCACATGAGTAAGACTGAACTCTTCCAATAAGCTGTCTACTTTTTCTTTGCGCGCTTGTTTGCTCATCTCGCGCATCTCCAGAGGCGCCATCACATTTTCTTCTACTGTTAAAGTTCTGAATATTGAAGCCTCCTGAGCAAGATATCCGATACCAAGTTTGGCACGTTTGTACATCGGCAGTTCGGTTATATCCTTATCGTCGAGATAGATCTTGCCACCGTTTGGTTTTATCAAGCCGACAATCATGTAGAAGCTCGTGGTTTTGCCTGCGCCGTTAGGGCCGAGAAGTCCAACAATTTCACCCTGTCCGACCTGAACGGATACGTTATTTACGACAGTCCGTTTTTTGTATTTTTTTAGGAGATTGTCAGCGCGCAGGATCATCTGTGTCAATTAAATTTTAAGTCCTTGATACGAAGTTGTACGCTCGTATTTCCATTAAACGTATTCTCTTCTATTGTGAAAGTCATATTAAAAGAGTTTCCTCCAAGAAGTTTTTCGTAATGTTCTATCTGGTCAAAACCTACCGCGTTGAAAAAAAATTCATTTCCACGTTGCCCCGCGAGAAAACGCACATGTTTATCTTTAAATGTAGCGAGAGAATTCAACACAAAAACAGTCTTTGTTTCAAAAACTGGTCTTTGATTATCCGGTCCAAAGGGTGCCATTTGCTTAAGTACGCCAATAAATTTGGATGTGATCGCATCAAAATCAATGGGCAGATCGATTTCAACTACTGGAGTCAGCATTTCGTCAGTGATGGATGCTGATACAACTTCTTCAAAACGTTGTTGGAACGCCAGCAGGTTGGCGCGATCCATCGTAAGACCGGCGGCGTATTTGTGGCCTCCAAATTTTTCCAGCAAGTCTCCACATTGCTCAATAGCCTGATAAAGGTCAAAGCCGTTCACACTCCTCGCGGAGCCGGTTATTTTTTCGTTGCTTTCAGTCAAAATCACAGTTGGGCGATAGTATCGTTCAATACATCGTGCAGCAACTATGCCAATTACGCCTTTGTGCCAAGAATTTTTAAATAACACGGTGCTTTTGGCTTTCTGAAGGGTTTCGTCTGACCCGATCATCGCCAACGCTTCCTCTGTGATGGACAAATCGAACTCACGGCGCAGATCGTTCTTAACGTTCACTTTTTCAGCAAAGGCATTCGCCTCCTCTTCCGTCTGAGAGATTAGAAGTTCCACGGCACCGCGCGCATGGGCGACTCTTCCCGCGGCATTAATCCTTGGGCCAAGGGTGAATACCACTCCGGATATATCGAGATCGTTTTTTGTACCGGCAATTTCTTTCAGCGCTTTCAATCCCGGGCGCGGATTATTATTAAGTTTTTTCAATCCATAATGAGCCAGTATCCGGTTTTCATCATAGATCGGAACAATATCTGATGCAATGCTCACTACTACTAAATCAAGATAATCGTAAAGCACTTTTTCATCTGCGTATCGTCGGGCGAAAGCCTGAAGAAGTTTAAAACCAATACCACAGCCACTTAACTCTTTAAAAGGATAGCTGCAGTCGTTCTGCTTCGGATCAAGAATGGCAATCGCCTGAGGAATTTTTTTGCCAGGTAAGTGATGGTCGCAGATAATAAAATCTATTCCTTTATGGTTTGCCAGCACAACCATATCGTCTGCCTTGATACCAAGGTCGAGGGCTACAATGAGTGAAAAATTGTTTTCTTCAGCCCAGATGACGCCGGCTTCTGAAACGCCATATCCTTCTGCATAGCGATCTGGAATATAAAAATCAATATTGGTATAGAAGCTTCTTAGGTAACTGTAAACCAACGCAACAGACGTGGTGCCATCAACATCATAGTCACCATAGACAAGAATTTTCTCCTGCCGATCGATAGCCTTCTTCAGTCGTTCGACGGCGCGATCCATATCCTTCATCAGGAATGGGTCATGAAGATCATCCAGGGACGGGCGAAAGAATTTTTTAGCCTGATCAAATGAACGGATGCCCCTCTGCAGCAGAATGGCAGCGAGATGAGAATTTATATTAATGCTTTTACC
Organism: Cytophagales bacterium; assembly: GCA_038229375.1. GTDB lineage: Bacteria > Bacteroidota > Bacteroidia > Cytophagales > Cyclobacteriaceae > ELB16-189. Next base: position 151,171 of record JBBRON010000001.1, on the reverse strand, counting down.
TAGTGACTCGACTTCTTGCTGATCCGGAATTGGTTTATAAGTCCAGCGTCTGTTCATGACTTATCCTGGACATTTATCGCACCGGGTTTTCCTGGCAATCCATCTTTTCCCTTTGCTCCTTTCTTACCAGCTTTTCCATCAAGTTTATTATTGCCAACAGGACTTAAGCCAGAAAGGCCTCTTCCACCACCTTCGCCGCCAAGACCACCGTTGCCACCGTAACTATTCACCATAATTTTATCGCCAAGCATTATTCTAAGTTCAGGTATGCGCGGGGCGACAAGTGTAAGTGTTCCTGAGTTTCCACCGTTCCCTCCGGCAGATCCATTTCCTCCATCTCCACCGTGACCACCTTTGCAGATCCGTGTGCCGGGACCACCACCACCACCGTTTCCTCCATCCCCGCCTTCTCCGCCATCTCCACCCGAAACATCGATTGTAAGGTTCCCCTTGAAGTATATATCGCCGATATACATCGAAAGATTCGTACCGTGCCCTCCATAAGTCCCATCCGCTCCCGTAGCACCGGATCCTCCATCCGCACAAGGATTTTGAGGTGAAGTTCCATCCGCCCCCTTTTGCCCCTTTAATCCCACGACACCTCGTCCGTCAATGTAGCTGCCTTTGTGAAACACGGCAGCCTTCGCATGAATGAAGTTGGCAGGCTTCAACTTGTTTAAAATGATTTTTGATGATTCCATCATAATGAGTGAATCAACAACGAGGATATCAGTTCCCTTTAATTCATATACTTCATGAGGTTTCAGGACCAATTTTCTTAGATGGACCTGACCCCACGCAACCGTAGAAAGCAACAACCAGAAGACAACAGCACAGATTCGTTTCATGGGGCAAAAGTATGCAAACAAAAAAGCAGCGCCTTATGACACTGCTTCCGGAAAACCGTATTGTAAATTAAATTTTTATTTCTTTTGGGCTTTTTCTGCTTTTTCAGCCATCACGCCTTCCATTACGTCCTTTATCTCCACACGTTGACCGTCGCGATAAGGAGTGATCCAGGCATCTTTAACGCCCATATCACGCATATATTTCTTAAATACGTCAGCTTCCCAATAATCGCGGAAAATTCCGATCGTGATTCGTTGCGGCTCCTTGTCGGCTGCATCTCCCCCAAAATTGGGGTTATTGTCAAAATACTTTGAAAGATCTTTGTTTTTGAAGGCACCCACCTGAACCTTGAAAACAACCCCTTTTGAAAAATCCATTGGATTGATCGGAGGATTTTCTTTCAGGGCAGCGAGTTCAGCTTTTACTGCGGTCAATTCGCTGCGCATGCGAGAAAGTTGATCTTCCAGCTCTGCAATTCGGGCATTCTTATCGCTAATGGTCGACTGAGCCGCTTTCAAATCGCCGTTTTGTTTTATGACAGTATTGTCAGCGGCTTGCTTGGCTTCAGTGAATGATTTAAGATTGGCCGGATTTTTACGAAACTCCTTGGCCTTCTTTTTCCATTCCTTTTTTTCCTGTTTGGTAAGCTGGGCGAAAACCTGCGAGCCGGAAAAAATCAACACCAGGCAGACAAATAGTAGTCTAGTTTTCATTTTAATGGGGTTATTTAATCTTTAAAAGTAGTAAAATCTTTCCAAATTGACCTAAATCGGTCTTTAAAACGCAGTTTGGAGCGACAAAAGAACCATTGGGCTTGGCTCGGAATGTTGTTAAAAATAGCTGAATTCCCAATATAGAGTGGCTTGATGCCCAATTCCCTTATACCATCTTCTCAGGCCTTACCCATTCATCAAACTGTTCCGAAGTAAGCAACTTGAGTTCTACCGCTGCTTCACGAAGAGTCTTGTTTTCTTTGTGTGCTTTCTTGGCAATCTTCGCCGCATTCTCGTAGCCAATATGTGTGTTAAGTGATGTCACAAGCATCAGTGAATTTTCCATGTGTTGCTTAATGATAGGAAGATTTGGTTCGATGCCTACAGCGCACTTGTCATTAAATGATACACAGGCATCACCGATCAATAGAGCGGACTGCAAAACATTTGATGCGATCACCGGCTTGAAAACATTTAATTCAAAGTGACCCATTGCTCCACCAAAAGAAACGGCAGTATCATTTCCAATCACCTGAGCACAGACCATTGTCAATGCTTCAGGCTGAGTTGGATTTACTTTGCCTGGCATGATGGAAGAGCCCGGTTCATTATCGGGAATGATGAGTTCACCAATACCTGAACGCGGACCTGAGCTAAGCATACGGATATCATTTCCGATTTTCATAAAGGCAACAGCAGCGCGCTTTAATCCTCCGGAGAGTTCTACCATCGCATCATGAGCAGCGAGCGCTTCAAATTTGTTTGGAGCCGTTATAAAGGGATACCCTGTGAGCTCGGCAATTTTCTTTGCGACAAGCACATCATAACCTTTCGGAGTATTGAGACCGGTCCCAACGGCGGTGCCACCCAGCGCAAGTTCTTTAACAGCTCCCAATGCATTGTTGATTGCTCGCATGCTGTTGTCAATCTGCTGCACATAACCCGAGAACTCCTGACCGAGTGTTAATGGAGTAGCATCCATGAAATGCGTACGCCCCGTTTTTACAATGGCTTTGAAATCACTGGATTTTTTTGCGAGCGTATCGCGAAGTTTCTGCATTCCCGGCAACGTAATCTCGACTACTTGTTTGTAGGCGGCGATATGCATGGCGGTCGGGAATGTATCATTAGATGATTGTGATTTGTTTACATCATCGTTTGGATGCAATACTTTTTTTTCATCGGTGAGCTTGCCACCGTTAATAACATGAGCGCGGTACGCGATTACCTCATTGGCGTTCATATTGCTTTGAGTTCCGGAACCGGTTTGCCAGATCACGAGTGGGAACTGGTCATCAAGCTTTTTTTCCAGGATCTCATCACAGACGTTTGCGATCATATCTCTTTTGGCGGCATCAAGCACACCAAGCTCACAGTTGGCCATGGCGGCAGCCTTCTTCAAATAAGCGAATGCATAGATGATCTCCTTTGGCATGCTGGCCTCAGGTCCGATTCTAAAATTATTCCTTGAGCGTTCGGTTTGTGCGCCCCAGTATTTATCGGCAGGCACTTGTACCTCGCCCATGGTATCTTTCTCAACGCGGTAATTCATAAGAAGGAAGTTAAAAATGAAAGAATATTGAATCTAGTGTTTTGCAAATTGCTAACAAAAATAGGAAAGGAGCAGGGAATTCAAATATCTTTAACTGTATAAGGAACCAGTGAGTGTCTTTGATTATTTCAGCGAGCAAGTGGCAGTTGATGCGGGAACGGATAGTCTTCGGATTATTTGGAAGGAGAAGATTGTCTTTGACGAGCCATCGCAATTGGGGCTAGACTCGACCAACACGCAGAACGTAAAGATTGCAGGGATAGGCAAGGAATCAAACGCATCTTCTACCGTGGTGATCATAAAACCAGTTAACTATGTAATATCAGACTTTCATGCGTTTGAAATGCTTCTCCGGGGAGCGTTAAAGCGAACTGTTTGGAGCAAAAGCTTCTTTCCGATGTCCTTAATCAGTCTGTTTTCTATTCCAACGAATGTAACTGAGGCAGAAAAAAGGACATATCGGGATTCGGCTGAACATGCAAATTGTAAGGAGGTTTACCTCATCCACCAATGTTGTTCAATAGCCATTGGACTAAATATCCTATTTGAAAAAAAGAATTTCGTGCTTATAGATTTTAGTGCAAGTAAATTTCAGATTTCCATTTTTATCAACGGTTTGCTGGCAAGCGTAGGCATGGTGAAAATTGGAACCTTGAAGATTATTCAAATACTTAAGAATTATCTCCTTCGTAGTCATCAGATAAATGTCAATGCTTCGGAAATCCTGGATATTTTAAATGACTTTCCCAGGCACCAGAACGCTGGCCAGGTAAGAATTCAAAATGTCTCAGTTGAATCGAGAAACCTTCACGAAGTAATGAAAGGTTATTTCCAGTTTGTCAATGATGAAGTGCAAACAACGCTTGATAACCTAAAATCTGATCCGGGATTGAAAAAAGCTTTGTCGAACGGTGTTTATTTTTCCGGTGGAGGTTCACTGACCGACTACTTCCGGCAACAGATCAGCCTGCCAGAAGGTGTGCCCGTTCATGTCAGTAAAACGCCGTTGCATGACAGTGTCAACGGGTTGTTGAAAGTCATGATTGACAAGAATAAGTATAAGGAATATTTAATGACATAATTCAATGACACTTCTCACCTACAAAAAATTCAATGACCGTGAAAGTGCTGAAGCTCTTGGTGAAATTCTGAAAACAAAGGGAATCGAATTTGAAATAACGGAAGACAGGAATAACATTGGCTCTGTGTATGGCGACAGAACATTTACCCAGTTGTTTTATGTCAACATCAGACCAGAGTTCTTTTCAAAAGCGGACGAAGCTGTTTTAAAAGTCAGTGACGAGAGTGTAGCGACAGTTGACCAGGATCATTATTTATATTCATTCACTGATGAAGAGTTGTTTGACATCGTAACAAAGCCCGATGAATGGAATGCATTGGATTACCAACTATCGCAAAAGATCCTTAAAGAGAGAGGAAAGGACATTAGCACAGAGACCGTTGCCCTGCTGAAAGCCCAGCGGACGAAAGAGCTTGCCAGGCCGGAACCGAGACAGCCAGGACTGATTGCTGCGGGGTATATTTTTGCTTTAGTCGGAGGAATAATCGGAGTATTCATAGGATGGCACATTTCCACCTATAAAAAAGTTCTGCCCGACGGGAAACAGGTTTTTGGTTTTCAACAAGAGGATCGGAAGCAGGGCAGGATAATATGGATTCTCGGGTCAATTATGTTTATTATTTCTTTAGCAATTCGGTTTTTAGGAATCTCCGAGTGACAGATTTTACTTTTACTTTCGTCTCTCTATTAAAAGTTGACCAATGAAAATACTAAAAATCCTTTTATCAATTGCGCTTTTCTTAGTCGGGCTCTATCATATCGTGCCGAAGTCCAGTGCTCCCAAACTTGAAATGCATGTTATTGATCCTCTAGAGTCACGAGCGGATTTCAAGCAAGAGTTTGTTGACAATGGAAAATCAACCTCTGGTGTCAAACTGGACAACCACCCCAGGATTGTTTGGGCAGCTTCCAGCAAAAAGGAAAAGACGAATAAGGAAATTGACAATGATCGATGTATAAAATCAAGGAATTTAAGCTACGACAATATTAAAGAACAATTCCCTTTTAATACTACAGCGAAGGTTATAATCATTTCATTTAAGCGCACCAAAGAGGAGATTACGAAAGAAATTCCCAGGGCTATCCCTATTACTTACGGGAAACTTGATCCAGCAGGAGTTTATGAATCAAAAGTTCTTAGTGACTCACGAATCAGGGACTTGTATGACACATTGATCAACTTTAATTACGCTCCGAAATTTTCAGGAGACCGTAAAATGACCCTATGCTGGGAGCCTAGAAATGCGATTGTGTTTTACGATCGTAACGAAACGATTGTGGGTTATGTAGAGTTTTGTTTTCAATGTAGAAAACATAGTGTTATGCCCGAGTCATTGAAGTTGGGCGATTTTTGCGACAAGAAATATGATTTATTGAAAGACTTCTTTAAAAGATCTGGTATACAATATGGAACGGCAAAAATCGATGTGATGGCCGACGAGGACTGACACTCATACCAAAAATGAAATTGCTTTTAAAAGTTTCATGGTATTTTTTTTATTTTCCAACGTTTTTGCAGCGCTATTGAGGCAAGATTTTTTATCCTTACTCAAGACAACTTTGTTCTTTGATAAATTTCTTTTAACGCCACCTTCAGCTCAAGACTCGGAATCATTAATGTGCTTTCAAGCGTTTTGTATTCTTCCAGTTCCCAATTTCCGTGACTATTGATTCGGAATGCTTCAATGCCAATTGATTCTGAATCGATAAGAATGTATTCTTTTAAAGAAGGTATGTCGCGATAAAGTTTGAATTTGCCTCCACGGTCATAGTTTTTAGTTGATGGAGACAAAATTTCGATCAGTACTGTCGGAAGTATCGCGGTGTCGATGTCTTGGGTGGAAGAGATTATTTCTCGACAAATAATTGAGATATCGGGATAAGTGAATAGCGTATTTTCTGGAATATGAATTCGCAGATCACTTCCAAACGGTCTGCATTGATGGCCCTTCAATCGAGAACTCAATTCCCCGAACAAATTGGAGAAGATCACATTATGCCTCACGCTCGCGCCTGCCATGGCAAAGATTTCACCTTTGAAAAATTCGTGCTTCTCGAGCGACTCCTTTTCAAATTGAAGATACTCCTCGACTGTCAACTTAGTTTTGTCGTAGACAACAATAGGATCGCGGACTTCCATCATTAAAATTAATGAAATAGCAACTCAACTTCAATTAAACCAGGAATTGATCAGGTTTTCCTGTTAGAACGATCGATGTGGAGTCTGAAAGCGTTAGCGTGCTTGAGATAAAAGGTCTTTAAGAGTATTAAATTCCTTCTTTGTAACACTGAACACCGACCCATGCCTTGCCCCTTTCGGAAAGCTTACCTTATATGAAATATCGACCCAGATTTTTAGGTCAAATGAGCTCACAGCGCCATAGGTGTGATCGATGTACTTATCAAAATAGACTATCCAATTTCCTTTTATCTTGATAACTGTCGGACCTTCGGCCCAGTAATTTCCCGTAACAGGCAAAGACGGCTTTGAATATCCGCTGTTCAGTTTGTCACTGAAGGTAACGCGTATGTTTTTTTGCGTCGGTGTTTTCGTTTCATCTTTCAAAAACATGACGTATCGTTTTCCTTCTTTCTGAATTGTAGCATCAATAACATTAAAGCCCTGATCGTATAGGACGGCAGTTTTGGTGAACAACTTAAAATCTTTAGTAAGTGTATAATACATACGATGATTGTATTTATCGTCTCCCGCTGTATCACCTTCTTTAAACCTTCCGGGAATTGTGGTTGCCCAGTAGATCATATATTGTGTGCTTGCTGCATCGTAGAAGACCTCGGGAGCCCAACAGTTCCGCGCGGTGGCTTCATCTTTCATGACCGGTATAAAAATCTGTTCGCTCCAGTGAATCAAATCAGTGGAGGTAGCGTAACCAATGCCGCCGTCATTCCAGCTAACAGTCCACACCATGTGAAACTTATTGTCCGCACCACGAATAATGCATGGATCACGCATCAACTTGTCCTTGGCAACGGCCGGCTTCAGCAAGGAACTATCATTATTAAGTGCCGACCATTTATATCCATCCATGCTGTACGCCAGGTGCAAACCATCCTGGCCATTGTCTTTGAAATATGAGAAGATGTAAACAGAATCACTTGACTGCGAAAATGCAGCATGAGCGAAAGACAGAATTATTATTGATAGCAGAGGGCCCTTCATATGTTAAGGAATGAGGCCTGCCCCGGCGATCATGGGGTGATGACCTTATTCAATCTTACTTATTTGCACTGTTCACCTCAATCCAATATCCATCGGGATCCTTAACCCAAATTTGCTGAACTCCATCAGGTCGAGTTGTAATTTTATTTAGAACTCCTTTCGTATCTACCCAGGGGATTTTTTTTGAATCCAGGAGCTTAGTAAAGGCGACAACATTATCTGTGCCGAGGCAAATGTGATTGTATTGATAATATTCCTTGGCCTTTGGGGCACCGGAGATAATGTGCAGTTGCACACCATTGCCCATGCTGAACCATAAATGCTTACCGTCTTTGAATGGTTCGTCGATTGAATCAAGGCCGATGATTTTTTTATAGAAATCGCCTGATTTCTTAAGATCGACGACACTTATGGCGGCGTGATCGACCTTCATTTTTTTGAAACCTTGTGCCAGGGAGGCACATGTGGTTATGATTATTACGAGTAATGTTAATAGGCGTGATTTCATTGAGGTGAATTTTCAGAATGAAATCTAACTAATTTACCGTTCCCAGGAGCCCCGTTTTACACAAGATCCAGTACACCCTTCTCTTTCGCGGCCAATGCTGTCTTTCCCATCAGGAATCCATCGACCGCCCTTGCCGCCTCTCTTCCTTCTGAGATCGCCCACACCACAAGCGACTGTCCTCTGCGCATATCACCTGCTGCAAACACTCCTTCCGAAGAAGTCTGATAATTGTGACACTTTACATTTCCGCGATCATCAAGGTCAACACCAAGTTGTTTCAATATTCCTTCCTGCTGGGGATGAAGAAACCCAAGTGCCAGCAAAGCAAGCTCGCAAGGAATTGTCTTCTCGGTGCCGGCGATTTCTTTCAAGTTTGCAGGCTTTCCATCATCAGACTTAACCCACTCCACCTCAATGACTTTTAATGCCTTCAGATTTCCCGCGTCATCGCCGATAAATTCTTTTGTTACAATGCTCCACTTTCTTTCTGCACCTTCTTCGTGTGACGTGGAAGTTCTTAAAATCATCGGCCAGTTCGGCCACGGAGTAGATTCATGACGATTATCCGGAGGTCGATTTAATATTTCGATCTGCGTTACTGATTTCGCGCCGTGACGATTGGAAGTGCCAACGCAATCTGAACCAGTGTCACCACCACCAATCACCATAACATTTTTTTCGGTTGCAAAAATATCTTCTGTCTCGACTTTCTTGTTGGAGACCCGACGATTCTGTTGGGTAAGAAAATCCATCGCAAAATGGACACCGTTCAGATTTCTTCCCGGAATCGGAAGGTCACGAGGAATGGTAGAACCTCCCGTCAGCACGATCGCATCCATGTCCTCACGAAGTTGATTGACTTTTACATTTATACCAACATTGGATTTCGTTTTGAAGATGATTCCTTCTTCCTTCATTAAATTGATTCGACGTTCGACGACATCTTTACCTAATTTGAAATCAGGAATTCCATATCGCAACAATCCACCTGGTTCATCTGAGCGCTCGTATATTGTCACAGTATGGCCAGCTGAATTCAATTGTGCCGCAGCGGCGAGCCCCGCGGGTCCCGAACCAATCACAGCAACTTTTTTTCCGCTGCGTGTCACCGGAATTTTAGGGATAACATAGCCCAGCTCAAAGGCTTGTTCTATAATTGATTTTTCAATGTACTCGATGGCTATTGCCGGCTTGTTGATTGCCAAGACGCATGATGCTTCGCATGGCGCAGGACAAATTCTTCCTGTGAATTCAGGGAAGTTATTTGTAGAAACAAGAATGTCATATGCCTGTTTCCAATTGCCATTGTACGCTGCATCATTGAATTCAGGAATATTATTTCCAAGTGGGCAGCCGTGATGACAAAAAGGTGTACCGCAATCCATACAACGGGAGGCTTGCTGTTGAGTGATCTTTGCATCAACCTTTCCTTCTACTTCTTTATAGTCTTTTAAACGCTCACTGATGTCCCGCTTTTTTGGAAGGTCGCGTTCAAATTCTAAAAATCCTGTTGGCTTACCCATTGAGAATTGTTATCTGTTAGTTATTAATCGGCGTTAGCTGAAATGTTCGTATGACTATTAACGGTTAAATGATTAATTCATTAATGCCTAAACTTTCACTGCTACTTTTTTATTAATGCTTTTACGTCTTTCAAGAACCGCTTTGTATTCTATTGGCATAACCTTTACAAACTGGGAAAGAATCGTTTTCCAGTTCTTAATAACGCTGGCACCGGTTTCGCTTCCTGTGAAGGTGTGATGGTCGCTTATCATGGTGTGAAGTAGCTGTTCATCTTCTTCATCGATCTTATCGAACATCACCATTTCCATGTTCACCTTCTCTTCGAAGGACTTGTTAGGATCAATAACATACGCCACTCCGCCGCTCATGCCTGCAGCAAAATTCCTTCCGGTCTCGCCCAACACTACTACAATTCCTCCGGTCATATATTCGCAACCGTGATCACCCAGTCCTTCTACTACTGCTTTTACGCCGGAATTTCTTACTGCAAATCGCTCACCGGCTCTTCCACGGATGTATACTTCACCGGAAGTGCCGCCATATAAAGCGGTGTTTCCGATGATAATATTTTGTGACGGATTGTAGGTTACGCGCTTGTCTGGATATACTATGATCTTCGCACCGGAGAGTCCCTTGCCAAAATAATCATTGGTGTCACCTTCGAGTTCAAACGTAATTCCTTTTGCCAGAAATGCACCAAAACTTTGGCCCGCTGTGCCGTGGAACTTGTAATGAATTCCGCTGCGTTCAGCTTCTGCCATTGCAGAGCTGGTATATTGTTTTGTGATCTCATTTGATAACATGGTACCTACTGCTCGATCTTCATTGGTGATAGCAAACACACCATGAACCGACTCTCCATCAGTTAAAAATGGCTGAGCATTCTTGATCAATGTGCGATCAAGCACCCGTTCAATGCCATGATCCTGATTTTCCTGGTGGAATAATGCAGTATCAAGACTGATAGGTTCTTTGTATAGAATTGGTGAGAGATCAAGATTGCCAAACTTCCAGCGCTCGTCAGTCTCAGCAAATTCCAGGTAATCACTTTGTCCCACCATTTCATTGATGCTGCGGAAGCCAAGCTCTGACATGATTTCCCGTAACTCTTCCGCAAGGAAAGTGAAAAGATTGACAACATACTCCGGCTTACCGGTAAAGAGCGCACGCAATTCTTTATTTTGAGTAGCAACGCCAACAGGACATGTATTCAGATGACACTTGCGCATCATAATGCAACCTGTTGTAACCAATGCTGCAGTAGCAACGCCCCACTCCTCTGCGCCAAGCATTGCAGCGATGGCAAGATCACGACCAGTACGAATTTGTCCGTCGGTTTGCAACACCACGCGGCCACGGAGTTTATTTCTTACTAATGTCTGATGTGCTTCGGCAAGCCCTAATTCCCATGGCAGCCCAGCATGTCGGATTGAACTTAATGGTGACGCGCCCGTGCCCCCATCATGACCTGAAATCAAAATTACATCCGCATGAGCTTTTGCAACACCCGAAGCAATAGTCCCCACACCAGCTTCCGAGACCAGCTTTACACTGATGCGCGCTTCGCGATTTGCATTTTTCAAATCAAAGATCAATTGAGCAAGGTCTTCAATGGAATAAATATCATGATGCGGCGGAGGAGAGATCAAGCCAACGCCCGGTGTCGAATGACGCACACGCCCGATCCAGTCATCTACTTTGTGACCTGGAAGTTGTCCGCCTTCACCTGGCTTTGCGCCCTGCGCCATTTTTATCTGAAGTTCACTTGCATTAGAGAGATAATAACTTGTGACGCCGAATCGACCGGAAGCAACTTGTTTAATGGCAGAGTTTTCCCAATCACCGTTTGGCTTGCGATGGAAACGTGCCTCATCTTCACCACCCTCACCACAATTACTCTTTCCGCCGATGCGATTCATTGCCACTGCAAGGGTGCTGTGCGCTTCATAGGAGATTGATCCGAAGGACATGGCACCGGTAGCAAAACGTTTGAAAATGTTTTCTACTGGCTCAACTTCACTAATGGGTATTGATTTTCCTTTGCGGAATTTTAAAAGACTTCGAAGAGTGATGGCCTTCTCGCTTTGCTCATTGATGATGGTCGAATATTTTTTGAATAATTGAAAATCATTTGTCTTGGTAGAATGCTGGAGCAAATGAATGGTCTGTGGGTTGAACAAATGTGCTTCTCCCCGTTGCTTCCATTGATACACTCCACCCACTTCGAGTTTAGTATCCTCAGATGTTTTCCTGAAGGCAAGGCTGTGCTTTGCCAATGCTTCTTTTGCAATATCATCGAGAGTAAGTCCACCGATGCGCGACACAGTTCCTTTAAAGTATTGATCAACAACTTCTTTGCTGATGCCCAGTGCTTCAAAGATCTGTGCGCCGTGATATGACTGAAGCGTGCTGATACCCATCTTGCTCATAATTTTGAGCAATTCGCCGCACACTGCTTTTTTATAATTGTAAAGTGCCTGCTCTTCAGTGATGTCTTCGCGCAGCAACCCGCGCTTCTTCATATCCCAAATTGTTTGGAATGCGAGATATGGATTTACACCCGAAGCTCCATAACCAATCAGTGTTGCGTAGTGATGCGTCTCCCACACATCCCCCGCCTCAACGAGGATACCAACTTTTCCGCGAAGGCCTTTGCCAATAAGATCATGATGAACGGCTGCGACGGCAAGCAAAGACGGAATCTGTGCGTGTCCGCTGTCAAAGCTACGATCCGACAAAATGATGATCGTAAATCCATCCTCAATGGCGTCGGTGACGTATTGACAAACACGGTTCAATCCTTTTTCCAAGGAATTGGGATCACCACCGGACTTGAAATACGTATAAATTGTTTTGGTCTGTAAGTGGCGATGATCGATGTGACGGATCTTTTCAAGATCACTGTTGGAAAGAATCGGTATCGGTAACTCAAGCGTTATACAATGCTCAGGAGTTTCCTCTAGCAGATTCAATGAACCACCCACATGAGTCGCCAATGACATTACCAGGCGCTCACGGGTTGAGTCGATTGGTGGATTTGTTACTTGTGCAAATAGTTGCTTGAAATAGCTTGATAGGTGTTGTGCCTGATTTGATAAAACTGCCAGAGGAATATCGCTGCCCATCGATCCTAAAGCCTCTTTACCAGTGTCACACATTTGTGAAAGGATCACGCGCACGTCTTCCGTCGTATATCCAAAAGAGACCTGACGCATGATAAACGTCCGGGGATCATACTTATGAAAACTTCCTCCTGGCTCAGGTAAATCGGACAATCGCACTTTATTGGCGCGTACCCATTCGCCGTAAGGCTGGCGGGAACAAATAGTCTTCTTTAATTCATCATCGCTGATGATCCGGCCTTGTTCAAGATCAACAACAAACATTTTTCCTGGCTGCAACCTTCCTTTTGTGATGATTTTGGCAGGATCAATGTCAAGTACACCAACTTCAGAGGCCATGATAATGCGGTCATCATCTGTAACAACATAGCGGGAAGGACGCAATCCGTTTCTATCCAGTGTGGCGCCGACAATTTTTCCATCAGTGAACGTGATAGAAGCGGGTCCATCCCATGGCTCCATCAAGTTGGCATGGTATTCATAAAAATCTTTTTTCTCTTGTCCCATCTGATCGTTGCCATCCCATGCTTCCGGGATAAGCATCATCATCACGTGCGGTAATGAGCGACCTGAATGGAGAAGTAATTCAATAACATTGTCAAGATTGGAAGAGTCCGATTGCGCCGGGTTGCAAATCGGAAGGATCATGTCGAGTTCTTCGCGGGAGAAGTATTCTGATGAGAAGAATGCTTCTTTCGATTTTAACCAGTTGATGTTTCCCTGTATTGTATTGATCTCACCATTGTGAGCGATATAACGAAACGGTTGAGCCAATCGCCAGGATGGGAAGGTATTGGTTGAAAAGCGTGAATGAATAACGGCAAGTGAGGAAACAACTTCTTCGTGCTCAAGATCAGCAAAGTAGTGCTTCAATTGACGTGATGTGAGCATGCCCTTGTAGGCAATGGTCTTGTATGAAAGCGATGAAAAGTAAAATTGATTGTTGACACCTTGCACCGATTCAGTTACGATGCGGGTAGTATACATTCTTAAAACAAAAAGCTTGCGTTCAAAGTCATCCGGATTGTTTATCGACTCGGGGCGTTTTATAAAGATCTGTTCCATTACAGGCTCAGCGCGCAATGCTGTCTCGCCTATCTCGTTGTTGCGTGTTGGCAGCAAGCGGTAGCCAAGCAACGACATCTTCATTTTTTTAATCTGACGATTCAATACCGTGCGACATTCCTCGCGTGCTTTCGGATCACGTGGAAAGAACACAAGCCCTACTGCGTACTGACCATACGGAGGAAGTTTGATGCCAAGCTTATTGCATTCATTCGTAAAGAATTCATGTGGTATCTGTATGAGAATTCCTGCACCGTCGCCGGTGTTCGCTTCACATCCACAAGCACCGCGGTGACTCATGCGTTCAAGCATAGTGATGGCATCCATCACTAGCTGGTGTGATTTACGTGCCTTGATATTTGCTATGAAACCAACTCCACACGAGTCTTTTTCAAAGCTGGGGTGATACAGTCCCTGGTTTTTTTCGATCTCTTTCAATTAGCTTCTCCTTATTAAAAAATTTTAGGGTAGGTGCCGAACGAAATAAATTTACGGCGATGTATTCAGGAATGCGAGTTTGAGTGAGAGTATTTTAAGAATGAACGATAATTCGTACTAACGATTGGTAGCGGAAACGATTGTAATAGATGTAAAGAGGTTCAAGCAAAAGATGAAGTGTGGGATAATAGCGATGGACGAATTGAAAAGTAGGTACAAGCAAGGTACACTTCGCCTATACAGGCGTGTGGTCCCGTTGCTTTCGCGAAATGCGGTCAACAGTACAGGCACTTTTTATGAAGCCTGGATCTCGAAAATGGAGTTTTTTGGGTCTGGAAACCTATAAATTGCCAGATGTCTCGATGTGGGGCCTACTCATGCCTCAGTGAGTTCACTGGATTGGACAGCGACGCCTTTAGCGATTCATAACCAACGGTGACAAGGGTAATAAGTGCGATCATTCCAATTGCGCCCCCAAAGACCATTACCGTGAGCGGTGTACGATATTCAAAGCTCTGAAGCCATTGGCTCGTCACGTAGTAAGTAACTGGGATAGCAATAATACTTGAGATCAGTAGTAGTTTACCAAAAACACTAAGCAGAAGATACAATACCTGGAGACTACTTGCTCCCATTGTTTTCCTGATCCCTATTTCTTTTGTGCGTTGCTGTGACATGAATGAAGCGAGCCCATATAACCCGACGCATGTTATAAGAATCGCGAGCCACGAGAAGTTTTCTGTTAATGCTGCTACTTTCGTTTCATTTTCATACATGCGACCAAACTCTTCATTGATGAACCAGTAATCAAATCCAAAACCAGGGAAGACATTTTTCCACGCGGCTTCTATCCGTTTTATTTTTTCTGCCATTTTTGAAGCTGGTAATTTTACGTGGATGATGCGATCATCGGTATGAGGTTTAGGAGCGATAGCGAGAGGATCAATTTTCCGGTGCATGGATTTATAGGGGAAGTCCTCAATGACGCCAATTACAATTCCACTGATGGGAAGTTTTGTTGTATCTCTTCTTCCATAGCTTGTAACAAGTTCTGGGCGAACGATTGTTTTGCCAACGGCTTCTTCGGGAGTCAGCTGGAGAGCTTGGACGGCTGCCATATTCAATAAAACGGAAGTTGAGTCTGCTATATTTTTTGGGTCAAAGTCCCGGCCCGAAACGATTTTGAAATCAAACGTCTTAGGAAAATAGTAATCACCATTCAACTGAAACCATTGATGCTTTTCTTCATTGATTTCCGGGAACTGCATGTCCATGTTGATCGATCCGAAGAATTCCAGACGCGGAAGGTGGTTTGCTAATGTCATGTTTTCAATTTCAGGATCGCTCATGACCGCATTCCTGAAACTGAGGTATTTGGTGTCGGGAGTTGGCGATGAAAAGCCGCCAAATCTGATCGAAATTATCTGATCCCCGGCCTCATTTAGCTTGGAATTCTTCAAAAGGTCCATTTGCCGAACAATGATCACTGTACCAGCAAGGAGAGTAACAGCAACCACAAACTGTACTGTAGTTAAGAATTGTCGGAACACATTTGAGCCTTTTCGGAATGCAAACTTCCCCTTCAGAACGGTGGCTGGTTCGAAGCCAGAGACAAAAAGCGCCGGGTAGCTTCCAGCAAGAACGGTAACGAAGACAATAACCCCTCCAATGATTAATAACATTGGCCCATTAAATACGTGATAAACAGTGAATGATTTTCCTGTCAGATTATTGAATTGTGGTGTGAAAAATATCACCAAAAGGATGGCTATAAGTGAAGACATTAGCACCAGAATGAAAGACTCGAGCATAAACTGGAAAAACAACTGTGAGCGAACCCCTCCGAAGGTTTTCCTTAAGCCGATCTCCCGCGCGCGACTCGCTGACTTAGCTGTAGAAAGATTTATGTAGTTAATTCCTGCTACCAAAAGGATAAGGATAGCAATCGTGGTGAAAACGTATATGTATTTTATGTCTGCCGTTTTATGGTCGATTGTCCAATCCATCTCTTTATCAAAATGGATGTCTGTGATTTTACGAATGATAGGTGTTAACTTAAAATCCCAATGATTATTTGTGACAAGTTCATTGGCGCGCTTTTGAAGATCAGCTTGAATGATGGGTATCTTTTTTGGATCGGTGCAAACAAAATAAGACTGTATAAAGTATTGATTGTTGCCTTCACCCATCGAAGTGTTGAGAAGATTCTCAAGGGTTGGCGTGAATTCTTTTAACGCCAGAAGGTTGGCAAAAAATTTTGGATTCACGTGTGAGTTTGATGGAAGGTCTTTAACTACTGCCGTTACCATCATCTGAATTCTTTTTCTACGTGTTGCATATTCGTGTGAGACGAGCACGATCTTGTCTATTGGATCCTCGTTGCCAAACAACTCTTTAGCAGTTGACTCATTAATGATGATACTGTTGATCTCTTTCAGAGGGTTGGTGCGATCGCCTTTTACAATTGGCAGGTAGATGATCCTTGTCATGGAGGCTTCGGCCCACACGAAATCTTCCGTCATCACGGTGCGGTCCGCAGCTTCGTTGAGAATGCTTACGGGCATGCCTTGGGTTTCATACCCACCGATCTCCTCGATGCCGTCGTAATTCGCTTTGAGGTAATTATCCCACCCTGCTGGAGCGTATGGCGCAGCCTCCTTCTCCCCATTGGGGAAGTTCACCACATATCCCATGCGGTAGGTGGTCTCGGCCCTGGGATGCATGGTATCGTAGGTGAGCTCATCCCTCACGTATAATAAGATGAAAAGCGCTGAAGCGAGCCCCAGGGCAAGTCCAAACATGTTCACTAGGGTAAAGCCGCGTTGTTTCATAATGTTGCGAAAAGCCAGCAAAAAGTAACTTAGGAGCATAAAAAAGGAGTTTTGTAGTGTTTTGAAGATGTAGTTGATCGTTGAAAAGTTGCAGTTCTGTTAACACGGCCACTCACCCAAAGACAACCCTGAAAAAGCGAAACCCTCATTTAGGACGGCAATCATTGTTATAGTTACTCCAAAGCGTTGAATTGGTTTCCTGGTGGGCGTTTTTATGACAATCTTTTACAATTGGTGACAATGCAACGACCACTGATGTGCCTTGGCAAATTATTCAGATATTGACCCAAATTTGAATCGATGATCCACGACTACATCCAATCCAATCAAGACCAATTTCTTAAAGAGCTTTTTGAATTGCTTCGCATCCCCTCGGTAAGTGCCGATAGTCGTCATGTATCGGATGTTCGCAAAGCGGCAGAGTTCGTTATTGACAAGCTAAAGGCAGCCGGTGCGGAAAAAGTCGAGTTGATGGAAACGAAGGGTCATCCAATTGTGTATGGCGAAAAAATGATTGACCCGAAGAAGCCTACAGTTTTGGTGTATGGACATTACGACGTTCAACCTCCCGACCCATTGGAGCTTTGGAATACTCCTCCCTTTGAGCCAACGGTGCGTGATGGAAAGATTTATGCCCGTGGTGCATGTGATGATAAAGGACAATTTTACATGCATATCAAGGCGTTTGAAATTATGATGAAGCAAAAACTGCTCAGCTGTAATATCAAATTTATGATCGAAGGTGAAGAGGAGGTGGGCTCTGACAATCTTGGAACTTTTGTTAAAGACAATAAAGCCAAACTCAAGGCAGATGTTATTTTAATTTCCGATACCTCGTTGATTTCATTGGATCAACCATCCATCACCGTAGGCCTTCGTGGATTGAGCTACATGGAAGTGGAGGTAACAGGACCCAATCGTGATCTGCACTCGGGCGTATATGGCGGTGCTGTCGCAAATCCGATAAACGTGCTAAGTAAAATGATTGCATCACTTCATGATGATGACGGGCATATTAACATACCCGGATTTTATAGTAAAGTGGCAGAGCTTACAACGGTTGAACGTAAAGCGATGAATGATGCGCCTTTTGACCTTAATGATTATAAAAAGGAATTAGGCATCGACGAGATAAAAGGCGAGAAGGGTTACACAACTCTTGAGCGAACCGGCATTCGTCCTACACTTGACGTGAATGGCATTTGGGGTGGGTATACAGGAGAAGGCGCAAAAACAGTTTTGCCTTCAAAGGCTCATGCTAAAATTTCTATGCGCCTTGTTCCGAACCAGGATCCACAGGAGATCACCGAATTGTTTACCAAACATTTTCTTTCCATTGCTCCAACGTCTGTGAAAGTAAAAGTGATTGCTCATCACGGTGGAGAACCGGCAGTGACACCAACTGATTCAAAAGCCTATCATGCCGCCAGCAAAGCGTTCAAAGAAGTATGCGGCAAAGATCCTATTCCTACCCGTGACGGAGGCAGCATTCCAATTGTTGCATTATTTAAAAAGGAGCTTGGACTTGATACCGTTCTTATGGGCTTTGGTCTCGATACAGATGCCTTACACTCACCCAATGAGCATTACGGAATAAAGAATTTTCTAATAGGCATTGAAACGATCGTTGCGTTCTATCAGCATTATGGCAAAACTAATCGTTAGTATTCGTAAGGCTTGCACTTATCCGTTTCATCTTTCCTGAAGAAAGGATGACGATGTCACTGCATCGAAAAGAGAATAGAGTCAAGATCACAGAATCTAATCCAAAGGTCATTCAATCGAAGAAAGGTAGGAATACAAAATAAAGAGATTGACCTGAAACGCAAATGGAAAGTTGAAATGTTCCTTTGACACCGCACATCCTATTTAATTGTCATTCATAAAAAAGCGATAGCAAATTCTAACAGACATCGCCATTATTGAACAAGTTTTTTAAACAACCTATTAATTTCATAGTTTTAGGTAAAAGGCCGCCTTCCGCAATAGGGTGGCCTTTTTTATGTCCAAATCCATTGTGCGGCACCAAAAATTGTTTAGGATGAAACAGATTAAATATCATCTACTTACCGTTTTGTTTTTGCTCACGATTATACAAAATGGCAATACGCAGTCATTAGTGAGTAGTCAGAGTGAAATGCGTGACTATATCATATCGTATCAGGCAGACAATGGAGCACTGTCACGCAAATATGCCATCAAAGAATCAGATGAATATTATTCGCGCTTCAGTCAACTGCATAGTGATTGGTTGAAGCTGCTGAAAACTCTTTCATTTGAAGCGTTCAGTCAAAACGGAAAGGTTGATTATATACTGTTGAAGAACGCCATTGAACGAGAGGATTACAATTTACAGCAGAACAAAAGGGAGTTTGATCAGATAAAATCTTCCGTGAGATTTGGCGCCAACATAATGCCATTGGTTGTGCTTCGTAGAAATGGTGCTGTACTCGATGGATCAAAAACGGCTGCTACCTTTAATGAATTAAGGAAGGAGATTAAAGCCAACCAGCAGGAAATTGAAAAGCTTCCAAAGTATTCCGAACGACTTTCAACAAGGGCAGCGGCAGCAGCGCTGGGATACAAAATGGCTGTGAGAGATTTGTTTAAGTTTTATAACGAGTATGATCCTCAGTTCGGCTGGTGGATGAATGCTCCCTACACAGAACTGGATACGACGTTGGGTCAATATATTCGATTTCTAAAAAACTGGAAAACTAACGACGTATTGAAGGATGATGGGAGCGGCATCATTGGTAATCCGATCGGACGGGACGAAATAATAAAGAGCCTTGAGTTTGAAATGATTTCTTACAATCCGGAAGAACTCATTGAGATCGCCAACAAAGAATTTGCCTGGTGCGAAAGAGAAATGTTAAAAGCTTCTACTGATATGGGTTTTGGAGATCATTGGAAGGAAGCGCTGGAGAAAGTAAAAAATGATTATGTGGAGGAAGGCAAGCAGCCAGCACTAGCAAAGTTCCTTGCGGAAGAAGGAGCAGATTATGTAGAAACAAATAATTTAGTCACCGTGCCACCGCTGGCCAGGGAAGTTTGGCGCATGACAATGATGACAGCGGAAGGGCAACGCTTCGCTCCATTTTTTCTGGGTGGCGAAGTATTGCAGATAGCCTATCCCACCAGCACTATGCAGGAAGAGGATAAGATGATGACTATGCGCGGAAACAATAAGCACTTCTCAAGGGCTGTTGTTTATCATGAGCTCATTCCCGGTCATCATCTTCAGCAATTCATGAACAGTCGTTACAATTCACATCGTCGTTATTTTAGCACATCATTTTCAATTGAAGGTTGGGCTTTGTATTGGGAGATGGTTTTGTGGGACAGAAATTTTCAGAAGTCACCAGAGAACAGGGTAGGTATGCTGTTTTGGCGAATGCATCGCTGTGCGAGAATTATCTTCTCTTTAAATTATCACATGAACAAGTGGACACCGCAGCAGTGTGTAGATTTTTTGGTGGACAAAGTGGGTCATGAAAGAGCGAATGCGTCCGCGGAAGTCAGAAGATCATTTACCGGAGGTTACGGTCCCTTGTATCAGTTGTCGTATATGGTGGGCGCAAAACAGTTCTATGCGTTGAGGGGTGAACTTGTCAACTCGGGGAAGATGAAGGAAAAAGAGTTTCATGACGCGATTTTGCAGAATGGACCCATTTCCGTTGAGATGATGAGGGCTTTGTTGTCCAATCAGTCGTTGAATAGGGATTTTAAGACTTCGTGGAAGTTTAAATAAATGCGTTTCCTGTGCCGACGCGCCTGGACGAAAACATTCATTTGTTAATGAGATCTAAATTAGCATACCTGTCTTCTCCCTGACAAACGATTTTGGCCCTACTTGCGTTAACTTAGCGCAAGTTTTATAATTAAATAAGGAAATGCGTTTATTCCACACTTTTATCTTTGTATTTATTGGGTCGCTGTCATTTGGCCAGATACTAACTCCTGCAAAATGGTCCTATTCATCTTCCAATGATGCCCCTGGCGTTGGGGACGAGATCGAACTGATTTTTACTGCATCCATTGACAAAAACTGGTATCTGTATTCGAGTGAGTTTCCTTGCGAAGATGGTCCGATCAAAACAACCATAATACTAAAACCACATTCAGGTTATAAACTGATTGGTGAACTCAGACCAATCAATGCCATCGCAAAACACGATGATATCTTTGAATGCGATGTAAAGATTTTCAAAATTAAGGGTGAGTTTCGCCAGAAAATAAAAATTCTCTCATCAGACATTACCCTCTCCGGCGAAAGCGAGTACCAGGTTTGCAGTGATATTGATGGAAAGTGCATTCCCTTCAGCGACGAATTTTCCTTTGGCAACATTAAAGTCAAGGGCGGCAAGACATTAAAAGCGGAAGAAGTTAAACCGGATTCATCTCAGCTTAAAACTTCCCAACAGCTTCCTGTGTTAACAACCGAAATATCCACGGTTGTTAACGGACCAACACTCGATAAATCTATTCTCGAAGGAACATCCTCAATTGAACGAGAATCGTTTCTCGGATATTTATTTTTTGCATTTATCGTTGGACTCACTTCGCTTATTACCCCATGCGTTTTTCCAATGATCCCAATGACGGTCACGTTTTTCCTAAAAGACAATCAGACTCGGGCTGCCGGCATTAGAAAAGCATTAATCTTCGGAACATCTATTGTTGTAATCTATACTGCCGCAGGAACGCTCTTTGCATTATTGCTTGGAACTGATGGACTAAATGCGCTCGCTACTCATTGGGCACCGAATCTTTTTGTCTTTGTAATCTTCATTGTTTTTGCACTTTCGTTTTTTGGATTGTTTGAAATCAATGCGCCGTATCAACTTGTCAATAAAGTTGATCAGCAGGCAGAGAAGGGTGGGCTGATTGGAATATTTTTTATGGCGGCTACTCTCGTGCTGGTATCCTTTAGTTGCACAGTGCCAATAGTAGGAAGTGTTTTATTTCTTACGGCCAGTGGAGAAATACTGAAACCCGTACTTGCGATGTTTTTTTATTCATTGGCATTTGCCATCCCCTTCACGATCTTCGCAGTGTTTCCGGAGGGAATTAAAAGTCTTCCGAAATCCGGTGGCTGGTTAAATTCGGTAAAAGTCACTTTAGGATTCCTTGAACTGGCACTTTGCCTGAAATTCATAAGCATAGCCGATCAGGCATATCATTGGGGGTTGCTGGATCGTGATGTGAACATTGCCATCTGGATTGTCATCTTTTCGTTGCTTGGAATTTATTTTCTCGGGAAGATCAGAATGTCAGGAGATAGCCCGGTTGAAAAGGTGACTGTTCCGAGGCTGATGTTGGCCCTTGCAACATTTTCATTTGTGGTATATTTAATTCCTGGTTTGTTCGGGGCTCCGCTAAAGATGCTTGCGGGCTACCTTCCCCCAACCTCTACACTCGACTTTGATTTAGTATCCAAATCTAACGCAGGGTCGGCAAGCGACGTGTGTGATGAACCTAAATATGGTGACTTCCTTCACCTGCCTCACGGACTCAAGGGATATTTTGAATATCAGCAAGCGTTGGCATGCGCTCGTCAGCAGAACAAGCCGTTGTTTATTGATTTTACCGGTCACGGTTGTACCAACTGCCGAGAAATGGAAGCGGTTGTGTGGAGTAATCCTCAGGTGTTGGAGCGACTGCAAAAAGATTTCATCGTTGTTGCACTTTATGTGGATGATAAGACTGAGTTGCCGGAAGCTCAATGGTTCACATCAAAGTATGACAATAAGGTGAAAAAATCGATTGGTAAACAGAATGCTGATCTGCAGATCAGGAATCTTGAAAATAATGCACAGCCTTTCTATGTTCTTGTCGGACAAGATGAGCGGGTGCTTGCCTGGCCGTATGGATACGATCGCAGTGTAGAGAAATTCGTTCAGTTTCTGGATGGCGGTAAGAAGAAATACAAAGAATTATATCCCCGATAATATAAGATAAAAGCTCACAGGGGCTTGAAATATTAGGGACTATCAAATTCTATTAACTTTTAGTAAATTTGAAATTGGTTTGCTTGGTTCTACCATTTTTTAAACTTTATATACGGTGAGATCATTAAGAAAAATTATTATTGGCTCGGTTGGCGGCGTCGTGGTGTTGGTGGCAGGGTTTCTTTTACTTAATGAATCTTCAGTGCTTTACTCATTTGAGGGAGAGTTTGCTCCTGATTCAGTCATTCGTGAAGAAAAGGAGATAGTCAAACCGATACTCTTGTACGGAATGGTTGTCAATGACCTTCACATTGTTGAGGATGTGGTAAAACGAAACCAGCGGTTTACTGATTTACTTCAGGGCTACTATGTTCCTCCCCGTATTCAGCAACAGTTGAGTCTCGTATCAGGTCAAACATTTGACTTCAGAAAGATATCGACGAATAAAAAGTACACGCTTATTACGGAGCATGATTCCCTGAAATCCATCCGGGCACTAATATATGAGCCCAACCCGATTGACTACTTTATTTTTCATCTTAAAGACTCTATGCGTGTGGAGGCCGGACACCGGCAAGTTGTAACACTTGAGAAAGAAGTGGCCGGGGTAATCGGATCAAGTCTTTCAGAGACTATTGAGAAACTGGGAATATCGCATGAATTGACAAATCGCTTTGTGGACATTTTTGCCTGGCAGGTTGATTTTCAAAGGTTGCAAAAAGGAGATAGGTTTAAACTCTTTTATGAAGAGCAGCAGGTGGAAAATCAATCCATTGGCATAGGAAAGATCCTTGGAATTTATTTTGAGCACTTTAATCATCCATACTATGCCGTTCCATTTGAACAAGGTGATGGAGCCGACTATTTCGATGCCAATGGGCAAAGTTTGAGAAAGGCTTTATTGAAATACCCTATTGAATTTACGCGGATCAGTTCACGCTATAACCTGAAGAGATTTCATCCAATCGCTAAAGTTGTTCGTGCCCACCTCGGTACCGACTTTGCGGCACCGGCCGGTACTCCCATCAGAACGGTTGGTGATGGTATTGTTGAAGAAGCACAATACAAATCCAACAATGGCAATTATGTGAAGATTCGTCATAACGGCACATACACAACACAGTATCTCCATATGTCAAGAATAGCAGCTGGAATGAGACCCGGTCTAAGAGTCAGACAAGGGGAAACCATAGGATTTGTCGGTAGTACTGGCCTTGCTACCGGTCCGCATTTGTGTTACCGTTTCTGGAGAAATGGTATACAGGTAGATGCGTTACGGGTAGAGCTCCCTCCTTCTGAACCGATTAAAAATGAATTCATTTCGAAATTTGAAGAAGCCAGAGTGAGGGTAACAAAAAGACTTGACCAGATATCTCTTCCAGAGCCACCTCTTCTTGTTGTGGCCAGGAACTGAAAAATTAATTTCGCGTTGCTTCTGAAAATTTAGCTTAGTTTTTCGTCTAAAAGCGAAGTAGCGGTGATGAGGAAATTCCTGATTGGCTTATTTATCTTACTAAGTCTCTATGCACAAGCGCAAAAAGTGGCGGTTGTGATGAGTGGGGGTGCTGCCAAGGGTATTGCTCACATTGGCATGCTCAAGGCTCTCGAAGAAAATGACATTCCCATTGACTATGTTGTGGGTACATCAATGGGTGGAATCATTGCTGGCTGCTACGCTGCAGGTATGAGCCCGGAGCAAATTGAGCAAACAATGCTCACCGACAACCTTCTACGATGGATCAATGGTCAGCTGGAAGACGGGTACAATTATTATTATAACAAGAACGACAATCACCCTTCCTTCGTTAAGCTAAATCTGTCACTGGATTCAACTTTTAATTTTAACCTTAACAGCAGTCTCGCGAATGATATCTCATTGAATTTTGCAATGGCTGAAAAAATGGCTCAGCCATCAGCCATCTCAGGAGAAAATTTTGATAGCCTTTTCGTCCCGCTCCGACTGGTGGCTGCAGAAATTTTCACACAGCGGGAAGTAATCTTAAAAAGAGGTGCTCTCGGTGACGCGCTCCGGGCGACACAAACGGTTCCATTTTTTTATAATCCGATACGAATCGATGGACAGTATCTATTTGATGGAGGTGTATATAATAACTTTCCTATTGATGTTGCTCAAAAGGAATTCAATCCTGAAGTAGTAATAGGATGTAACGTATCAAGTAAAATTTACGATGAGTATCCCAAAGGTGAGGATGACAAACTTATCTCCCGTTCACTTTTGTATTTGTTATTGGATAAGTCAAATCCCGGAGATGTTCCCGCAACAGGAATTTACATTCAGCCGAATCTTAAACCCTTTACAGGATTTGATTTCAGCCGAGCGAAAGCATTGATTGACAGCGGATATTCTGAGACAATGCGGATGATGCCTGAAATAAAAGCGAAGGTAAGTCAGCGAAGAGCTTGTGAAGAGGTGGCGATCGCCAGAAACAAATTCAATGACCGTACAAGTCCATTACTTGTTGATAGTATCATAATGGGTGGATTCAATGGCGCACAAAGCCGTTATCTAAACCGCTTTTTCAATAGCGGTAAACGGCCCCTTTATTTTAGCGATGTAAAATCTGGTTATTATCGCCTTGTGTCAGAGAATTATTTTAAGAATATCTATCCAAGTTTCTCCTTCAACTCCGCATCAAAACGATTCAACTTTCGATTGGCCAGAAGGCCAAATAATAATTTTCAAGTGGATTTTGGTGGAGTCATTGCAACCCGAAACATCAGCAATATATTTCTTGGATTGAATTATTACTACTTCAACCGCATACTCACTCATGCAAGCGCAAATTTTTATACGGGAAGTTTTTATAAGTCAGCGCAGGTGAAGGCACGTCTCGACTTTCCTAACTTTGGCCAGTTCTATTTGGAGCCGGAAGCAACGTTTAATAATTGGAACTTTACTGAAGGCAATGAAATCATCGTAAAAAAATCCAATTCAACTATCCTTGATCGCATTGATCGTAAGATAGGCGTCAGCATTGGAATTCCAGTGGGTCAGAGGTTCAAAGCATCCATGCAGGCGCATTACATCAGTAACACAGATCAATATATTGACAATGATGTATTGATTTCAACAGACACACTGGATGTGCTTAGACTTACAGGCGGGCGTTATGGATTTCATCTATCAACCAGCACACTCAATCGTAAGCAGTATGCAAGCACGGGGAAGGCTTATGACTTCGGTCTGGATTTGTTTGATCTCAATGAATACCTCGTGCCGGGAACAACGTCGGTACTTCGCAATACGACATCTGAAAATGTTAGAAGAAATTGGGTGCGCGGCTCAATCATCATGGAACAATATTTTCGAAAAGGATTTTATAGTTCAGGCTATTATTTACATGCGACCTTCTCTAACCAACCATTATTTGGCAACTATCAAGGAACGATAATCAATGCGCCGGGATTTTTCCCGATTCAGGATAGTCGCACCCTGCTCCTTCAGAATTTTCGGGCTTTTAATTTTGTTGCTGGTGGCTGGAGGAATGTCTTTTCTGTCAGAAAAAATCTAGATTTTAGACTGGAAGGCTATCTTTTCAAACCGTTTGGGGCGATTTCACAGGGAAGCAATCAGGAGCCTGTGCTCAACGATGAGATTGCAAAGATCTATTTCGCGGGTACTGCTGGATTTGTATTGCATTCAACGGTAGGGCCCATCAGTTTCAGTTTAAATTATTACGACGACAAGAAGAATCAACTCGGGGTTTTACTTCACATTGGGTTCCTTCTTTTCAACAAAACCTCCCTCCAGTGAGCGGTTTCTTGCATTAGTGCCCGTTTAGAGAGGAAACGACTTTTTTAGAGCGTTATCCTTTTTAAAATTTTGGTTAAGTTTAACCTTTATAATTCACCCTTATTATCCATTTCACGCATGAAGAGATATCTCATCCCATTCCTGGCGTTTTTGTTCTGCCACCAGGCCTATGGCCAGACCGTCCAATGGGCTACTAAAGTCATCGACTTCTCATCGGAACTAACGCCGGTTCAGTACGCGGCTCAGCAAGCGCTGGGCAAACCTAATGTGCTGCCCGCAGGAGGTCAGAATCCAAACGCCTGGACACCCGATAAACCCAAACGCCAGGAATTCCTGAAGCTTGGATATGCCAAGCCTATGCAAATAGAGCAAATTGCTATTGCCGAGTCACACAATCCTAGTGCCCTTTTTAAGCTATATGTTTATGAAGAGAATGGCACCGAACATTTGATCCACAATTTTAATCCGGGCCCTATTCCAATCAAGGGCCGCATGGTGAACATATTCGTTCAAAAAACTGACTACAAAGTCGCTGCTATAAAACTTGAGTTTGACGGATCTGCTTTACAAGATTATTTTTCAATCGATGCTGTTGCTATTTCGGATGTAAACATTCCAATTATTGCGGATATTTCTATTCCAGAATTAATAAGCAAAGGTCTGATTGTTGAACAATTGGATAGCAAGGTGAATAGTAACTACAGCGAAATGAATCCGCTATTATCTCCCGATGGAAAGACCCTTTACTTCTCCAGGAAGAATCACCCCGAAAATATGGGTGGGGTAAACGACAAAGAGGATATCTGGTATTCAGAACTGGAACCTGATGGCAAATGGGCATTAGCGAAAAACATGGGACCGAAATTTAACAATGATGGCCCTAACTTTGTAAATGCGATTGCTTCAACACCAGATGGGCAATCGGTATTGATTTTGGGAAATAAGTATCTGCCAAACGGAAAAATGCTGGCTGGCGTTTCTATGAGTACTCAGGTCAACGGAGTGTGGACAAAGCCAACGGCCATGAACATTGAAAACGATTATAATTTCAATGAAAAGGCAAACTACTATCTGGCGAATACGAAGACAACTCTGTTAATGTCGATCGAACAGGAAGATTCAAAAGGTGGCCGTGACCTTTACGTAAGCTTCCAGAAGAAAGATAGTATCTGGTCAGAACCCTTAAACCTTGGGAGTATTATTAATACAGCTAACGAGGAATCAGCACCGTTCATCGCTGCCGACAACAAGACACTATATTTCTCTTCAAACGGATTCAGTGGTTTTGGTGGTTCAGATATATATGTAAGCACTCGTCTGGATGACACCTGGACAAATTGGTCTACACCACAGAACATGGGCCCGGATATTAATTCAAAACTCGACGACCTTTTCTTTAATATCCCCTCTACCAGTGACTACGCTTACTATTCACGAGGCATTACTGAAGACAATACTGATATCTTTCGAGTAAAATTACCTGTTTATAGAAATCCTGAGCCGATCGTAATTGTGAAAGGAAAACTCATTGATAGTAAAACAGGCAAACCTGTAGGTGCAAAAATTATTTATGAACGACTTCCTGATGGAAAAGAAGTTGGCGTTGTGTACTCTAATCCCGAAACTGGTGAATATGAAATTCACCTTCCGGGTGGACAAAAATATGGCGTGCGTGCTGAGGCCCCTGGCTTTATTTCCGAAAGCCAAAGCCTCGACCTTACGAATGTAACGAAAGACGGAGAGGTACAAACCCAGGACTTCCGCCTCGCTCCTATCGGTGTCGCTGCGATCGAACCGGATGCAGTGATTGCACTCAATAATATTTTCTTTGATTTCAATAAGGCGATCCTTAAAGCAGAATCGTTCCCTGAACTCAATCGTATCGTTACGTTGATGAAAGAGAAAGGAACAATGACCGTTGAGATATCAGGTCACACCGATGCCACAGGACCTGAAGGTTATAACTTGGTTTTATCTGAACAGCGGGCGAAATCAGTTACAAAATATCTGAATGAAAAAGGTATAGAAGAGAGCCGGATCACAACTGTTTTCTTTGGTGAAGCCAAGCCGATTGAAACAAACGAAACAAAAGAAGGACGTAAAAAGAACAGACGAGTTGAATTTAAAATCATTAAACTCTAATTACTATGAGAAAAAATGCCGTGCTGATATTTTTTAGTGCGCTAATCTCGTTAGCTTCATTTGCACAACAAAAGGATACGCTGATATATGCAACGGGAAAAATTTTTAATCACGATACGAAGGAACCCGTATCAGCAAAGATCTTTTATCAAAGTTTGCCGTATGGCAGCCGCGTGGGGATAGCCAGCGGCGATAGCTTCAATTTCCCGATGTATGATAATGAAAAGTATTCAATAACAATAGAAGCACCGGGCTTCTCACCGGCGAAGTATATGCTCGATCCTGCTACAGCAAATGGAGAGAGGAAGGTTATTCAAGATATCCCGCTTGGATTGCCGGCTCCTGCGCTGACGGTGGCGGGAACCACGCACACTGTAGGAAAAGTTATGCGATTGGATAACCTCATTTTTCAGCAACGATCGGCAATCATTGCGCCTGAGTCATATCCAGAGTTAAATACTGTGGCGCAGATGCTTCACTCAAATCCCAACATGGTCATACAACTGGAAGGCCACACTGATACACGGGGAGATGCGAAACTGAATCTTAAACTTTCGCAGCAACGCGTGGATGCCGTCAGGGATTATTTGTTGAAGAAAGGTGTTGCCAAACACAAAGTGAGGACAAAAGCTTTTGGCGGCACTATGCCAATAAGCAAAGAGAACACGGAGGATGCACACAAATTAAACCGGAGGGTCGAAGCGCGTATTCTTGAAAATTAGTTCGCTGCAACTATTGGGGATTTTTTTACCAACACGTTTCTAAGGTGCGACATGCACAACGCTTTAGATTGTTCCTCAAGGGAACTCTCCATTACCGTGCGGATTATTACCGATCCTAACTCATTACAGCGGGGAGATGAGTAAAGATTATTGGACACTTCCAAAGAAATTGAACTAGCCACCCAATCGTGGCGGTTGAAAGCTTTTACCGCCTGGTTGAAGTATAACAAGCCAGTAAGCTTTTCAGGAGAAATTGGTTGGTAGAGTTTGAAAGAATATTCAAATGGAATTTTATCCGAACTGGTGGCAGACAGGAAATTGCGACGATAGTCTCCAGTCCTTTTCGCAATAGCGTCTTCATTTTTTACGAAACCTCCCCACCGATCTGTCATCTCAAGTAATACGTTTCCCTCCTTTGTATGAACCATCAGAAAAATATGATAGTTTGTTTCAATGATTTCGTAAGATAAACCCAATTGATTTAACACATGACTGAACAGAGCTGTGGCTGTCAAACAATCGTACTTACCAGACGAGAATACGTCGCTGAAATCCGAATAGGCTTCGTACTTCTTTAAATAAGTAGCATGCAGCTTCTGGAACGCTTTACGCAATAATTTCTGTTCAGGTATTCTGGATGACAAAAGAGGATTAACAAAAGCCTGAAGACTTCTTTTTGCATCTTCTTTCGCTCTGCTTCCATCATTAGTGGTAGCCATCCATGCATCAAGATCAGTTTGCGATTGCACCGCAAAACTTACTATCAGCAGCATTGGAATAAGGAGCTTTTTCACCAGTTCGTTAACATATGAATAATAAATTTAACAATTAGGTAACAATTATCAAATTTTGTTAACATTGGCTTAACATTAGGCCTTCTTTCTTAAAAGGGCTATTTTAGCTCCATAACACCGCAAAAGATGGAAATCATAGCCCAAAAAACCCATCGCGAGCTGAAAGAGACCTTTGCAAAACAAAAAGAGAAGAGCCTTGCGCTTCGGCGTGAACCTCTGAAAGAAAGGATTAATCGGCTCAAAGCTCTGGAATCGTGGATCACACTAAACAGAGAAAAGATCAAGCAAGCGGTGCACTCTGATTTTCAGAAGCCTTTGCTTGAAGTTGACACCACAGAAATCTATCCGGCACTGACAGAAATTCGACATACATTGACACATCTTGAAATGTGGGCCAGACCAAAGAAAATAGATGCGACGCTTTCCTATCTTGGCACCCGTTCAGAAATTCGATACGAACCAAAAGGAGTATGTCTGATAATTGCACCGTGGAACTTTCCGTTCAACCTGTGCCTCGGTCCTTTAGTTTCATGCCTGGCAGCCGGCAACACCGCCATTATAAAACCTTCTGAAATGACGCCATCAACGGCCACATTGTTAAAGGAAATGGCAACGGAGATTTTTGACCAGAATATTGTGACCGTAGCAGAGGGTGGTGTTGAGATTTCACAATCTTTATTGGAATTTCCTTTTGATCACATATTCTTTACCGGAAGTCCTGCTGTCGGAAAAGTGGTTATGAATGCTGCATCGAAGAATCTTACTTCGGTTACACTTGAATTGGGTGGAAAATCTCCAACGATTATAGATTCAACTGCCAACATTAAAGATGCTGCCAAACGAATTGCTTTTGGAAAGTTCTTCAATAACGGACAAACCTGCATCGCACCTGACTACATCATGATCGAAGAGTCGGTGAAACAATCGTTTATTGATCACTTGAAAAAAGAGATTCAACTTTTGTTTGGCGACGGGAAACTGGTGAACGAGCAATCGCCTCACTATGCCCGGATCGTTAACAACAAACATTTTCACCGCGTCAATGATCTATTAAAAGATGCTGTTGAAAAAGGAGCTACTCCTGAGATCATGGGATCGATTAACGATGCGACTAATTTTATAGCACCTGTTATCCTTTCGAATATCAGCCCCGATTCGCGAATACTGGAGGAAGAGATTTTCGGGCCCGTATTGCCCGTGTTAACTTTCAAAACAAAGGAGGAAGTTATTCACCAGGTGAATAGTCGTCCGAAACCACTTGCCTTATATATTTTTAGCCGGAAGAGTTCGTTCCGCGAGTATATCCTTGCAAACACGTCAGCCGGTGGAGTTTGTATAAACGAATGCGTGCTTCAATTCACTCATCCGAATCTGCCATTTGGAGGAGTAAATAACAGTGGCATTGGCAAGTCCCACGGCTATTATGGCTTCCTTGCTTTTTCAAATGAAAAGCCCATTCTCCGCCAGAAAAGTGGTTGGTCTGCACCGTACCTATTGCATCCTCCTTATACAAAAAGGATGAAAAAGATCGTTGATGTGCTGTTGAGGTGGTTCTGACGGAAACTAAATCCAGCACTCCCATGGTTGCGTAAGGAATTTGTAATTTCGCATTTCATGCTGCGCTGAAACCGGTCACCAGGACATTCCAAGCACGGTGAACACCCTTAGCTGGCACGGAATTTATGCTAATTACAAGTAAAAAAGTTAACAGATATGATTAAAAAAATTCTAATCGGCATTGCAATATTTTTCGTGCTCATACTAGCCGCGGCAATGATTCTACCGGTTGTTTTCAAGGATAATATAAAAGCAGCCATCGATAAAGGCATCGCTGAGAATGTCAATGCCGACGTGGTTTTTGATGTCAATAATTTCAGTCTTTCAATCTTCAGACATTTTCCAAATATTACAGCGGAGATTAAAGAGTTGGGAGTATTTAATAGGGCGCCATTTGAAGGGGAACATCTGTTTGTGGTTAATAGTTTAGAGATCGAGATAAACCTGTTCGATTTATTCGGAGATCAAATTCGAATGAAAGGAATTACATTGATACGGCCCCAGATTAATATCAAGGTGCTGGCCGATGGACGCGCAAACTATGACATCACTTATCCACCTAAAGACACGGTAAAATCAGCCAACGAACCATCTAAATTCTCAATCGGAATTGACCATTGGGAAATACAACAGGGAGAAGTCCTTTATGATGATAAATCTGTTCCTTACTATTTATCTATCAAGGGATTAAATCATACAGGGAGTGGAGACTTTACTCAGGATGTTTTTGATCTGAAGACCCACACCGTGGCAGATTCATTGACTACTTCGATGGGGGATATGCAATTTCTCACAAATAAGCACGCAGAAATTGACGCCGTGATTTCTATAAGCGAAAATATTTCAAAATATACTTTTAAAGAAAACACAGCGAAGATCAACGACTTTGCTATGAGCTTTAACGGTTGGTTTAAAATGAATCCTGACAACTATGGGATGGACATTACTTTTAAAAGTCCAGAAAACACATTTAAAAGTATACTCTCTTTGGTCCCGGGTATTTACACAAAAGATTTTCAAAACATTGAAACAAAAGGTGATCTGATGTTTGCCGGATTTGTCAAGGGCACCTATAGCGACAAACAAATGCCGGCATTCAACTTGAATCTGGTAGTTAAAGATGCCATGTTTAAATATCCTGACTTACCTACCGCAGTGAATAATATCAATATGGATTTACTCGTCGACAATAAAGATGGTGTAATTGATAACACATTGGTTGATCTGAAAAAGCTTCACCTGGATTTTGGGACCAATCCAGTGGACGCCAGGCTGCTGATTGAAAATCTTAAAAACTATAAAATGGAAGGAGATCTAAAAGCGAAACTGAATTTAGCTGAGCTGAGTAAAATGTTTCCGATGGAAGGTCTTGAAATGAAGGGCATCTATTCTGTGAATGCATCGGCTAAAGGTGTCTATGACAGCCTGAGGAAAATTATTCCAGCGATCGACGCTTCCATGTCGCTAACTGACGGCTATGTGAAATCAACAAAGCTTCCTGTGCCGTTACAAGACCTAAAGATGAATGCTACCATTAAGAATACTTCTGGGAAAATGGCGGAAACAACCATTGCTGTAAATGATTTTTCTATGATACTTGATGGTGAAAAGCTTGAAGCAAATGCATTAGTTCAAAATCTGGATGACTATACGTGGGACATAAAAGCGAAGGGCGGAGTGGACCTCGAAAAAATGACAAAAATATTTCCACTGGAAGGGATGACAATCGCAGGGAAAGTAAAAGCAGATATCCAGACGAAAGGAAAAATGTCCGACGTAGATGCAAAGCGATACGATAAGCTTCCTACGAGCGGAACGGCTTCACTGCGTGACTTCAAATATGTGACTAAGGATCTTCCACCGGTTACCCTTTCCCAGGCGGATGCATCTTTCAATCCTCAAAAAATAGAGATTAGCAAGTTGAACGGCACAATTGGTAAAAGCGATTTTAGTGTTACGGGTGTAGTAACAAATTATATCGCCTATGTATTGAGCAATGCGACGATAAAGGGGGCTGTGAATTTTAATTCTACCCTTTTTGATTTGAATGAATTTATGAAAGAAAGTAGTTCTCCGACCGCTGTCGACACGACTTCCTTTGGTGTGATCCCAATTCCCAAGAACATTGATTTTACGTTAAAATCGGCAGTTAAAACGGTGAAAATGATGGATTATACGATGACCGATGCCAGCGGAGACGTAATTCTGAAAGACGGCGTTGCCAATCTGAGTGGACTGAAATTCAATATGCTCGGAGGCGCTTTCGGAATGAGTGGCTCTTACAATGCCAAAGATGTTAAACATCCCAAGTATGACATGGATATAAAAATTGAAAGCCTTTCCATACAACAAGCAGCAAATTCATTTTCTATTATCAAGACCTACGCTCCTATCGCTGGCCTTGTCAGTGGAATGTTCTCGACAAATTTTAATGTTAACGGAGAGCTTACTAACAAGATGATGCCGAACATGAGTACCGTGAACCTGGATGGTCTCATTAAGGTAGCTGAAGCAACGATAACACAATCTAAATTGTTATCTGGAGTTACATCACTTACGAAGTTGAACAATACAGATAAAATATCCTTGAAGGATGTATTGATGTCGGCAAATATTAAAAATGGCAGGCTAAGTGTAAAGCCATTTGATGTAAAGTTTGGCGACTACATCACCACGGTGAGTGGAAGTTCCGGATTGGATCAATCATTGGACTATTCATTAAAGATGATGGTACCAGCGGGTCAGCTTGGAGCTCAGCTTCAGGGATTTGTAAATCAATATTCGGGAACCACCAATCCGACGGATAAGATTCCATTGACGATTGGAGTTGGAGGGACATTTAAAGAGCCAAAGCCAAATCTCGTTACGTCCGAACAGAAAGAGCAGATCAAGCAGGCTGTAATAAAAGCGGCAGAAGAAAAAGGCAAGGATGCTGCCAACCAGATACTACAGGGAGCGAAGCCTGACGATGTTGTGAAGGGATTGCTCAATGGCAAAAAGCCGGCAGCTGACACAACGAAAGTTCAGGATACAACAAAGAAGGCTGCGGATCCTGTGGATCAATTTAAACAACTCCAGAATCTGTTAAAGAAGAAAAAACCTTAAGTAAGTTGAGTGCTGAGTTAAGCACTACTTAGTTCTCAACTCCGGCAACGTTTCAGCCAATGAAGCCTTGTGTAGATGGCCATCTGCTCATTTCACTTTTGAAAGGTCACCGCCGCTGAAGAATCCTTCTTTGAGCAATTGGATAAGTTGCTCTTTGGTAGGTTCGATCTGATAGAACGTATCGTCTTTTCTTTCAATCTCGGTGACCCTGAGTTTCTTCGAGAGTTTTTTCAGCACATCTTTCCTTTTTTTATCATCCGATACATTGATTGATAAAAATTGAATGTCTCCTGACGCTTTTTGTTTGATCACGCGTAATACCCACTGATCTCCGGCACGAAAATTAACGAACGTGTAATTTTCGAAGTATTTGATAACGAGGGAATCACTTATTACGCCACGACCGAGCCAATCATTGTCTTTTGCGTCTTTAATATGATAGCCCCAGGTTTCAACCACAACAGTATCGGTGTCTTTGCCATCACCATCTATTCCAACATAGCGACCTTGCAATGCCTTTGGCACTTCCTTTAATGGGGGTACGCCGGCGGGTTGTGGTTCTCGAAAGGAAACCTCCTTGCATGAATACAACAGCAACGACCAAACAAGAATTAAACCGAGCGTTCTCACGGAATTGAATTTATGTAAAGCTAAGTTACGTGTATAAATTTAAACGGTTGTCCAGTTTGCCGATTATTATAGTGTGGATTAATTCTTCTTTTCACTAAGTAAGTCGCCAATGATCCGCAGACCGTCTAATGTGAGTTGAGGGTCCACAATCTCAAAAAACCCTTTTAGAGACGTAATAACAAAGGAAAGGCCACCAGTAGCAATGGCTGGGCATTCTTCATTCAATTCCTTGCGAATAGCCAACACCATATTTTTTACCAGCCCTTCATAACCGATTACAATCCCGGATTGTATTGCCGTCACAGTATTTTTTCCCAGCGCTGACATTGGCATTTCCAGTGGGACATCGAAAAGTTTGGCCGTATTTTGGGACAGTGCGCGAACGGCAGTGCGCAATCCCGGGACGATCGACACCCCAAGGATTTTTCCCGTTCCGGATACGGTGGTAAAAGTGAGGGCTGTTCCAAAATCAACAACAATGCAGGTACGTTTGAATTTGAAATAAGCGGCTGTGGCATTCGATACTAAATCAGATCCTATCTCATAAGGATTCAAAACCTCTATAGGCAGTTTTTCATAGATACCCGGGCCCAGGATGATCGGTTCCCTTTTGAAAAGAGAGCGAACCACGTTCTTTATTTTGTCGGTTAAGCCAGGAACGACGCTACTCACAACAATTATTTCTACCACTTCAATCGGAAAGTTTCCTTCCAGGAATGAATCGCGGATTTTTATTCCATAAAACAATTCCGGTTGATCAATCCGGGAAGGTATGCGCCAGACCTGCCAGGCATTTCCATTCCATAACCCCATTGTAATATCACTATTACCGATATCGAAGGCGAGTAGCATGTGCGAAAGATAATTAAAATAGGAATACTCATACATAGAGTAATGCAGGAAGTACACGACCGCTAATCGTTTTAAAAAAATCGCAGTCCAACCTTAGCACCAAACCACATCTTGAGGTTTGTTCCAGTACTATAAGTGTGATCTGTGATGATCGATGGATTGTAACCCGTAAACAGGACAGGGTAGTCGGTGAATGTTGAGTTGGTTAGGTAACCATTGAGAGTTGCCCCGCCGTAGATCGACAACTTTCTGGCGAGTTTAAAATCAATACCTACATGGACTTTATTCAGAAGACTTAGCTCGTTCGTGAAACTTCCCTTGTTTACATGTTGCGATGTAAGATCAAAATTGAGCTGAAGCGCTCTCGATAACCGTGGCGCGAAACCCAAGCCATAGCCAAACGTCCAGATTTTGGTGTTGTCGGTTGTGTTTTCGGGTTTAATTCCTGCAAGAAGAATATTATAGAATTTCTGAGAACCTGTACGAAAGGCAATATTCGTATAAAAAATTTCATCTGCGGATATTTCAAGTTTATGGTATCCGTTTCTGACATAACTTACAAGACCAATGGGTACCCCGCTAAGACTATCCGCAATATTGAACAATCCAATTTGAGTTCCATTTACACTCCGTCCATAGTTAAACAAAGCAGAAATCTGGGAGCCCGAAATATGTTTTGTCGCGATATTACTGACACCGGCTATTTGTGGACCTGTATAGCGGTCAGTCTGCAAGTTTGCTATACATGCAATCTGAACTCCCCGGGATGGTGCGCTTGCCATATTTAGGATGCCTGCAACCTGAACACCATCGGCCGAACGAAGGTTAATGTTGCTGACAGCCGCAACCTGAACGCCTTTAAAGTCCTGGAAGTTTATATTGGCAATGCTGGTAAGCTGCGCGGCTTTGGTCTCTCCCCCATTCACATTGAAAAAGCCAGAAGCCTGTATTCCATAAACATTTCCTCCGACCAGATTTCCAATGCCCGCTATCTGAAGCCAGCTCACATCTCCCCGATCCATATTCACAATAAATCCCAATTCGATCTGACGTGTGCCCCGAGAATAACCACCCAACAGGTTGATCGAGTAATTGTTGATCACATTTCCGCTCAATGATCCATTGGAACCGAGAAACGGTAAGAACGAAATCTGTATATCGCGATACAGTGTATCGCTGATATTTTGAATATTAGGCTCATCATTATAAGGCAATGAAAGCACTTCTTTTGTTGAATCGGGCGTGGCCGTCGCAGACTGAACTACAATAGAATCTTTGCCAATGGGTGTTATTGAAATATTCAGGTATTGATTTCCGGGAGCAGTGATCATTACAAGGGTATCACGGTAATCGCGTTTACTCACTGCAATAAATGCAGATTGCTCTTTTTTATCCAGTCTCATTTTAAAAAAGCCATATTCATCCGTTATCACTGACGTGATGGACTTTTTATCGTAAACGCTGGCATCAGCAATTTTTTCTTTGGTAACAGCATCCTCGATGTAGCCGCTTATAATGACAGAGACTGTTGTTGATTGCGGCTTGAGAGAAACTTTGGTGAGAATAAGATGATTGCTTTTCTCTTTATATTCCATTGAGCCGTTGAAAATTTCATTTAGCAGATCACGCACTGTTTTATTTACAGCAGTCACTGAAACATTTTGTTCATTCGGAATAATGGTTGAATTGTATGAAAATGAAAATTTGCCCTCTTGGGCGATTCGGGAAAGTGCCACGGGAAGTTTTTCGTTTGAAATCTCAATCGAAATCTTTCTCTCAAGGATAGGAGTTTTTATCTGGGTCTGACCCACGTAAAAACAGAACATCGCAAGGACGATTAACCAGGCCTGTTTCATTCTGGTGTTTATTGATTGCACCCCGAACCGTTAAGAATTATTTCTTTCCCGTCCCTGGTAACGGTGAGGTTAAGTGTCTCAGCGATTACCTCGACAATAGTGTCAATCGTGTCGTTGTGAAAGTTGACGGTTAAGCGGCAGTTGCCCAATGCGGGACTTTCAATTTTGATTTTAGTATCATAGACTTCATTGATTTTATCAACCATGGATTTCAAATCGGTGTTATTAAAACTGAATATGCCGGTTTTGTAGGCCAGCAGGTTGGTGTCCGCTTTTTCCAGGCGTGTAAATTCTTGAAGCCGCTTGCTGTAAATGCCTGTCTCTCCCATTTTCAGACTTAGACCTGAATTTTTTAATGTGTAGATCTGTACTTCTCCGGTCTTTACGGTTACGACTATTGTATCACTTTCAGGGTAAGCCTTAACGTTAAACGACGTTCCAATGTCTTTCACGAGCACTTCATCAGCCTCAATAACAAATGGCTTTTCTTCCTGATGCTTGACCTCAAAGAATCCTTCACCTTTGAGTTTAACCCTTCGTGTCTTCTGACTGCGAACGTATTCATAGGTAATAGACGACTTCTTATTCAGGAATGCTGTGCTCCCGTCAGGAAGAGTATCTTGTTGTGTGGTGAAATCCGAATCAAAAGCGAATGTCTGAGTTGGCTTGTTGTTGAATTGATAAACAAAATAGCCAATCCCTATCATAATGATCACGCTGGCGGCAATCCGAAGGTTTGACCAGTTAAATGATTGGATTGAATGCGCTTCCCTGTCATCACGCGTTTCGTAAAGCCGCGCCTTTACTTTTTTCCACGCAGCGTCCGTATCAAAATTTAATTGGACGGTGTTGGAAGCCGCCCTATCAAAAATCGTTTTAATTTGATCAACGTACTTTTTGTTTTCAGCACTCAAGTCTGACCAGGCTTTCAGCCGCGATTTTTCTTCCACGCTGGCTTCCCCGGCCAAAGCTTTGCCAATCAGATCGTCGATATCGTTAATTTCTTTTTCCACGTTTACTCAACCCAATCTTTCATAAATATTAGTAACAATGGCAGGTAGTCTTTCAACTGTGTACGCATGATCTTAAGCGCCTTGCCCATATGATTCTCTACCGTCTTCACAGAGATATCTAATTGATCAGCAATTTCTGAGTACTTCAGTTCTTCAAACCGACTCAATTGAAAAACTGTCCGGCATTGTTGGGGCAGTGCTTTCATGGCTTCGTATATTTTTTGTTCGAGCTCCATTGACAAGACGGATTGACTTACTTCTTCATGGGTTGGCTCCCCGCCGGCCATTGTGTAGTTGGCATGGGCCTTTTTTACCTTCACATGTTTGATCACATTGAGGCAGGCATTGCGCACCATGCGATAGAGATAGGATTTCATTGACGTTTGTATCTCAATGGAGTTTCTTTTGTCCCAAACGCCAATAAACGTGGCCTGCACAACCTCCTCTGCCTCATCTTTGTCATTCAAAAATGAGTAAGCGTATTGACACAATGACTTGTAATAGGTCTTAAATAGCATCTCAAACGCAATTTCGTTGCCCTCCCGTAACCCGGTTAATACCTGTTGCTCGAGTAATTCCACTGCTTTTGGTTGAAATACAGTGTAATTTACGGTTTTAGGGATCCGAGGTTATGACAACTGCCGGGGAGATTACCCCTATCTTATCAATAATTATTATTATTTTCAATAAGGCGTACCAAAAGGCCTGGGAGATTAGCCCATTAATGGATGTGAAATTCCTAATTTCGAGATATGCATAGATCCGGATTGTTAGCGATTTTACTGATGGCGATGTTCAGTGTTACTGAGGTTGATGGCCAAGAATTTTCTAAAATAAAATGGTTGGAGGGAACATGGGAAGGCACCGGGTATGTAATTTCTTCAGCACGGCCTCAATCTTTAAAATTTGAATTCAAATTTGATTCGCTATCTATTTGGCTGGGTTCTGTCAGGAAGGATCGGAAAATTCAAGAGGCCGAATTGGATCTCTTTGCCGATTCACTTTTGATATCAAGAACTGTAATAAGTAAAGGACTTCGGGAAATAGAACCAGAGTATATCCATATTGATGTGACAGGGGGACAAGTGGAAATCTATTTTTTGGGTGAAATGAAGTATGAAAATAGAAGACTACTCATCACAAAAGTCAATCCCGATTGTTTGACGTTGTCTCTTGCTTACAACAGGGGTTTCCAGGAAATGCTGGCAATGGGTTCTTTCAAGAGAAAGAAGAAAATTGGAAAATAGAATAATTAATTTATCATTAAGGCACTTGCTTTCTCAGCGATCATAATAGTCGGCGCATTGGTATTGCCGCTCGAAATTTGTGGCATTATGGAAGCATCCACCACGCGAAGATTTTCAATTCCATGAACCCGAAGTTGAGGATCAACAACGGCCATTTCGTCGACACCCATCTTGCAGGTGCCCACCGGATGATAGACACACTCGGCAACTTCCTGAATATACCGCAGCCAGTCACCATCGGAAGAATGTTGTGATGGCAAGTGAGTACGTATCCTCAGTGATTTAAATGCATCTGCGTCAAGAACCTGCAGAGCTTTTTTTCCTCCTTCAACTAAAAGCTTTTTGTCTTGGTCATCAGAAAGGTAATTGGGCTGAATCATTGGAGGTTCGGAAGGATTCGCACTCCACAAACTTACATAACCACGACTTTTAGGTCGTATTTGTGTTGGAAGAACAGTGTAGCCATCGATACGGGTAAAAGAATTCAAATCATACATGTCTGACACCGTATCAACCCCTGAGTTGGTGGGTGTGAATTGAAACTGAATATCAGGGGTAGCAATATCTGGTGATGATTTGATAAAGGCTACAGCTTCCAACGGCCCAATTGACAGCGGACCACTTTTTGTAAAAAGATATTTTATTGTTTCAATGGCCTGCCGGTGGAGCGGCAAAAAGTGATTGTTGCTGATGGGTTGGCTGCAAAGACTACTTACGGGAAAAAATAAATGGTCGTGCAGATTTTTTCCTACGCCTGGTAAGTCTTTCTTTACAGCAATGCCTTGTTCTTTCAATTCATTTCCCGGGCCTATCCCAGACAATAAGAGCAGCTTTGGAGATTCAAATGCTCCGGCGCTCAGGAGTACTTCACAACGTGCTCTGGCCACGAGAGTAGTGCTCCGACTGTTCATGAACTCGATTCCTTTTGCCTGATCGTTTTCAATAATAACCCGACTGCACACAGCACCCGTCATGATCGTAAGATTTTTTCTGTGCAATGCCGGAACAAGAAACGCTTTAGCGGCACTCATGCGTTTGGAATCCTTCATGGTGTACTGGAACCACCCTGCTCCCTCCTGTTGTGCACCATTCACATCGTTATTGAGTGGTATTCCTTTTTCTGCGCAGGCGTTGATAAATGCCTGACCTAATTCTGTATGATACCAATACGTCTGGGTCACGTTCATCAATCCACCCTTTGCATGGAAATCATTTTCAAACTGTTCGTTGTTTTCTGATTTTTTGAAAAAGGGGAGTACTTCATCAAAGCTCCATCCAGTGCAACCAAGAGAGGACCAATGATCATAGTCTTGACGCTGACCGCGGATGTAGGCCATCGCATTCGTTGAACTGGATCCTCCCAAAACTTTTCCCCTCGGTTGGTATATTCTGCGATTGTTGAGATGAGGTTGTGGTTCCGTGAAATAACAGTTCCAGTCAACTGAGCTGTGATGAAGCTTCATGTAGCCACCTGGCAGGTGGATGAAAGGATGCGAGTCTTTTCCGCCCGCCTCAATTAGCAATACTGTTTTACCAGGGTCTTCGGTGAGGCGATTGGCAAGCACACACCCGGCAGATCCAGCTCCAACAATAATAAAGTCGTAGGTCATGATCGAAGATAGTGAGGCTTTGCTGAGTTGGAAAATCGCCTCAGGGAGACTGAAAATGGGCATTCAGAAAATTTTTCAAAAAAAAGAAGATTTTACTGAACACTGTTTATTAAATTTACGTACAAATTCAGAAGTTATGGGAATCGAAGATCGCAAGCAACGTCACAAAGAAGACCTGAAGGAGACGATTCTCAAGGCAGCTAAGGAGCTGTTCCTCGAGAAGGGATACGAAGCTACGTCAATGCGAAATATAGCTGAGAGGATCGA
Source organism: Cytophagales bacterium (assembly GCA_038229375.1). Classification (GTDB taxonomy): domain Bacteria; phylum Bacteroidota; class Bacteroidia; order Cytophagales; family Cyclobacteriaceae; genus ELB16-189. The sequence continues at coordinate 108,783 of JBBRON010000001.1, read as the reverse complement.
GTATAGTCCTGCCACGATTTACCTTCATTTCAAAGATAAGAATGAAGTGTTCTATGCTCTCCATAAAGAGGGTTTCCGAATGCTGGTCACAGCTTTCAAGACACTCGAAACCGTAGCAGATCCATTCGAAAGAATAAAGGCAATGGGTCATGTTTATGTCAATTTTGCTACTGAAAACCCCGACTTTTATCAATTAATGTTTGTCATGCACGAGCCCATGGAGGTTCTCGAACTCGATCTCACATTATGCTGGGATGAAGGTGACGATGCATTCAGGGTTCTTTTGGAAACGGTGATTGAATGTCAGAAGAAAGGGTACTTCAAAGGATTTGAACCGAATGGATTCTCTTTTCTGGTATGGTCTACTGTTCATGGGATTGCCTCGTTACGAACCAGCGGTCACCTTGATCACGTGCGCCAGGTAAAGACACAGATGGCTGATATCAATGCCGTCACAAAACATACGATGGATACTTTCATTGAGATGATAGAACGACTTAAGTAAAAAAATTTACCTATTTAGTAAACACTGTTCATTATGAAAACAGCAATTAGTAAACTTCTCTTCGTGGCCTTATTCATTTCATTCGGCGTATCGGGGGCTCAATCGGTGCTGGACGGATATGTTAAGGAGGGACTTGCCAACAATATTGTCCTGAAGCAACGGAACATCGCGCTTGAAAAGGCCATGTTGTCACTAAAAATTGCCAACAGCTATTTCATCCCCACGGTCGGCATTCAGGGGAACTACACAAGTGGCAATGGTGGTAGAAGTATTTCTGTTCCGGTGGGGGATTTATTAAATCCAGTTTACTCAACTCTCAATCAGCTTACGGGCAGCGATAACTTTCCGCAGATCGCAAATGTTAATCAGAACTTCTTTCCCTATAATTTCTATGATGCAAAAATCCATACTACTGTTCCTATCGTCAATACTGATCTTATCTACGGGCGAAAAATTTCCCAGCAGCAGGTAGTGCTTCAGGAATTTGAAGCGGATATCTATAAGCGTGAGCTGGTAAGAAATATAAAAGTGGCTTACTTCAATTATCTCAGTGCGACGGAAGCGATAAAGATTTATGAAAGTGCCTTGAAGAGGGGAGAAGAAGGGAAGCGTGTAAATGAATCTTTGCTTGAAAATGGAAAAGGCTTGCCTGCTTACATTCTCCGGTCACAAAGTGAAATTGAAACCACAAAAGCTCAGAACGCAGAAGCAGAACGTCAGGTTGAAAATGCCCGATTGTATTTCAACTTTTTATTAAATAGGAATGGCAACGATCCAATACTTACAAGCCTTGACACTCAGGACGAGTTCTCAAAATTGAACCTCACCGTTACCGATTCCATTTCAATTCAGAATCGTGAAGAGTTAAAAATGCTGCGGGAGAGCATAGAAGTGAACAACAACCTCGTGAAGATGAACAAGCTTTTCTGGGTGCCCAAGCTCAATGGTTTTCTTGATCTTGGTTCTCAGGCAGGAGACTGGAAAGTAAACTCAGCGTCAAAATATTATCTCCTGGGTGTTCAACTGGATGTGCCGCTATTCGCGGGTAACCGCAATAGGAATCGGGTAAAAATGAACAGCCTTGATCTTAAGTCGTCACAACTTGGACTTTCTAACAACAGCCAGCAGATAGATCTGAGTGCGCAGGCAGCGAAAAATAATTTGTTCACGGCTCATCAGAATTATCAGTCAGCTCAAAAGCAGCAAGAAGCCGCTGCAGCCTATCAGAAACTCATTGATAAAGGCTACCGGGAAGGAGTCAACACTTTCATTGAAGCAATTGATGCGAGAAACCAATTGACCCAAGCTCAACTTCAAGTGACTCTTAATCGCTATCGCGTTCTTTCTGCAGCCGCCCAATACGAGCGTGAAACAGCCAGCTATTCCATCAACAATTGAAAACTATTCTTATGAAAAATCTCCTACAAAACGCTTTTTCGCTTTCAGTCATTGTTCTAGTCATTCAGGCATGCGGCAGCAAGCCGGAAGGTTTGCAGCAAGAAACAGCTAACGACGTGATTCCTGTAAAAGTAATTGGGTTGGCGAAGACCAAAATACAGCCTGCGATAAAAGTTTCAGGACAACTCACCACGGATGATGAAACCTACCTGTCATTCAAGACAGCCGGAGTGATTCGTTCAATCAAAGTAAAAGAAGGAGATGCTATTCGCAAAGGCCAGGTTCTCGCGACCCTTGATCTCACGGAGATCAATGCTCAGGTGTCGCAGGCAAGACTGGGATTTGAAAAAGCTCAACGCGACTACAATCGTGTTTCACGTTTGTATAAAGACAGTGTTGCAACACTTGAACAATTTCAAAATGGACAAACAGGACTATCCATTGCGCAAAAACAGCTGGAGGCAGCAGAGTTCAATCGCAATTTTTCTGAGATACGGGCTTTAGCGGATGGATATATTTTAAGAAAGTTTGTAAGTGAGGGCCAGGTGATCACCTCAGGATCATCGGTGCTGCTAACGAATGGCGCAAAGCAAGGACGGTGGATTGTTCGCTGCGGCCTGGGAGATCGGGATTGGTCTGCAATCAGTTTGAAAGATGAGGCAGTGATATCCATGGACGCATTTCCCAATGAGGAGTTTGATGCAAGGGTTACGCGCAAGTCGGAAGGAACGGATCCCGCGTCAGGCTCATTCACCGTTGAGCTTACGATCAATGAAAAATCGAAACACTCATTTGCTACCGGGATGTTTGGCAAAGCTAGTATCACTCCTTCACGTGTTACCGAAGCGTGGACGATTCCTTTTGATGCGGTGCTGGATGGCGATGCGGAGCACGGTTATGTTTTCATAACAAATGATAATAAGACCGCCAGAAAAGTGAACGTAGCAATCTCAGGGATCAACCGTGATTACGTTCAGGTGATTTCCGGCCTTGAGAATGCAAAAGCATTAATCGTTTCAGGAAGTGCGTATCTGACTGATAGCTCTGCCATTCGGGTAATTGAATAAGTCCGCAACGATTTTAAAGTTTCATTATGAAAATTTCAGACTACGCTGTAAAGAACTATCAGTTCACGCTGGTGATCTTCCTTATGATTATCGCTTTGGGAGTAACCACTATTTTGAATATGCCACGATCAGAAGATCCGGAGATTCATGCTCCTCAATTTCCGATCGTGATTATTTATCCAGGCACAAGTCCAAAGGACATGGAAGAGCTCGTGGCCGAGCCCATTGAGCGCAAAGTTACCAGCCTAGAGGGGATAAAAAGGGTAAAAACAAACATCAGCGATGGTGTAGTGGTGTTGTTCGTTGAATATAAATACGAGAGTAATCTGGAGGAAAAGTACCAGGAACTTGAACGCGAGGTGAACTCTCTTCGCGATGAGCTTCCCCGTGACATCTTCAGCATTGAGGTACGAAAAATACTTCCATCGGATGTGAATGTAATTCAGTTGGCGTTAGTATCCGAGAATGCTTCCCGTGATAAATTAAGGAAGAGTGCTGAAAGCCTTCGCGATGAGTTGGAGAAAGTAAACACCTTAAAGAAGGTGACTATTTTCGGATTGCCCGATCCGATTGTGAGGGTGGACCTTCAATTGGAAAAAATGGCATCCATGCGTATTCCCCTGGATGCTGTAACCAACAGCATTCAAAGTGAGATTGCCAACATCCCTGGCGGAAGCGTTGATGCAGGAAATAAGTCTTTTAACATAAAAACCAGTGGTAATTACGCTGATCTAGAGGAGATCAAAAGCACCGTTATTTATTCGGTAAACGGAAAAAACATTCTTTTACAAGACGTTGGCAACATCTATTTTGATTATTCAGAGGAGAAACACATTACGCGCCTTAATGGTCATCGCTGCGTATTCATCGTTGCCGCCCAAAAGCCTGGCGAAAATATTTCTAAAACACAGGAAGCCTATCTCCCGGTAATAGAGAAATTCAGGAAGACACTGCCCGCAAACATTGATCTCGTTCATCATTTTGATCAGGCAAAAAATGTTAATACCCGCTTGAGTGGACTGGGTGTAGATTTTATAATAGCGATCCTATTAGTAGCCATCACATTACTTCCGCTAGGTCAGCGAGCCGCTTTGATAGTAATGATATCAATACCATTGTCTCTGGCCATCGGTATTACATTGATGAACGCACTTGGTTTCAATCTTAATCAATTGAGTATAGTAGGATTAGTTGTCGCCTTGGGTCTTCTCGTCGATGACAGTATAGTGGTTGTAGAAAACATTGAGCGATGGATGCGTGAAGGACATTCACGGATGGATGCGACGCTGAAAGGGACGAAGCAAATTGGTATGGCCGTTCTCGGATGTACCGTCACATTAATAATTTCCTTTATGCCGTTGGTGTTTCTGCCGGAAGCCGCCGGGGAATTTATCCGAAGTCTTCCGATGGGTGTTATCACCTGCGTGTTGGCTTCTCTTTTGGTTTCGCTTACGATCATACCATTTCTGTCAAGCAGGTTATTAAAAGAACATACTGGCCATCCTGATGGTAATATGTTTATGCGGGCGTTGAAGAAGGTTATTCATGGAAGCTATGGACCTATTCTTGATAGGGCGCTTGCCAGACCGTACGTTACCATCGCTGTTGCCGTTGTTATTTTTATTGGTTCACTACAGCTTTTTCCTGTAATTGGATTCAGCCTGTTCCCTGCATCGGAGAAACCGCAGTTCTTGGTGGAGATCACTACACCTCTTCAATCAAATCTAAGCTATACCGACGCGGTAACGAAGAAGATCGAATCAGAACTGAAGTCTCATCCAGAGATAAAACATTTTGCTTCCAATGTTGGAAAAGGAAACCCAAGGATTTATTACAATGTTATTCCTGAGAATGAGCGCACGGATTTCTCACAGATATTTGTGCAGCTGGAGGAACGTACTACTCCTGAGCGAAAGCTGGCAATTATCGAAGAGCTTCGTAAGAAATGGACTCCTTATCCTGATGCAAAAGTTGAAGTGAAGAATTTTGAACAAGGACCGCCCATCGTGGCGCCTGTAGAGGTTCGCCTCTACGGTGAGAACCTCGACTCGCTCCGTAATATAGCTTCATCGGTTGAGAAACTGCTGTCGAAGACGGAAGGCACTATTTATATAAATAACCCTGTGACGCATTTAAAGTCTGATATTCGATTGAATATCAATAAAGACAAGGCGCGCATGCTTGGCATTGCCACTGTCAATATTGATCGCACGGTACGACTTGCCATTTCCGGATTTAATGCGGGACAATTTTCTGATGCCGATGGTGATGATTATGAAATCGTGGTTACAAAAGCCAAGCAAGAACATCCGACATTAGAAGTTCTTGAGAATTTATACGTTAATAATTATGCAGGTCAGGCGATACCGCTCAAGCAGGTTGCTCAATTAAAATTGGAATCTTCGCCAGTAAAGATCGACCATTATAATAAAACACGTGTTGTATCAGTAAGCGCATTTATTAAGAAGGGATATCTAAGTGATAATGTTGCGAAGGACGTGATCGCGAAAATGAATTCTCTTAAGTTGCCGAATGGATATACATATGAAATGGGAGGTGAGCTTGAATCTCGGAATGAATCTTTTGGTGGGTTTGCAAGTGTGATTATCATCACTGTGTTTCTTTTTATTGCTGTATTGATCCTTGAATTTGGAACATTCAAAAGCACCTTGATTGTTCTTTCAGTGATTCCCCTGGGAGTAGTCGGGGCGGTGCTGGCATTGTTGATTACTGGCAATTCGCTGTCATTTATAGCGATCGTAGGAATGATCGCTTTGGCTGGAATTGAAGTGAAAAACACGATTTTGCTGGTGGATTTCACGAATCAACTACGGGAACAGGGAAAGCCATTGGAAGAGGCCATTCGTGAAGCTGGTGAAGTCCGATTCCTCCCGATCATCTTAACTTCCCTTACCGCTATTGGAGGACTTATGCCTATCGCGATATCCACTAACCCGCTTATTAGCCCTCTTGCAATCGTTTTAATAGGCGGATTAATCAGTTCAACCTTGCTTTCAAGAGTGGTGACACCGGTGGTGTACAAACTAATTCCTCCCAGAATTACTTAGAGTCAAAATAAACTTTGTCGATATTCGTCTGTCCAATTGAACCAATAGCATCGTGAAATCGTATAAAGGCAAGTCCTCAAGAATAAACCCTAACTCTATGTACAATAAGATTGTCCTGTCAGTGCTGCAAAATGTTTTGAGCACTCACCAGAAATCCCTAACGAGTAAGACTGATTTTAAATCGTTAGGTGCAACTCCAGCAGAATTGAATTGGGTCCTGTTTGAAACAGAACAGCGACTTCACATTCAACTCCCAGAGATGGCTATTACCGCTGAGTCTACCATCAAAGACCTTTTAAAAACGGTGGTCAGATATCACATTTAGTAATTGCATTATATTTTTTAAGCTTTAGTGAGTTAACTAAAACTCATGGCCCGATCCTTCTTTTAAAATCATAAACTCTTCAGTTGACGTATTGTTTTCCTGAAGGGCGGTTTGTAACTCTTTTATCGGATCGTCTTCTCCATCATCAGCCAAGGGGAATGTACCAAAATGGGTAGCAATGCTTTTGCTTGCTTTGATCTCCTGATGAATCTTAACGGCCTCAGAGGGTGAACAATGTATTGGCGACATGAACCATTCGGGCTTGAAAGCGCCAATTGGTACCAGCGCAATGTTGATGGGTGTGCATCGTTCTCCTATTTCTTTAAAAATAAATTCATTGTAACCAGTGTCGCCTACGAAGTAAATGTTTCCGCCTGGACGGATAATTACAAAGCCGCACCATAATGTAGAATCGCGATCAAACATGCCCCTGCTGGAAAAGTGCTGAGCAGGAACTGCCTGAATTTCTATTGATTCTGTGAAAGAAAATTTTTGCCACCAATCAAGATCTGCAGCGCCCGTGATATTCTTTAGATCAAGGAATGCTTTTACTCCAAGAGCACTTACGATTTGCGGGTGATCTCTTTCAAATAACCGAGTCATCGTATTGAGGTCAAGATGATCGTAATGATTATGACTTAAAAGTACGATGTCAATCTTGGGAAGGTCCTCGAACCGGATTCCTGGAGGACGCATTCGCTTTGGTCCCGCCCATTGAAACGGACTGGTACGCTCACTCCAGACGGGATCGGTAAGAATGTTTACGCCATCCACCTGGATTAAGAATGTGGAATGATTGATAAAGGTAATCCGGGTGCCGCGACCTACACGTTCCGGCGGTTTGTCGCCAAAAGGCACTTCTTTTTCCTTCCAGATACCACGTTCACGTTTTGTCATCCATTTGAAAACTTCCGGAAGCCCTTTGGCGGGCTTGCCACCAGGAGTAAAGAATTTCTTTCCATCGAAGTGATCCGATACCGGGCCTTGATATTTTGGACCGGAAAGAAAATACCCGACCACAATGAATGAGATGGGGATCAGCAGGAGGAGTGTCAGATAAATCATAGGACTTGGAGTAAAAAGAAAAAGGAGCCTTAAGCTCCTTTTAGACGAGTGACAGTAATTTCTATTGCAATTGCAATAGTTTTTTGTTTTTACTGAGCGAGTTCAGCGATCTTGGCAAGAGGAATGCTATTGGCAAATCCAGTAATCTCTGCTTCGCTTGTGTCATCCATTTTAAGGGTGACAAGAGTATTGTTCATAGGGATTTGAAGATCATAACCCGTTTTGCCTGTCTCACTATCCACTCGTTTTGTAAGCAATGATTTGTAGCCCTGCACCTTGAGCGTTTTTTGATTTTCGTCACGCATCATGCTACCCATCATTGGGGTGTTTAGAATCATTCCTAAGGAATTAATCAGAGGAGAATTATTTATGATTTCCACGGTGGCAATTTTTGGAGTCAATCCATACGTGCGGTGAACATAGAGTCCGGATGCAATGCCAGCAGAGCCGCCGGTCACATTGTCCTCTTTTCCATTGGACTTTAGTGAACCCAATTGAGGCGGTAACATCTTTAAAATCTCTTTGCCAATCGCGGCATCAAGATCATTCAGCAGTTGTTCCATTGCAAATCTTGCATCTTCAAGTTTTCCTGAAGAATAAGAAGCACGGGCAGTGGCCATATTTTTATTAAAGTCCTGAGCTGAAACCGATACGGTCAGCACCCCAAAGAATATTATTAAGAAGATATTTTTCATAATATGATATTGATCATTGTTGATTACTGTTCACCAAGCATTTTTTTGATGCCATCGATGTCGACAGCATTGGCAGCTGCCATCATATCATTTTCGGTGGCAAAATTCACACCTTCCAACAGGATCAATGAAGACTGGCCGATTGGAACACTTAACTTATATCCGCTGCCTTCACTAAATTCAATGATCGCCCGTTGACCTTTCAATTTTGTTTGCTTCCAATTTTGTTGTCCGTTGGTCTGTTGTGCGTAGCCGCCATTGGTGAAATAGAGATTTAACGCGGACATCATCACGGCGTTATTAACAACGGTAATCTGAAAATCTTTTGATTTGGTGTCCGTATATCTTCGTTCAATTGAAAGTCCTGCCCAGCCCGAACCCGTGCTGGTCACTTTGTCTGAGGCTGCATCTTTGTTTAATCCGCTTATCGATTCGGGTAACGACTTCAGAATCTTATTCCCTATTTCAAGTTCCACACCAAGCATTGCCTGCTGTATGGAATATCTTGCTTCTCCAAACTTTCCGGCTTTATAAGCTGTCTCTCCATCGGCAAGATTTAGTTTTACATCAGGAGGAGTGGAAATCAAACCGCCGCCACCCTGATTCTGATTAAGAACACCCGAACCGGAATTGCCTCCGCCATTTGTTGTTCCTCCCGTGCCGGTTCCACCGTTGGTAGTTCCGGTTTGTCCCTGACCCTGAGGTTGGCCGGTACCAAGTTTCTTATCTACCTCTTTTTCAAGTTTGTTTTCGGCTTTCTGCTGGAGCTTCTTGAGGAATTGAGCAGACGAAGGATTAGCATGCGATGCCAACATAATGCATACAGCACATCCAAATAAGTATTTCATAAGAGTATTATTTACGGATTATCGATTGTGCAACAAATCTTTATCTATTAGCAAGTTAGTGATTTGAAATTAAATGATTTCACCGTTTTCCGGCATATATATGCTTTTCACCGGTTTTTTGTCGCCCAGTCATTTCTCTCCATACTTTTTGTCCTTCCAGTACCACCATTTAAGTTTTTCAGGTTTGGGTTTTTTGGTAGACGCAAAATAAACGGCGCACCGGAATGTGTATAGCATGCATATATCGTGACGTATACCGGTCACGAAATTGAGCCGTTCATAGAGCTCACTGGGATTCTTATTTTTCAAATCTTCAATTTTCCGGATACCGATATTCCAAAGATCATAGGAACAGGCTTTGCCAATGGAAGGTATTCGCTTAAGTTCGCGGAGGGCAGATTGCTTTTCAGAAATCATCAGGGACGAGTTACACAATCAAAAGTTATAAAACCTACCTTCGCCACAAAAGAAAAATCCATGAAATTTAACATCGGGGAAGTCAATCAACTTATCCGTCAGCGAAGATCCGTGTTCCCAAAGGATTACACAGGAGAGAAAGTAAGCCGTGAAATCATTGAGCAAATGCTCGAAAATGCCAATTGGGCACCGAACCATAAAATGACGGAGCCGTGGAGGTTTGTTGTATTTACTGGTGAAGGCTTGAAAAAACTTGCTGAATTTCAGGCTGGTTGCTATAAAGAAGTGACTTCCAGGGACCTTACCTTTAAGGAGGAGCGATACCAAGCGCTTCTTACCAAGCCCGCACAATCGTCTCATATCATCTCGATAGGAATGAAGCGAGATGAAGCAAGGCGACTACCGGAGATCGAAGAACTTGGTGCCGTATATTGCGCTGTTGAAAATATGTATCTCACGGCGACAGCGTACGGCGTGGGCTGTTACCTGAGTTCAGGAGGAGTTACTTATTTTGAAGAGGCAAAAGAGTTTTTTGGATTGGGCGAGGACGACAAACTTTTAGGATTTTTGAATATTGGTATTCCAAATGGGATGACGCCCGATGGACGAAGAAGAGCAATCGGGGCAAAGGTGAAATGGGTAGAATGATAAGTTACGCTGAATTCAAACTATGAATATGAATATTCCTTCCAAAGATTCTATTGTTGTGGCGCACGAACGAATCAAACCATATATCCATCACACACCAGTAATAACAAGTGCTTCTGTTGATGAAATGGCGGGTTGTCAATTTTTTTTTAAATGCGAGAACTTTCAGAAGGTAGGGGCTTTTAAAGCCCGGGGTGCAATGAATGCAGCATTAAAACTTTCGGCAGAAAAACGAATGAAAGGCGTAGCAACACACTCGTCTGGAAATCATGCACAGGCATTGGCAAGAGCCGCAAAAATTCTTGGTATCAAGTCATATATAGTAATGCCGAGAACGGCGCCTGAAATCAAGAAACGCGGTGTACGTGGATATGGGGGTGAGATCTTCGAATGTGAGCCAACACTTGCTGCCAGGGAATCAACGTTGGCAGAGGTTGTGAAGAAAACCGGGGCAACAGAAATTCATCCGTTTAATAATTATGATGTGATAGAAGGCCAGGCTACCTGCGCTAAAGAATTGTTTGAAGAAGTTCCGGGGCTTGATTATATAGTCGCGCCGGTAGGTGGTGGCGGATTATTGAGTGGCACTGCGCTGGCGGCCAAATATTTTTCCCCTTCAACAAAAGTTATCGCAGGCGAGCCCGAACTTGCAAATGATGCATACCGATCATTCAAAAGTGGAAAGATTGAACCAGCTTCTCCGCCGGTAAGTATTGCGGATGGCTTGCTGACCTCCCTGGGGGATAAAACATTCCCGATAATTCATGAAAATGTAAAAGAGATCATAACAGTTTCTGAGGAAGAGATTATTGATGCAATGCAAATCATCTGGGAACGGTTGAAGATCATAATCGAAACCTCATGTGCAGTTCCGTTTGCCGCGGTGATGAAAGAGAAATCAAGATTTGCCGGGAAAAAAGTGGGAATAATTTTTTCGGGCGGCAATGTTGATCTTAATAAAGTCGGACGACTTTTTAAGTAAATGGCAAAAGTTAAACCATTGCAGCCATTTCAGGAATTCTTAAAACGCCTCCTTCGTTATTCAGGGTTTGCTATTATCGTCATAGGATTTTCACTCGGGATAGGCGTAGTGGGATACACTATATAAATGATTTACCATGGATGGACTCACTTTTGAATGCTTCAATGATTCTTACTGGTATGGGACCGGTGGATGAAATGAAATCAGGCTCCGCGAAATTATTTGCCTCATTGTATGCAATTTTTAGCGGCGTGGTTTTTTTAAGTACCGTTGCGGTATTTCTTACGCCGATAGTACATCGCTTTTTGCACAAACATCATCTCGATGAAGAGTCGGACAGGCAACAAAAAGAATAACCCAAGACGAAAGCCTGGGTTATTTTTTATTTTCTAAACAAATTGGTTTAAGCCGCGAATCACTTCTTCTTTATCTCTTCGAACTTATTAGCGGTGGCTTTCTTCGGAAACACATTGTCTGAGACATTAACATCGGCAGTTTCCAGGTTCGGATCAATCACAATATTGACAACTTCCTTATCCTTGACAAAGACCTTTTTCACTTCAAATTCATTTGATCTCCAAATTTCAGCAGGAAGACGTTCAATTTCTTTTGAGCCATCCTTAAAGGTCCACTCAATAATCACGGGGCTTACCAGGCCTCCCGAGTTTTTCAACGTCACTTCATACAAATTCTTTCCATCAAGTTTCTGACGGATTGCATTGTCATCAAGTCTATTACGGAAGTCGCGATAATCTGCCTCTGCAGTGTTCGAGACGGTAAACTCGCGTGCGCCATTGCTAAAATCAGTTGCTTTGTCTTTTGAACCATTGGTTGCCAGATCTCCCTTTTTGGTTGTCACATTCTTCTTTTCAGGATCAACTTGAGTGGATTTTACTTTATACCATTTCACATCATCAACCGTAAGGTCTACATTGTCCGTAGTATAAAACCAACCTCTCCAGAACCAGTCAAGGTCTACAGCTGATGCATCTTCCATTGTACGGAAGAAATCAGAAGGCTTAGGATGCTTGAAGGCCCAGCGTAGCGCATACTCTTTAAAAGCTTTGTCAAACAGTTCAGGACCCATCACTGTTTCGCGAAGGATAGTAAGGGCGGCAGCGGGTTTGTTGTAGCCATTTGGTCCAAAACTTTTGCCCTGGTTATCAGAATTTGCCATCACAGGCCGCATGATGCTTTTGTCACCTTTCATGAAGGCAGTGATTCCTTTTGGAGTATTGCTGGTGTGGTCGAGCTTTGGATAACGTTCCTTCATCGTCTCCTTTTCAAGAAATGAGTTCAATCCCTCATCCATCCAGGTGTCTTTGCGCTCATCCGAGTTGATGATCATCGGAAAATAGTTATGTCCGACTTCGTGAATAATTACCGCAACGGTGCGGGTCAGGGTTCGCTCGGATATGGTTCCGTCTTTTGCAGGTCTGCCACCATTAAATGAGATCATTGGATACTCCATTCCTCCACCTACCCAATTACAGGAATATGCCGTCGGATAAGGATAATCAATGGTGCGGGCAGAGTAAACATCAAGACAGTTCTTAATTGCCTTGGTAGATTCGGCTGACCAGAGTTTATATCCTTCTTTCGGATAAAGTGATTGCGCCAGGGGGTTATTCGCTCCGTTCTTTACCGCCATGGCATCCCATACATATTTACGTGACGAGGAAAATGCAAAGTCGCGTACGTTGTCCGCATGAAACTCCCAGGTGCTTTTTTTCTTAGAGCGGTCCTTCTCTTTTTTCTTCGCTTCGTCTTCTGTTACAATGAACACAGGCTTATCAAATGTCTTCCGGGCTTTTTCAAATCTGTCGATCTGATCTTTTGTTAATACGTCAGTGGGATTTTGCAGCCAGCCCGATGCCCCAACGATGTGATCTGAAGGCACTGTGATTTTTACACGATAGTTTCCGAAGGTAAGGGCAAACTCACCACTTCCGAGGAATTGTTTATTCTGCCAGCCTTCATAGTCGTCAAAGACGCACATCCGGGGAAACCACTGTGCAATAAAGTATATGTAATTGCCGTCTTCCGGAAAGTATTCCATACCACTACGGCCACCCACCATCATCATATCATTTACGTTGTATGACCAGGATATTTTAAAAGTATACTTTTCACCTTTTTTCAATGGTTGAGGAAGATCAATACGCATCATGGTATTATTAATGATGTAGGAGAGATCTTTATCAGCAACGTCCTTGACACTTTTGATAACATAACCCCCTTTGTAATCAAAGGAGTTTGTGGTGGTAGCAAGCATTTTGGCTGGGATAGAATCCCGGATGGTCCCACCAGTTGTCTTTCTTGCCATGCCATCATCGGCGTTGATATTTTGATCCAATTGCAACCATAGATATTTCAGATCTTCAGGTGCATTGTTGAAATAAGTGATGGTTTCCGATCCTGAGAGAGACTGATTCTCATCGTTCAACTCAACATCTATCACATAGTCAGCCCGTTGTTGCCAATAGTTAACACCCGGTGCACCGGAACTGCTTCGGTAGCTGTTCGGGGTTGGGAGCATTTGATCAAGCTGTTCAAACTTGCCTTGCCATTTTGGAGATGAATCTTGGGCGTAAGTAGCGCACGCTACAGCAAGCGCAATCAGGAATGGAATATATTTTTTCATTTTCGGGTACTTAATTCTTTTTCTTTATTTCTTCAAACTTATTTGCCTTGGCTACCCTTGGAAAAACATTATCAACGTCGTTGATGTCACTTGTTTCCTGCTTTGGATCGAGTACTATGTTAATCACTTCTTTATCTTTCATGAAGACTTTAGTGACGGTCTTTTCATTGTTACGCCAGATCTCAGCTGGAATTTTTTCTATTTCTTTCGTTCCATCTTTATAGGTCCACTCTACAATCACCGGCATGACCAGTTCCCCTTTATTGGTGAAGGTGATTTCGTAGAAATTTTTTCCTTCCATTTTTGATATCAGGGCCTTATCATCAACTCTGTTTTGGAAATCGCCATAAAAGCGAGCGTCGGTAGGAATTACAGAAAAAGGTTGAGGGCCGCCGCTGAAGTCATCAGGGTTCTTGTCACTACCGCCCCCATTTCCCATGGTAGAAGTCGCGAGATCGCCCTTCTTAACACCCTTTCCTTTATTTTCAACACTGTTAAGTTCTTTCTTGACCTGGTACCACTTTACTTTCTCTATTGACTGATCACAGGCATCTGTTGTATAAAACCAACCTCTCCAGAACCAGTCAAGGTCAACAGCGGATGCATCTTCCATTGTTCGGAAGAAGTCAGATGGCTTAGGATGTTTGAATGCCCAGCGTTGAGCATATTCTTTAAAGGCCTTGTCAAACAATTCCGGTCCCATGATCGTCTCGCGAAGCATGTTGAGTCCGGTAGCACATTTGGCATATTGCTCATTGCCGAAATTACTTCTTACCACTGATTCGGAATTGACCATCAAAGGCCTTTGCAACGTTGCGTCACCTCTCATGTAGGGAACAATTCCCGAGGCAGGTCCACGACGCTGTGGCATGTCAGGATAATTTTCTACCTGGGTACGATATTGAACGAATGTATCGAGACCTTCATCCATCCAGGTCCACTGACGTTCGTCATTGTTGATAATCATTGGAAAAAAGTTATGGCCAACTTCATGGACCACAACTCCAACGAGTGCCCATTTGGTGCGTTCGTTAAAGGTGCCGTCTTTGTTTGGGCGTGCGCCGTTAAAGCAGATCATTGGATACTCCATTCCCAATGCAGCATTGTGAACAGAGGTGGCGTGTGGATAAGGATAATCAATCGTATATCTTGAGTATGTCGAGATTGCCGCCTTCACCGCTTTAGTAGATTCCTGTTCCCAAAGTGGGTTTCCTTCTTTTGGGTAGTAAGACATTGCCATCGGCGTTTTGTCTCCGATCTTTACAGCCATTGCATCCCAGATAAACTTCCTTGAAGTAGCAAACGCGAAGTCGCGAACGTTGTCTGCTTTAAATTTCCAGATCTTCTTGTCTTTAGCTTTCGTCTTTTCACGGACGATTGCCTCGGCTTGTGTTGCAATGATAATTGGTTTGTCAAATGTTGTTTTCGCTTTTTCGAAACGCTCTATTTGTGTAGCAGTTAAAACTTCTTTTGGATTTTGCACAACTCCGGTAGCCGCAACAATGTGATCAGAAGGAACCGTGAGACTCACTTCGTAATCGCCAAAGGTTAACGTAAATTCTCCCTGACCTGCAAATTGCTTGTTCTGCCATCCTACAACATCATCATAGACGCACATACGTGGAAAAAACTGAGCAATAATATAGGAGTAGTTGCCGTCTTCGGGAAAGTACTCCATCCCGCTGCGACCATCATTGTATGTTGCGCCAAGCATACGATCATTGATTTTAAACGACCACTCGACAGAGAAAGAAAGTTTTTGCCCCGATGGCAGCGGCTGAGACAAATCAACACGCATCATAGTTTGATTGATTGTGAACGGTAAACTTTTTCCGGAAGCGTCTTTCACACCTTTGATTTTGTATCCACCGTCGGTATCAAATAGTGCAAGGTCAGCAGCAATTGTTCTGGTGGTCACAGAGTCTTTCACCGACGTGCTTTTTGTCTTCTGAAAATTATTCGACTTTTCATTAATATTCTGATCCAACTGCATCCAGATATATTTTAATACGTCAGGGGAATTGTTGTGATAAGTGACAGTCTCAAATCCTGTGATGCTTTGGGTATCATCGTGAAGTTCAACGTTCATAATATAATCAGCTTTTTGCTGCCAGTATTTTGCGCCAGGAGAACCCGAGCCGGACCTGTATTCATTTGGAGTGGGCAGCATCTGGTCAAGTTGTTCGAACTTTCCTTTCCACTCTTTTTTTGGCTCCTGCGCGAACAGGCTAAAGCATGAGAGGAGACAAATCATTAAAAACGCATTCTTCATATGATGATAAATTTATGTTCAGTATGTTTAGTCTGTTGAAAATTTGGGGCACTAAAATAACCTGTCTTTCATTAGTATCAGAGCAATTCCTGCAATGGCAGACGACAGCACCATTTTCCAGTCACGCCGCGTTATACCAGCCAGATTTATTGCAATAAAGCTCAGGGCGAGAAAACCCCCAACGATTATTATTTGGCCAAATTCCAGACCAAGATTGAAGGCCAAAAGCTGCGTGAGAACGCTCTGGCCTTTGCCCAAAAGGGCCCTCAGGTAGTTGGAAAAGCCCGTTCCATGAATAAGCCCGAAGAAAAGTGCAAAAAAGTAATTGGCTTGTACCCGATGGTGGGTGATACTTTCTTCTTTCCTGAAAAGATTCGAAACGGCTGTGATAAATATGGTGAGTGGTATAAGGAACTCAATCAGGGATGCATTGACCGATATAATATTAAGAGTGGAGAGGGCCAAAGTGATCGAATGACCTATTGTAAAAGCTGTAACTAGAATTAGGATCTGTTTCCAATCGCGTACTACATAGATCGCGCACAAAGCAAGGACGAAAAGGATATGATCATAGCCGTTCTTATAGTCCAGGATGTGATCTTTTCCGACCAAGAAATAGAGTTGAAACTCCGACATTATTTTACCTGAAATCGATTTTGGTGCCCCAAGATCGGGAATTCAACAGATGCCACAAAGTCGCAAGTCGAATAAACCAAAATCCTGTTTACTTTTGAGCCATGTTACTGCTGATCCGATTCCTGGTATTATGGTTCCCTCACCCGATTCACGTTTCAGTGACGGAAGCTGAATACAATGAGAAGACGAGATCATTGCAAATTACCTCCCGGATATTCATTGACGATCTTGAACTCTCGGTTCGCAAACAGATAGCCGATGAGTCACTCGATCTGCTTGAGCCAAAAAACGGAAAAACGATTGATCAGTTGGTGGGTGCTTACCTTAATCAACATATTAAAGTGAAGATAGATGGTAAGCCTGCAAAGATTAATTTCCTCGCACATGAAATTGAAGACCTGGCCATTATCTGCTATTTGGAAATTGAAAATGTAAAAAAACTCAAAACCATCGAGTTTACGAATACAGTTATTCAGGAAACGCACAATGATCAATCAAACCTGGTTCATATTACGTATAAAGGTCCGGTGAAGAGTTACCGACTGACCAGCGAGAAGCCCACAGATGTTTTCAAATTTGAAGCGAAATAGAAATCAAAAATAATTTATGCGATTAAAAATTATTGCAGGCAACTGGAAAATGAACAAAACGCTTGAGGAAGCGAAAACGCTCACCAACGAGATAAGAAACCTTGTTGCTCAGGAGATAAAGGGAAATGCCAAAATAGTTTTGTGTGTTCCTTTTCCATTTTTACTTGCAGCAAGAGATCATGCGGATCACCCGTCAATCTCCATTGGAGCACAGAACTGCAGTGAGCATGATTCAGGCGCGTATACCGGTGAAGTTTCAGCGTTAATGCTCGCGTCGATGGCAATTCCCTATGTGATCATAGGCCATAGTGAGCGGCGTCAGTATTTTGGTGAAGATGGAAAGCTCCTCGCAAAGAAAGTAGATATGGCTCTGTCCCATAGCCTCATTCCGATTTTTTGTTGTGGTGAGCCTCTGGAAATCCGTGAGAAAGGAGCCCATGAAGCTCTCGTGCGCCAGCAAGTGGAGGAAAGTTTATTTCACCTTTCAGCAGAGGCGGTGAAAAAAGTGGTAATAGCTTATGAACCTGTGTGGGCAATTGGCACCGGCAAAACAGCCACATCACAACAAGCTCAGGATATGCACGCAGTAATACGCAAACAACTGACTGTAAAATTTGGGGACGCTGTGGCACAATCTATACCTATCTTATACGGCGGAAGTGTGAAGCCGGATAATGCCAGGGAAATTTTCTCTTGTCCCGATGTTGATGGTGGACTTGTTGGCGGTGCGTCGCTTAAAGCACGCGATTTTGTCGACATCATAAAAGGAAGTTGACTAACCTATAACCCTAAAGAGCACCCTTAATATCTTCAATCAAATCCTCTGTCTCTTCAATCCCGACAGAAAGTCGAAGTAGTTTGTCTGAGATTCCTGCTGAAGCCCGCTCGGCAGCGGTAAGCTTTGAGTGAGATGTCCGGAAGGGTGAACAAATAGTTGACTCTACCCCACCTAGGCTGGTTGCCGTTTTTATGTGCTTTAACTTTTTCATGAATTTTTCGGGATCCTTTTTCAATTCGAAAGAAAGCATTCCTCCAAATCCACCAGGCATCTGCTTCTTTGCAATGCTATGACCTGGATGTTTTTTTAACCCTGGATAGTACACCCCGGCAACCTTTTGCTCGGACTCCAGAAATTCGGCAATAGCCTTTGCGTTTTCATTTTGCTGGCGAACACGAAGCACGATTGTCTTCAGGCTGCGCTCAACGAGATAACAGGTATGAGCATCCAGGCATCCTCCAAAAAGAGCAGCACTTGATTTTATTTGTTTGGTTAATTTTTTTGAACTCACCATTACACCGCAGCTGATGTCGCTGTGCCCACCAATAAATTTTGTGCCGCTATGCAACACGACATCGATGCCAAAGTCAAACGGGTTTTGATTTACGGGAGAGGCAAACGTGTTGTCTATCATGGAGATCAGCCCATGTTTCTTTGCAATTTTAGCAACTGCAGATAAATCTGTAATTTTAAGAAGAGGGTTTGACGGGGTTTCTACATAGATAACTTTTGTCTCCTTTCGGATTGCCTTTTCAAAATTTCGTGGGTCTGCAGCATCAACCATTGTGAAGTCAATTCCATATCGGCTAAGTTGTTGATAAGCGGCAAAGTGCGTACCACCATACAGGTCATTTTGAAAAACGATGTGATCCCCCATCTTTAGAGTTGCAAACATGGAGGTAAGAATGGCGGCCATACCTGATCCGAAAACAATTCCGTCTTCTGCGTTTTCAAGGGCAACCATTTTTTTTACGACCGCATCCTGGTTCGGTGTGTTGAAATAGCGAGGATACCGAACTGTTTTCTCATAATTGTAGGCCGAAGCGGTATAAATTGGATTGGTGATTCCTCCGAAAACGGGATCCCCCACTGATCCAGCATGAACCGACAGGGTTAGTTTGGACGTTTTGTTTTTCATAGAGCCGGGTTGAGTAGAATAAGTTGCAAATAACCGATTCGGAATTAATAATTTCTATCTCTTAAAGAAATTAGATTTATTTAGATATGAAGCCGGACAAATTCACAGAAGACCCGTCAGTAAAAAAGATTTTGGACGAACTACGGTCTCATTTTGATTTTGATGCCGAGGGAAATTCAAAACTAATTATCTCTGATGTCATCGATAACGAGAAGCATCAATATGTCAACCTCGTTCAAGAGGGTGGTGGTGTGCTGGGAATTGCTCTGGTAGGATACACCTATATACTCGAGCAAATGGGAGTGCGTTTCTTGAATCTCGCTGGTACTAGCGCAGGAGCGATTAATACTATTCTTATTAGCGCGATCAATCAGAAGCAAGATGCAAAGTCTCTAAAAATCCTTGAGCACCTTGGCAATCTTAATCTCTTTGACTTTGTCGATGGATTCTGGCTGTGGAGAATTCTAATCCGGCGGATGACGTCTAATACTGGGTTCTTTACCCGCCTTTCAAGGACTATTGTCAGAATTGTAGCCCTGGCCGTTTTACTCGCGATTACAAGTTCAATCGTGTATTTCTTCTTCCGTGATAGTGATCCAAGGATATTCCAATGGCTCATGAGAGGAACTTTCGTTTTTATAGCGCTCGTCGTGGTCATGGCGTTAATAGTGAAATCGATGACTGCAAAATTTAAAAGAACAGGTTGGGGCCTCAATCCCGGCAATAGCTTTAAGAATTGGATATCGGAGATTTTAAAAGCCAATCAATGCGAGACACTTGCCAAATGGCAAATCAAAATTCACCAGGTGCCACCCGATCTTCAAATGAGACCTTCACGAAAGGAGGAAACATTGGATATCAAACCAGAAGTATGTTTAATAACTTCTGACATAACAACACAGGTAAAAGTCGAATTCCCTAAAATGGCATGTTTATACTGGAAGGATTTTCTGAATGTTAATCCTGCGGAATTTGTCAGGGCGTCAATGTCAATACCCATATTTTTTGAAGCAGCCAGAGTAAGTAATGTTCCTTTTAAAGATCCGGAAGTGGCTAAGCGTTGGAAGGACATGTTGAGTTATGAAAAGCCAATTTCAGAAACTGCCATGATGGTTGATGGCGGGCTGCTTTCAAACTTTCCCATCAATATTTTTTTTAATCCGGTAATCGATATTGCACGACTTCCAACGTTGGGCATTAAACTGGATGATGAAGATGCCAAGCCCAGGCCGGAGTTTTTTCAGTTCGGAAGTTATCTGTGGGCGATATTTAATACAGTAAGATATTATTATGATCGTGACTTTCTGATTAAGAACAGCATATTTGAAAAGTGCATCGGCCGCATTGATGTAAGAAAATTCAATTGGCTGAATTTCAACTTGACGGAAGCGGAGAAGGTTCAACTCTTCATCAACGGTGCCGAAGCCGCTTCCAAATTCCTCCGGGAGTTCGACTGGGCTGAGTTTAAGGCTTATAGAAAGGAGAAGAAGGGGCTTATTGAGAAGAAGAAATAGATTGAAATGAGGCGCAAAAATGAATTTGAAAAGATATGAATCCAGCAAGAACTCAATTGTTTTGGCTTTTTGGAAGGGAAGTGTAGACGTTTTGATGTGGTTTTGCCAATATTAATCCCGAGATTTATTAATAGAGACCTTTAACCCCAAAATATGAGCACCCCCCAACAATCAAGTTTCACTGCTAAACTTTATACCTATCTACCCATCCTTGAAAAAGTTGCGATAGCAATTTTTGCCCTTGGCCTTATATTGAGGTATATGAATGTCAATGGCGACACATTGATACAAATATCATTGTCGACATTGGCCGCTGTGTTTTTTCTCTCCGCCTACAAGCCTGTTACAATAGAGAGCGAAGAAGGAGAAAAACTAGGTTTTAAGGATTTGTTGGGCCAAACAATCCTGCCAAAGCTTTTAGGAATTAGCTGTGCCGTCGGAATCATCGGAATACAATTTTACATGCTAGGTCTAAAGGGATTCGAGGTGATGGTCATGATGGGTGGAATTGTAACATTGATGGCGTTGGTGGTAATGGGCGGCTTATATGCTATCGGAACAAAGAATCTTGAATCAGCTTTCCCTATGGTTCTGCGGGCTATCCCAATTATGATTTTCAACATTTACGTCTTTATTCAACATGGCGGTCTGGAGACGTTCAAGTAGAACGATTGCGAGGAAAAAAAATTCTATTTAGTGAGCAGTAAGTTTTTAGGTAAGTCTTTTTTCAATGCATCCTTTTCAATGCAGCGGAGTCAATGCCATTTTAGAGAGCTCTTTTACGAGTAGAAACAGAAAGAGTGAGACTATTACGTATATTGACTCCACACCCGCTTCATGAGAGGATTTCTGAATTTTTTTCTTCTGTTCTGTTCAATTGCTGTATATGCCCAATTGGATTCTAAACTTGATTCTATTGCCAGAGTAAATGCCGAGCTTGAAACACCAGGAAATCTTATTTCTTATTATGGTGTCAAGCCGGGCCCGGAGGAAAAGACATATTCCATTACTATAACCGTCACGGGTATCAGAAATACCAAGGGGACGATTCGCTTTAAATTCTATGATGACGCCACAGGCTTTCCTCATGATAAAGGATTTCTCAGAATAGTGGTTCCTAAATCAGAAGTAGTAGACGGTGCTTTAACAAAGACTTACTATGGTTTTAGGCGCCAGAGTATGGCTATCGCTCTTCTTGATGACGAAAACGATGATCTTAAACTAGCAATGGGATGGTTTTTCCCCAAGGAGGGACACGCCTTTTCGGACTATTACCATACTGCGCTGCGAAGACCGGTCTACAGCGATTTTAAATTCGTATTGACAGGAGATAAAAAGGTATTAATGGTGATGAAGTATTACTAAACTCCTCTAATGCCTGTTTCGCTCCGATGCCTAAAATGATTGTACTTTTGCCAAAGAGCAATTGCGTATGAAGGCATATATTATTGTAGATGTTGATATCAACGATCCTGTTCAATACGAGGATTATAAAAAACTAACACCACCCTCATTAATTCCATTCGAAGGAAAATTTATAGTTAGGGGGGCGCCAACTGAAACCCTTGAAGGCGACTGGAAGCCTAATCGCCTCGTCATTCTTGAATTTCCCTCTCTGGAAAAAGCTAAATCATGGTGGTCATCTGATACCTATGCTCCGGCCAAAGCGCTGCGTCAGGCAATTGCCCATACGCAGATGATTATGGTAGAGGGAGTACTTTAAACCGTTAGCCGTTAACTGTGATCGCTGGAGAACGGATAAATATATATTAACGGATAACGTTTACCTTAGTTAAACATAAAATCTTAAACGAATACCATGGCAAAATTTATTGAACTCTCAGTCTCAGAAGATGATGAAGCAAGAATCATTATGGTAAATACTGATAGCATTGGCAGGATATATCAGAATCCACAGATGAGCAACAAAAGTATCGTCGAGTTAAATTATCACAGCATTAACGATGCTCCGGTATATCTTGAAGTAGAAATGCCATACGAGAAGTTGCGGCTAAGTTTTCTCGGATAAGTTCATTGTACTTACCCGACTGCTCTATTTAAAGATAAAATGGGACATGGCCCGACGGGCGTATAAAAAAACAGATTGCTAGGGAATAATCAGATCAAATTGATTGTCTAACAGACATAAACAAGAAATGATTATGAAAAAGTACATGATGGCGGCAGGATTGATAGCAGTGAGCACAGTCATTTTTGCCCAACGACACAACGGTGATCATGGCGCATCACCAACCAAGCGAGCGGAGAAAATGAAAGCGGAACTTTCTCTCAGTGAAGATCAATACACGAAAGTGAAAACAATCAATGAAAAGTTTGCTGCAAGTCACATTAAACTGAAAAGTGACACTGCATTGACCGTAGGGACGGCCCGCAAGCAACGGGAGAAACTCAAAACAGATCATCAGGCACAACTCAAATCTGTGTTGACAGAAGCTCAGTGGACAAAATGGAGTTTGTTAAAATCAAACAAGTCTGGGGACAGAAAGAAACATAGTTATAGGCATGGTCACGGTCATGATACGGGGGACAAAGGGTAAAGAGTTATACATATTCGACTGAAAAATTAAATCTGATCCGGGTATTCCTGGATCAGTTTTTTTATCATCTTTTTTTACCTAAACTACATTGAATATAGATCTGAATTTCTATGCAAGAACGAAAATGCTGGCATCCCGTACTTTACGAAAATGAACTAGCGAATGATCCAAAAAGTGTAAGACTTTGTGGTGAACTACTCGTGCTTTGGCGTGATGAAAAGAATGAAATTCACGCTTTAAAAGATTTATGCATTCATCGGGGTACCGCTCTTTCGCTGGGTACCGTGCGCGGCAGTGATATAGTCTGCCCTTATCATGGGTGGTCGTTCAATGGTTCAGGCAAGTGTACTTTTATTCCGCAGCTGGAAGACCAGCAAAAAATTCCGGAGAAAGCCAGGGTAATGAATTACAGATGTCAGACAAAATTCGGATTAGTATGGGTTGCCTTAGAAGAGCCATTATGGGATTTGCCAGAGGTTTCAGAGCTCCAGGATAAAACCTGGCTGATTGCCAATACCGGCCCTTTCATCTGGCACGCGAATGCCGCGCGTCAGGTAGAAAACTTTACAGATTTTGCACATTTTCCGTTCGTTCATCCTGGCCTGTTGGGCGATCCCTCACGCCCTCTGGTACCAGAGCATACCGTCGTTGCAGATGATCACATTCTCACTTACGAGGTTCATCGTCCTGAAGCAAAGAATACAGAGGAGTTTCCTATTTTTGGCAATCCGAGTCCCGAGACTCCCATGCGACGCAATCGTTACAGTCTTCACTTGCCATACACGATTGTACTTACTATACGTTGGGATAACACGCCGAACAAGATGATTTATTTTTTCACATCACAACCAGTAAGCGAGAATGAATGTATCGGATACTGCGTGGTCGGAAAAAATTATGGTGAAGATGACAGCGAGACCATAAAGAAATTCGAAGAAGTAATCTTTGATCAAGACAAGCGCATCGTTGAATCACAACGTCCCGAACAAGTGCCTTTCGATTTGGCTGAAGAACTTCATTTGAAATTTGATGCTGTGGCTTTGTCTTACAGAAGGCAGATGAAGAAAATGGGATTTGGGACATGATTTGCTTTCTTATATACGATCCAATTATCAATGACTAAAATAAGAACAATACTCATCGGTCTCGGTACGGTAAATGTGGGCGTACTGAACATTCTTCATGTCAAGCGATCAGAGATATTAAAAAAATACAATCTTGAATTCGTCATTGTCGGGCTGGCGGACTCTTCAGGAATAGCGATAGATGTCAAAGGCTTTGATTACCAACTATTGATCGATCATAAAAAAGCAAAGAAAAGAGTCAGCGAACTTAATGGATACATACCAGATAAGAAATCAGATGTAATAGTCGAATATGTGGAGGCTGAATTGCTGATTGAGAGTTCGGCCGGCAATATTAAAACCGGTGACCCGGGATTAACTATTGTTCGCAATGCGCTCAGAAAAGGTTGTTCGGTTGTCTTGGCGAATAAGGTGCCACTTGTATTTGCGTTTGATGAATTGCATCAACTAGGGGAGAAGAACGAGGCAAAGCTCGCATTCAGTGCTACAGTGTGTGGTGGCCTTCCTGTCATCAATGTATTACAACGGGATTTAAAGCTTGCTACACTATCAGGACTAAGAGGTATTCTGAATGCGACAACAAATTATATTCTAAAAGAATTGTCGAGGGGAGGTTCTAAGGAAGAGGCTATTCTTGAGGCCCAGCGATTGGGGGCGGCTGAAGCAGACCCGTCGTACGATGTCGATGGGTATGACACTGCCAATAAGCTTTTCATCATCATGAAGGCATTCACAGATTTTAAGGGACCAATTTCAGAAATCTCCATTGAAGGTATTCAAAACGTTGGCCCAGACGAGATTCAAAAGGCAAAAAAAGATGGAAAGAAAATAAAACTTCTTGCTCTCGCTGAAAAGTCTAATGACACCTGGAAATTGTCGGTAACGCCTGTCGCGGTTGTCTCAGAATCTTTTCTGGGAACGTGTGACGGGTGGGAGATGGGTATCGAACTGACGAGCGACCTATACGAAAGTGTTGCTATGAAAAATTATGAGGCAGACCCAGTCGGTACTTCTGCTGCCGTTGTTCGAGATGCAATTGATATGTTCTTCAAGGATAAGCTCAAATTGTAGCAATCACTCAAATATTTTTGCAACGCAACCTTCTGATTTGAGGCCATTCAGAAATTTGATGATCTCTTTTTAATTCCAGTTCATCAATCCCAGGTGCATAGGAGAAAAGTCATTTTATTATTAAGTTTATTCTGTGAACCATTCTGTTTTAAAAGTCTGCTGGGTAGTCGTTCTGTTTGTATCAATATTTGTCTGTGCAGGAGCGCAACAGAATACATCAGCTAAATCTGGAGATAATGATGTAGTCGAGCAGGTAAAAGAAGGTGAATTCGATTTTTCGCTTCATGACTTTGAGCGCGATGGCCAGATGGAACTTTCAGGCACATGGGAATTTTATTGGGAGAAATTGCTTTCGCCTTCTGATTTTGCTGAAGGACCAACTCCTGCTTATATAAAGGTGCCAGGGTCTTGGCATCGGCAGGGTGATTATTCCACAACCGGATATGGAACATATCGGGCTCATCTTCGCCTTCCAAAGTCTCATGAAGAATTGTCAATCTATTTCCCATATATCAATTCAGCTTCCAGAATATGGGTGAACGGGGATCTGTTGACTGAAACAGGAAATGTAAGCGCCGACAGAGAAGTGTACCGTTCTCAATTAACGAGCATACTGCTATCACTTCCTGAAAGAGAAGAGAATATCGAAATCATTATTCAGGTAGCCAACTATTCTTATTTCAGTGCCGGAATTTCAAGCACGCCACAAATTGACAAGACAGAGGCCATTTTTCGCCGAGCTGAAAGAAGCAATGGTATAGAGAATTTCTTTGCTGGTAGTCTGATGGCAATGTTCATTTATCAAATGGTTTTATATTTTTTGGTCGGACGAAAAAAACCTTATCTGTGGTTGTCATTAATTTGTCTTTGCATAGCTACACGATCATTGATTGTGCATGGAGGGTCCTTCCTTTTACCCAATTTACTTCCATCCCTGGGTTGGGAATTCTGGAAAACGATTGAGTTTGGAGGAGTTTATTCTGTGATAGCCCTCTTTCCGTTATACATCTATCATTTGTTTCCGCTGCACGCACCAAAGAAGCCTCTGATTTTTTTCCTCGTTGTCGCAGGATTGATGTGTTTGACCGTATTGGTAACACCGCAATATATTTATGGAGGCTTACTCGAGGTTTGTCATATTATGCTGTTGCTGACGTTCGCTTATGCCATCTACTCGATCACAAAAGCGTGGCGGGCGAAAAGTAGTGATGCTAAAATCATTTTATTTGGTATTCTGGTGGCGTTTCCATTTATCCTTATGGAAATAGCGAAAAATTCCATACTATTTTATCCAATGCATTTTGAATATATGTATATGGTGGAACTGGGGCTCTTGATTTTTTTATTGTTCCAGGTTTATTTACTAGCCAATCATTATGCGAAGGCATTTAAAAACCTGGAGACTGTAAACCTGAATCTCGAAAAGATGGTAACGGAACGGACCAGTCAGTTAACTACCGCGAACGCAGTAAAAGACCGCTTGTTATCAGTGATGTCGCATGACATAAAAAGTCCTTTGAATTCTCTTCGCGGAATACTGCAGATTTATAATAAAGGAAGTATTACTCAGCAGGAGTTTGGACAATTAGCCCGTCATATCGAAAATGACTTAAGTAAAACCAACCTGCTGGTTGAGAATATTGTTTACTGGACAGCAAGTCAACTGAAGGGAGTTCAGCTGCGAAGGGAGAAGTTTGATTTAAGTATGCTGATCGAAGAAATACTGCAATTGTTTCAAACGATAGCTTCTAATAAGAAAGTAGTAATTAAGCATAATGTAGAGAGGGGGTTCACTATTTTTTTCGATAGAAACATCTTAAACTTTGTTATTAGAAACCTTGTGGCAAATGCCATGAAATTTTCTTTTGAAGGAGGAGAGATTAATGTTCTGGCAAGTCGAGAAAAGGGACAACTTCAGATTCAAATACGAGATCAGGGTGTGGGAATGGATGAAGCAACGGTGCACGACTTGCTGAGACCCGACAGGTTGGTGAGTGCTACTGGCACTGGTAATGAGAAAGGAACAGGTTTGGGCGTTGCTCTTTGCCTTGATTATTTACAGAAAGCTGGCGGACAATTGTCGGTTGAAAGCGTTCTTGGGATGGGAAGCATCTTTACTATCAGCTTACCACTGGAATCCGGCCGAAGGGAAGCGGAAAAAATAACTAGTTCTTTCCAGGGAAAAGTCGGCTAAAGAAACCTTTCTTTTTGTTATGTAACAGGTCAAGAGCAGTGCGAAGCCTTACAAGAGAAGCGGAATCTTTGATTATGAATTCGTAAACACCCATAGCCATTATTTGCTGCTTGACAGCTAAATCATTCAACGTAGTGTAGTAGATCACAGGAATAGAAGAATAACTCTTTTTCAATTCCTTCAGATAGTGAAGCCCGGTTTTATTGGATTTGTCTCCAAAAAAATGATCCAGAACAATTGCAAAGGGCTTTTCCTTGAGATGAGCAAACATTGTATCTGGGCTATCAAAGGTCTTTACCGAATAGTTTCCGAGCATCTCTTCAAAATGAACCTGAAGCATTTTTTGATGGACCGGATTGTCCTCAACAATGAATACTAGATTTTTCATCAGCTTAGGTCTGTTTGGAACTTGGGAGTCTAAAGCTAATACAAAAAAAAGTATCTATTTGACCGTCATGATGATAAATTGTCAGGGAAAAAATACCAATGTATTATTGCACTTAATCGATTGAAAGAAAATGGAATCGAATCACATACCCAGGTCGTCTGACCTGATTAGCGAAATCAATTTTACAACTTCCCGGAGCAGTGGACCAGGCGGTCAGAATGTTAATAAAGTAAATTCCAAGGTTACCCTGAAGTTTGATGTTGCGAGGTCGCAGATTTTGACCGAGCATCAAAAGGAAATTGTCTTGCGAAAATTGTCGACGCGAATGACAAATGATGGAGTTCTGGTGATAACCTCACAAGAAAAACGCTCTCAATTGCAGAACAAGGGAGAGGTTCTTCAAAAATTGGATGACGTCTTTGTAAAAATCTTTACACCCCGCAAGCCCAGAAAAGCAACCAGGCCGGGCAAAGCAGCCGTCCGCAAAAGAATTGATGAGAAGAAGCAGCGTTCTCAGAAAAAACAATGGCGTCAGAAACCGGATTGATTTTTAATCTTACCTAATCTCTTTTAGAAATTAGGTAATTTAAGTTTTTGTAGGAGCTAAAGTGCGTTCAGTGGAGACTATTAAGAGGTTCTTTCGGAAGTTATCGTGGGAAGGAGATCGGAGGCTCCGCTACATATTCATCTTTTTACATCGTCGTGTTTGGAGATATGACTGGATGCGACCTTTCCTACGGAAGGCCGGATCTATTCTCGATCCGATCAGACGATATTTCAGTAATCATCCGGTATTGACACGCGTCACCAAAATCGCTGTGCCGCCACTGGCATTTCTTTTTTTGCTTGCCTTCCTTATTTGGATCGAAACGCCAGGAACCCGCGAATTAAGAAACATTCAAAATCAAGTTGCTTCGGAAGTTTATAGTGCGGATAGCGTTCTGCTCGGTCGCTATTTCCTTCAGGATAGAACAGAAGTGAAGTATACCGACATCGCACCTGCGGTAATTGATGCACTCATTGCCACTGAAGACATTCGGTTTTATCAACACAGTGGAGTAGACTATCGTAGTCTTGGTAGGGTTTTAGTAAAATCAATTATACAACAGGATGAATCATCTGGTGGTGGAAGCACGATTACGCAACAACTTGCAAAAAATCTTTATCCAAGAAAACGTTACTGGATATTGCCGATGTTACTTAACAAGTTGAGAGAAGTAAGGATCGCCAGAAAACTTGAAAGCATTTATTCCAAGGAAGAACTTGTCACACTTTATCTTAACACAGTCCCATTCGCTGACAATGTGTTTGGGATTCAAGCCGCGGCGGAAAGATTTTATTCAAAATCAGCCAGCAATCTTTCTATCGATCAGGCTGCCGTATTGGTTGGAATGTTAAAAGCAACCCACAGTTATAACCCCCGGCTATTTCCCGACAGGGCATTTGTCCGGCGCAACGTTGTCCTGAAACAAATGGTGAAGTATGATAAACTGGATTCAGTTAAAGCGGATTCACTGAGAGCACAACCAGTAGAATTGGTTTATAATAAAATTTCATTTCATCAGGGATTGGCCCCTTATTTCCGTGAATATGTAAAAGCCGAATTGCTCAGCTGGTGTGCGAACAATGAAAAGGAAGACGGTACTCCTTATAACCTGTACACAGATGGACTTAAAATTTATACAACTATTGATTCCCGACTTCAGAAATATGCTGAAGATGCAATGGTTCAACAAATGACAGAAATTCAAAAAGTCTTTTTCGACCATTGGGGCAAACAAAAGCCGTGGAAGGGAAAAGAAGAAGTGCTGGCGCAAGCGATCCAGCATTCTGACCGCTATCAGAAGTTATTGGAACAGGGATTACCGGAAGCAGAAATTATGGAAGTCATGGAGAAACCAATTCCGATGTCAGTGTTTACGTGGACTGGAGTCAAAGAAGAAAATCTGAGCCCGGTTGATTCTGTCATTCATAATTTGCAATATCTCAATGCAGGATTTCTTGCAATAGATCCTTCCAATGGAAAAATCCGCGCGTGGGTTGGCGGTATTGATCATGATTTTTTTCAGTTTGATCACGTTAAGACGAGCACCAAACGCCAGGTGGGTTCTATTTTCAAACCGATTGTGTATGCGATGGCATTGGAAAAAGGTATTGAACCTTGCCAATTGATTTCCGCTGAAAGAGAGACCTATATTGATAAGGAAGGTGAAAAATGGACGCCACGGAATTCTCAGATTGATTATGATGTAAAATATACAATGAAGGGTGCCCTTGCCTATTCTGTAAATACGGTGGCCGTCAGACTTATTGAAATGGCAGGTGTTAAAAATACCGTGGAGCTAGCCAGAAGAATGGGGATCACAAGCGATATTCCCGAGGTTCCCTCTATTGCGCTGGGCGCGTCTTCTGTTTCTCTTCTTGAGATGACAGCCGCTTATTCCTGCATTGCAAATGAAGGCGTGGCCATTCCACCGTATTTTATTAGCGCAGTCTATGATCTGGAAGGAACGGTGTACGACCAGTTCAAAGCAGAACCAACGGGAGAGCAGGCAATGTCAAAAGAGACCGCAGCACTCATAACCAGCATGATGCGAACCGTTGTGCAGGAGGGTACTGCGTCAAGGCTTCGCTGGAAATATGGCGTGCTAACAGATGTTGCTGGTAAAACGGGAACAACTCAATCAAATGCTGATGGATGGTTTATGGCTATGACACCCCATTTGGTTATGGGTTCATGGGTTGGCGCAGATGATCCGAGAATAAGATTCCGAAGTACCGAACTGGGGCAGGGATCGAACACGGCACTTCCCATTACAGCGTACTTCTTAAAACAAGTTAATAAGGATCCAAAGTTTAAGACTCTTTCAGACGCAAAGTTTCCTCCACTATCACAAACGCTTCAGGAAAAAAATCTTTGTGACCTATATGAACTGGGAGATTCCTTGCGATCACAAATAAAAAGAATGATCGTTAAGAGGGATTCAACAATACAAGCCGACACTACAGTAGCTCCCCCGCCGGAAAGCTTTCTGCAAATACTCTATCAACGCAAAATGAAATTTCAAAGGGCAATTCAGGCACGTGACTCAATTAGATTACTGGAAGTTGATCTGATTGAAGACAACGATCCGGAGTAATCCACTACCAGTCGTCTTTTGCCTTCTTAAATTGTAACTTATCCGTAAACGCTTGATCCAATAGTCCGAGCATGCTCGGGCGACACCAGTCCTGAGCCAATATGGTGCCACTGTTTTTGGCAGCATAGTTAGTAAGATTATCCTTTTCAGTAATTTTTTTGTAGCCGATATCTCCTGTCACTTGTATGGTTTGAAACGTGACTCTGTACTTGCCATTCTTTACACCAACTGTGACCTCACCGCTGTATTTTCCTGTTTGAATAATGGTAGGAGTTCCAACCTGACTGAATTGAAATTTCTTATAATCAATAATTACGTCTTCTAAATTAAACGTCAAGCCATCCGCGGTTTTCGTCAGGTTCTTCACAACGGGTAGCCCTTTGTAATATTTTTCAAGCTGTGCAACGGTAATTGAATCTTCAACGAAAATCTTCTGAAATATAATCTCTTGTTCTTGTAGTTTGAAGTTGCCGAAAGATACCGTTTGGGCCTCAGTGAAACCGGAAACGAGAAAAAATAGAAACAACAATTTTTTCATAAAGTCTTAATTTTGCTTCAAAGATAGTTAAGCAACGTGAAACAACTGTACGGTTGATCGATCGGAGGGTCGCATGGCAGAAACTATAAATCCTTGTATTGTTTCGGGTTTTGTCAACGTTGTGTGCTAAAGTGCGATCTTTGTCTGACGACCAGTGAAAAGCGAAACGTTACACCTGCCCCATCATCAGTCTCTCGGCGAGGAAATAGCCAGCAGCGTAAGTCATGGCGTGGCTTTTTTGGGATCTGTGGCGATGACTCCAGTGCTTATACTCTCGGCAATTCCGCATGGAGCTGCGGCAATTACAGGCTCCAGCATTTTCGGTGCTACCATGATATTACTCTACCTCGCATCAACACTTTATCATGCTTTCCCTCAAAGCCGGACAAAACGGTTGTTTCAAATCTTTGATCATGGAGCAATTTTCCTGCTGATAGCCGGCACCTACACACCATTTACCCTCGGACTATTACGTGGAGGTTGGGGATGGACGTTATTTGGAATTGTTTGGGGCCTGGCGGTTCTTGGAATAGTAGTTAAATCAATAGGTGGAGCAAGCAGTGGTAAGTTGTCTACCGGTCTTTACCTGGCCATGGGTTGGCTTGCCGTGATTGCTGCAAAACCATTGTGGGTTAATTTGCCAGCGTGGGGCTTGTTTTGGTTGCTTGCTGGTGGCCTGATGTATTCCGCCGGAGTTTTCTTTTTTGTAAAGGAGAAAATCAGATATAGTCATTTCATCTGGCACCTTTTTGTCATAGCTGGAACTGCATGTCATGTAGTGGCAATTCTTCGTTACGCTTATCCCTCTTGAGTTTTTTAGGATTTTTGAATATGCAAACCAAAGAATGTCCTTCCTGTGCAATGGAGGTGGAAGCATCCGGTAAAGTTTGTCCGATCTGCAAGTATGAGTTTACGGAAAAAGGACCTGGCATGAATTCCTGGGTGAAATGGATTGCGTTATTGTTGACTTTGTTATTCCTTTATCGAATCCTTTTTTGAAGAGGTATCAGGCCATACCCTTGACCATCAAAAATTTATTTTAAAGCGACTTTTTGCATTTTTTATAAGTTGCTGATCAATTGCTATTTTAGATTATTAATCCAATTGTATGCATTATCGATCCGCATTTTTTCTGACGCTGTTTTGCTTTCTGTGCTCTTCAGTATTTTCTCAGAAGATAGAGCTCATCAATTCAAAGGAAGTCGTGGACAGAGGCAAGATTCTATACGATTCTGGCCAATATGATGCAGCAATAAAGGAGTACTTAAAAGTTCAACCAAATGATACCAACTATGTGTATATGCTTTCTGAGCTTGCCTTGAGTTATAATGCTAGTAAAAATTATAAAAAGAGTGAAGAGACGTCCAGCAAAGGCATTGAGCAGCCATCGGAGTATAAAGCTCACTTCCTGCGGACCATGGCAATTTCTCAGGATCTTGGTGGTGAATATGAGAAGTCCATTTTGACTTTTAAAAATGCAATCAAAGAATTCCCTTTTGACTATTCATTAAAGTATAACCTCGGCATTACGTACTACAATCATAAGGAATATGAACTTGCAGCTGAATATTTCCAGAAAACACTTTCTATTAATCCGTTTCACGCAGGTAGCTATCTGAATTGGGGCAAGCTACTGGCATTTCAGGGTCGGAAAACAGAAGCCTTGTTTGCGCTCGGCATGTACCTTGGAATTAGCAACGGGGACAATACCACCCTTGTATTTCTTGAGCGCCTTTGCAACAATGAAATAGCAGAAGAGGGATCCATAACAGCCAGTTCACCCAACCCTTTCGCAAGATTGGACCAGATTCTTCGGGCCAAGATTGCCATGGACGAAAAATTTAAAACTCAAATACCAATAAATGCTTCTCTGGTGAAGCAGTATCAAATGATTTCGGATCAACTGGCTGCCACAAGTGATCAGACGAATGATTTTTGGGTAAAGTTTTTCGTGCCTCTTTTTCTTGACATGAAAGCGAAGGATTTATACGAACCATTTATCTATCACATTCTTAGTTCCAGCAAAATTGAACAGGTACCTAAGTGGAAAAATAAAAATCAAAAGCGGCTCGATGCATTCTTTAGTCTTGCCAATGCAAGAATGAATGATATAAGAAAAAATATCGTGCCTCCTGAGGAAATGGGCTTTGGCACCACCATTAGCGCCTGGTACAATAAGCAGCACAAACTGGAGGCACTTGGAGTGGAGGACGAAAAAGAAGTGAGGTCTGGGCCATGGATGTTTTTCTCCTCAAATGGTCAGATGACAGCAAAAGGTCTCTATAATAAAACGGGAAAGAAGACTGGAGTTTGGGAATATCGTCGGGAAAATGGGATTATAAAGAATATTGAAAACGAGGACACGGGACTTATCGAACGGTTCGATGAGCAAGGCGCCCCCTTTCAACGGTATTACCTGAAAAACGAACAAGTAGACGGGAGTGTTGAAATTTATTATCCATGTGGTTTACTGAAGGAAAAACTCGCTTACCATGATGGTAAAAGAGAGGGAGAGGGCGTTCTTTATTTTGTTGATGGAACTGTGCAGACGACTTATAAGTATAAGAATGATCTGTTCGACGGCGAGTCACAGAGCTTTCATGAAAACGGGAAGCGCAAATCCATAAGCAATTATTCAATGGATAAGCTTGAAGGCGTATATACTGAGTTTTATGCAGATGGTAAAGTCAAAATCAAAGGAGCCTACCTTCATGGAGAAGCAAATGGACCCTGGTTTTACTATCATTCCAATGGAAAATTGGAAAAAACAGGGCAATTCAATGCGGAGGGATATAGCCATGGGGAATGGAAATTTTACGGCCGGGACGGAAGGCTGGAGGAGTCGAGATTCCTGACGGAAAGAGGCGAAATAGATGGCGAAAACAAGACTTTTCATAAAAATAAGCTGCACCACATTATTACTTATGTTAAAGGCATCCCGGTTCAATACACCTATTTTGATGAGACAGGAAAAGAGTTCTCAAAGTCAGGAAGTAAGGATGGCACCTACGTGCTTAAAGGTTTTTATCCGACGGGCCAGTTACATTTTGAAGGTGCATACAAACAGGGAAAAATGACTGGCTTGTGGAAATACTTTTTTATTACAGGGAATAAGTCCAGCGAGTTTAACTACACGGATGGTGAAAGGAATGGCGCGGGGTATGAGTATTTTAAGACGGGACAAAAGAAAGTGGATGCAAGCTACAAGGAAGGAAAGCTTGATGGGTATTATCAGGAATTTTACCAGAATGGAAAATTAAAAGAAGAAGGTTGGTTTAAGGACGACTTGCGCGAACAACAGTGGGTGAAGTACTATAGCAGTGGCGTACGGGAAGGTGATGTTTATTATTTGAGAAATGCTGTTGTTGGAATTGCTAACGATTTTAATCCTGACGGTAAAAAATACTTTGTCACTACCTATCTTAATGATAAGATAAGCAAGATTTCCTATTTCAATTCTGCAGGCGAGATCACTATCAGCCAGGAATATAAAAAGAAAAATGAATCATTCTCAGTTAACTACAAGAATGGAAATCCAAGAATGAATTTTGAGATAACCTGTGGTGAATATACTGGTTCTATAGTTCGCACGCTGCCGCAGAAACAATTGAGCAGTATTATTCCGATGAAAAATGGAAAGAGGGATGGTAAGTATATCCTAAATTTCCTGAATGGAAACAAGGAAGGAGAGGGACAATACCTAAATGGCTCAGAGGATGGTCATTGGATATGGCTCCATTATAATGGACAGAAACACAGTGAAGGTTTATACAATAATGGCGAACGAGATAGCATATGGACATTCTGGAGTGATAATGGAAAAGTAAGTAGAGTTGCAAATTATAAAGCTGGCAAACGAGATGGGTTGTCACAGGACTTTCGTGACGAAGGAGTATTGTTGCTGGAAAAGAATTTTGATGATGGAGAAATCATTACCTATAGAACCACTACTATTGATGGGTCATTGGGCGAATGGAAATCATTTAATGGAAATGAAAGTATTGTGTCATATTTTGCCAATGGCAGAAAGGCGAGCGAAGAAAGTTATAAAAATGGAATGTTGGAGGGATTTACAAGAGAATACTTCCCTTCGGGCCAACTTTCTGTTGAATCATATTTTAAGGCTGGTGAGTTTTCTGGGGACCATTTGAGCTATTATCCATCAGGAAAAATAAAGATGAGAGCAACCTATCTTTCCGGCGAATATAACGGCCTTGTTTCCTACTACCTGGAAAATGGAAAACTTGAAAGAGAAGAAAATTATTCTAATGGGATACTTAATGGAAATACAACCCTGTATTCCAATGGAATAAAAGCAAAGGAATACAATTTCTGGTATGGAATAATTGAGGAATAAATATGTATAAAACAGCAATGTGTCTTTTTTTCCTTTTGATCAATTCTGATCTGCTTGGGCAACCAGATGCACTATGGCAAAAAATGAAGCTTAAATATCCAGAAGAACAAGCTGTGTTTCTTAATCGGTCGGAGAGCGTTGTTATTTCAATGAAGAGTGATTCACTGCAGGCCTATTCTGATATCTTTGAAGAAGTACTATTGTTAAAAAGCCAACCTGAAATCCATCTAAACAGGAGAATTTATGGTTCACATTTTAATAAAATTTCTGAACTCACTGCTAAAACATTTGTGCTCGACAAGAGTCATTACAACGAACAATCCGTTTCGGGGTTTTCAAAAAAGTCGGATAACGACGATGGAATCTTCTATGATGATTCGTACTACTATACGTTTTCATTCCCTTCTATTGCAGCAAAAAACAAGACACAACTGAGATACCGCAATCAGTTTAAGGATCTTCGGTTCCTGCCTGGATATGTGTTTTCAAGCTACCTCCCTCATGAAAAGAGTACTTATACTATTCAGGCGCCAAAAGATGTGGAACTTGTTTACAAAGTTTGGAACGATCCGGATAACAGAATTCAGTTTCAAAAGAGTCAAAAAGGAAATTCCATAACCTATGAGTGGACAGCCAGCGACGTAAAAGCATGGAAAATAGATGAGAACTCTCCACCGCTGAGGTATTTCGTGCCACACCTGGTTGTATATATTAAGTCATATGGCACCGGAGCCGTAAAGAGAAACATGCTCTCTGGCCTGGATGACCTGTTTGCCTGGTACTCCACATTTCTTAGCAAACTTGATGTACCACCATCGAAAGAACTCACTGAGATCGTGTCAAAACTTATTCAACCATCGGATACAGAACTAGAGAAAGTGAAGAGGATATTCTACTGGGTTCAAGAAAATATTCGTTACATCGCCTTTGAAGAAGGGATGCGAGGGTTGATACCTCATACAGGATCCTATGTGTGCGAAAAAAGATATGGAGACTGCAAGGACATGGCTAGTATTATCGTAGATATGATGAGGATAGCTGGAGTCAAAGGATATTATACCTGGATTGGCACCCGTGACCTGCCATATAAGTACAGCCAGCTCCCAACTCCACTGGTCGACAATCATATGATTGCCACTTATATCGCACAGGGTAACAACTACTATTATCTCGACGGCACAAGCAATCATACAGCATTTGGCCTGCCCTCATCGATGATTCAGGGCAAAGAGGTGCTGATTGGAAAAGGAACAAAGGAGTACGAGGTCCGGACCGTCCCGGAGATTGAAAAGTCAGTCAATCGAATGACCGATTCAACCGAATTGGTGATTAATGGTGTAGATCTTCAGGGAACAGGCGTTGCAACGCTCTCTGGATTAGTAAAAACATTTGGCGGTTACGAGTTAGATCGTGCACAAAAGCAAACTGAGGAAAAATATGTAGAGAAAATCCTTTCAAAGGGTAGCAATAAATTCCTTATCGACAATTATGAAATTATCAATCTTAATATCCATGATCTTCCTACCCAAATAAAATATAAATTTCATATTGGTGACTACTTTAAGAAAACAGGAAATGAGATTTATATAAATTTGAATCTCTTTAAAGACTACTACAACACATACTTACCGGTCGATCGCCTTACTCCGCGTGAGAACGACTATAAATATGTAAAAGAAGAAATTACTACCCTTATAATCCCCGATGGCTATGAGGTGGAGTACTTGCCGGAAGGCATGGTTGAAAGAGGACCTTTTATTGGTTTGGAGTTGAGCTATACTCACGTAAAGTCAAAAATCATTCTTAGGAAAAAATTCTATCTTGACTACCTATTGTTGCGTCCGGAAAATTTCCCGCAGTGGAATGAATCGGTAAAAAAAATCAGCATAGCCTACAAGGAGTCAATTATTCTGAAGAAAAAATAGAAACAGACTTTAACATTAAATGATTATGCGGGTAAAATATGTCATAACAGCATTTTTCTTTTTCACTGTTCTTTTTGCACAAGCAGCGCCCTACACGCCATATCAATGGGATGAAAAGAGAAATCGATATTCTCTTTCTGAAAAGGAAGAGGCTCTTGGTGAATATATCCTTAAGTTTCATGACCAATATGAATATGTGTTGGAGAATGAGAAGTTTTTAATGTATGTCACTACGCATCGAATCATTAGGGTGAATAATAGTGAAGCTATTCAGCGGAATAACAGGATCTACATTTCACTCAATGATCCGGAGGATCTCGTGGATTTGAAAGCCCGTGCGTTAGGGAAAGATGGGAAAGCAACAAATTTTGATCGAAGTAACCTTAAAGAGGTCAAGGATGAAGAGTCACGGAGAACCCAGACCATTTTTGCCATGGAGGGAGTAGAGCAGGGAAGTGAGATTGAATATTATTATACACGAAGAATGAAAGCTTCATTGTTTGACCGGGCTTATTTTCAATTTGAAATTCCCATTAAGGCAAGTTCGTTTTTACTGACCAGTCCAGCACACCTGAAGTTTGAGCTAAAATCATACAATGATTACCCCGCAGCTAGTCTGGAGGCAGGGAAAGAGATAAATACCTATCATGTTTTAATGAATGACGTTCCCGGTTTAAAAAAGGAGGGTTTTTCTCAGTATAACTCAAATCGCAAAAGAGTTGAATTCAAACTTGCGTATAATACATCCCGTTCCCAGGCACGACTCTATTCGTGGGAAGAAGCCGCTAAGACATTTTATAAAATCCTTACAACAATAACTAAGGACGATGAAAAGGCTCTTGAGAAATTCGTCAAAGAACTAGGAGATAATTCAGCATTGCCACTGGATAAAAGAATCTATGACGTTGAACGAAAAATAAAAACCTCGATTCAGGTTCAGAAGCAAAGGACCCAGGAATCAGGTGAAATAGCCAACATCATAAAGTATAAACTCGCTTCAGAGCAGGGGATGACAAAACTTTTTCTGGCTGTTTTTGAAAAGCTTAAGATTGAATCGCAGATTGTAATTACCTGCAGCCGGGAGCTCGTTAAGTTCGATGGCACGTTTGACAGCTGGAGCTATCTTGATGATTATTTGATTTATTTCCCAGCGACTAAAAAATTCCTCTCGGCAGAAACGTTTGATACCCGATATCCGCTGGTACCTCCTCTTCTGATGCAACAGTCCGGTCTCTTTATTGAGCCATTGGTATTGGGCGAGTTGAAGTCAGGTCTTGGCACATTAAATGAAATACCTGCGGTGGATTATTCCTTAAACACAGATGATCTTGATATTTCTATTACGTTCTTGTCTGACTTGTCATCCAATCAAATAAGCTTGAAACGAAAATTCAGTGGATATAACGCCAGGTATTTAGGGCCCTATTCTGAGGCGATGACGACTGAACAAAAAAGTAAATTGGTGGAGCAAATCATGAAGCAGACGGCACCTGATTCAAAGATCGACAAGTGGAAGGCCGGCCCTTTGCCTGATAATGCAATGAGTTACGTGATAGAAGCTGAATTTACGACCGATCATTTTATCGAAAATGCCGGTTCACGGATTCTTTTTAAGGCGGGTGAACTGATAGGACCTCAGACGGAAATGTATCGTGAGGATCAGCGAATGACTCCGGTAGAGAATGATTTTAATCGCGGCTATGAACGATTGATCCGAATAGCAATACCGCCTGGCTACGCGGTCAAAAACCCTCAGGATTTTAAGATGCTGTATGAATATGAACCCGGTAGTAAAAACCCATTTTTGTTTCAGTCAGATTTTACACTGAAAGGAAATGTTTTGGAAATAACAATCAAGGAATACTATAAACAGGTGTATGCTCCGCTTAGTCAGTATGAAAACTTCAGAAAGGTGGTAAATGCCGCTGCGGACTTTAATAAAATAACATTGGTCCTGGAGAAAGTGAAGTAAGCATTCAGATAACCTTCCATCTGCCTTTATCATCTTTTGAGTAAGACTGTCCATTACTCATCACGTGCGTTGTGCGTCCGTCTTTATCGGTGAAACTGCTTCGTTCAGATACCTGAATTCCATTGTTTTCCCTTGTCAAAAAAACCCGCAGTGCTGTTAATGAAGGAGAGATCTCGTCCAATGATTGATCATCACCTTCCCGTACAAAGGCTGAGCTCATGTTTTTTGTTTTTTCTTTTTAGCGGAGGGGAACAATACATTATTCAAGATGAGCCGATATCCAGGTGAGTGAGGATGGAGATTTAAGTCAGTGGCAGTTCGTCGCCTGCCGCCGCCGGGTACACCTTCAGGATCATGTCCGCTGTAAAAAGTCCAATGACCCCGACCCAATTCTCCGTAGAGATATCGAACATTGCTATTTTTTCTATTCTCACCGAGGATAAGTGCCTCCGGCTTTACTGTGCTTTTGCTAAAAGAAGAAGTTTGTCCCATGAATTCCCGGATAGCAAACTCATGATTCTGTGTAAGCATTGAGGGCACAATATCCCACTTGGAAGAAAAGTCAAACAAGGCAAAGAAATCATTCTTAAACTCAAAAAAGTCTGGGCTGCCCGTGTTGATGTCGGAAAATTTTCTGCTGTTTCCGGGCTCGAGCGTAAAATTTTCAAAAGCGAGCGTTTTGGTAAAGTCAAGCTTTTCCTGAGCGTTGATGTCAGATTCATCGCCATCGTACATGCTTTCATTAATATCCACTCCTTCGGCAGACAGGGCGATGTCAAATGTTTCTGCGCCGGAACACATCGCAAACAAATAACCGCCACCAAAGCAAAATGCTTTGATTTTCTTGGCAACCTCGAGCTTCATCTGCGAAACTTTTTCGTATCCGAGTTGATGGGCGGTTGCCTCCTGTAGTTTCGATTCCAGTACCGCTGACTCCCGGTGCAAAAACCTTCCATGCTGACCGGTAAAATCCTCGTGATGAAGATGCAACCAGTCGTATCTTAAAAGATAATCGCCAAGAATTTCTTCGTCATATAGAATTGTGTAGGGAATCTCAGCATAGTCGAGCACGGTGATAACAGCATCTGTTTCATCTCCAACCAGCGCATTCTTTGGAGAATAGACCCCAATTCGTGGTGCCTTTTCCAATCTCACGAGGTTCATATTTACTTCCGGAGCCGAGATTTCTTCCAGTATGGTATTGGTCTTTGCCGCAGAAAGCAATTCCACTGTGATTCCCCGCACAACACATTCACTTTCAATAAAACGCGAATAGGTTATAAGGAAACTTCCACCTCGATAGTTAAGAAGCCAATCGACAGACCCTCCTTTTTGTAAAATAGTAAATGCCATTCCATACGCTTTCAGATGATTTTTCTGATGCTCATCCATCGGAATAAGAATAGAATTACCTCTGCTAAAAGTAAAGATGATAACAAAAAACAGACAGAGGCTGTATTTCGACATAAATCAAATTTCGCGAAAAAATACTAAACAAATCTGCCCCGTATTGGGTGCAATGGAGGGCGTTCAATAGGCTACCTCTTTGTTTTCATTATTGCTTTTGATGGCCGCTTCAATAAGTCGGATTACGTCAAGTGCCTGTTGTGCCGTAACAGCGAGTTCCTTCTCCTCGCGAATCGCTTCATAGATATTCTGATAAAAACCTATATAATTTCCGGGTAAGGTTTCAATGTGCCCCTTGTAATGAAGTCCATTGATGTCTGTATTCAACTTTCCCCAAAATTTTTCTGGTTCTGTTCCCCAGCCAGGAGTACCCGGACTCTGGTGAAGTTTCAATGCTTCCTCCTGAGGATCGATACCGTATTTAACAAATGATCCATTCACTCCATGAACAGTATAGGAAGGCCCCGGTTCCCGCACAAGGTAGCTCGATTTTACAATGACATTCAATTCGTTATAAGACAACCTTAGATCATAATAATCATCGACTTTTCCTCCCGGTCGTTGAATTCCAATTTTTGCGCTAACAGATTCTGGTTTACCAAAAAGCACCAATACCTGATCAAGCATATGTGAGCCAAGATTATATAAGATGCCTGACCCCGGACCAGGCTCTTCTTTCCAGGTGTTGGGTGAAATGAAATTGCGAAAGCGATCGTAGTGCACTTCAAACTCAACCACCTTTCCAAGCATGCCGGATGTAAGCACCTTTTTTAAGGTGAGGAACCCGCCATCCCATCGGCGGTTTTGGAATACCGATAGGATTTTTTTCTTTTTCGCTGCTAGAGCAATAAGTTTCAGCCCCTCGGCAGTAGTGTTGGTAAAAGGTTTCTCAACGACTACGTGCTTTCCAGCTTCAAGCATTTTAACGGTGAAATCATAATGCGTTTCATTTGGTGTGTTTACGATTACCAGTTCAATTTCAGAATCGCTAACTATATCGTCAATACTTCTTAAGACTTTTACGGATGGGTGATGCTCTCTGGCTTTGTCTGAAGTTCGTTGCAAAATAGTTTTTAAATTAAATCCAGGATGAACGGCCAGCAATGGTGCATGAAATACTTCACCTGACATGCCATAAGATAAAATAGCTGTACAGATCGGACGAGTTGAATTCATTTTATTGTTAGTAGTAAATCGTTTATTGTTATAATGGGGTCTTTGATTATTTGAATCCTTTTTAGTTTAAAGATTGGGAACTTTCAGCACAGTTAACTTAGGTTCTGAGCGCACGCCGCCTTCACTCATTCGTTTTTTTAAATCATTTGAGTTGATAAGCCCTTTTGCTTTATCAACATTGTCGGTGGCAAACATTACATTAACAATATCTGAATCATCGGCATTGGTCGAAATGGCGCGTAACTCAAGGCCCGCTTTGGCACGGATAGGTTCATCCTTGTCAAATTCTCTTTTCCAGGTATCGTAGTCGGCTACAGCATGAGTAACG
This sequence comes from Cytophagales bacterium, assembly GCA_038229375.1. Lineage (GTDB taxonomy): Bacteria > Bacteroidota > Bacteroidia > Cytophagales > Cyclobacteriaceae > ELB16-189. The sequence goes on along the minus strand of JBBRON010000001.1, from coordinate 66,054 downwards.
CCAAGCCGGTACCTTTTTTCGGTTGCAGATGAGCTCTTGTACTTTATGTCGTAAAATTGGAAAACGGGCTGAGAGGTAACGCCCGCATCTTTCATCGCTTTTTTCATCTCATCCGAACCAAAGGATTTTTTTGCGTCGTCATGACTTTTGGTCAGCTCAAAAACGGTTATGAGATTAGGATCATCAGGACTGGTATAAATACTAATCCGGGAGTTTGGATCTGAAACATCCACATAAACCTTTAGCCATTCATGATAGTCGTTTACCGAATGAGTTACCGAAACGGCCGTGTAACCGGAATAGGCAGGAAGCTTAACTGAATCAAAAGCAATTGAGTTTTCAGACTGTTGGGTGGCAGTACCGCCGCCACATCCTGCAGCAAGTAGAAATAGGATTGAGACGCCTAAAATGGATAAGGCAGGCATTTTCAGCTTGTTCATAAGACTGGGTGTGAGTTGAAATGAAAAGTTACTAAAAATCTCCGTGACGGCGAGATCAAAAAAATGGTTTTGTCAACTGGTTTTCATTCTGGATATTGTTTCGAATTCAATTAACGGGATTCTCAATCCTTACAATGAAAGACTACAAAAAGTACTATGTCCTTGGTGCTCCGCCGGAAGAGGTCTTCCATGCTCTGACTATTCCCGCTACAATTCAACTTTGGACTGGCGAACCCGCCGAGATGTCATTGGAGCCAGGATCTGAGTTTTCACTATGGGAAGGAAGTATAGTCGGGAAAAATATTGAATTTGAACCAGGGAGGAAGATAGTTCAACAATGGTATTTTGGCGAGCAATTGGAGGCTTCTATTGTCACTATTGTGCTCCATCCGCACAAGCAGGGTACTTCTGTGGCACTTGCCCATACCAATATCCCTGATGAGGATTATGAAGATATTGTTCAGGGCTGGGATGAATCCTATTTCGGATCCCTCCAGGAATTTTATTCTTGATCTTTCAAGTATTGCTTGAAGCTTTCTACCCTCAATAAGCGGTCGTCAATCTCTTTGTGGCATGAATATTATTTCCGGATTGCCATTGTGTGAATAAGTGTGTTATCCCTTGAACCACAAGGGTTTAATTTCCGTTATTTGCATGAACCACTACGTTTATGAAAATGATGCGCAAACTTGCCATTTTGGAATCCCTGGATACCATGGATCACGTCCAAATGGAGAAAGTGTTGCAGTACATCAAAGAAGTACTGCGACAGGAGCAGAACACTGATAGCAGGCGATTCCGCCAGCAGGCCATGGAGCAAATTCGCCATGCCTTGCGTTCGGAAAACGGTCGCGCCGTCAAAGTCTAAAAGCTCCAAAAACAGGGTTTACAGGCACTTTCCGGTGCCTGGTTGGATACTTTTCCCCATTAAATTTTCAATTCCATTTGTAGTCAAGCCTTCAGCTACATCCAAGATTTTTCTTTAGATCACGTTCAGGAATGCCGCCGAAATCAAAGGTTTTTTCTGAAGGCGGTATTATTTCCTTAACCACTGTCTTTGATTCCACCCGCTTCTGTCTATCCTGTTTTTTGGGTTTCTTTTTCATATTCAATCGCTGATTTAGTAAAAACTGACGGCTTAGCATGAAAATTCTCTAACCCACCTTATATTCGCTTGTTTAAATTTAATCTAAATAAGCTTGAATACCAGATCCAAATCAGTTGCGTCAATGAAGCCAGGGGAGTCAGCAGTGATCTCTGGATTTACGGATGAACCATTATCTGTGAAGTTATTGGAGATGGGATTCCTCCCAGGTACCGTGGTCAGATTCAATTTCTCGGCCCCATTCGGTGATCCTGTGTGCGTTAATGTATCAGGATTTGATCTTTCACTTCGCCTTGAAGAGGCAAACACAATTTCTATCCTTGACTAATGGCAACACAAAAGCGATTGAAAATTGCTTTAGTCGGCAAGCCTAATTCTGGTAAGTCATCACTGTTTAATCAACTCACAGGGCTCAACCAAAAGATAGGAAACTTTCCAGGTATCACGGTTGATAAGAGAATAGGGTTCTGTCAACTGGATGAAAATACTTCAGCCGAGATCATAGACTTACCCGGAATTTATAGTCTTTATCCGCGTACGCTTGATGAGAAGATTGTTGTTGAGATACTCACCAATAGGAAGAATGAGAATTTTCCTGATTGCATAGCGGTGATTGCTGATGCAACAAATCTCAAAAATTGCCTCCTTCTCCTTACTCAACTCATAGACCTTGGATTACCGGTGGTGTTGGCATTGAATATGATGGACCTGGTAGCAAAATCAGGTCTGAGTCTCGATGTAAAGAAATTATCGAAGCAGCTGGACATACCAGTGGTAATGATCAATGCCCGTCAAGGACTAGGCCTTGATGGTTTGAAGAACAAGTTGACTGAACAGGTAAAAGTTTCCGACAGAAAAATCTTTCAACCATTAAATGAAGTAGTTGTCGCGGTTGATGAAATACAAACGCATTTCAACCTGGCAACTTCGTACGAAGCATTCCAGTATCTGCAACAACCAGAAAACCTTCTTTTTCTGTCAAGTGATGACCGGACGTTTATCAAGACAGTTGCTAGCCAACAAAATTTCTGTCCACATAAGTATCAAGGGGCGGAAACGATTCATCGGTACGGATTTATTCAGGAAGTCCTGGATGCTGTTATAATCAAATCGGCAGCACAGGATTGGAGGAGCACGTCAAGGCGACTAGACAGGATACTTACCCATAAGATTTGGGGTTATCTTATTTTCTTCACTCTGCTCTTTGTCATTTTTCAATCGGTATTTGCACTTGCCCAAATCCCAATGGATGCCATCGACAGGGGCTTTGCAGACTTGAGTGGGTTTTTAAGCAAGCGACTTCCTGGAGGTCCTTTATTTGAACTGATCTCGAGTGGCATCGTGCCAGGCATCGGTGGTATTATCATATTCATCCCTCAGATAGCAATTCTATTTGCATTCATTTCAATTCTGGAAGAGACGGGCTATATGTCGCGTGTAGTGTTTTTAATGGATAAGATCATGCGTAAGTTCGGAATGAGTGGCCGAAGTGTAGTTCCACTAATTTCTGGAATGGCATGCGCAATTCCGGCAATTATGGCCACGCGAACCATCGACAACTGGAAAGACAGGCTCATCACAATTTTTGTAACACCTTTAATGAGTTGCTCTGCCAGGTTGCCGGTATTTGCAATTTTAGTTGCACTTATTGTTCCTCATGAACGCGTTTTGGGTTTTATAAGTTTGCAGGGCGTTGCTTTGATGGGATTGTATCTGTTAGGCTTTTTTGCCGCCATGTTTTCCGCACTATTAATGAAGGCAATTATTAAGGTGAGTGAGCGAAGTTATCTTATTATGGAAATGCCAACATACCGGATGCCTAAGTGGTCAAATGTTGGGTATACTATTATTGAAAAAACCAAAGCATTTGTTTTTGAAGCAGGGAAAATAATTATAGCTGTCTCTATTATTCTTTGGGTGCTGGCAAGTTATGGACCGAAAGAAGTGATGGATAATGCACGAGCCACTGTTCAGAATGAGTCCACCAATCTGAGGTTGACAAAAGAAGGATTTGAAAACAAGGTAGCGGCCTATAAACTTGAACATTCTTATGCAGGCATTATGGGCAAATGGATGGAGCCTGTGATACGTCCCCTTGGTTTTGATTGGAAAATTGGAATTGCCCTGATCACATCGTTTGCCGCCAGGGAGGTTTTTGTAAGTACAATTGCTACTATATATAGTCTGGGCAGCGCCGATGACAATGCCACTATAAAAGAAAGATTAAAAGACGAGGTGAATGCGGAGACTGGCGGCCCGCGATTTACGCCTGCCGTTGGATTTTCTCTGTTGGTATTTTATACATTCGCGATGCAATGCATGAGTACACTGGCAATTGTGAAACGTGAGACAAAGGGCTGGAAGTGGCCAATGATTCAATTAATTTACATGACTGGCCTGGCATATGTTTCGGCACTCATTGTGTATCAAGTGCTCTCCTGATTCTTCCTATCTTTCGGTAAATATTTTTGATGCGAAAGCTTCTCATTATAACGCTACTGGCAGCCTTGGCTTGCTCCACGAAGACTCCTCCCGTCAATAAATTTTCAGACGCGGTTCTTGTAAAAATTTATGATTTGAAAGACCGCCGGCAAACTGATAGCCTGATTAATTTTCTTTCTTCAGAAAACCCGGTATATAGAAGGGAAACAGCCCTTGCGTTTGCCTCGGTGCAAGATTCGGCTGCGTCCCTGGCGCTTGGTACTTCCTTGCTGGAGGACCCCGACACTCTGGTAAAGAGAAATGCGGCGTTCGCTCTTGGACAAACCGGAGGAACTCAGGCAGTCAATGCATTGATCCCCTCACTTGAAAATAAGGAAAGAGTTGTGTTAAGGGAGGTGCTGGAAGCCCTTGGTAAGACGATTGAGCGAAATGATCTTGCCGTTCTAAGTCAGCTTCAATCAGATGACAGTCTGATACAGGAAGGTCTTGCTGCTGGATTTTATCATTTAGGTGTTCGGAAAAAAGCTGACAGCGTGGTCACAAGAAGGGCAGCCACATTTTTGACAAATCGTTTTTCAGTTAAAACAAGACTGGCCGCGGCCAGTTATTTTGCGCGCTCATCAACGATAGAAGGGAGGGGCTATGAAGAAAAGCTGATAGCCGCGGCGCAGCAGGATAAAAGTTCGGATGTGAGAATGGCGGCCGTGAGAGGGTTTCGTCACCTGGAGCAATCGGAAGCGCTTTATATTCTTAATGAGATCATCGAGTCGGACTTGGATTATCGTGTAAGAGTGAATGCCGTGAGCGCGGGTCGATATTTTTCAATAACGGAAGCTGAGGGATTGCTATTTAAAGGATTAAAAGATTCCGTTGAAATGGTTAGAGTGGCCGCAGCCGAGGTGATTAATAGCAATGGAGAAGGTTACAAGGGAAAGCTTCTGCACCCTGCAATCAATGACGCATCAAGCCCCCGGGTAAAATCAAATTTGTACTCCGCTTTTTTCAAAACAAATCCCAAAGCCGGAATTGTAGAGGAAATAGTTAGAATCTATTCAAAGGCATCTTCGTATTACAAATCGGATCTATTGTTGGCACTTGGTGAAGCAAGAGGTTCTCATGAGACAAACGCATTTGAATTTATTTATGGAGAGCTGTTAAATGACAAGAATGATAAAGTAGTAAGAAGTTCCGCAGCAGCAGCACTGGTGTCGATGAATACAAGGAAGGGAACAAAAATTCCAGCAAGTGAGTTTCTAAAAATATATAAACAGGCAATTTTGCAGAGTGACGTCGCTGTTACAGGAATTGTTTCGGTGGCGTTGATGGACAAATCATTGAATTACAAAGAAGAAATAAAAGACCTGAGTTTTCTATACGAAGCAAAAGCAAAGCTTTCTCTTCCAAAAGATATTGAGTCGCTTCAGCCCTTAGAAAACTCTATTGCCTATCTTGAAGGGAAGGACAAGCCGGCGGCCTTAAAGAATGACTACAATCATCCGATAGACTGGACTTTTGTAAAAACTATTCCATTGAATCAGCTGGTGGAGATAAGAACAAAGAAAGGAACGATTGTTCTGCGGATGTTAGTAGCGGAAGCCCCGGGTTCCGTTGCAAATTTTTTAACCTTGGTGAAACAAAAGTATTTCGACGGCAAATTTTTTCATAGGGTCGTACCAAATTTTGTAATTCAATCAGGCTGTAATCGTGGTGATGGATTTGGAAGTGAAGACTACTCCATACGGTCTGAATTTTCAATGAGGAGGTATTCAACAGGATCGGTGGGGATGGCTTCTGCGGGCAAGGACACTGAGGGAACGCAATGGTTTATCACACATTCAAATACTCCCCATCTTGATGGCAGGTATACAATTTTTGCGGAGACAATGAAGGGAATGAATGTTGTGCATAAGATTGAGGTCGGGGATAAAATTCTGGATGTAACGGTAAAGAACATCTTGAAACGTTAATTCAATAAAGCTTAAAAAAACATTGAAAGAGAAAATAGGAATTTTGGGAGGAGGCCAGCTTGGTCGGATGCTAATACAGAAGGGCATCGACTGGAATTTGCAATTTTCGGTACTTGATCCCGATGCACAGGCGCCTTGCGTGGGAATCGCAGAATTTATGCATGGAAAATTAACGGACTTTGATACGGTCGTTAAATTTGGAACCTCCTGCGACATTATTACCATTGAGATAGAGAATGTAAGTATTGCCGCGCTCAAAGAACTTCGAAAGCGTGGCAAAAGAGTTTTTCCACAGCCGGAAGTGATTGAACGTATTCAGGACAAACGGATTCAAAAACAATTTTATAAAGACCATCATATTCCAACATCGGAATTTGTTCTGATTGAAAACCAGGCTGACGCCAGGCGTCACATTGAATTTCTGCCAGGAGTGAATAAGCTTGGAAAGGAAGGATACGACGGGCGCGGAGTTCAACTGATTCGCACTTCGGCTGACCTTTCAAAGGTCTTTGATGCTCCTGGCCTGCTGGAAAAATTTGTGGATTTTGAAAAAGAAATTTCCGTGATCGTTGCCCGGAATGAACGGGGAGAAGTTATATCCTACCCGGCGGTTGAAATGGTATTCCATCCAGAAGCAAACCTGGTTGAATATCTTTTCGCTCCCGCCCAGATTAAGGATTCAGTAGCAAAAGAGGCTGATGCGATAGCCAGAAGTGTTATAGAAAGCTTGAATATGATAGGACTTCTTGCTGTTGAAATGTTTGTAACAAAATCGGAACAAGTACTGGTGAATGAAGTCGCTCCCCGGCCACATAACAGCGGTCACCAGACAATTGAAGCCAATGTCACATCTCAGTATGAGCAGCACTTGAGGGCTATTCTTAATCTGCCGCTGGGAGATACTACTGCCAATGCGTCAAGTGCGATGGTTAATTTGTTAGGTGAGGAAGGTTATACCGGACCAGCGGTTTACCGTGGAATTGAAGAAGTTCTGAACGTACCAGGAATCTATGTTCACCTTTACGGAAAGATGATGACGAAGCCCTTTCGAAAAATGGGCCACGTAACGATTGTTGATACAGATATGGAAAGTTTGAAGAAGAAAGCCAACTTTGTAAAACATACCCTCAAAGTAATCGCATGAGCAAACCAATTGTAGGCATTATTATGGGCAGCCAGTCGGATCTTAAGATCATGAAAGAAGCCGCTGAATTCCTGGAAGAAATGGAAATTCCTTTTGAGCTGACCATCGTCTCCGCCCATCGCACTCCCGTGAGGATGGTTGAGTATGCTACTGCTGCGCGCGATCGTGGATTGAAGGTAATTATCGCAGGCGCTGGCGGAGCAGCTCATTTACCAGGCATGATTGCAGCGATGACGTCACTACCGGTAATAGGCGTGCCGGTCAAATCATCCAACTCAATCGATGGGTGGGACTCGGTGTTATCGATCCTTCAAATGCCGGGTGGTGTCCCGGTTGCCACCGTTGCTCTTAATGGTTCAAAAAATGCGGGCATATTGGCGGCGCAGATCATTGGCACTTTCGACAAAACCATAGCCAAAAAACTGGATGCTTATAAAAAAGGGCTGGGAGAAAAAGTAGAAGAGTCAGCAAAAAATATTAAGAAAAAAGGTTGGAAAGCATCGTGACTATTTTCTGATCAATTAGAATCTACGGCAAAGTAAGGGCGAGCCGGAACAATTGAAAGATTTATTGATTTCTTTTACGAACACCCTCGTCCGTTTGTGGCAATACGAAATAAAAATTACTACCTTCTCATTCTTTTTTAAAACATGAATCCAGGGTCAAAAGGCTGGCTAAAGGAATACCTCGAGTTTCGACTTTCGTTGCTTCAGGAATTGACTGCAGAGGGACGAAAATCTTCTCATCCTGATCATTCATTGTATCGCGTGATCCAGCCAACTGGGCTGATGTACGGACAACCCGTTACGATATTTGATCATCCCAAATCATCCGAGTGGAGTGGAAAGGATAGAATGAAGATTTTGCTGGCAGAAAGCCTCATTAGCAGTACACTCTTATTTCATGATCGGCCCATTGATAGTGCTGCCGAGATGTCGGAAGCGACTCTCAAGACACTGGAGCGAATTACCAATTTTTATAATCACATATTCCCAGAACTGGCAACTCCTACAAAAACTCTTTTCGGCAGGAAGAAGACTCCTCTCGAGCTCGCAGAGAAAATCATTGATAAGAGGATTGAATATACCGAAACGAAGGGAAATTACTGGACGGAGTTCTTTCATAACTCACTCCTCTTTCTTGATATTTATATTTTTGGACAATGGATTCACACCAATGCAGATAAGATCGTTTCAGACTTCTTCAAGTATGAACGTCGTGAATTGAGAACGTCGCTTGTTAAGATCATGGCAGCGGCGGCCCATGCTAATCACATTGTTGAATTTGAAGAGCGAAGACTGCTGGAGTATTTTTTACAGAGTGCTCAACTTCCGCTGGATGTTAAGAAAGAATGTCAGACGATTTTTGAACAAGGTATTTCAGTTGAGGAGATCAATCTCCCAACCAATAATTCCTGGCTGCTAAAGAAATACTTTCTGGAGATTGCCATCCTTACCATCTGGGCTGACAGGAAGGTGGAAGATCTTGAACTTTCCTTTTTGAAGCAGCTCGCAGAAACTTTTTCCTTCTCCTCGGACGACCTTGACAATAGTTTACTGGCCATCGAGGGATTTGTACTCGAGCACTGGCCGCAATTAAGCCATCTGCAGGACAAGAAAAAGTTTGACCAGGTGAGCGAAGAGTACATCCGGCGGATGGCAAGAATTACTGACAAGAATCGTAGCCGTGTGGTAAAAGAAGTTAAGAAAAGCGAAGAGCTGATGAGCCTGTTAGCAGAAGCTCGTTCAAAGGAATTGAATGATCAGGAAAAACAGCGAATGCGAGACCTGCTGATTGAAATATTAAAAGACATTCCAACATTTGTCATCATATCCCTCCCGCAGCGGTTTCTCACGCTGCCGATACTGATGCAGATTTTGCCAAAGAATTTTATTGCAGAGAGTTTGAACAGCTGAAGTTGACTATTTTAAAATGAAATAATTTTTTAAACCGGGTGAAAGTCCGAATTGAACGCGACGCGTGGATCAGTTGACTAAGCCTGTTTTTGCTTTTTAGGAACGAGCATCGAGAATACGATCGCCAGCGTGAGAGTGGCAATAATAACGATGAAAGACAATATTACTGGAATCTTGAAATGGATGATCTCCAACAACATTTTCGCTCCGATGAAAAATAGGATGACGGATAAACCCTTTTGAAGGAGATAGAATTTGTCGATGATTCCAGCCAGCAGGAAGAACATGGCACGTAAGCCGAGCACAGCAAAAATGTTGGATGTATAGATCAAAAACTCATCCTGTGTAATGGCAAACGCGGCAGGGATAGAGTCAAAAGCAAAGATCAAGTCGGTCGTTTCAATTAATATAACAACCAAAAATAAAGGAGTAAAAAAGAACTTACCGGCCTTACGAACGGTAAACTGACCTGTGTGTTCATCATTACTGATAGGAAGAAACTTGCGACATAAACGCATAATAGGATTTTTCTCAGGATCGATCTTTTCATCGCTTTCCTCAAAGTAGATCTTGATACCGGAATAGATCAGGAACACTCCGAATATGTACAATATCCAATGCGCCTGTGCAATGAAATAAGCGCCAACGAATATGAAAATACCTCTGAAAAATACGGCGCCAAGGATACCCCAGAACAATACCTTGTGATAGTATTCTTCTTTAACGGTGAAGTACTTCAGAATAAGGAGAATGACAAAGATGTTATCAACGGAAAGAGCGTATTCAGTGAGGTAGGCCGAGAAGTACTCGATCGCCGCGTCTGTTCCCGAAGTGATTATTGTTACACCGTCTTCTACCAGTTCATAAGGTCCGCTTTTATAAACCAAAAAACCAAAAACAGTGCTGACAACGACCCAGAATATGGATTGATAAAGGGCAGTCTTGGTGGATATTTTATGGGCTGTCTTATTGAAAACCCCCAAGTCCAATAGCAGAAAAACTACTATGATAAGACCAAATACTCCAAACAAAATAGTTTTTAAACTTACCTCATTATTGAACAAAGAGAAGAGGAGCATTGCCAATTTAATCCGCGTTTTTGGGTAAAAAAGAGGTGATTACCGGTCAACTGGCCCATAATCACCTCAATCAAGCACCAAAGCTAAAAATTAATCTTAAAACGTGAAACCTTATGCCGTATATACCTGATACATACCGAAAAGGAACCGTTTTTCAGAAACTATTGACAGTCTAAACAGGTCCCTTGAATTAGCAGATTTAACTCGCGGGCCTTGTATCCTTTAGGCAAAGGGACACTCGGGATTTCCACATCTTCAAGGCAATTGGTCTGGCCACATCTTGTACATTTGAAATGGACGTGCTCGTGATGATGTTCCCCTGTTGTGCAGTGATTTTTGCAAAGGGCATATTTTAAACTACCCTGGTCATCCAGCACCTTGTGAACAACGCCTTTGTCGAGAAAGGTTTTTAATGTGCGATATACCGTTACGCGGTCATACGTTGCAGCAACCTCTTTTTCAATGTCTGAATAAGAAAGCGCATAAGGACGATGTAAAAATAAATGCAGAATATCTGTGCGGCTTGAGGTGTTGCGCAGTCTGAAATCTTTCAATATCTGTTCGTGGTTATTTATCACGATTGTATGTCCAATTGAAGCATCAGCAAGTTACGATAAATACCATTGTTCAGTCCGTAAAGTTCGTCATGGGTGCCTGATTCGGCGATAAGACCATCTTTGATCACCAAAATCCGGTCAGCTTTCCTGATGGTACTCAGCCGGTGGGCGATGACAATGGTGGTTCGATTTTCCATTAATTTCTCGAGCGCATCCTGAACCAGTCTTTCGGATTTTGCGTCCAGTGAGCTCGTAGCTTCATCAAGTATCAGGATAGAAGGATTTTTAAGAATCGCGCGTGCAATAGCAATGCGCTGCCGTTGTCCCCCGGAAAGTTTAACGCCTCGGTCTCCTACCAATGTTTCAAATTTTTCAGGAAAGCTGTCAATAAATTCCAATGCGTTGGCCTGACGTGCCGCCTCGAAGATTTCCTCTTGCGATGCCTGGGGATTCCCATAGGCAATGTTTTCACGAATTGTTCCTCCAAACAAAATGACTTCCTGTGGTACGATACCTATGTTTTCACGAAAGGCCGATAGACCATAGGAGTCTATGTTTTTACCATCAACAAGAATGCACCCCTTGCCGGGATTATAGAATCGCATCAACAAGCCCGCAATGGTGGATTTTCCGGATCCACTAGGACCGACCAGTGCGATCTTTTCTCCGGGCTGAATTGAAATGGAGATCGATTTCAATACGACTACATCTGAACGGGTTGGATAGGAAAATTCGACCTCTTCATACGACACAGCTCCTTTTAATTTCAATGAGTGATGGGAAAGATTGCTCTCATCGGTCTGATCGAGGATTTCTAATATGCGCTCAGAAGATCCTATTGATCGCTGCAACTGACTGTAGATATCACCCAGGCCTGCGATGGAACCACCAATAAAAGTAGTGTACAAAACAAATGACAGCAATTCGCCTGGAGTGATTTCCCCTGATTGTACCAACAGTCCGCCATACCAGATCACACCAACAATTCCACCGAAGAGTGCCAGTATGGTAAACGATATAAAGAGTCCACGATATTTTGCCGCGTGAATGGCAGTATTCACAACATCTGCTAAAGATTTTTTATAGCGGCCGACCTCAAAGACTTCGTTGGTAAATGACTTCACCACCGCAATTGATTGCATGGTTTCTTCAACAATTACATTCGTGCTTGCCAGTTGGTCCTGGGTTTTTTTAGAAAGTTTTCGTATAAATTTTCCAAATACCAATGCGCCGATCACCAATATCGGGAACGTAAGCATCATAAAGAATGTCAGCTTGGGTGTTAAAATAAAAATAATCGTCGTTCCAATAAGTAGTGTGAGTATTTGCCGGAGTAATTCCGCCAGAGTCGTTGTGAAAGTATCTTGAAGGGTGCTGACGTCTGAAGTGATACGGCTTAGCAGCTCACCTATTCTGCGACTGTCAAAGAATGTCATCGGAAGCCAAATGATCTTCTTATAAACAGCAAGACGAAGATCAGCAAGTGTCCGCTCGCTCACAATCGAAAAGGTATAAACCCGTATGAATGAAAAAATACTTTGGACAACAAGCACTCCGATCAAAGCAAGTGCAATTTCATTGATGGTCGTAAGGAAAAATCCACCCTTGCCGTCGGCGATGTCTAGAAGTTTACCCGCGAGAAATGGAAATGAAAGTGTTGTGCCGCTTGACAGAGCAAGAGCAAGTAATCCTGATCCAAAGATGCCCTTGTAGGGAAGTACATACCGAAAAACACCCAGCAACTTACGCAGGTTGGATTTCGTGATGGGTTTTTTCTCGCCTTCTTCAAGAAATGATCGTCTCGCCACTATTTTAAATTAAGGATGAAATGAATCAGAGGAGACGCTGAATGACAAATTTTAATGTGATGAATGTTCGATTTGACCAAGAATAGAAAACCGGACGGTGTCTCGAAACATCATCTTTTGAAATCCAAACATGGAATAACGGTTCAGAACAGGGGTGCCATCTTCTTCTTCAAATTCCATTATCAGATCGCGGCTATTGCTATACAACATGTTGTTTTCAGCGATAGTTGCTTCGATTCTTTTTAGTTGTGAAAAATCGTCGTGATAATAGAATTTCATTGAATTTATCGACGGAAGGGTTTCGCTGGTCCATGCATCTCCCTTCGGTTTGCTGGCTACATATTCACGAATCTTCAGATTGCTTTTTGTGTCCTCCAGCGGGTCGGTTATTTTGTACTTACTTCTGCCAACAAGCCTGTTGATGTCATTCAATTGCTGAAATATTTCCAATTCAGCCTGCCATGCTGATTTGGTAGGAACAAAAGTCGTGTCAGATTTCTTATTACTAACCTTGCCAGTCTTGTCCAGTATACGACCCCGTTGACTCAGTTCGTTTACCTGCTCGTTGATAAGATGTTCAAAGTCAAAGGTCTTTGCAGTAATCTTTTGCTCGTGAGAGCAAGTTGCCATTAGCAGCAAAAGCACCCAACGTCCTCCAATATTTTTTTCCATTTCTTACAATCCCTGCGTTTCAGCGACCAGCTCAGCCAGGTCTCTCACACTTATTTGTCCCTCTTTCTCCTTGTTCTTTATACCATCACTTATCATAGTCATACAGAAAGGACACGCTACGGCGATAGTGGTAGCGCCTGTCGCGATAGCCTCTTCTGCACGTTCAATGTTAATATCCTTGTTTCCTTTCTCCGGCTCTTTAAACATTTGTGCTCCACCGGCTCCACAACAAAGGCCCGTAGTACGGCAACGCTTCATTTCTACCAGATCGGCATCAAGGGCCTCTAGCACTTCTCTTGGCGATTCATAAATATTATTTGCCCGGCCGAGATAACATGAATCGTGATAAGTAATTTTTTTCCCCTTATAGGTGCCACCTCCGGTCATTTTTATTTTGCCTTCGTTGATCAGTTGATTGATGAATGTGGAATGGTGAATTACTTCATAGTTACCACCCAATTCAGGATACTCGTTCTTCAATGTGTTGAAGCAATGCGGACATGCAGTGACAATTTTCTTCACATTATATCCATTCAACACTGAGATATTGTTCATCGCCTGCATCTGAAAAAGAAACTCATTGCCGGCCCTGCGTGCAGGATCGCCTGTACAGGTTTCTTCCGTTCCCAGCACAGCAAACTTTGTTCCAACAGCATTAAGAATTTTCACAAAAGCCTTGGTGACGCGTTTAGCCCTGTCATCAAATGAACCTGCGCATCCTACCCAAAACAGGACTTCCGGAGTTTCACCCTTTGCTATTAATTGTGCTATCGTCGGAACATTCATGATCTCGGTTTATAAATATTACTTGTCATCTTTGGACCAGTTAAATCGGTCGGCAGACGAAAACTTCCATGGTGCGAAGCTAGTCTCAATATTTTGAAACATAGAATTCCATTGAGCTGGAGCGCCTGATTCTTCCATCGACACATACCGCCTCATCTCCAAAATTATTTCCAATGGATTGATCAATACAGGGCAAGCCTCAACACATGCATTGCAACTTGTGCAGGCATTGATCTCTTCCTTCGTTGTGTAATCGCCCAATAAAAATTTTCCGTCATTCAGTCCGGGTCCGCCTTTTTCAAGACTGTTACCCACATCTTCCATGCGATCCCGCACGTCCATCATGATCTTACGCGGTGAAAGTTTTTTACCGGTAAGGTTGGCAGGACATTCCGATGTACAACGCCCGCACTCTGTGCAAGAATAGGCGGCCATTAGATTATTCCAGGTTAGATCATTGATATCTTTTGCGCCAAATCTTCCCGGTTCGGAAGGATTGGTCACTGCATCATCCGCTGGTAATCCCAGCATTGATTTCACTTCACGGGTTACTACCGGCATGTTTATTATTTGCCCCTTGGATTCAAGTTTTCCATAGTACGTATTTGGAAACGCAAGAAAGATATGAAGGTGCTTGGAATAGGTGACATACACCGCGAAGCTTAGAATACCGATGATGTGAAACCACCAGGCGAAGCGTTCAAAGAACTCAAGCGAGGAAGTGCTGAGGTTGTTGAATAAGGGAATCAAGAATGAACTGAAGAACAGGCTCCCGGTTTGAGTATAGTGAGGATCTCTTGTCTGCAGAATTTGATCAGAAGCATTCATGGTCAATATGGCCAGCATCAAAACAATTTCTGTAATGAGAATAATGTTGGCATCCATCCGCGGCCAGCCGTTTAATTCAGCCGACCAGAATCGCTGAATTTTAATCATGTTGCGGCGAATAAGAAAAGCAACACATGATAGCAATACTGCTACCGCCAGGAACTCAAAGAAATTCATTAGCACATTATAGAAGCTACCAAGGAAAGGAGCGAATATCCGGTGAGTTCCGACCAGGCCATCAATTACAAACTCGAGAACCTCGAGGTTGATAATCACGAATCCCGCGTAGATAAAGAAGTGAAAAAAAGCCGGAGTAAAACGCTTGAACATTTTCTGTTGACCGAAGGCCACGAGGAACATGTTTTTTAAACGGTCGCTCTTCCGATCTGTTATCACATTGGGTTTGCCGAGAAGGATGTTGCTTTTGATTCTGACTATCCGCTTACGGATGAAGTAACCTGCTATTACCAGAACAATAAAAAAGAGACCTTGTTGAAGAAAATCCATGGTTAGACGATCGCAGAGTCAAAATTAGCCAACAAATTCTGTAAAATCATTTTGAGGCTTTAAAACAGCTATTATTTGTACCGTTTCTAATTTTATATACTTTTGTGCCCCTTGTGCGCCGTAGCCTTTGGCGAATGCGCACCTGGAGCTAAAATCACAGAAAAGCTTTAGTAGGTAACAATCAGACTTCGCTAAAGTTACTACGGACGTAAGGTGACGTAGCTCAGTTGGTAGAGCAAAGGACTGAAAATCCTTGTGTCGGGGGTTCAACTCCCTCCGTCACCACAAGCCTCCCTCTTTAGAGGGGGGCTTTTTTATGCAATTTTTGAGAGAGATACTCACGCTTTCCTATATATTTAACTCAGTTAAAGGGAAAATGGTCCGTTTGCTGATCCCATACATCTTTTCACTTCTGTTCCTCCTACTAAGCACGCATGCTTTTTCACAGGACAAGTTATACACAGCCAGAGGTTATTGGGAGGAGTCAACAAATTCTACCTATCGCGCTATTCAAAAAAAGAAAGAAAAGGGTGACTCGCTGACGCAAAACGAAAAAAATTATGTCGTCGACTACGAAAAATTTCTAAGCAGCTATTATCAACGGCTGCCTGAGGATGAGAAGGAGAATTATGGACGTTTAAAAAATTTATGGGACAGTGGACAGGTTGCCGCACCGAGCAACGCCGCAGAGGTTAAAGATTTTGAATGGAAAGGAAGAGACCGGCTAGCCAACGGCCTTTACGGTCTCTGGTATGGAGCTTCCGTTGTTTCCATTACAGAAACAAAAGGCGCTGCGACGCTTGGGATACCTCTTATTACCAGTGGGCTTTGGATGCTGGGGCCAGTGATAAATCCAAACAAATACAAGTCAATCACGCGCAATACACTACGTGCAAGCAATACCGGAAAGTTGCTGGGCCTTGGTTATGGTGCAGCATTGGGAGTAGCTATTGCTGGCGGCACAGAGAATGCGGGGAAATGGAGTTTTGGGTTGTCAACTCTTGGAAGTATTATTTTGGGTGAAACAGCATTTCATGCTCAGGAGAGAAATAACTATACAGCTGGCCGCATCGAGATGATGCGTCACTATGGATTCTTAGGTCCATGGGTTGGCTTTGCTGCCGTTGTTAGCGCAGGCTCAGATAATGCTCAGGCAGCTGGCGTATTCTTACTGGCTGGAGGTGTGTCAGGCCTTTTGATAGGTAGTCGTGTTGCGAAAAGGTATGATTACACGCGTGGCGATGTGGATGCAATAAGTTCATTGACACTGATCACTACCGGCCTGGGCTTTACGGCGATCTCAGGGTCATATCAATTCAGTGGAGGCGACAGGAAGTCCTTGATCATAGTTCCCGCCATCACCTCCATAGCAGGTACCATCTGGGCTCAGCGGGCAGTACGAGGGGCACGCTTAACGGATAAGCAAGGAAGTGTAATCAATCTTGCAACTGCAGGAGCTGCTTTGGTCGGCCTCGGTGCGGTGTCGTTAACTGAATCACATTCACCAGCGGTATATTTTGGCGTGCCGTCGGGTCTGGCGCTTATTACACATCAACTACTGTTTCATAAATACAAAATGAATAATGCACTTAATCTGCGAGGAAGTCGCAACAGAAAATCTAACTATCAGGTATCATTTAAGCTGACGCCAGAAAGTTATTTTCTGAACAAACAAATTGCGTTTGGAGAATACTCCCCACAAGTTGTTTCCAAACTACATAATCCGATTTTTAAACTGACTGTGAAATTTTAACCGTGACTTCACGCTTTTGCGATGGCAGTCCCTGCGACGAAGGCGGAAGTCCAGGCAGATTGAAAATTGAACCCTCCCGTTTCACCATCTACATTCAATACTTCTCCGGCGAAGTAAACCCCCGGCATGACTTTACTTTCCATAGTCGTAAGATCAATCTCTTTCAGATCAACGCCACCACAGGTGACAAACTCCTCTTTGAAGGTGGTCTTGCCCTGAATTTTGAATGGAGACCGGACAAGAAATTCAATAAGGCGATTCATGATTTTGGCCGATGTTTCCGCCCATATCATCTTTTCACCTACCTCCGCTTTTGTGCAAAGCTTTTCCCAAAGGCGTTGAGGAATTCCAAAAAGGGGATGTGAGGCAATTTGCTTTTTTCCCTCAGTTCGTATTTTGTCTTTAAATAGAGTCCTTACTGATTCTTCTGTGCCCTCGCCCGTCCAGTTGACAAGGGTAGTGAACTGATAATTTATTCCGTGAAGATATTCTGCTGCCCACGCTGAAAGCCGGATAACTCCCGGGCCACTCAATCCCCAATGAGTAATAAGCACCGGACCACGGGAAGAAAATTTTGTGCCAGCTATTTTAACCTCTGCATCCTGAACAGCAACACCCATGAGGTCCGTAAATTCTTTTGAAGGATCATTAAACGTAAAGAGCGACGGAATGGGAGTGATGACTGTATGCCCCAACTGCTTCAGCCATTCATAGGCATTCAATTGTGGATGGCCACCGATCGCGACTAATACTTTTTTGGAAGAAAAGACTTTTCCGCTCCGGCTCCGAATTGAAAACAATGCTCCGGATTTAGCTATGCCTGCAACCTCCATCCCAGTGATTATTTCGATCTTGTATTTATCAGTCTCGCTTTGAAAACACCCGATAATCGTCTCTGAATTTTCCGTTATCGGAAACATGCGACCGTCTTCCTCAGTGATCAATTCAACACCCCGCTTTTCAAACCAGGCCACGGTGTCGGACGCCTGGAACTTTCTGAAAAGTTGCCTGAATTCTTTTTGTCCGCGTGGATAGTGCTTTGAAAGCTGAGATGCTTCAAAGCAGTGATGTGTCACATTGCAACGCCCACCGCCTGAAATCCTGACTTTGGAAAGAAGTTTGGTTGACTTTTCGAGGATTAATATTTTCTGTCTGGGATTTTGAGTGGAGGTTTCAATGGCTGCAAAGAAGCCTGCTGCACCACCACCCGCGATGATCAGGTCATATTCCATCAGAAGATATCGACCTGGCCCTGGAGAATTTGTTCCAATGTGTCACGTTGACGAATGAGTTTTGCTTTTCCATCGATGATCAGTACCTCGGCAGGACGGAATCGTGAATTATAGTTGGAAGCCATCATGTACCCATAGGCTCCAACATTCTCCAGCACCAGCAAATCTCCTTCTTTTACTTCCGGAAGCCTGCGTTCTTCACCAAGCGTATCGGTCTCACAAATATTGCCTACGACATTGTATGTTTTCAACTGCCCTTTGGGATTGGAGACATTTATGATTTCGTGATAGGCGTTGTACATCATCGGTCGGATGAGGTGGTTCAGTCCGGAGTCGACACCGATGAATGTTATAGCAGGATTTTCTTTAACAACATTTGTTTTAACGAGAAGATACCCGGCCTCACTTACCAGATATTTTCCTGGCTCGAGCCAAAGCTCAAGTTTTCTTCCGTTTTGGTTTTCAAAATCAGAAAACAGTTTACTTAACTTTTTGCCAAGCTCTGGCACATCTGTTGTCCTATCGCCTTTTTTGTAGGCGACTTTGAATCCACCGCCAAAGTCCAGGGACTTAATGGAAGGAACGTCCTTTGCAATGTTGAATAGTATTTCAGACATCTGCAGGAATACGTCGATTTCAAGAATTTCAGAACCAGTATGAATGTGCAATCCGTTCAATGCAATCTTGTATTGATCAACTATTTTCAGAATGTCGGGAAGCTGCTGAATTGAAATTCCAAATTTCGAATTGCTATGGCCGGTTGAGATCTTGAGGTTACCACCCGCCATGATATGCGGATTAAGACGGACACCACACGGATAGGTGCTGCCGTATTTCTTGCCAAACTTTTCCAACACTGAAAGATTATCCAGGTTGATGTTCAATCCAAGTGAAGCGCCCTGAACAATTTCCTCGAAGTCAACGCAATTAGGAGTAAACATGATCTCATTAGGCTGAAAACCAGCTTTCAGAGCTATTTGTACTTCCTGAATGGATACAACATCGACGCCAATGCCATTCTTCCGCATGAACTTTAGGATGGAAAGATTGGTTAAAGCCTTGGCTGCAAACTTTATTTTTAGGTCAACCTCCGTAAAAGCCCCTTTCAAGATTTGAATCTGATGTGCGATTTTACCCGCATCATAGATATAGAGAGGCGTTCCAAATTCCTTCGCTAATGTTTCAAAGGAAACTCCCTGAAGTCGATATTCTCCGTTATTCAATTCCATAGTAGAAATAATGCGCAAATATAAGGATGGGAATGCGTTCCGAAAGGATGATTTATATTTGGACATCAATTGACGGTTGACAAAAACTCTCACAAAACTGAAAGACAAATCCAAAGATTAAAGCCCACATTGTCAACTAAGGCTTTTCAAAACAAAGAAATAATGAACCTATTCTACCGCTCTTCCGGTCAAGGCACCCCGCTAATCATTTTACATGGATTATTCGGTTCATCCGACAACTGGTATTCACTGGCAAAGGTTTTTGCACAACATTTCACGGTATATCTGGTGGATCAACGCAATCACGGGCAATCACCGCATAGTGATCAGATGAACTATGACCTGCTTGCTGGTGATTTGAATGATTTTATTGAAGAGCATGCCATTCAGCAACCGATTATTATGGGTCACTCAATGGGAGGAAAAGCAGCCATGAACTTTGCCGTGAAGTATCCGGACAAGTTAAGCCGGCTTATTGTGGTAGACATCGTACCCAAATTCTATCCGGTTCATCACGATGCAATTCTTGATGGGCTTAAAGCAATTCCTCTGGACACACTGGCTTCTCGTAATGAGGCGGATGCAATATTGTCGAAGTACGTGCCTCAGCCGGATGTGCGTCAGTTTCTTCTGAAAAACCTCGCGCGCAGGAGTGCCGGAGGGTTCGAGTGGAAAATTAATGTTGCCTCAATTAACCAGAATATCGGGAAAATGGGGGAGGGCATGATTTACTCTGGAAAATATGATGGCTCTTCTCTTTTCATTAAGGGAAAAAAGTCGAATTATTACAGCGAAGGTGATGAAGCTCTGATTCAGTCGATTTTTCCGAACGCGGAATTTGCCATGTTGGATACAGGTCACTGGGTCCAGGCGGAGAAGCCGGCGGAATTTTCAAAGCTTGTTTTAAGTTACCTTGCAGTTTAAATGGATGATTACAAAAACATTCTATTTCTTGATATAGAAACAGTAGCGTGCGCCGGGCATTATGAGTCGCTGGATCAACGAATGAAAGTTCAGTGGGCTCGCAAAGCCAGCTTCTTCCGCCAGAAGGAAGAAGGCCAAACTGATGAAGATCTTTTTGATGAACGTGCTGGTATCTATGCAGAGTTTGGCAAGATCATAACAATTGCCATTGGCAAATACACGGAGAACGAAAAAGGTGAACGAGGACTTAAGACAAAATGTTTTTATAACCACGACGAAGCCTTATTGCTCCAGGAGTTTAAGTCGGCCCTTGAGAAAATGGATCAACCTCAACTGAAGTTGTGCGCCCATAACGGCAAGGAATTTGATTTTCCGTACCTCAGCCGCAGAATGCTTGTGAACGGAATTTCCCTTCCCCCTTCGTTGGATATGGCAGGCCGTAAATCATGGGAGATACCGCACATTGACACTCTGGAATTGTGGAAATTTGGAGACTATAAGCACTATACATCCCTTGATTTACTTGCGGCGATCTTTAATATTCCCACCAGCAAAGGAGAACTCGACGGGTCCATGGTAAATAAAGCCTACTACCATCAAAAGGAATTAAAAAAAATAGCAGAATACTGTGTAGGCGACGTTGTAGCCGTCGCACAGTTATTTTTGAAAATGAAAGCGTTGAGCTTAATCTCAACAGAAAATATTATTCACTCTTAATGTCTATCACTGTCTAATTGTGATGGAAGAAATTTATGTCTAAAAAGAAATTCAAAGAACAAAAGGAAAAAAAACAAAAAAACGAAAGCAAGTCATTACGTCAGGTAGTACTTACTTTCTTTGATGAAAGTCCCGGAGTATCCTACAACTTTAAGCAGCTCGCGCGGCAGATCGGTCCAAAAAATAAAGCAGCCAACAAAGATTTATTTACCATACTCGAGGAGCTTGAATCATCAGGCAAGATTCGTCAGCTGGCCGATGGAAGTTTTTCCTCTACCCGGAAAACAGAAACGCTGGAAGGAATCGTTGATCATGTCAATCCTCGTTTTGCATACATTAATACAGGCGGAGAAGCCGACATTTATGTGCGTGACCGCGATCTGGGAACTGCCCTTCATGGGGATACGGTGCGTGTGTCTTTGCTGAGCAAACGTACTGGCGAAAAACCCGAAGGAAAAGTGGAGGAGATTGTAAAAAGAAATCGCATACGATTTGTGGGAAGACTGGAAATGTCTCCCAACCGGTTTGCGTTTATCGTCCCCGACTTCAAGAAAATCTATCAGGATTTCTTTATTTATCAGGAGAACATTGGTGAAGCAAAGAACAATGACAAAGTACTGTTTGAGGTCACCCGTTGGGGCGACGGAGATAAAAGTCCCGAAGCAAAAGTAATCGAGATCCTTGGCAAGACTGGTGAGAATGAAGCGGAAATTCACTCTATTATGGCAGAGTTTGATTTGCCGTTCCGTTTTCCTGAAAATGTTCTTCAGGCATCTGAAAAGATCGAAGACAAGATCACCAGTGAGGAAATTAAAAAACGCAGGGACTTTCGCGACATCCTTACGTTCACTATTGACCCAGAAGACGCAAAGGATTTTGATGACGCGATCTCATTCCGCATCCTGGACAATGGATTATACGAAGTGGGTGTTCATATTGCCGACGTCACCCATTATGTAACGCATGGTACTGCATTGGATGAAGATGCGTTTGATCGGGCGACCTCCGTTTATCTCGTAGATCGCACGGTGCCGATGCTTCCTGAAAGGCTTTCCAATGGACTCTGCTCGCTCAGGCCAGATGAGACTAAGCTGACGTTTGCCGCCGTGTTTGAAATGGACAACAAGGGCAGGGTTCAGCAAGAATGGTTCGGCAGAACAGTTATCCATTCTGATCATCGCTTCTCATATGAAGCAGCTCAGGAGGTAATTGAGGCGGGAGAGGGAAAATTTGCCAGGGAGATCAAAATACTAAATGATCTGGCTCTTAAGCTTCGCAAGGAACGATTTACACGTGGCGCGGTCAACTTTGAAACTACTGAAGTAAAATTCAAACTGGATGAAAAAGGAAAGCCTTTGGCAGTGGTTCCAAAAGTGCGGAAAGATGCTCACAAGCTTATTGAAGAATTTATGCTGCTCGCCAACAAAGCGGTGGCAACGTATATATACAAGCTGAAAAAAGGTGGAGATAAGAATACGTTCGTTTATCGCACCCATGATTTTCCGAATCCCGAGAAAGTTGCTGACTTTGCGTTGTTCGCGAAGCAGTTTGGTCATACTCTTCACACCGAAGAGGCGGCTGTTTCAAAATCACTGAATAAGCTGATGGATGAAATCGAAGGCAAACCTGAGCAGGGCGTGCTGCAATCATTAGCGGTTCGTGCGATGGCCAAGGCAAAGTATACCACCGATGCGAAAGGACATTTCGGCCTGGCTTTTGATCATTACACTCACTTTACTTCACCGATCCGACGTTATCCCGATATGATGGTCCACAGGTTGCTTCAGCATTACCTTGATGAAGGAAAACCCGTGAGTAAAGCAGACTATGAAGCCAAGTGTATCCATTCGTCCGAAAGGGAGAAACGCGCTGCCGATGCAGAACGTGCCTCAATAAAGTACAAGCAAGTAGAATTCATGAGCCTTGCAGAGGACAAGCTGTATGCAGGTATCATAACAGGGGTTACCGACTTTGGAATTTTTGTGGAGATCATCGAAACCAAGTGCGAGGGAATGGTACGCATGGCGGATATGAAAGATGATTTTTACGAATTTGATGAGAAGAACTATCGCGTCATTGGAAGGAGGAGGAAGAAGATCTATCGCCTTGGCGATGAAGTTGAAGTGAGAGTAAAGAAGACCGACGTTGACAGAAGAACCATGGATCTTTCGTTCGAAGCATCAACCGTTCCCGGAGAATTTTTTGAAGAGGATCAACGTCCTCAGTCGAGGCCTCAACAAGGCCGTCCCACTCGTTCACAATCCGGTTCTAAATCTGGTCGCAAGAGAAAATAATGGAGAAGTACGTTTCACTGCTGGAGGCGGAGATAAAAAAACAACGGTTCGGCGATCAGCCCGCTTCCCTTTACGAGCCTATTCGGTATATCATGTCGCTTGGTGGAAAACGGCTTCGTCCTTTATTGACAATGATGTCGTACTCTATGTATCGCGATGATGCAGATAGCATTGTCCGTTATGCGACGGCGGTAGAGGCCTTTCACAATTTTACCCTGCTACACGATGATATCATGGATAATGCACCCCTTCGAAGAGGCAAGCCAACCGTCCATGAGAAGTGGAATGTAAACACGGCAATTCTTTCAGGCGATGTAATGCTCGTAAAAGTATATGAGATGTTTCTTGATATTGAAAAGAATAAGCTAAAAGAAGTGCTTGTACTTTTCAATGCCTGTGCCGCCGGAGTATGTGAAGGTCAGCAATGGGATATGGAGTTTGAATCAAAGAGTAAAGTAACGGAAGCGCAATATCTGGTCATGATCAAGCTGAAGACAGCGGTGCTGCTCGGGTTCAGTCTTGAACTAGGGGCTTTGCTGGCAGATGCCCCTGAAGCAGATAGAAAAATACTTTATGAAGCCGGGATCCAGTTGGGTATCGGATTTCAATTAAAGGATGACCTTCTGGATGTATATGGGGACAAGAAGAAGTTTGGTAAACAGGTAGGAGGCGATATCATAGCGAATAAAAAAACGTTCCTTTTGATCAAGGCTTTGGAAAAAGCGCGTGGAAAGGAGGCAGCAGAACTTAGGCGCTGGATTTCGATGAAAGAATTTGACAAGCATAAAAAAGTGAAGGCTGTGACTGCGTTGTATGATTCATTACTAATTAAGGTCACAACTGAAAAAAAGATCAATGAATACTTCGGCAAAGCTTTTGAAGGCCTGGAAAAGTTAACGGTGAAAGATCAAGTCAGGCCTTTGGTGGAGTTTGCAAAGGAGCTGGCAGGTCGGCAAAAGTGACGGTGCCTGCAGCAACGGCTTCAGTTAGTTTTATTTCCTTTTATAAAAAAAAAGTTTCGATCGCTCCCCCTTAGCGTTTTCTCCCAGAGTAAAAAATCCGGAGCCATCACGGCCCCATGCGATGGATTCACCCTGCGGTTCGCGATCATAAGGAAGTTCAGTGAATGGAGTTTTCAAAAGATCAGGTATTGATTCATCACCTTTTTTTTGCCAGTAGTATAGGTGTTCGTAGTTTCTGATAAGCACTTCAGTTCCATCTGGAGAAATGCTTCCACCATTAACACTTTCAATGGGAAGTTCGCCCACTTTTTTTGCTATGAGTGTATCGCTATCAAACGGATAGTGGATTTCATACACATGAACATTGTCTTCGCGCTTGGAGACCAGGTAGAGATTTTTACTCACAGGATCGGACATGAGCGTTTCTGTGTCCCTCATGCCGTCATCCAGTCTCACAATGAGTGTATCAAAGCGAGTAATGAATTCTTCCTGATCTGGTGCAGGTTCCTTTGTCCGGTAAATGTACTTGTAAGGATATCGACCAAGGTTATCGCCGATGTCGCCGATATAGAGATAAGGAGTATTCGGTTCAGGGCCAGCCCCGATAGTAATATCTTCCCAGTCCCGGTTGTCAATATTTGCAAAAGTAAAGACCTCTTTTGTTTTTGCTTTTTTACTGATAAGGAAGATTTGTGGTTTGTGTCCGCTATCGTTGTGAGTCCAGAAATGATCGGGATAAAGCACACTTGCGACTAAGCCAGACGCTTCTTCAAGTTTTTCGTTTTTATTCACACCAAGGGATTCACCTTTTTCGAAAAGGGTCTCGTTGATGGAAGAGGAGTTGCAACTTACGATCAGCAGAATGGATAGACAGTAGTAAAGAGATATATTCATTTTCAAAAATTTCAGGCAACGGCCGCGAAGCGAATTCGCAAAGATCGCAAAGCCGGGCTTAAGAGCTAGTAAGCAAATCTAAAGATAGGTTCGATTATTTCTCGAAAATGGACGTTTCCGGGTAAGGATTCCCGACTCCTAAACTCCTAACTCGACAACTACTCCCTTTATGCCTACTTTTGCCCCTTTATATCAGGGTTTCGATGGCTACTACTTCTTACTTTATACACTTACTTAAAGACGTGAAAAATATCAACAGCGAACTGGAAGACGAGCAGGACGACGAATTGTTCGAACATCATCGCATTATCGCCGATGTCGGCCAGCATCTCGTTAGGCTGGATAAGTTCCTCATGGACCGCCTTGCCAATGTGACGAGAACGAAGGTTCAGGAGGGTATTCATAATGGCTTTGTAACCGTCAATGATAAAGCAGCTAAACCGAATCATAAAGTTCATCCGGGCGACATTGTTGTGGTTGCATTTCCCGAACCCCCAAGAGATACTGAAGTAAAGCCGGAAAATATCTCGTTGAATATCGTCTATGAAGATCAAGACTTATTAGTGGTGAATAAACCCGCTGGAATGGTAGTTCATCCAGCCCATCAGAATTGGGAAGGCACATTGGTTAATGCCCTCACCTACCATTTTCAAAATCTTCCGGAAATGAGCGGTAATGTCGGCAGACCGGGTCTCGTTCATCGCATTGACAAAGACACGTCTGGATTGTTGGTAATTGCCAAAACTGAAATTGCTATGACCCATCTTGCCCGGCAATTTTTTGATCACAGCATCCAGCGAACGTATTGGGGGTTGGTCTGGGGCGAACCGACGTCAGAAGCCGGGACCATCAATGTCAATGTGGGGAGGAGCTTAAAAGATAGAAGGGTAACAACTGCATTTCCGGAAGGAGATTTTGGGCGGACTGCTATTACTCACTACAAAGTCTTGCAAAACCTGCGCTATGTTTCACTTGTAGAATGCAAACTAGAAACCGGGCGAACCCATCAGATTCGGGCGCACATGAAGTACATTGGACATCCGCTGTTCAATGATGCCACGTATGGCGGAGATCATGTATTGAAGGGAACCACATTTTCCAAGTATAAACAGTTTGTTGATAATTGTTTTAAGATCATACCGCGTCAGGCGCTGCACGCCAAAACACTTGGGTTCATTCACCCCACCACAAAAAAATTCATGCAATTTGATTCGGAGCTTCCGGCGGATTTCAAGGAGGTTATTGAGAAATGGGAGCATTATGTGAAGTATAACTAGTCGTTATACATTGAATCCCAACTTGACAAGGTGGGATTAATTGACAACTAATAAACCTTCAGATTCCCTCAGCATAATAGACCCTCTTTACTCTCTCGCTCGTATTTGTCAGGATCTCGTACGGAATGGTATTACCCCATGCAGCTACTTGTTGTATCGGTAAGCCGGGGCCGAAGATGATTGCTTCATCCCCTTCAGCGGCCGTGATCGGTGTGATGTCAACCATTGTCATATCCATACAAACATTCCCCATCACCGGGGCAAGTTGCCCGTGAATCATTACTTTACCCTTTCCCCCGCTGAAGCTCCGACTGAACCCATCCGCGTAACCAATAGCAAGAGTGGCCAGCTTCATATCTTTTTCTGCTTTTCCCTTCCGGCCATATCCAATTGTTTCGCCAGCTTTGATATGCTTGATCTGAGAAATGACAGTCTTGATAGAAGCGACGGGTTTCAGATTTGCGTTTACCGCTTCGGTCGGATCGACACCGTATAGTCCAATTCCCAACCGAACCATATCAAATTGAAACTGTGGAAGGCGAAGGATGCCAGGGGAATTCAACAAATGTTCTAACGGACGATAGCCTAGAATTTCTTCCGTTTTTTCTGCCATTCGAATAAACGCTGCTGCCTGCTGAGTTGAAAACTCATCATGTGTTTTTTCGTCAGCGCCAGAAAGATGAGAGAAAACCGAGGCGACCTTGATATTTTTATGTGACTTAATAAACTGTAAAACATCGTCAAGCTCGTTTTCTTCGAATCCTAATCGGTGCATTCCTGTGTCCAGCTTTAAATGAATTAGGGAAGGTCGGTCATTCAAAAAATCAATAAATGATTTAAGAACGCGAACGTTATACATTTCCGGCTCAAGATTGTATTCGAGAAGCAGCGAAAAACTTTCTTCCGAAGGGTTCATTACCATTACAGGCAAAGAAATGTTATTCTTGCGAAGTTCAATGCCTTCATCAGCATACGCAACGCCGAGGTAATCCACGCGATGATACTGTAGCATATTTGCCACTTCCTCACTTCCGCTTCCATACGCGAAAGCTTTGACCATGGCCATCAATTTCGTTCCGGGATTTAATCTTGACTTGAAGTAATTAAGATTGTGAACCATTGCATTCATGTCAATTTCCATGACCGTGCCGTGCACTTTTCGCTGAAGTCGTTGAGCTATTTTTTCAAACTGAAAAGATCTTGCTCCTTTGATCAGGATTACTTCATCCGCAAATTCTTCGGGTGTTGATTTCTCTAAAAAGCTTTTTGTGGAAGTATAAAATTGCCCCTCATTAAAAATGGATTGATTGGCAAAAAGAACCGGCCCGATTCCTATAAATTTCGTTACCTGACCGGCTACCACCAGGTCTTTAATTTCTTGTATGAGCTGAATCGCAGGCAGGCCGGATTGCAAGACGTCGGAAAGGATCAGCGTCTTCTTTGTTTTTTGCTGGTTCTTGAGAAAATCCAAACTTATCCTCAATCCCGCAATGTCATTGTTGTACGTATCGTCAATGATAACACATCGGTTAATTCCCTGCTTAAGCTCAAGTCGCATCGGTATCGACTGCAGTAATTGAATGCGCTCCTGAATTATTTCAGGTGAATATCCTTCCATTAACATAAACGTTATCACGTGAAAGGCATTCTCTTGTGATGCTTGATCCTGAAATGGTAATTCGAGGGTGAATACTTTTGACTGATAATTTATTTTGAACGTCGAAGAACCTGAAGAGACAATCCGAATATCGGCATCCGGCGTGAATCCCCAGGACAGAAGGGGCACGTTGGCTCTCGTAAGGACCTTGTCAATGAGTAAATGATCCTTGCAAAAGATTATCGTTTCACACGATGAGAAAAGTTTACTCTTCTCAATCGCTTTCTCTTCGGGAGATGAAAATCCTTCATCATGAGCGCTTCCAAGATTTGTAAAAATTCCAGTCGTGGGTTGAATGATCAATTGGAGTTTTTCCATTTCGCCAGGTTGTGAAATTCCAGCCTCAAATATTCCAAGATTATGTTGCTTTTGAATCTGCCATACGGAAATCGGAACACCTACCTGAGAGTTATAGCTTCCGGGATTTTTTATGATTTGAAGGTCCGGCGACAGAACCTGGTATAGCCACTCTTTTACGATGGTCTTTCCATTGCTTCCAGTTATGCCAATCACTGGCAGCGAAAATTTGCTTCTGTGTATGGATGCAATTGTCTGGAGTGCTTTCAGAGCGGATTCGACTTTTAAAATATTTGCTCCTGGGAAAGATTCGGCCGGAATTTCCTTCTCGACTATAAATTGTCGTATTCCCAGTTGAAAAAGTTCGTTAAGAAACCGATGGCCATCGTGCCTGTCCCCTGACATTGCAAAGAACACAGAGCCTTCACTAACAACCGCTTTGCGACTGTCGATTAATAAAATCTGAACTGGCCTCTCTTTAGAAAACTGGAGATTGGTACCATCAAGAAAATTTGCTAGCTCACGAAAATGCATAAGTCTAAAAGAGTCTGGCCCCGTTTGGAACTTGTTTATCAACAGAAGCTAGAACAACATTTCCAGCTTCATCAGGGAAGCCGGTGACGAGCACTTCCGATTCAAAACCTCCAATTCTTTTGGGAGGAAAATTCACGACGCAGACCACCCGGCGACCGGTAAGGTCTTCCAGCTGATAATGGTGGGTGATCTGAGCGCTGGAGCGTTTTGTGCCAATTTCCGGCCCCAAATCAATCCAAAGTTTGAATGCAGGCTTTCTTGCCTCTGGAAAAAGTTCCGCTTTGACGACGGTTCCAGCCCTTACGTCTACTTTGATAAAG
Source organism: Cytophagales bacterium (assembly GCA_038229375.1). Classification (GTDB taxonomy): domain Bacteria; phylum Bacteroidota; class Bacteroidia; order Cytophagales; family Cyclobacteriaceae; genus ELB16-189. The sequence goes on along the minus strand of JBBRON010000001.1, from coordinate 36,713 downwards.
TCCTCCCATGTGATCATTTGACAAATTTTTATATCTTAGCAGTTCACCAAAGCTAAATGTGCCGGATGCCCGGTTGAAACATGAAAGTAAAGGTTTCCTTTCTTTTAGCCGCTTTCATCACCATTTTCCTGGCGATTACCGCTAAGGCACAGGACGAGTTGCCATTGCTTGAAATTCAAGACCCTGCTCACCGTGAACTCAATCTGGATGAAGACAAGACACTGATCTATGAGCAGTCTAATCATGCGACCAGCGTAAGGGATTCAATTCAATCAACACCGCGTATCGTTCCTTCATCATCCGTCAAGACTGCAAAGCCTGACGCTCACAGAACACTTAAAGAAAAGGAAGAAGCGGAGGCTTTGTCTTTCAATTTTCTCTACTACTTCTTACAGAAGTTCAAGATGTCTGACCTGGTAGATCAGTAGTTTTCCAAAAATTAGCAGCACACCTGGATAAACTTATCGGATTAGCCTTAAGGCATTTCCTTTCCCATCACCCACTTCAGCATTTCAAACCAATCCTGGCGATCAAGAGAGATATCGATTGATTTGGCTGATTCTGTTATGCGATCGGGTTGAGTAGTGCCGATAATCGGAAAAATCCGCGAGGGATGTTTCAATAACCAGGCCAATGAAAGTTGGCTATAAGTAGCGTTATATTTTGCCGCTTTGTTAAAGACTTCACGTTCATCGATGGAAAGATTCTTTCCACCTCCCAGTGGAGACCACGCCATGGCCGAGACGTTGAATTCCATGAGGGTATCCAGATCTCCGTTAAACAATGAGTCAATTTTTGAAAGTGAAATTTCGATTTGATTCGTGACAAGCGGAAAAGGCAAATAGTGTTGCAACATCCTGAACTGTGAGGGAGTAAAATTTGAAACACCAAAATGAGAAACCTTCCCTTGTTGTTTCAGTTGACTGAAAGCGTCAGCCACCTCTTCAGGGTTAAGCAATGGATCTGGTCGGTGAATGAGCAACAGGTCGATGTGATCGATGCCAAGCTTTGAAAGAGAGTTTTCTGCCGACCAAACAATGTGCTCTTTTGACGTATCGTAATGCTTAACCCATGTAGCGGGTCGTTTCGAAGAAGCGAACTTAATCCCACATTTCGTTACGATTTCCATTTTCTTCCGAAGTCCCGGATCTTTCTTCAGTGCGCTGCCAAATAGATCCTCATTGCTATGATCACCATAAATGTCGGCGTGATCAAAAGTAGTGATGCCATTATCAAGTGCAGTGCGGATCAGTCGGTCAAGCACCTCAGGTGACACTGTATGCCACCGCCATGCACCAGCAACGATGCGTGACAATGCGGGGCCTTCCGGGTGAATTTTTAATGGCGCGATCAAACGCCTGCGTGTTGATAGCATTTACCACCCTTGGAGGAAGTCATTCGCTTGCACCGCGTACCGTCGGCGGTTTTGCCCGAGCATTGAGCAGCCTTGTCTTTGAAATGATCTTCGGGTTTGCAAATTCCGCAAGCACCTTTTCCAGCCTTCTTCGCAGCAGCAAGGGTCATGTCCTTTGCATCACCAGAAAGCTTGCAGTCGGCGGTGTGGTACTTCTGGCCCTTGTCAGAAGCGTATACGGTTTGGCTGAAGCCTTTTAAGGCTACCGCGAAGAATAAAAACAGCGTGATGACAAGGATTTTTTTCATGGGTAAATGAGTTTGTTTCGACGCTAAATTCAGGTTTTATCGGGAGAAAAAAAAGCCATTCAATGTTGGCAGAGAAAGGTACTTTGCTCACTGAAACGTGCTGTGCAACATATCAAGGACATTCAGGACAGCTCAAAAATGTAAAATTATAAACTATAATAAACGCTATATAATAAATGTAAAAAGGGGATTCGATGCAGTTGAAATAGTTTAGATATAAGCAATGAAAGATCGGGGATTAGGCCGATCAGTTCAGCAGAGATCCCTTCAGGCGTAGTAATTCGGTTTCAGAGATCTTGGCATTGTAGCGGGCAGCAATAAGAAGATTATAGGTGTCTGCCAAACTTTGCTGTGCTGTACGCAGATCAAGCGCCGTGATAATTCCTCTTTTGAAACCAGCCAGAGCAATGAACACATTCTCCTTTGCCAACAGGATATTCTCTTCCTCTATCAAAAGAACTTTTTTTGCATTATCGTAATTCACAAAAGCGTTCCTGACGCCTACCACTGCGAGCATTAGTTGCTGGTCATAAATAATTCTTGACCGGTCGATACTTATTTTGGACGCGGCAATAAGCCTGTTGATGTTCATGTAATTTAAAATTGGAACGCTAACCGTAAGTCCATAATTATATCCCTGGTTCTGGTTTAATTTCAGGGCAAACGGGCTTGTTGCCAGTTCACTTTCGTTTTTAGTGAAGTTATAGGCAGACGTAAAGTTAATCACCGGGGAGCGGCTGGCACGGTTTTCCTTAAGTATGAGTTCAGCAATTTTAACATTCTCCTTGGCGGCAACAACCGCCTGGTTGGTTCCTTCGATGCCGGCTAGTATTTCCTCTGTTGTAATAGAAAGATTGATGGGAATTGAATCGGTGACGTCATAAACATCAGGAAGACTCATCCCCAACAAGCCATTCATCTGATCTTTTAATTGTTGTATAATCGTCTCTTGATAAAGAACTGCGGTACGCTGTGAGTTTAAATCAACTTTTGCCTGAAGCAATTCAGGTTTGCCGCCGGTACCTACCTGTAATTTTTTTTCAGCAAGCTTCACCCTTTCCTCACTCACTAACATTAATTCATGGATCGCTTTTAGCTGCTGTTTCTGGCGAATAATATTATAGTAATTGGTGATGATAATCGCCGTGGAATTTATCATCTGGTTGCGAAGATTCACCTGACCAAGAACGGCTAACTCTTGAACGCGTTTGCGGGTAGCAAACATTTTTGTTCCATCAAAAAGTGTCCATAGCAATTGAAGCTGTCCCTGTGTATTGGTGGACTTGACACCCGACCTATCCGTTTGAACATCCGCGAACGTGAGGGCTTTGGAATCATTATTCGTTTTTATGTAGGCGCCTGTCGCATTCAATAATGGAAGGAATGCTCCAAAGGCGTAGCGGTTGTCATTCGCCGCTATCCCAGCTGTTTTTTGAAAAATGCGAACATCAAAATTCTTCTGCAATCCGGCTTGCACAGCCTGCTCCAGGGTAACTTCCTGTGCGTTTGAGATAAATGCCGAAAAGAGAATGAAAAGAATTCCGTAAGATCTAACCTGCATATGCCAATTCCTTGTGGGGTTCAATTGTTTGACCCGTTTCAAAATCAATATGCGTTTTCTTCCTTGAAAGAAATGAGTACATCGCTGGTATAACAAAGAGTGTAAGAATCAATGAGAATAATACTCCGCCTACGATCACAATTCCAAGAGGTATGCGGCTTGTTGAGGCATCGCCTAATGAGAGCGCGAGCGGCAAAGAACCGAGCGCCATGGCAAGACTCGTCATTAGAATCGGACGAAGGCGCAGGCGGGAAGCTTCTAGAACAGCCTCCATTTTTGAAAGACCTTCTTCTCGTTTCTTGTTGGCAAACTCTACGATGAGAATTCCATTTTTTGTTACGAGCCCAATGAGCATGATCATGCCAATCTGAGAGAATATGTTTATCGTCTGATGGAACAGATACAGCGAAAGAAACGCTCCGCAAACTGCCAGAGGTACCGTGAACATGATGATTAGCGGATCGACAAAGCTTTCGAACTGAGCAGAAAGGATCAGGTAGATAAGGATCAACGCAAGAATGAAGGCGAATGAGGTATTACTGGAACTTTCTGCGAAGTCGCGTGAAGACCCGGCCAATGAAGTTGTAAAGGTGTCGTCGAGTTGTTCCTTCGCAATTTCACGCATCACCTCGATGCCATCTCCAACCGTCTTGCCAGGCGCTAACCCTGCGGAAATCGTTGCCGATTTGTAACGATTGAAGTGATAAAGGGAAGGAGGAGTTGTAGACTCTTCAATGGAAATCACATTGTCAATGGAGACCAATTCACCAGAGTTGGTACGAACATATAATTTTTTCAAATCGTCAGGATCATCGCGATTGATGCGGGTCACCTGTCCCATTACCTGATACTGCTTGCCGTCTTTTGTAAAATAGCCGAATCTCAGATTACTATACGCCAACTGCAGCGTTTGAGAAATATCCTGGACGCTGATACCCAATTGAGTTGCTTTCAGGCGATTGATCTGAACTTTCAGTTCAGGTTTGTTAAACTTTAAGTCAATGTCCACACCTTGCAATACCGGATTGCTGTTCGCGGCATCCAGGAACTTAGGCAGGGCTGCTTTCAGTTTGTCGAAATTATTATTTTGAATAACGAATTGTACCGGTAGCCCTCCCCTGCGATTGACGGAAATTGTTTGCTCCTGGATAGGAAAGGCCCGGCCTTCCTGATATTTCCCGAGATTACGACTCACCATATCCACAATTTGTTGCTGTGATCGATCCCTGTTCTTGGGATCAACAAGAGCCACGCGAACCATTCCCGCGTTGACAGACCCTGAACCTGTAAATCCTGGCGCCGTGATCGAAAGAGCGGTTTTATATTCTTTCACAGAATCCATTATAAATTGAGTCATCTTTTCCACATAGTGATCCATATAATCATATGAAGTCCCTTCAGGCGCCGACAATTGCAAACGGAACTGATTTCTGTCTTCAAGAGGCGCGAGCTCGGATTGAAGATTTGTTCCGACCAGGTAAGCTGACGCCAGGCAAACGACGATGATGACAAAGGCCACCCATCGTACTTTCATAAATGAATTCAGCCAGCGTGAGTATCCGTTTTCCATCCCGGTGAAGAACGGTTCAGACCAGTTGTAGAATTTAGAATGGCTATGCTGTTTTCTGGTAAGCAGTACACTCAATACCGGAGTTAACGTAAGTGATACGAACGCTGAAACCAGCACGGCGCCTGCAACCACGATACCAAATTCCCGGAAAAGGCGACCAACAAAACCCTCGAGAAATACAATCGGCAGGAATACAACTGCCAGTGTAATAGAAGTGGATATAACGGCAAAGAAAATTTCCCTGGATCCCTCACGGGCAGCCTGGTATTTGTTCATACCACCTTCAAGTTTTTTATAAATGTTTTCGGTGACCACGATACCATCATCCACGACCAGTCCAGTTGCCAGAACGATTCCCAGCATAGTCAATACATTTATTGAGAATCCCAGCAGGTACATTATGAAGAATGTTGCGATCAATGAGACCGGTATGTCAATCAGCGGCCGGACGGCTATTAAGAAATCCCGGAAAAAGAGATATATAATAAGTACTACTAGCAAAATGGAAATGACGAGCGTTTCCTGGACTTCTGTGATTGAGCGCTTGATAAAAAATGTCTGATCAAGCAAAATGTTCGTTTTGAGATCGGCAGGTATTTCTTTTTTAAGCTGCTCATAACGTTTATAAAATTCGTCCGAAATGGCAACGTAGTTAGTGCCTGGTAAAGGAGAGATGGCAAGCCCCACCATAGCAACCCGGCTCTCCCGGAGCATTGACTCCTCATTTTCAGGTCCCAGCGTTGCCTGGCCGATATCTTTTAATCTGACATCGCCATCTGCTGATGAGCGTATGATTACATTATCAAATTCTTCTTCAGTATAAAGCCTACCAAAAGTTCTCACCGAAAGCTCCGTGGCATCGCCCGCAATCTTGCCAGATGGAAGCTCAATATTCTCACGATTAAGCGCTTGTTGAACATCCAGAGCCGTCAGGCTATAGGCACTGAGCTTAGCCGGATCAATCCAGATGCGCATAGCATATTTTTTTTCACCCCATACCTGGATGCTACTCACACCGGGAATGGTCTGAAGTCGTTCCACCAAAACATTGTTCGCGTATTCCGTTAGCTGAAGGTGATTACGGGTATCGCTTTGAAGGGTCATGGTGATAATTACATCTCCACCGGCGTCCGCTTTTGAAACTACCGGGGGCGCTGTAAGATCCTGCGGTAAAGACCGGGTAGCCTGCGAAACTTTATCACGAACATCATTTGCTGCTGCTTCGAGATCGGCGCTTAATTCAAATTCGATGTTAATACTACTGGTGCCGACGCTGGAGTTGGAGGAAATATTCTTAATACCCGCAATACCGTTGATAGACTTCTCAAGTGGCTCTGTGATCTGGGATTCAATTATATCTGCATTCGCTCCGGAATAGGTTGTCCGGACGTTGATGTTGGGAGGATCAATAGCCGGATAATCCCGCACGCCAAGAAAAGTAAAACCAATTGCTCCAAACAATACAATGATGATATTCATCACGAAAGTGAGGATGGGCCGCCTGATACTTAATTCTGAAATGTTCATAACGCTACTTTGGTAAACGTGTCACTTTGGAAATCTTAATTTTACTGGTCGGTCTGATGGCCATCAAACCTGTGATGATAACTGTATCACCTGCTTTTAGTCCCTTAAGAACCTGTACATAAGATGAATCACGGATTCCGGTTTCCACCACGGTAAAGCGTGCGCTGTCTTTTCTCAGAATAACGACTTGCTTGTTACGCGCCTGTGGAATGATTGATTGTGTTGGAATCATTAATGCCAGGGTGTCCTTACCTAACTGCAAATTCACTTTTGCGAATACCCCAGGCACGAGTTCGCTGTCATTCGCCGATACTAATGCCCGTATTTTCAATGTACGCGTTGTTGGTTCAACGTTACCTTCTGTTGCGATTACAACTGCCTTATGTTCTTTTTTACCTCCGTCAACCATGAACTTTACGATATAACCTTTCGCAATGTTCTTTGCATACTTTTCAGGAACGGAGAACTCAAGCTTCAATCGCTTTACGTCACGAAGGTTAGTGATGATGTCAGATGGCGACAGGTAGGCACCCAGGCTCACACTTCGGAGGCCAATCTGGCCTTCATACGGCGCCCGGATTTCTGTCTTTGAAATCGAAATCATGGTAGTCTGGATATCTGCTTTCAAATTGTCAACGTCGAGCGCGCTTAGGTCAAAGTCCTGCTGGCTGACCCCGTTGATTGCCAATAGCTCTCGCTGCCGTTCTACCGACTTCACAGCGATCTCAAGCTGTACTTTTAATTTTTTGACTTGTGCTTGCAAATCCTGGTCAAACAACTTGACCAAAAGGAATCCCTTCGGTACAACTGTGCCTTCCGGCAGGTTCAGCTGAATAATGCGGCCGCTCACTTCTGCGCGTATCTGAGTTTCTTCAGAAGGCAGCAAAGTTCCGGGCACCTCCACGTCCTCGCTTACTGAACTCTGTTGCACGACAAATCCTTCTACCAGAATAGGGCCCGATTGCCGCTTGGCTGCACCGGTGCCAGGCCCTTCTGGCTTGGAGTTACAACCGGAAAAAACGGTACCGGCAACAATCAAAAACGCTATAAAAATCCTTACCAATTGCATAGAAAATGATTTCAGGGGTGTAAAGTTCTCATGTTAACAGTTCAAAAGCACACTTCGTTTACAAAAGAATTGCAAACGGTCATTTGGTATGACTTATGGTACTTTGACGGCCTTTAGACAAGTGAATTGGTAGATTTATTCCTTCAGCTGAATTTTGGGACGCGAGTTAACGGTCTTTGTGATGAGTACGGTTGTTTAAAATGCCGCAAATCGTTAACGAATTGTTAATGCAGAAATCATAAAAATGGTTTCCACAGCCATCTTAATTTCATTGTTCACTTCATGTTGATTTGAATAAACTTATATTTGTGTACACGCTACACAAATGATCCAATCAATAAAAGTTTCTGTTGACGCGGTTGTTTTCGGATATGATCACGAAAATGGAGTTTCTGTCCTTCTAATTACCCGCAAGTATGAACCGTTTCAGAAATTCTGGGCTCTGCCAGGTGGACTCGTTAAGAACGAAGAGTCACTTGAAGAAGCTGTTAATAGAGAACTAAAAGAGGAAGCAGGGATTGACGTCAATTACCTCGAGCAACTCTACAGCTTTGGCAAGCCTGATCGTGATCCGCGAAACAGAGTTATATCAGTTGCTTATTATGGATTGGTTAGGCCGAAGGATTATCAGATCTCGGCGCAGACCGATGCAGAAGATGTTGGTTGGTTTAATATTAAGAAACTTCCCAGGCTGGCGTTTGATCATAAACATATTGTTGATCAGGCCATCAAACGTCTTCAAGGGAAAATCGCCTATGAACCTATCGGATTTGAACTCCTTGACAGAAAATTTCCATTTTCTGATCTTGAAAAATTATACCAGGCATTGATGGATCGCGATCTTGATCGTCGAAATTTCAAGAAGAAGATCATAGGTTACGGATTTCTTGAAGAGCTGGCCGAAAGCGTTCAGAGGGGAGTGGGTCGGCCAGCGGCATTATATCAGTTCAATAAAAGGAAGTATTTCGACCTCAAAGAGAGCGGGTACAACTTTGATCTTTTTCTTTGATTATCAGGTATTTATATAATTAATGTACATTTTACGCAAATTGTAGTTACAGAACGAAACCCATCAACTATATTTGCGTATATATTACACAAATAGAAATATATGAACACAATCGGAATTATCATCGCCCGTTTTCAGTCACCCTATCTGCATGAAGGCCATAAGGCTCTCGTCGACTCGGTGAAAAAAAGCCACAACAAAATAGTAATTGTGCTTGGCGTCTCGCCGGTGTTGAGCAGCCGCAAAAATCCCCTGGACTTCCATACACGGGAGAAAATGATCAAGAAAACATTTCCCAAAGTGATGGTTCTTCCAATCTCCGATCATCCGCTTGACAACAAATGGTCGCAAAACCTCGACAATCTATTAAGCGATTCATTTCCTGGTTCAAAATTTATTCTTTATGGAAGCCGCAATAGTTTTATTCCTCATTACTTCGGAAAAAATAAAGTGGTTGAGCTTCAGGAGACCGGTGAACACAATGCTACTCTTATCCGTGATCAGATTAGTGACAAAGTATTGGATTCGGAAGAATTCAGAACGGGTGTTATTTACGCCTGCTCTAACACCTATCTGAAAGTTTATCCAACGGTGGACATAGCAGTGTTCAAAAACGGCAAGTCAGAGATTCTCCTTGGAAAGAAGACAATTGATAAGAAATGGCGGTTGCTTGGAGGTTTTTCGGATCCAACCGACAATAGTTACGAGGATGCGGCACGTAGGGAACTCACTGAAGAGTGTGGTCCGATCGTAATTACGGATATGGTTTATGAAAAATCATTTAGGGTGGATGACTGGAGATACCGCGCAGAAACGGATAAGATCATCACGGCGTTGTTTTCAACTGACTACATCAGTGGCGAACCTGCCGGAAGCGATGATATCGCTGAAGTGAAGTGGATCAAGCTGGAAGAGGTAAAAAGGCTGATGCAGGAAAATGAAACAGCCGAAGAGCACTATCCACAACTTTCCTTACTAATCAATAAATACAGCAATAAATAACGAGTTATGGAAACACAAAATCTTTTATTGCTCGCTGACGGCTACAAATATTCACACTATAAATTATATGCTCCTGGCACTACGAGGATCTATTCTTATCTGGAGAGTCGCGGAGGTCTGTTTGACTCAACTGTTTTTTATGGACTTCAGTATTATCTTAGAGAATACCTTCAGGGAAAAGCGTTCACCACAGCGGATATCGATGAAGCTGAAGAGACTCTGAACGGCGTGTTTGGACGAAAAGGTGTATTTAAGCGAGAGAACTTCGAGTACATTCTAAACCAACATGGCGGTTATTTACCGGTACGGATCAAAGCGGTCCCGGAAGGCACAGTGGTTCCTGTCAGCAACGTCTTGATGACAATTGAAAACACGGATCCAAAATGTTTCTGGCTAACAAATTTTCTCGAGACATTACTGATGCAGACCTGGTACCCGTCTACCGTTGCTACGTTGTCCCACGAAATTAGAAAGGTAGTTGAGCAGAACTTCGAACAAACAGCCGATGAAGCTTCAAAAGCGTCTATTGATTTTGTGTTGAATGACTTTGGGTTTCGCGGAGTGAGCTCAGTTGAAAGTGCGGGCCTGGGAGGATCCGCTCATCTGATCAACTTTAAGGGAAGCGACACAGTGTATGCCTCTGCTTTTGCGAAGAAATATTATAATGCAAAAAAAGTTTACGGTATGTCTGTGCCAGCCACTGAACATTCGATCATGACATTGAGAGGCGAGGCTGGTGAACGGGAAATTTTTGAAAATATTCTCAATGCTTATCCCGAGGGAATTCTATCCTGCGTGAGTGATTCATACAATATCTTCAATGCCGTTGGGGAACTATGGGGCAGGGAATTTAAAAGCAGAATTCTTCAGCGCAACGGCACGCTGGTTATACGCCCTGACTCCGGTGATCCCGTTCAGACGTTATTAAAGGTTTTTGAAATTCTATTTGACCGCTTTGGATCAACAACCAACAGCAAAGGTTATCGTGTGCTGCCAAAGCAGGTACGGGTAATCCAGGGCGACGGAATAGATCATGAATCCATTTCATTGATTTACAAGTCACTGAAAGCAAAAGGAATCTCTGCTGAAAATCTTTTGCTGGGAATGGGTGGAGCGTTGCTTCAAAAAGTAAACCGGGACACACAAAAGTTTGCTTTGAAATGTTCTTACGCGGAGGTGAATGGGGAGAAAGTCAATGTGCGGAAGTCACCCATGGAAATGAATGAACTTGGCCAGATGACAAAGTCGTTCAAGGCGTCCAAAGCTGGAAGATTGAAACTGGTCCACACAGACGGCGGATTGAAAACGGTTGAAGAAAATCAATCCGGAGAAGATGTCATGAAAACCGTTTTTGAAAACGGCGAGATCAAAAAAATCTATACGTTTGAGGAAATACGCGAGCGTGCCAAAGTTGAGGCGCTCATACCAGCATGATTATGGAAAATGTTGTAAAAATATACGCTACCAGTACTGCCAGGAAATTGGGAGAGACTATTGCTTCCCGACTTGGATACCCTCTTCATAATACGCATATCGAAAAATTTTCTGATGGCGAACTGTTTGTAAGATTTGACGAGAGTGTGCGAGGACAGGTTGTTTTTCTTATCAGTAAGATCAACATGCCTTACGAGCATTTCTTTGAATTGCTCATGACGATCGATGCAGCACGAAGATCATCTGCCAAAGAAGTGATCCTGGTAATACCCTACCTGCCTCATAGCCGCCAGGAGAGAAGGGATGGACAACGTACAGCGATATCTTCCCGAATGATCGCGGATATGATTCAGCTTCAGGGAGCAGACAGGTTAATCACCCTCGATCTTCATACAAATGCCATCGAGGGGTTCTATAAAATTCCTGTTGACCCGTTGTCTTCATTAAAACTTTTTCTGGAACATATTCAGAATTCCGGAATAGAACATTTGTGTCTGTGCAGCCCCGACTTTGGGGGCATTAAACGAATCAAGCAATACAAGAAGAACCTGAATGCTGAAATGGTGGTGATCAATAAGGAGAGATTGAAGCCAAATGCAGTATCGAACATGGAAATTATCGGCGATGTTCAGGATAAGAATGTAATTATTATTGATGACCTGGTGGATACCGCCGGTACTCTTTGTAAGGCGGCCGACTTGTTGATTGAACACGGCGCACGTTCCGTGAGGGCATACTGTACCCATGGAGTTTTGAGCGAACCAGCGCTTGAAAATCTGGCCAAAAGCAGAATTGAAAAGCTGTTCATTTCCGATACAGTGCTTGAGATTGTGGATCATCCCAAAATAGAAATTGTCAGTTGCGCTCCGGTACTGGCGACCGCCATTGAGAATATTATTTCCAACAAAAGTTTAAGCCAGCTATGATCACGCGCGCGATTGAGAATTGCTACAAACATGCACGTCAAAGAGGCTGGGCCAAAACGTACTGGGCATTTGATATTCATGGAACCATTCTGAAACCTAATTATAAAACCAACCAGATCAGTAAGGAGTTTTATCCCTATGCGCTGGATGTTATGAGGGCCATTGAAAAAGATCAACGCATTGTGAAGATTCTTTATACATGTTCCTATCCCCATGAAATAGAAGAATATATTGAATATTTTGATTTGAATGGATTCCATTTCAATTATATAAACAGGAATCCTGAAGTGGTCGACGGTGGTTATGGATATTACAGTGACAAGTTTTATTTCAATTTGTTACTGGATGATAAGGCGGGGTTTGATGGGGAGACGGATTGGGAAAAGATCAATGAGGTGTTGAAGAAATATGAAATTGGTTGAGAATTGGATCGGAAGCGGGTTGCGATCTACGACTATACTAGTAGTATTGATCCTCGGGCACTATCAAATAAATGCACAAGAGACAGCAATATCAGCCGATAGCCTGAAACTTAGGCAATTGGAAGAAGTGATCATCTCCAGCGTTCGTGCAAGCAGTGATATGCCTGTAACAGAGTTCACCATGAAGCGTCAGGAAATCAAAATAAACTATGCTGGACAGGAGATGGCGGCGATTCTCGCAAGAACTCCTTCGTTCACCTGGTATTCGGACGGTGGTCATTTCACCGGGTATTCAACGATGCGTCTTCGCGGCATTGACCAGACACGAATCAACTTTACGTTAAATGGTGTTCCACTAAGCGAACCAGAGGATCAGGGAGCCTACTTTTCCAATTACCCTGATTTTCTAAATAATGTGCACTCGATTCAGATACAACGCGGCGTTGGCACAAGCACCAATGGAACTACATCGTATGCCGGTTCTGTAAATTTTGAATCGCCTTCATTACTTGATTCAGCAGGAGCAGAATTACAATTGAGTTATGGCTCGTACAATACCTGTCAGATCAGTCCACAGTACCGCACCGGACTTCTCAAAAACAACACAGCATTTTATGTGCGCTATTCCCAAACTCAAACAGATGGATTCCGCGAACATTCTGGTACGCAGGGGCACTCACTGTTTTTCAGTGGAGGATATTTTGGTAAAAAGGCGATCGTGAAACTCACGGCCTTTACCGGAGGATCAAATAGTAGTCAGGCTTACCTGGCCACGTCGGAAACAGATCTTAAAACAAATTACAGGACCAATTATCTCCGCCCCGATGAGCGAGATGATTTTCAGCAGTCGCTCGTAATGCTGCAACTATCAACCACTTTATCAAAACACAGTTTCTTTCAATCCAGCATTTACTATAATTACCTCTTCGGAAATTATGAAGTGTACAGCGATCCCGACATGCTGAACTTCGCGTTGCGCTCTGATTTCCTTGGCGCTATGGCGAATTATCAATACGAAAAGAATAATTTTCAATTCAATGTAGGGCTTCACGCTAATGAGTATCGGCGTGATCACTTCCAGCGAGTGCGGCCTGATCTTACAAAAAATGTTTATTATAACTCAGGAAAAAAGAAGGAGGCATCGGCATTTACCCAGTTAATCTATACTCTTGAGAAATTTTCGTTCTTCGCCGATATTCAGGCGAGGATTGTTCATTTTGAATATGTTCCCGACGCAAGTGTTCAGCTCCAGTTTAATCCTATCACCTGGAATTTCTTAAACCCCAAAATTGGTGTTTCATATCAAATGGATGCACATCGCAAGCTGTATGCTTCTGTTGGGAAAACAACTCGTGAACCAACGCGCAACGATATGTTTGCCGGGTATGATAATATCGATGCATCAAACTACGACGAGGTGGCAGACTTTTCAAAAGTAAAACCTGAGTCGGTGATCGATGTAGAGGCTGGAATGAAATTCAGTTTCATTAATCTTTCATTGGATGCGAATGTTTACTCCATGCATTTTACTAATGAAATAGCAGCCATTGGCCAATTAAGCTACATCGGCTTGCCGCTCCGCAAGAATGTCCCTTCCAGTTTCAGGAATGGAATAGAGCTGTCTCTCGACGCAAAATTGTCCAAGAGATTATCAATAAATACGCAAGGTAATTTCAGTCATAACGAGATCACTGAATACACGTCTGATTTTGATAACGTGACCTATAAAAATGTAAGTCCACTTCTTGCGCCCGCGGCCGTGGTCAATCAGTCGGTAAAGTACCTGGTAGGCAGCCGCGTCGAACTTGCAGCGAATGTCCGTTATTCCGATCGATCGTATTTGACCAATACCAATGATGCTAATTTTATGGTAGCGGCTTCATTGATTGCGAATGCATCAGTAAAAATAAAGTTGGCGAAAAGTCATAGTCTGACGCTGATGGCGAACAATCTCTTTGACCAGAAGTATTACACAGCAGGATATGTCGCAAACAATGAATTGAATTATTTCTCAATGGCTACAAGGAATTATTATATTACCCTGAATCTTAAGTTCTGAAGGTTATGTGTTAATCGTTATCGAGAAGTCAAATACGAAATCCGAACCTCCGATTAATAGATCCAAACATGTCGTCAATAGAAATCGGTGCTGTATTCTTTAGTTTACTGTCCGTTTGGTTCGCCATCAGACGAAGCATTCTGAACTGGCCTTTCGGAATAGTTGGAGTAGCACTGTATTTGGTTCTGTTTTATCAGGTCAGGCTTTATGCCGATATGATCCTTCAGATAGTCTTTATCGCGCAGGCACTTTATGGATGGTACAACTGGAGCAAAAACGGAAGCGCCCATGACCTTGTTCAGGTATCCATTTTGAAGAACAATCAACGATTGCTAATCCTTTTGACAATAGCCGCCATCACATTGATGTGGGCAACAGCATTGAAGAAGTATACTGAAGCGTCTTTACCCTATATCGATGCGTTTGCATCCACAACCAGTTTCGTGGCGACTTGGTTGATGGCTCGCAAGAAACTGGAGAGCTGGGTCCTTTGGATTACTGCTGACATCGTTTACATTGGAATGTTTTGGTATAAAGAACTTTATCTTTCTTCAGGGATTTATTCGTTGTTTCTGGCGCTGGCGGTTATCGGACTTTTGAAATGGCACAAAAACAGTTTACATACGGGTTCACGTTAGGCAAGTTCATGCCCCCGCACAAAGGCCATCTTCAATTGATTGCAGAGGCTGAGAAATATGTTAAGCATCTTTACATCTTGGTAGGCACGCTTCCGCGCGAACCAATTCCTGGTGAACTGCGATTTCAGTGGATGAAAGAACTGAACCCCAATCACACTGTCATTCACATTACAGATGATCTTCCATCGTATCCCCACGAGCATCCTGACTTCTGGAAGATATGGGTAGCCGTGTTTAATAAATACCTTCCGGCCAAGCCTGAAGTTTTCTTTTGCGGTGAGGATTACGGCGACGATGTCGCACATCATCTCGGTATCAAACACATTCGTATTGATCGCACAAAATTTCCTATTGTAATCTCTGCAACGGCAATCCGCAACAACCCATTTGAGTACTGGGAGCTGATACCCGAAATTGTAAGATCTTATTTTGTAAAACGAATCGTTCTCACGGGACCTGAATCCACCGGAAAGACAACGTTATCACAAAACTTGGCTGAACATTACCACACCAATTGGGTAGAAGAATATGGGCGAGTGCATTTTGACAAAGTCAATGGCAAATTATTACGCGAGGACTTTTTAATTATTGCCGGAACTCAGGCCATAAAGGAAGATGAAGCTGTCCGTGTCTCCAATAAACTCCTGTTTTGTGATACCGATCAGATCGTTACCCAGATATTTGGTGAACTTTATTTGAATGAATCAATTCAGGAGATCATTGAGGAAAGTAAAAAGAGAACGTATGCCCTGTTCCTGTTGCTCGACGTTGACGTTCCCTGGGTAGACGATGGGACAAGAGATTTTCCCATGTTAAGAAAGAAGCACTTTGAGAGACTGAGACTGGAATTGCAGAACCGGGGCTTACCCTTTGTGATTATATCCGGCGATTATGAGGATAGGATGAAAAGAGCAGTCGCGGCTATTGATTCGTTATTGCTGACCCCGTGAGTTAATTCTTAGAGTATTATCTTCGTATAAACGCTATGTATCTCCTCATCCCCGGTCGGCATCAGCTTCTTACGAGCTTTCAGTTTGACTATCTCTCCGCAGTTTTAAAAAATATTTCAGCGACGAAGGACATTAACGGAAGGGGCATCAAGAGTGAAAAGATAGAAGCTATCATTTTTGCAGTCACATCAGCCAATCACTCGAATACTCGCCGCAATCCGCTTCCATTTTATATCCGTGCCCTGATGATCGAGAGCTTCAGCAAAGATATCAACGTGCCATGCTTTATTTATGGAGTTGATGATGTGGGTAGCGTAAAGAATTTTTCACAATACACGCTCAAAAGAATTCATCATGAAAGCGAAGGGATGTTTGATCTCAACCCGGAAAACACACTGGTAATCTGTTCGACGCCCGTCCTGGAAATGTATGAACGCGATGGATTCACCATTCTGCCGGCAGAGCTTGAAGATCGTAAAGACTGGAAACATCACACTGTCCTTCCGTGGGATGTGGTCGAGAAGATTGCCAGCGATTCAAACTGGACGACAAATCCCTCTATACTTTCCAAAATGCATTCTTCCTCTATCGACATCTGGAAAAAGTATCGGTTAGGGGAAAAGGTGCAGTTGCTGTTCAGAGATAAGATGATCAGTGACGATGGCGATATTACCACTACCCGCGACTACAACACCTACGTGCGGCAGATGGATGATATCGCTGAATTGAAATACAGCGAAACTTTATCTTTTATCAGGCCTGGGCGAATAGGGGATATTGGCTGTGCTGTAGGTTCGTGGATAAAGCTTGCCTGTGATGACGAACGCTTTCGCGAATCGGATTTCTATGGAATAGAAGTTGCCAGACATCTTTTTGATATCTGTCAGCAGAGAAAGCACAACGGCGAGTTTAAGAATCCATTTGTCTTCTTTTCTCAACGCAATGCTGTAACCGGACTGGTATTCGATCGAAATACGATGAATACCATTCATACGTCATCGCTCACCCACGAAATTGAATCCTATGGAAGTCGCGAAGATTTATTGTCGTTTATTAGAAACAGGTTTGAAGAGCTGGCTCCTGGTGGCGTTTGGATTAATCGTGATGTTGTAGGACCTGCAAACAAGAATGAGAATATTGTAATGAAGCTTAATAAATCAGACGGTCGCAACGAAGATTACGATAAAACCTTTTCTACGCGTGAAGAGCTTGCTGATTATCTGAAAGGGCTTTCTACCTATGGACGTTTCTTTCGTTTCGCAAATGATTTCCGAAAGAAGGAGGGCTACAACCTGACGTTTGAAAAAGTAGAATTGAAAGGCGAGGAGTATTTCAAGCTGGCATTAAAAGACGCCTGTGAATTCATGAGTCGTAAGGATTATTGTGATAACTGGGAAAGTGAGATGCATGAAACGTTTTGTTTCTGGGATTTTCAGGAATGGAAGCAACATCTCGAGGAAGTCGGTTTTTCAGTTTCAGAGAAATCGATGGCCTACACGAATGAATGGATTGTGAAAAACAGGTTTATAAATAAAGTGGAGTTGTTTGATGAGAAACTTCACCCAATGAAATTCCCGGTGACGAATATGGTTTTAATTGCAGGAAAGAGTTAGGGAAAACATGAAAAAGCAAGATTAACCTCAAATCAATGAAGCAAAATCAATTCCTCAGCTGCGACTGGGGCACCTCATCCTTCCGGCTTCGCCTGGTGAACGCTGCCACAGGCGAAGTGACAAACGAGGTGCGGTCGGAGCAGGGCATTGCGTTAACTCATACGCAATGGTTAGCCACTAAAAAACCCACATCAGAACGCGAGACGTTTTATAAGAAGATTGTCGCAGATGCAGCGGAACAGCTTGTTAGAAATCAAACACTCCCGTTGATCCTTTCCGGAATGGCCTCATCAACAATTGGAATCAGCGAACTTCCCTACAAGGATTTTCCATTTTCATGGAACGCGTCGAACCTGCTCATTAAAAAATTCGAAGCAGACGCCACACTCGCACATACTCTTTACCTGGTGTCAGGCATGAAATGCGTCAACGACATTATGCGGGGCGAAGAAACAATTTTGTTTGGGTGTGAGCCACTATCAGGTTCTGGTCTATACATTTTGCCAGGCACGCACTCTAAACATGTGATGGTTGAAAATGGAAACGCTGTTTATTTTAGAACCTACATGACGGGTGAACTGTTCAACCTAATGTCAAAGAACAGTATTCTCTCAAATTCACTTGAGCATGGAGAAGACATGGAAGCCTTTGAAGGCGGGGTTCGGGTTACAGAAACTAACAATGTGTTGAATGCACTTTTCAGTGTCCGGGTTCGCCAGGTTCTGTTCAAGTCATCGCCCGTGAGTAATTATCAATACCTAAGCGGACTTATCATTGGCGCCGAACTGAAAGATGTTAAAAATGTTTATTCGCATGTCCACCTTGTTGGCGATGGGCCATTGATGCAGTCATACGAGACCGCTTTGAAAATACTCGGGATCAGGGTGACATGCACAAGTGCAGCGGCTGCGTTGATAAAAGGACATGGGAAAATATTCAACGAGTTCGTCGCGTGATACAGATAAGCTAAATTAATCCGACCTTAGTGTATAAAGTTCGAAAGACCCACCAATGAGCAAGCCGTTTCTCTTCTTTGTATTCATATTCCTAATTTCTTCTTGCGCAAGAAAAAAAGAAAACACCCATGAATGGACCCCTCTCTTCAACGGTACCGACATCGATAACTGGACCGTCAAGATACACCATCACGACGTTGGCATTAATTTCGGCAACACCTTCCGCGTTCAAGACAGTATCATTCGTGTCGTCTATGATCAATACGGCGAATTCAACGACCAGTTTGGACATCTCTATTATAAAAAACCCTTTTCAAATTTTCATCTTAAGCTGGAATACAGATTTGTTGGAGAGCTTCAGCGTGGCGCACCGGACTACACGTTGCGCAATAGTGGAGTAATGTTTCATTCCCAGGATCCTCGCACGATGCCGAAAGAACAGAACTGGCCTATCTCGGTAGAAATGCAATTTCTGGGAGGTCTTGGAGATGGCAATCCCCGTCCCACAGGCAATATGTGTTCGCCAGGCACCGAAATCTTTTTCAACGGATCATTGTATCCAAGTCATTGTCTCAACTCCACCTCCAAAACCTATGATGGTGATCAGTGGGTAAAAGCGGAGTTAATCGTGTATGGAGATTCATTGGTTACGCACCTTATCAACGGTGACACAGTGCTGCGTTATACCAAGCCACAGATGGGCGGAGGTGTTGTGAACGGATATGATTCAACTCTGTGGAAGCCAGGTCAGTTATTATCATCAGGATTCATTGCGCTGCAGAGTGAAGGCCAGCCAGTTGATTTCAAGAGAATTTTGATCAAGGAATTGAAAACAAATCAGAACCCTTAACTTTATCTGATTCCAGGTAGTTAAAGCACCTTATAAATTTGGCAAGTCTGAATCTTTCATCTTTTGAAAAATTGTTCAAAGAGCATTTTAAGCCTTTGTGCAGTTTTGCCAAAAAGTATGTTAAAGATCAGGATGAGGCGAAGGGAATCGTTCATGATGTTTTTGTCAACGTATGGGACAAAAAAGAAACAATAGCAAGCGATGCAAACTATAGTAGCTATCTTTTTACAGCGGTACGCAACCGCTGCCTAAACCACATACGCGACAACAAAAAAATAGTAAGAATCGATCGCATCCCGGAGGACGCACGATCCTATCAAGACACTACTATCGAGGCCGGTGAATTAGAGTATGCTATCGAATTGGCCTTACTCGACTTGCCAGAAAAATGTCGTGAAGTATTTGAACTCAGTCGGTTGGAAGGCCTCAAATATGCCCAAATTGCTGAGAAAATGAAGATATCAGAGAAAACGGTGGAGGCGCAAATAACCAAAGCCTTGCGAATTCTGCGCGACAGGCTTGGGGAATTTATGGGATTACTCTTTTTTATCTTTGGCAACTAAGGGTATTATATGGAATTGGTGTTATCTAAATATGACCAGTCATTGTGAGTAAGGATCAGGACGATATCGAACATTTAATTACCAGGAGCCTGATGGGCGAAGCATCCGCTGATGATGAGAAAAAATTATCGGAATGGATGTCAATCCCGGAAAATGTTAGTAAATACCAAAAGCTCAGTAAGGCATTTGAATTAAGTGCTAAGTATTACTCCAATAAAACAAAAGAGGATTCTGATATTGATGTCGAAAAAGAGTGGGATGTACTTGCAAGTAAAATAGAAAACAGAGAAGCGGCTCCCCTTCGTCATTCCATACCGTATCTTCGAATGGCTGCCGCTTTTCTCTTCTTGGCAGTCTCTGGATTTGTGGTGTATTATTTCATTTCTGGAAATTCAGACGTCGTTTATGAAACCGCACAGGCCACACAGGAGATCGTTTTACCAGACGGTTCTCATGTCACATTAAACCGAAATTCAAAACTTGCTTATTCAAAGTCTTTTGGAGAAAAGACCAGGACGGTTAGAATAAAAGGAGAAGGTTTTTTTGACGTGACTCACGACCCCTCATTGCCTTTTATTGTTGAATTTAATCAGGCAAAAGTTGAGGTCCTGGGAACATCATTTACCATTGCAGCATTTGAAGGGCAAAGTAAAATGGAAGTTGTCGTTCAAACCGGGATTGTGAAGTTTTCAGTTCCTGCTGAAAAAAAGGAAGTAAAGCTCCTTGCCGGCGACCGGGGTGAATATTCTCCTTTGAGCAAAGAACTCAAAAGCCTGACCAATGGCGATGTAAATTTCTTATCATGGAAGACACGTAAAATGATTTTCAATAAGAGCGATCTGGTATCCGTCATTGCGTTAATCAACCGGACTTACGACTCAAAAATTAGTATTGCCGCGCCTGTTTCACCTTCATGCGCAGTCACGGCGACGTTTGATCAGCAATCGCTTGAAGCAGTTCTAAATGTGCTAACAACCACCCTCAATCTCACCATTCAAGAACAGGGGGATCGCATCATTATCAAGGCAGCCGGTTGCCAGTGATTATGAAGAGAGTTTCATCCGCTTGCCTTCTTCCTCTGTTATTTCTGATTCTCTTTCTTTGCATTGATACAACTTTTGCTCAGGATATTCTTTCCAATAAAATTTCGATTGAGAATAACAATACACCACTGACAACCTTGTTGGAGGAAATTTCCAAAAAAGCCGGCGTCAGGTTCTCCTACAATCCTAACAAGATCAACGGCGACCAGGTGATTCGGTACGAAGCCACCCAAAAAACGCTTATCACGATACTGGATGAAGTAGGAGCCATTGTCGGCTTCACGTTTAAAATTATCGAAGGGCAAATAGTTCTTTTGCCTGAAAAACCCAATGAAAAGCCCGCATCAGTTGAGGCAACATTAAGCGGTTTTGTTCATGACCGAAAAAGCGGTGAGGCGATGATCGGTGCCGTTCTTTTTGTGGACGAACTAAAAACAGGAGTCGTTACAAATGCTTTTGGATTTTATTCTGTTACCCTTCCAAAAGGAGACTATCATATCCGAGGCTCGTTCGTAGGGTATAAAGAGTTCGTAAAGGAAGCTCCCCTTCTGTCATCGCGGCAGGAGGACATTCAAATGGACGAAGATCCGCCTCTGCTTGCGCCGGTAATCGTCACAGATGCAAAGCCGTCTGCTATTGAAGAAATACAAGCTGCGAAAATTGACATCAGACCAAAAGCCGTTGAAGAGCGGCCTGCTTTGTTTGGTGAAATGGATGTAATAAAATCGTTGGAGTCTGTGCCTGGGATTAAAATGCATTCCGATGGCTCAACATTCTATTATGTGCGTGGAGGTTTTCGCGATCAGAATTTAGTGATGCTGGACGATGCGCCTGTATTTAATCCGAGCCATCTCTTGGGTTTCTTTTCTACTATCATACCGGACGCCATCAATGACATTACCGTGTACAAAGGGAATATGCCAGCCTCCCTGGGTGGGAGACTTTCATCAGTCATGTATGTGCAAACTAAAAAAGGCAATGACCAACGCACGCAGGTTTGGGGTAACCTGGGAGTTATCTCAACAAAATTGGGAATTGAAGGGCCAATCAAAAAAGGAGCAAGTTCATTCATGATAGCGGCAAGACTTTCCCGCCTGAAATGGTTTTTTCAATTGCTGGATCCTGCTGTGAAGAAATTTCAATTTTACGACATTAATGGAAAGGTCAATTTTAAACTCAATGCGGCAAACAGAGTATTCCTTTCGTTTTATACCGGAAGCGATGACTATTACATTAACAACGGCGCTATATCGTGGGCCAACCAGGCAGCCACTATCCGATGGAACCATATTATTAATGAAAAGCTTTTTGTCAACACGACATTTTCGGGAAGCAAATACGATTACTTCTTGTACCCGGATGTTGCTAATGACACACGGTGGAATTCACAAATTGCAAACATCAATTTAAAGACAGACTTCAGCTACTTTGTAGCTCCGCAAAATGTAATCACGTTCGGAGCCGCCCTCAGCGGATATTTCTTCAACCCTGGAAATCTTAAGACAAAAGACCCAAACGCAGTATTTCCACAGCTGTCAGTTCGCAATTCCAGCGAATTCGTCATGTATGGAAACCAGGAAATTCAATTGAACCGCCGTTGGGGATTAAATTATGGATTGCGAATTACTTCATGGACAAATACTGGCGAAGCGTTTGAATTTGTCCTCGACAATAACGGAAACCCCATCGACACGCTTCGATACAAAAGTGGACAATCGTATAAGAATTTTATTAACGCCGAGCCACGCGCCACCATAAGCTATACCATCAACGAACGATCATCAATCAAGACCAGTGTGGCAAGAAATGTCCAAAACGTTCATCTGATTACCAATTCGATTAGCCCGTTCACCTCCCTCGAAGTCTGGTTGCCCAGCAGCATTAACATTCAGCCGCAGATCGCCCACCAACTCACCCTTGGATATTACCGGTCGTTATCCAGACCCGGACTTTCATTTATGGCGGAGGGATATATAAAGAAAATGTTTAATCAAATTGATTACATAGCCCATCCCCGCACGCTGCTCAATCCTTTGCTGGAACGAGAACTGCGCTTCGGCGAAGGCACAGCGTATGGCATTGAAACTCAAATTAAAAAAGATGAAGGCCGGTTGCGTGGATGGTTGGGCTATACGTATTCAAGAGCTTTGCGTCAATTCAATGACATCAATGGGGGGCGTACGTACAACGCTTTTTATGACAGACCGCATCAGATCAATCTAATGATGTCCTATGATATCAATCGGCGATGGAATGTGGGAATGAACTGGAATTATTCAACAGGGGCACCTTTTTCATCGCCCACCGGGTTCTATTCTTATCAGGGACAGTCTGTTCCGATCTATGCAGAAAAGAATAATGATCGTTTGCCGGATTATCATCGCATGGATGTTTCAGCAACACTGAAGCTCAATAAAAACCTAGAGAAAAAATTCAATCACAGCCTCACGTTTTCGATTTATAATCTCTATGGAAGGAAAAATACTCTTTTCATCGACTACAACAAACAGCAGGTCATCGATGGAAGCATTAAAATCCCTGCCAACGCACTCGATAATGATCGAGTGATATCCCAAAGTTATCTGTTTCAATTTGTCCCGTCGTTCAGCTATAATTTCAAGTTCTTATGAGAAGAAAGATGGTAGCCATAATGATTCTTACTCTTGCGCTACAGGCGTGTGAAGAAATCATTCAGCGACCGGTATTATCCCAGCAAACAAACCTGCTGGTTGTAGATGCGATCCTAACGAATGAGCAAAAACAACACGTTATTACCCTCAGTCTTCCTACTCCCAATTTGAATCAGGGCAGGCTGCCGGTTACAGGAGCATTCGTTGAAATAGGCGACGGCAGCAAAGCATATACGGTAACCGAATCGCAGACGAACCCCGGTAGTTATATTTCGGAAGCAATGCGTGCAGTGGTTGGAAAAACATATTTGCTGCATATAGTATATAAGGGAAAGGAATATTATGGCGTTGACAGTTCAAATCCGGCGGAGCCATTGCCAACGATCAGTTATCGGAAAACGAATGATGTATCTTATACATTGAACTTCAGCAACAGCGGGCGGCTAGCTAATTTTGTAGAGTATCAAATTAGTTGGAGAAATACGGCGGCGTGCACAACGGCCAGCTGCGACGGTAAAGTTTATTGGTACGATCTCAAGACAATCGACGCACATGAAATCTTCAAGCCGGCTAAAGCGGAATTTTTGTTTCCTGCAGGAGCAACTATTATCCGCCGAAAATATTCTGTCAGCGATACCTATCAAAAATTTCTTCGTTCCGTAATTTCGGAAACTGAATGGCGGGGTGGTTATTTTGACATCGAGCCTGCCAATGCATCTTCAAATCTCTCAGAAGGCGCCATCGGCTTTTTCGCCGTTTCTACGGTGATTGCGGACACTACGGTAGTCAGGCCATAAAAAAGAAATATAGGGCGTAAGGGTGGCAGGCAGTTCATGTGTTTAATGGTCAGGAGCGCATAAAAGCCCTCTTTTAACAACAAAAAAGCCATTTAAACATTAACAACATGAAAACAACAAGGTTCACGTTACGCAATTTAGCTGCTGGTTTTGCCATCGCATTGGCATTAGCTTCTTGCCAGAACA
This sequence comes from Cytophagales bacterium, assembly GCA_038229375.1. GTDB lineage: Bacteria > Bacteroidota > Bacteroidia > Cytophagales > Cyclobacteriaceae > ELB16-189. The sequence goes on along the minus strand of JBBRON010000001.1, from coordinate 12,246 downwards.
ATGAGTCGATTAATCCTCAGAAAGACCTGCTTCCGCAGTCATTTAGTGTGGATATACCGCCCTCCATTAGTAGCAATGCTGCAGGAGGTCGCATCGGCGGAAGAGTGCAGACCGACACGCTACAAGGAAATGAAATTTATAGAAACCTGGGAACGTTTATCAACGTTGGAAAAAATGCATCGAAGATTGTAGAAGGATTTATTAATGGCGTTCGCAAGTACCGAATTGATAAGATTCAATCCTTGACCTATACAAGCGATGAAGATGGACGGGCTAAGAACCTCATAGTAAAATCGAAAGTAGACTTTGAAGGTACAACCTGGGATTACCAGCTCACGGTAACGGATGCAGCAGATGAAAGTCAGGCGGATGGTGGCAAGGCGATGCAGTTATTTTGGAATACGGACATTGTGAAAGGCATTGCTATCATCAAGCCCTACAACTCTGACAGGAATAAAAACAGTAAGGTTCCGGATGCACTCTTTAAAGTTACCTATACTGAGGGTGGATCATTGGGCTATGAAAAACAGATGGAAGTATTTATCTCGGGGGTTCCGTTGGGCAATCCTATCACTGAACCTTACTCCATCAACACGGTACACATGTTTGCCGGTAAGAAAGGCAACGTCATTGACGTAGTAGGCAATAGCAATCATCCCAACGCATCATTTTTCACAACCGACAAAGGATTCAATTGGGCGTTTGTCGCTTCCGGCAACGAGTTGTTTGACATTGGTGTAGCAGAAGTAGGGTTGCCATCCAGCAGTCTGGATAATTCTGATCGCAACGTTTTGTTAAAAGACAATTCAATCAAGAATGTGTTCACGAAGGCGATCAATACAATCTGGCCTGGCATTGATCAGACACAAGTAGCAGCGTACTTGAAAAATACGGCTGCGCCTGGCTACTTCAGCAAGAACGGATTTATGAGAGGAGGCACTTCGCCCGGCACTGAATGGGATGCGCTCGCCGCGCGACTTGGTGCACTTAGTCCTTATAATCCACTGCAGACAAGTAATCTGGTGGTGAAGTTTAAGTGATACGTTTTAATCTATCATAAAAGAGCCCTGGAGACGGGGTTCTTTTTTTGTCTTTTCACGGAGGCCCAGCGGGCCGAGATATATCAGCGCCGTGCGAAGCGCAGGCGCATTTAAGCGCAAGCATACACAAGCCCCAACGGGGCGAGATAAATCCGAATTTCTATTTGAATTCGACACCTTTAAAAAACCTGGCGTAAATTTTATTAAGAGGATCTTCGAATCGAAAATGAAATTCAAGGCAGCTCCCAGTGTAGGACCTATCTAGCTCGACAGAATACAGAAACGCTAGCCAATTTGTTAAAAAGTACGCTTTAGTACCCGAGACGGGACTTGAACCCGTACAACCTTTAAGGGTCACAGGATTTTAAGTCCTGCGTGTCTACCAATTCCACCACCCGGGCAAAAATTTATTGATTTGTTGATTTATTGATTTGGTGATTGGGCGCTTCGATTAAGGTTATTCTTTGCTGTCTTAAGCGAAGCAGCCATAATGTAGAGAATCTCATTTGCCTCCCGCAAAATAGATGTCTCGATGTCGGCAACTCCAGACTCTTTGATCAATTCAAGCCAGAGAACAGTTTCATCAGCCTCCTCAACCACGATGCAAATCTTCGCAAAAAACTCTCGGTTCGATCGTGCACGACAAACGGCTCGATAGTTAGCAGCAACAGAGGTTGCCGATCTCAGCAGTTGCCTACCAAGAATTTGCGCTTCTGGAGTTCTCGCCAGGCCTTTATACAACCTGATAATAGCAAGGCTAAAATCTTTCGTCCTCTTCTGAAGTTGCTGCGCGTCCAAATCACTGATTTAATTGTCAGTCTAAATACGTGACAACTCAATAACTCAACAAATTTTCAAAGACCGAAAAACCGTACAATTCCTCATTGTAATGGTCTCAAAAAACAAATGATTTGAAGACTAGGATTTATTGATTCGTTGCAGGGCATAAATCAATAAATCAAAAAATCCTCAAATCATCAATTTTCTGAGCGGGAAACGAGACTCGAACTCGCGACCCCGACCTTGGCAAGGTCGTGCTCTACCAACTGAGCTACTCCCGCTTGTATCCACCATAGCTTTAGCGAAGGTGGATGTTACCCCCGAAGCTTTAGCAAAGGTGACTTGATCACCTTGCCTCATCTCAGGCATATGGAGTCCGTTTTAAGGCTTTTTGTACTCTGAAAGCTGCCAAACCTTCGTAAAAAGCTGAAATTTCCCCTAAAACGGACTGCAAAGTTAAGCGCGATTACTAAATCTGCAAATCGGAACGAGTATCTTCTGTCAATGAAGGTAATCGAGATTCACTTCGCATCCGTCAGTTAATAATGTTGGTCAGGTTTTCCGTAGTTTAACGTGCTTGTTTATTTCGAGCCGGTTCCCCAACCCTAATGAAATTCAACGAAGACTCGAGAGTCAAAATTCCGACTATTCTCCACTTGATCCGGCTGGGATACGGGTACTTGTCACTTGCCGGTCAAACCTGGGATGAATCAAACAATATTTTCAAAGACATTTTCTATAAAAGCATTGGTAAGATCAATCCAGCATTGAGTGAAGCGGATATCAAACGCTTTTATGATGAGATAGCCTTATGCCTTGAAAATGAAGATCTCGGAAAATCTTTTTACGAAAAGCTGGTCGATCAATCTGGCACGCGCTTACTTGACTTTGATAATTTCGATAACAATTCATTTCATGTTGTCACCGAATTGACATGTAAAAAGGATGAAGAGGAATTCCGGCCAGACATCACCCTGTTAATTAATGGAATGCCCTTGGTTTTCATTGAAGTTAAGAAGCCAAATAACCAGGATGGCATTTTAGCAGAGCTTAATAGAATTCAAAAGCGCTTTCAGAATAAGAAGTTTAGAAACTTTGTGAACATCACACAGTTAATGATCTTCTCTAACAATATGCCATATCAGGAAGGTTCATTGCAAAAGCTGGAAGGAGCCTTTTATGCAACAACTTCGTACGGCAAACCACTCTTAAATTATTTCAGAGAGGAAGAGAAATTCAATCTTTCTGAAATTCTGAAAGAAGAGGAGGAAGAAACAGAGAACTTTGTGCTCGTTGATACTAATTATGTGAGTATCAAAAACTCACAAGAATTCCTCGTCAACAAGAATTCAGAAAGCCCCACGAACACGATGTGCACCTCTTTGCTGAAGCGCGATCGGTTGGCTTTTGTGTTGAAGTATGCTATTGTTTATGTGAAGGAAACAAGCGGACTGCAAAAACATATTATGCGGTATCCGCAGATCTTTGCCACGAAAGCAATCGGGAATAAACTTGATGAAGGAATTCGGAAAGGTATTATCTGGCATACTCAGGGAAGTGGTAAAACTGCGTTGGCTTTTTACAACGTAAAGTTCCTCACCGACTACTTTCAAAAGAAAGGTGTCATCCCTAAATTCTATTTCATCGTTGATCGTTTAGATTTATTGATTCAGGCCGGAAAGGAATTCAGAAGCAGAGGTCTGGTGGTTCACGAGGTTAACTCAAGAGAAGAGTTTGCAAGGGATATCAAGACCGAAACTCACGCACATCCATATCATGAATCTTTTGATTCCCTTTATAAATTTAGAGTATCGCTTAAAGCATTACTAGGGGACTCTGTTGACGAAATATTTATTGACAACCTGAATCTAAAGCCTGCGGACATAACATTGAATGATTTGAATTTGGTAGCTAGATATAATAAAATCCTGCCTGAAGTTGAGGAACTAGTTGATTTTTTTAACAAGCATAAACATTATTTAGGAACAAAAGATGAGGCTGTTTTTATTGATGCATTGTTTAAGTTAAAGCATGTTCCCAAGGAATCTAAGGCAATTCTAAAAACTCAACGGGGAAAGATGTGCAGGGATATCTTAAAGCATATTGATATTAACAAGGTCTTAAACTTGGGTTAGAATTATAATATCATGGAATTTGAAAAGACTAGAGATTTAATTTCAGTTTTTGGCAACATTAAAGTAATTGTGACTGATTCTACATCTTCTGAAAATGAGTCGCAAGGTTTAAAAAGTGTTCTGGTAACCTACTTATTTCAAGACCAAGAATTTAATTCGAAAGAGCTATTTTATAAAAATGCGCTTCTTACTGATGTATCTCGTAATCCAGATGGTTTACGAAAGCATTTTGGTGATGCCGTTTTTTGGCTTGACATGGACAATCATGATTGGCCACAGGGTAGTAATGAAAGCGATCTTGAAAGTTTAGTGATACCAGACATATGTGGAGATGATGCTAAGTTTGGTGATTTTCTGTATCAGTTAGCTAACAATGCACAGACGGGTTGGATTCAGGAAATCACAAAAGATGGACAGAGAGGCCAGTACTACCACAATCTAGTAAACAACAATCACTGGCACGATCTCATCTTGCTGATTCAAGCCTATATCAAAAGCAAAGGAGAACCAATAGACGAAAAATACTTCGGCCCGTTGGTGTTTGAATGGCAAGGTGAAAAGGGAGATAAGAAAAGAGTTTCGCTCAGCAAACATTTTGGTGCTCGCAGAATGATTGATCTTCTTCAAGAAAATATAAAAGCAGCTTTTAAAATCATTGATTCCATGAATGAACAAATTAAAGTTCTCGAATTACTTAGATATAAACCTCAGGTAATTTTGCAAGGTCCTCCGGGAACGGGAAAAACAAGACTTGCTCACGAAGTAGCAAAAGTCTTATCCAAGCCTACTGACTTCACACAGGTAACAAAAGAGTTTGTTCTTAAAAATCTGTACAAAGGTCTCAAACTCACAACGCCAAAAGATAATATCACATTCGAAATCGAAGAGATTAAGGACAGCGTAAAAATTAAGATCAGCACAGGGAGTAATTATTCGATCTCGATCGAAAACATATTGAATGGATTAAATAACCAAAGCACAATTGAAGAAGGTAAGGACGGTTCATACCTCCCATCGATCATCAGTTACCTAAGAGCTTACGCGGAAGGATCAGAAGATCAAGTAAAACTAATTCAGTTCCACCCTTCCTATTCCTATGAAGATTTCGTAAGGGGAATTGCCTCGAAAGTAACTGATGGCGAAATTGAGTACGAGTCTGTTAATAGAATACTGGCAGAGTTTGCGAAAAAGGCACAGGATAACTATAAAGATCATTACAAGGACACCACCGTTTTATCAAAGGAGAAATGGGCGGAGGCAATGATTCTCGAATATGCCGATCAAATTGAAGAAAGTCTTGGCAAGGAACCCAAGTACTTGATTGGAGATAGCATCGTCTATATTTTTGAAGTAGAAGAGGATGCTTTCAGATATAAGGGTGATGGCTGGGAGCAACACCAGCGCGGCCTGCGTATGAAATTTCAACAACTGCTAGATGCATACTTGAAAGGAGCTGATACCCGAAAAGATTTTAAAAGACTTTATCAAAATGGTCTTGTGAATCAGCATGCCACTTACTTCTCGAAAGTATTGCAAGACTTTAAAAAATTCTTAGGCAGCAAAGCTCCTTATGCTTCGGATGCTGTTCGGCCAGCTTTAAAGAACTATGTTTTAATTATCGATGAGATTAACAGAGCCAATCTATCGTCTGTGTTAGGCGAGCTGATCTACGCATTAGAATATCGCAATCGTGCTGTAGAAAGTTTGTACGCGGTTGACGGTAATCGAAAAATTTTATTACCCCCCAATTTATACATCATAGGCACAATGAACACGGCTGACAGAAGCGTTGGCCATATTGATTATGCAATACGAAGGAGGTTCTCATTTTACCCGGTTTTGCCAGATGAGAGTGTGGTACGAGAGAAGGGATCACCAAGGGCATTGGAATTATTTCAGAAAACAAAAAACCTTTTCTGCAAAAAGGATGAAGAATCAAGTACTTTTTTATCGCCAGAATTCAATTGGGAAGATGTAATGATTGGTCATAGTTATTTTTTAGAAAAGGAGGACGACAAGTTGAACATGCGTTTGGAATATGAAATAAAGTCTATACTGAAGGAGTATATTAAAGACGGAATTTTATTGGAGAATGCCTGGAAAGAAATTGAAAAATGGTAACACTTCATTCATATACTGAACATTATCATGATGCCCTGCCAGCGCCTCACTCATTACCAACAAATAGAATTTTCTTTAAGAATAAAAGAGGTGATGATTCGACTTGCTTTGAAATCTATGATGAGGGTAGTATCAGGAAGTTAAGATTGTCGTACTACATAGGCCTTGACTGGATAGATCATAATAGTGCTATTTATGTAGAGCCAAAAACTAACGACAAGAACAACAAGACGGATTACCTAAAAATGCTTTGTTCATGCTTAAAACATCCGGATGTCTTATGCGAAACAGAGAACCTATACCATATTCAATTTGATAAGCCGCAAATTGAAATCAAGCAAAAGCAAGATATTCTTACACCTCTTCTTGTTGTTCACTTCTTACAAGTGGTAAGAGTAATAGTCAAAAAAGGATTAAAGAAAGACTATTATTCGGTTGAGAGTAATTTAAACACCAGAGTGAAAGGTAAGATTCTAATCAGCAAAAATCTTAAAACCAACATTCTGAAGAACAAACCACTGAGGACGGTATGTTCTTACCAAGAATTTGGCTTCAACTCCCTTGAGAATCGACTAATAAAAAAAGCAATCAGATTCATTCAACGTTACTCAGCCTTCCAACCTTCGTTAGAAAGCTCAACATCAGAACTTCTGAAATTTTGCCTGCCTGTATTTGAATTGGTTGACGATAAGATTGAGTTATCAGAGATTAAAGCATCATATGTAAATCCTTTATACAAGAGTATAAGGTTGCGATAAGACTTTCAAAACTCATACTCAAACGATTCGGTTATAACATGAGTAGTATTAGTGCCAATGAAAAAATAAGCTCACCACCGTTTTGGATTGATATGAGCAAACTATTCGAATTATATGTCTTAGGTAAACTCAAAGACCGCTTTCGTGATGGAGTTAAATACCAATTCACTAAGCGTTGGAATGAGTTAGATTATTTAATTAACACACCACAATACAAGATGATTGTGGATGCTAAATACAAGCTAAAATATGGTCATACCTATATTATCGATGACATACGACAAATTAGTGGTTATGCAAGACTATCTGCGGTGTCTGAAGAGCTAAAAAAATCTAAAGATGAAGTTATTGATTGTCTGATTATTTATCCCGACCAAACAGCAAGTGAAAACTTGGAAGAAGACTTAACTTCAAATTCAATAAATGGATTTAATCGGTTTTTTAAAGCATCAATAAAATTGCCAACAAGGGAATAAAGTTGGTAGATATGTTCTCAGTTGTTGTTGGTCGCCTGACCACAACATTTTTTCCTAGCTGTGTCTCCGTTCGGGGATGCTGCGTATAGTATTACACGGAGTACTGTAAACAGTAACTCCGCTTACAATAAATTCTTGTAGCATTTTGAGCTTCCTATTTTTTTAGTGATCTTAACAAAAGGTAGACCTCACAAGGAACATGAACAACTTGCAAAGAATTCTCAACTTCCTACTGAGTAACCTGATATTTATTATTCCATTGTTGATCATTGGATTAATTGCCTATGTGTATCTGGCGCCCGATGAACCGGTAAAGCCCTGCTTATCCACTACATACATAGTAGCGGAAGTCACCAACCCAGGGCAGGTATACTCAGGCAAGGTTACCTTGAAGTATAGGTATGTCTATCACAATAAGGAGTCTAACGAGAACATAAAACGCCACTACAGCAACTTGCCTCCTGAAAACTTTGATCGATTTTATATGATGGTTTGTGTGCGAGATTCGAGTGACATCGTTTTTGATCTGGTAACAGACTCTATTCCAGTAAAACCAGCGCATGTAGTGGGTGTAGAATATTCGGGCGATAGCCTTAATTTGAACTAGCACCTTGACGTTCTCGGTTGGTCGACATTTGCAATGTCGACCGGTTCTAGCCGTTCACCTTATTACCTTATTCAATTTTAAATCTGAATTCTCTTATAAAAACCATTGAAATGGTTGTCGGAAAACTATAATGTCGTGGTCCCCACGGTTGAAACCGTGGGCTGTATCACACCGACCGAGCGTCCCTAACGGGACGATTCGTATGCTCTCCGCGATCCATCGCAAAACGTTGAAGGATAATTTATCTCGCCACGTTGTGGCTTTAATACATGTTTGCATCGGATACCCCGCCCTTCGGACGGGGGCTGGGAAATTACGCCACGTTGTGGCTGGGAAGAACATGCTCAATGAAACGCTTGCTTGGATGAATCATGGGAAGAAAGCGGATTTGTAATCCCTTCTCCAATTAATGTTTGGCATACTTTATTGACTTCGGTAGTCCATACTTATCGATGAGTTTCTTGGCAGCTCCAAGTTTTTTCTGAACAAAGACATCATTGGAATGATCTTTTATTTTCTTATCCACAGTAGTTACGAGTGTTCTTTTTTTGGATGCCAAAGGTGCCATTGTTCTCGGATTTAAATTCAAATTTAATCATTTTTCGCCGCGTCGGTTGGTCGACATTTGCAATGTCGACCGGTTCTAGCCGTTCACATTATTACCTTATTCAATTTTAAATCTGAATTCTCTTATAAAAACCATTGAAATGGTTGTCGGAAAACTATAATGTCGTGGTACCCACGGTTGAAACCGTGGGCTGTATCACACCGACCGAGCGTCCCGTTAGGACGAAATATTTGTAGAAACTTCATGCATCGGTTCGAGGCGTCCCATCGGGACGCAATGTTTGTTAATTTATAACAAATGTTCCGACCCTACGGGACGGGTGTTTCGCATTGATATGTTTACTAAAAATATTTCGGCCCTGACGGGACGATTCGTATGTTCTCCGCGATCCATCGCAAAGCGTTGATGATTATTCCGGGAAGTCTGTACTAGGTATTCCGCTAATGATCTGTCCTACCCTTTGGCTTACGATTTGATGTCATAAAGTTATTATTTTTTTACTGTGTTAGCGGGAGCTTTTTTACGCAGCGATTCACCTTTCAGTTCAAAACGATGAGCGTTGGTTAAAAGTCTGTCCATAATGGCGTCGGCCAGTGTTGGTTCGGCAATATATTCATGCCATTTCCCGATTGGTAGTTGAGATGCGATGATGACAGATTTCTTACCGGCCAAGTACAATAGCGGAGCAAATAGATTTTTCATATTTGTGATCTAGTTAAATTGCACTTAAGTCAAACGCATACTTTTGGTAACTAATTATATCGTGCCTCGTTTCATTCTCAATCCAGCCCTTTTCCTGATGGCTTATTTCAACAATTTCGGTACTGTTTTTGTCAGCCAATTTTGAAGTTACTTCATCGAGAACTCCTAGTTCAGCTTCGGAAAATAATTCTTTGTTAAAATTGATTTTATTTTTTAGAGCCTCGCCAACGTAGCCATTCTCCTTAAACGAGATATATTCTACTTCAAATTTGTTGTCATCCAATAATTTTAAATAAAGCTTATCATATTCTGAAGGTACCGGACCCAATTGGATTGCTCTATAGGCAATTCCATTAATTGAGTAACCTGTTCTTTTGTAGTTCAGAAAATCAGTATAAAAAAGGAGCTTGTTGAGTTTAGTTTTCCAGAGATAGTCTACACGCGATGCGAAGTATGCGATGGTATTTTCAATTCTTTCCAAAGAAGGAGACCGGTATCCAGTGAATTCGGAAGGTTTTGAGTATGAGAAAATTTTTTCGTTGAGCATCTGTTCCCAAGGATTTCTGTCAAATGATTTTATAGTCTCATTTACTTTGCTCCAAATGCGTTCAAAATCCTTTGGGCTCAACACGGGCTCACTTGCTTTGACAAAATTCCGAAACTCTAACGGATCTTTCGCGGCGAGAATCAAACGACCATTGGATACACTAGGCATTTCGCTGTCTTCATATTGCCGATAGCTATTGGTACCTAGTCCTAATATTTCGGACATTTTACTTGCTGAAATATCATATTGATTTCGAATCGATTTGATTTCATCTGGAAAGGGAATGCTGTATTTTTCCCTGTACTGATTGTACAATTGATTTGTATTGAGCTGATCGAGTTCTTCTGTTGTGAATTCTTCCTTCGTATCAATACATTGAAAGTAAAAATGTGTGATCAAGAATTTTTCACGCTTGAACTCAAACTCTTTTTTTTCAGAAAGGAGAGTAGTTTCTCCCCCTGTAAATGGACTCTTCATGTTATCTCCTTAAAAGGGTACTCAATCTTTCTTTCCGCAAGATGAAATGAAATACAAATGGCAGGCATGTTTTCATTACCCATTTTGATCTTTATATAAGCTTCTTTGCCTTTCACTACTCTGCCAAACTCCCAATAATCCTAGCTACTATCGGGATCATTAAGGGGTCCTCTGTAGTAGTCTTTGCTATTTAATGACTTCAATACTTCTGTTCTCTCGATCGGTCGAATTTCAAGATCACTTGAGCCTTGTAAATTCTTGTGCCAGTCCGTATAAATAATATTAAAAACGCTCATTTTGGCCTTGAAATCGCTTAAAAAACGATTTTACAAGCCGATTCCAAGGTGATCATTGGTAAAAAATTGTTTTATCATGTGTGAAAGTTTAAAAAATGATAACGTAAAAGTAGTAAAAGACGCAAATATTCAAAATAATTCAATTAAAAAGTTGAATAACTATTTCAGCAGATATTTTGTTACCCCAAATTGTCCTGTTTCGAGGACTCTGCAATGACTGACGGATTGACTTTCCATCCTTCTTCCGCGGCGTAAAAAGTCCAGGATTATGCTCCTCAACAACCTTGACGTCTTATAACCTGGGAACTTTTATAACGTCATCATAAGTAAAATGAAATCCCGCTGTTAGTGTGGCGCGGTTCGATTTAAAAAATTTGATAGCGATCTTATTCGATAGCTCGGTTTGAACATAGATATCTTTATGCCTGAACGCCCGACACTCATAAATTAATGTTTTGATAATTTGCGAGCCCACTCCCTGCCGTTGATATTTCTTTTTAACAGCAATGTCCCGTATGTAAAAACTCTTCGCATCGGCGAACACAGAAGGTAAAAGATGTGCTGTTAGTCCGCCGACGACTGTGTCACCGTCCAACGCCACGACGAACAGAATGTCTTTCTTTCTTAACAGTGTTTGAAGGTCGGAGTCAGAGGGAATTGATACCTTATTATTGAGAACAGTTTTATACACGCCCAGGAGCTGCTTCAGGAGGCCGACCTGGGTGCGGGTAAGTATGGAGTTGATTATATTCTTTTTCATAGAAATCATGCTTTTGGATTGATGTGAATGGATTCCACGCATTTGCCTTTGAATTTCGGGAATCGCCAACGGGAAATCAACGGCTGAGAGAAATGATCAGGAAAACCATACAAATCAATTTGAGAATTGAAAATGCGTTTGCGGCGGCTGAAGCAATGGGGTGACGAATACCATATCAAGGCAAACGCACACGCCTACGTTAGCTAATCTTCATTTTTAATTCAGACTAAGAGATCTGCAACTAAAAAATCACCTCTCCCACAATGTACCCAGCAACAACAACCGTACCTGTCACGATAACCGCATTCAGTATCATCATAGAAATACGAAGACGATCGCCCATGATTGATTGTTTGCTTTTTATCCGACCGGGATTGCATCTGAGACTTCGTACAATGCTTTCAATATTTATGACAACCCACGTGGTCTCAACAAATGACTTCACAATCCAGTAAAAACAAAGCGGCACAACAATGGGATCATACGTTGCATGTTGGTCGTTGAAGCTTGATCGCGGAAGGTCGCTACTGAGGTGATAACTCCGCCGAGTGGCAAATGCTTCAGAAGTATTCACGAACAAGCCAACTAACAAAACAAAGGGTGTGCCGAGGTATTCAACAATTTTCTTTACCTGCTCAACGCTATAAAAATGTCCCACGCGTTGGCCCAGTGTGGGGCGTATTTTTTCAATGTATCTTCTAAAAGTCCGTGGAGCACAGCTGTAAAGTTCTGCGAGCTCCGGCATTGAATAACGTTTGAAAGTAAATTCTTCTGGCTTCATAGAATTATTGAATAAGGTGACTATTGATCGCTAAAATTCAGCAAGCTGTCCTCCACTTTCCTGCCCTTCGCTTTATCAGAGCCGTCTCGAGAAGCTTGCCGGCATAAACAATTTAGGAAGCTGATTTAAAAAAAGCAAGTAACTATAGCAAGAACTTCAGGCATGTTTTGAAATCTGCAGCTTATTGCAAGCAAGCGG